>NZ_BAKM01000052.1 GCF_000614185.1 Phocaeicola sartorii JCM 17136 = DSM 21941 | reverse complement strand
CTCTTATGCAAACCTTTACATAACATTTCTAATAAGAAATGCTGCATCTTTCCTATTATAGCATTTTCCAACTTGGTCTCAGAATATGATACATCAGATTTAAGTCCCAAAAATTCTAATGTTAACGGATTCTTGATGATGTCATCAGGATTATTAATAGTTTGTCCCTCTTGTGCCAAACGCATGACAGCCTCTTTGTCTCTGCTAAGAGCCAATCGTTCATACAGGCTTGAATTATATTGTCTTTGCAGTTGTCGAACACTCCAATTCTGCTTGTGGCATTCGATTTCATAGAAACTCCGTTCTGCTTCGGATTCGATACGCATTAACACTAAATAATGAGACCAAGAAAGCGTAAACGGGTATGTGTCAGTCAATTTTGTTGAGCTTTTTACCGTTTTTTGAATTTGGTCAACAGTGTTGACCAAATTACCATCCGACGATTCGGTCAACACTGTTGTGCCGATCTGTTTTACCGAATATATCGTGAAAAACTTACGGCATCTTTTCAAGGTTTCTACCGACCATCCATCGCCAAGTCTTTCTGTCAATACCTCTGATACACCTTTCAATAACTGTTTACCGTATGTTGCACGTTCTTCACCTTCTTGTACGACATTTACAATAATGCGCCCTATTTCATATTTGGTGATGACTTCGGTAATATTAACTACTCGTGCAACATTTGCTCGTGCATTCGTAATCAATCGCTCGATGCGTTCCGCAATATCTGCGATGATGTGGCTATCTATATTTTGTATCTTACTCATGGTCTTTAGAGGTATCTTTGCTTATCAAATCTTGAACTTTGACACCTAAACATTCTGCTATTTGGAATAATGTTTCAAGGCTCGGTTGACTGGTGTTAGTACACCATTTAGAAACCGTAGCTTGATCTTTACCCAATTGTTCTGCCAGCCACCTGCTCGTGCGTTTTGTTTCCGCGAACACTACTTTTAGACGATTCATATCTTTATTCATGCATCATAAATTTATCATGGAAACAAAGATAATCATAATTCAAATATTTAGATAATAGTTCGTTAAAAATTAGCCAAAGCTAAACTGCTTTGGTCGTAAATAAAATGAGTTCTTTGAAAAGTTTGTCAATAACTTGTGGGTCTGGGTTTATACCAGACACGCAAATAAATCGTTCAAGCATAGAAGCATTGTATATGATTGACTTGCACGAGGATATGGAGTATGTCATTCCTTGCCTTTTGCATGCCGCTTTGACCAAGTTGACAGCCGTGAGTGACGCATTGGAATCGTCCGTAGAGAAATACAGGTACCACTTGTCTGTCCTTCCATCCATCGGATACCAGATGGATAAGGAGACGTACCTCTTGAGAGCTTTTGCATATACCCCCAATTCGTATAGTTTCCCTTTATTCACCTTGTATTCCGTACATCGGGTCAGGTCCAAATTGGTAAAGTCAATCTTACCGTCAAACCACTTAGGATGACCACGCTTTCCTGTTTTCCTTTCCAATGTCGGATAATAGAGAACCGCGTCATTTTCAAAAGGTTTGCGTATATTTACAACTGATTTGAGAGCCGACCGGCACTCAGATTGGTATTGCATAAGGAGTGTTTTTTTAGTCATAATCAGAAGAGTTCAGAGACTTCTAATTTACTAAAAAATAACAAATTATGCAATACTCTTTCTTCTTATTATCAGTGGATTAGCTTCTTTTTTTCGACCACAATTCTTAATGCTTAACCATTCGTTTTGACAATATTTCAATGACCTCTTTAATATTATCGAGCCAGCTGTAGCCGATTCTAATGTTTAATTTTAAAGTTTCGGTAAAAATTTACCGAAGTATTGGACTAATATAGTAATTACCAATAAGATAGTAAAGAAATAGCAAATAAGAATATAGTAATAAATATAATGCGTCTACCCTGATTAAAAGTTCAATATCTGTTAACCACGGACGTGATTAAGTCTAGTCACCTTCATGGTTAACTTTAACCACCTTCGTAGTTAGACTTAACCACCTAGGTGGATAAGCAATTACAAACATATAAAAAGTAGGAAAGGAAAAGAAAGAAAACAAATAAGAGACAGGGAAATATGCACACATAGACTACCACCAACTCGATTCACAAGCCATGCAACTGCTTTATAAGAACGAACGTTAGGGGGTGAATGATGAAAAAGAGTAGGGTATTGTGGCAAAACAACACCGAATTTGAGCAAATTTTGCCTTTGGAGCAGTTTTTTAAATGTCACTTTTCTTCTGCTACTTCAGAGAAGAAGAAAGAAGGGCTGACCACTCATGAAGATTTTCAATTACCCGAAAGGACATACGCATAAAAAGGACTATAAATCAAGAATATAAATTATTCCAGACGCATTCTCTGCAAGCTGAGCATTCCCCCAAAAGCCAGCAATAAAGGTACTTTGTATCATGCGGTAGAGTTTGAATAATTTATTTTTAAGCATCCATTAGTGAGGGCAATGCCCTCACTAACACCGATGCTATCACCACTAATAAGCAGTTCATTATAAACAAGTTATGAAAAAAGTGAGAGCATGAGGGCATTTTCGCGTCCAACTTTCTATTGTTTTTTACCATGTTCCAATAAATTTCTTCAGGTGAACCCATTTTAATCTGTTATTGATTTTTCTAATAAGGTATCTCATAAATTATACTTTACCCACATCAACCAGCGACATAAATTAAGAAACAAAAGATGAAAAGTTTCTGTATTCCTCTCTGTGACATATCTACTTAAAAACAAAACATTATTCCAAAAGAATTCACTGAAAATACAGGAAATAAAAAGGAAATCAGTAACTTTGTATGTTATCATTCTAAAACAAAAAAGTATGGGCAATAAGATTTATCCTATCGGTATACAGAATTTTGAAAGTCTCCGCCTGGATGGCTATTTCTATATTGATAAAACAGCATTGATTTATCAATTGGTAAAATCCGGACGCTATTATTTCATGAGCCGCCCACGCCGCTTCGGAAAAAGCCTGCTTATCTCCACTCTAGAAGCTTATTTCCAAGGGAAAAAGGAACTTTTTCAAGGACTAGCTATGGAGAAACTGGAAAAGGACTGGACAAAATATCCCATACTGCACATTGACCTGAATACACAGAAATATGATAGTCCACAAAGTTTGGAAAGCAAACTGAACCGTACATTGATAACCTGGGAAAAGCTATATGGAAGCGAGCCTGCCGAAGATTCCTTGTCCATGCGTTTTGAAGGCACCATTCAGCGCGCCTATGAACAAACAGGCCAACGTGTAGTGATTCTGGTAGACGAATATGACAAGCCCATGTTGCAGGCCATCGGCAACAAAGAATTGCAAAATAGTTTTCGCGAAACACTTAAAGCATTCTACGGAGCATTGAAAAGCAAGGACGGCTGCATCAAATTCGCCATGCTGACAGGAGTAACTAAGTTTGGAAAAGTAAGTGTATTCAGTGATCTGAATAATCTGGATGATATTTCGATGTGGAATGAATATATAGAATTATGTGGCATCAGCGAAAAAGAAATTCATAAGAATTTGGAAACCGAACTTCATGAATTTGCAGATGTACAAAATATGACATATGACAGCCTCTGCGAAAAACTAAGACAATATTATGATGGCTATCACTTCACCCACAACTCCATCGGCATGTATAATCCGTTCAGTCTGCTCAATGCTTTCAAGCGCAAGGAATTTGGCAGTTACTGGTTCGAAACGGGGACTCCTACTTACTTGGTGGAACTGCTAAAAAGACATCATTACAATCTGGAACGGATGGCACATACAGCAACTAGTAAGCAAGCATTAAATAGTATAGATTGGGAATCACCAGATCTTATTCCGATGCTTTACCTGAACGGATACCTTACTATCAAGGAATATGATGAGGAATTCGGTATCTGCCATTTAAGCTTTCCCAATAAAGAGGTGGAAGAGGGATTTACACGAATTCCACAAAAAGAATAAAAACACCTTGTGGAATCCGTGTAATCCATACCTACTAAACGATAATCTTCACATCACTTATCACCATCCACCGGAATCACTTCCTGCATATAAATGGCATCCAGGCTCCAAAGGGCGGCATCATTGGTACTGATACTTGTACATTCATCCAAAGGAGCGGGAACTTCCGGCGGAAGAACAGTTTCTATACGGAAAGGTGGAGCCGGAGTATGTTCCAAGCGGGAAAATAAATCTGTCCAAGCCTCTTCCGCCATTTTTGCATTACGGGTATGATAGGCTGCATATCCCAACAAACGGGATATACGGAAACGATTCTTCCTTAACTCCCATGCTTTCTGCTTATAACGGGCGGCAAGATCAAGCCATGCCTCATTCCATTCGGGATAATCAACCATACGGATCATTTCATTCATGACTTCAAAACCTCCCATGATGGTCATCAAATGATTTGTACTTTCTAACTTGGGGTCACATTCGCTGGTAATAATCCCTGTAGCCGGATCATAACCTAAAGCCAACGGACCTGTAAAGATACGGTTGGGCAGTGCCACAATACTTTTCATCCCGGCTATAATTTTGTCACGATAAGCCGTATTGCCGGTACGCTCCCATTCTGTCATCCAGTTTCCGGCGTATGCCAACCAGTCGGGACCGATGCGGAGACGTGCAGGTGCCGTACAAGGATACTGACTACGAGGTTGTGCCAGACGCATGGGGTCCAGCGTGTACAATTTCTGATCGGCATCTTTTACTTCAGTCATTAAATCACCGCATCGGTCGTCCGTAGTAAGATAATAGTAGAAACGATTCCAGGCAGCCTGACTGATCCGTGCTTCTTTAGCTCCACATCCCCAATGACTGACGTTGTGCCGGCTACCCAATCCTGCATTCGGGCCGATATGATACACATCCACTTCCGCCGTATGACGGGTCATAGCTTCTGCCATGCGCCAGATATCAGCACGTCCGGTACGCAGGAAATTATACCATAGCCACATATTAGAAGCCAGTTCCGTGTTATCCCATGCAAAACCTCCGATGTCATAACGCCAGGTATGGCGGACAGGATCGTATGCATGCATCACATCCCCATAATTCCAGAAACCATACCATTTGTTTTGTTCTATCGCTTTTTGATAGAAGCTGATATAAGCATCCAGCCTGTCTTCCACCCGGGCACGGAAAGGAGTACTACGATCAGGAAGGCTCCAAACACCAAATGCCTGCTTGGCATGCAAATAGTCAGGTACAGGCATCAGCACTCCCGGCCCGGCAAGTTGTTTAGCTTGTTCTGCAAAAGCTTTCTTTCCGCTATAACCACCCTGAGGTATCAAGGTAAGAGTCGTTGTACGGGCAATTCCATAAGGAGTGCTCATTCCCTCTTGCACATCTTCGTAACTGGCATTCAAGTCATGGGCAACATTATCATAATGGCGCAAGTCCATCGGCTCAGCATCCGGACTCCATATCCATGCGGTAAGAGCAGCCACCGGAGTTTTTGCATCCGAGATTTCAATAGAAGACGGATAAGACTGCCAGAAATCATGCAACTCAAGTCCTATGCCTCCGGTTATATCTCCGGCAAAGGCATAACCCTCACTACGTGTACCGGAGAAAGTACCTATCCAAGGATTATTGTCATTGGCACGTTTACGGATTGAAAATGCATCCGCTGTCAGTTGGGACAGACGATAACTGTCCCAAGAAGCCCAATGATCAAGCAAAGCACGGTTCTTTTCGTCAAAAGCTTCATAAGAAGGAATGCGTTTTCCTTCCATCTGCTGTTGCTGTAACGAAGATTCTCCATTTCCGGTTTTACCCAATGTAAGTATGCGTCGTCCCACCAAAGGCTGAACGGGTTCGCTCCAGACTCCACCATCGGCACAAGAGAAAGCTACATGGCGATTGTATAAAGCCTCACGCATAGGAACATCAAAACGAACTCCCAAAGCGCGAATGAAATCTTTGTTCTGATCTCCGTCATATACAAAGCTATGCACCATTTTCACTTGCTCACTGCCACCATAAAAATAAAGCCGTACCACAAAGGGCAACCACTCACGACCATTCGGACTTTTGTGTACCCCTTCCAATTTAACAAGCGCACGCACAGAACCGGCACGCTCTACAGTTACAGATTTCAGTTCTCCTATATAATTAGTGAAAGAAACTTGAGAAGTACTTTCAAGTACCGGTTCACTTTGCGTATGACATATAAGCCTAGCCTTTTCTCCTACTTTCACACCTTTATATAACAGACTATCTATCAAAAATTCGCCTTGACGAGGTATATATGCTGAAATGACTCCGGTAGAAATATGAATACCCTGTGATGTTTCTGTAACAGAAACGGACTTCTTTTTATCTGTATCCGGCAGTTTGGATTTCGCTTTAGATTTCTTTACCGCCTTTTCCAGAGTCAGTTTTTCTGTTCCGGCAGGAATAACTCCTGCTATTCCTCCCCACTTTACAGAACCATCCGGCCAATAAGCCAAAGTCCAGGTATCAATAGGAATATCCTCACCACTCTCTGCAGATAGCCGTAGCTTGTTTCCGGAAAAACTTCCCCTTTATCAAAAGGCACTCCGAAACTTACGGCCTTATCCTGCCGGGGAGTCTCACCAATCCATTGCAAAGGAACAGTAGTCGCCTCTTGCGATGAGCATTCATAACTGAAATTTGTAATACGAGTACGCGACAAGGTGGTGCGAAAGCCAAACCAGCCTTCCCGTAACGGGTCAGCATCCCTGAAGTCCACCAAGCGCTCACCGTCTATGTAATAACTAACCCTATTGTTCTCGTTGGTAATCTTGATGTGATACCAATGATTCGGCTTCAGCAAATGTCCGGCATCCGTATATTCCTTTAGAATAGCAGGACGGGCTTTAGGATTTGTAATACCTGACTCATCCCCATCATAACGACGGAAACGTGTAGTAGAGTTATGATTACCACCATATCCCAAATAGTAAAGTTGTAAAGAATAACAATTCAGGAATATACCGCTACGCCATTTTTCGCGCTTCCATAAATTATCGGGATATTGAGGGTCTGATGCCATCCAGAAGCAGTTCAAATCACTCAGACGATCTCCATCCGACTCCACCACCACACATGCATCATATTCAATGGTCACTTTTCCACTCATCTTCTCTTTTCTCCAAAGAGTCAATCCCTTGGGAGATACTATCTCAGCGGTATCTCCCTGAAACGTCACTTTATAATCAGGCGATTCCGATTCAACCTTCCAGTATTTAGTAAACTGGCGGGAGTTCAAACCGGATACTCTATTATCCTGTGCCTTTGACGTAAAGACAACTAATAGAAATAAAAACAGAAACAGATTTTTCATACGATGTGGTTTTGTTTTCATTTACTTTAAAAAGTCTTTTAACGGACAGTCCGTAGCTTTCAGCCCGTCAGCAATACTCCGGGCATTCATACGGGCACCTTTCAAAGAGGTATGGGTATGGTCATGATTGAAATACGCTCCTACTACACGCAAACCTTGATTGTATCCCATATCCTGAAGCTTGTCTCCCGATATTTTATTCAAATCTATAAAATAAGCCCCGGTCGCTTCTGCCGCTTCACGCGTCCATTTACCAAAAGAACTGGTATTGCGCTCTATCTCACCATTATCAAACTTATTGCGGGGTGTATGACTCAGGACAATAGGAACAGCTCCCTTTTCTTTTACATCCATAATAAACTTACGCAAATACCAGCCGAAAGAATAAACCACTTGATAGCTGCCGGTTTTCTCCATTTTGAAGACCTTGCTTTCATTTCCCGAACCGGGTAATTCCGCACGCGCTTTCCCTGTGTTTATGTCACCAGCATCATTATGTCCGAATTGTATCAAAACAAAGTCTCCCGGCTGAAGTGCATGATAGATTTTATCCCAACGCCCTTCATCTAAATAAGTACGCGCACTACGGCCTGCTTTCGCATGATTCTCTACAGAGATCCTTTCTGTGTCAAACAGTTCGTGAATAACACTTCCCCATCCCCACATGCCATTTTCATCTTTATCGGCATTTTTCACAGTGCTGTCTCCCACCGTAAACAATACAGGATTCCCTTTTTTACGGGTAGCCCCCGTAACCGTATCTTTTTCTACCGGTTTCAAATAACGCGCCAGTTCCAATCCCTTATAGTTACGGATTCCTTCGGCAGCAGATTCTGCATTGACACGCGCGCCAAAAGCACTTGTGTGAATACGGTCCAGATAGAACATATACTTTACTTTTTCTTTGCCGAATTTCTCAAATTTGCGCGCCGAGATATCATTCAGATCAATAAAAGGAATTCTCTCTTTTTTAGCTACCTGCTTCGCCCATAATCCAAATGTCTGATTCACCCGGGTGATAATAGTGCTGTCTGCATCTTCCCAAGCGTTGCGAGGAGTCAGGGACATCAAAATAGGATGAGCGCCTTTTTTCTTCACATCATGAATAAAACGACGCATATATTCCCCATACGTATATACGGTCTCTTTTGCTCCTGTTTCTTTAATAGTCACATTCAGACTGTCTTTGCCAATTCCCGGAATAGAGGCACGGGCACGGCCACTATCGTACGGACCATTGTCATTATGTCCCAATTCTATGATAACCCAGTCACCTTTACGAACTCCTTTCAACACATCAGGCCACAACCGGTTATAAAAAGTACGGCTGCTGGTTCCTCCCAATGCGTGATTTTCAACGGTTATCTTATTTTCATCAAAATACTCGTGTTCAAAATATCCCCATCCCCATTGACCGTTATTTCCATTGCCCAAAGTACCGGTACGCATGGTTGAATTTCCAACAAGGAACAACACCGGATTATCCCCTTTCCGGCTGGAACCTGAAACAGGACGGGCGGAACGCGCCACATTTAAACTATCAAGCGTATTATCAATGACTTGATTCACATCCTTCATCGGAGCAGTTATCTTATTCTGAGCATGTGCTCCAAGCCCTACTCCGGCAGCTAACAAAAAGCATAAACAAAGTTTATTTCCTTTCATGACATTTATAGTGTTTTTCTTTTATTGCATTTCAAATCTCTCACAAAAATAAGACGAACGGACAAACAGGAGAATAGAAATTCATTCATTTTCCTGTTTATTCGTTCAACCAATAGTACATCTATCCTAATCGGAGTAGCGACAAGGCTAGAAACTAGGGTGCGGTGGTTGGTTATACGCAACATTCTGCCAAGCTATCGCCAACCTGTACTGACGGTCATTCATCCATGTGGCACGTCTGTCCACAGCCGGTATGGTAGTAGAATAAATACGTAATTCCGTCTGGTCTTCGGAGGCCCAAATAACCTCTTCCCGCCAATCTCCTAAAATATCACCCGACAAACACGGATTACCTTTTGTTCCATTATTGGAAACAACTCCCTCGGCTTTCAATAATAAATCCGTACTTTCCGTATTCCAATTCCATTTACTGATGGAAACATGATCCAGTAGTTCCGCCAAAGGATCGGCGTCCCAATAAATGGTAAAATTGCAGGAATCAGGCTTTCTATTACAGATTATTTCTCCGGTGTCCCCTCTTCTCAAACCTCCTATATTGCACCAACACTCTGCTCCATCATAACGCGGATCAATATCGGCAGCTACTCCACGGCCGGCATCTTGTCCCAAGCCATCCTGCCAGATAATTTCTCCGGTCGCTCCATCAAACATAGCTACGGCAGGAGTACGCTTTACAATTTCATTATCGCCTTCATTTTCATGCACGCCAAAAACCTGCATACCTTGACGGGAAGGAATAAAACGCCCGGCATGTAAAGCATCTCCGTGACGCAGACCCGTAGTAAACAGTCCTTTACCGTCATGGTCTACAGTCATAGCCCCCACACAGATTTCGTCACAACCATCACCATCAAAATCCGCTACGGTCACACTATGATTTCCCATACCCGAATAGGTCTCCCAACCCGGTGTCGCGCTATCAAAAGTCCATGTATGTTTCAATGCCCCGTTTGTAAAAGTCCATGCAGCCACCACCGTCCGTCCGTACCATCCTCTTACCATGACAGGTGAAGGCGTTTTTCCATCCAGAAAAGCTACTCCGGCTGTAAAACGGTCTGAACGACCACCAGTATTGTCATTACCACAATTGCCACCTACACCTCCCCAACCATCCAAAGGATAACGGGTTGGAATATATTCTTTCGAATCCAGTTCTTTTCCGGTACGTCCTTCAAAAACCGTGAGATATTCCGGACCATTTACTATCTTACCATACGTAGGACTCTTTTTATCCCATGTCCTCCAGTCGACTTGGGCATCTCCTATCCGATGTCCCAGTCCATCGACAGTACCATCTCCCGTTTTACAACAAATTTCCGCACATCCATCTCCATCAAAATCAAAGACCAGAAAATTAGTCGTGGCTGCTCCGGAACGTACATTCGGCCCCAAATCAATACGCCACAACCTGGTTCCATCCATTTTATATGCATCCAAATAGGTATTACCGGTAAAGCCCCGTTGTGGCGGTCGCTTTGAATTAGAAGGAGACCATTTTAAAATAATCTCATACTCTCCATCACCATCCAGATCGCCCACGCTACAATCATTAGCTGTATAAGTAAATGGCTCACCTGCTATTTCTCCGTCTTCCGGTTTACAAATAGGAATACTTAAATAAGGATTCCGTTCCTCTCCCTTCAGACGAGTCCAGGTAGCAACTTCCCCGGTAGTTGCTTTTAAAGTCCAACGATTATCCACCGTGTAATCAACCGTGCGATCTAAAAATCGGAAGTCCGATCTATCGGTTCTTTATTTAACTTTACCTCCGCACCTCCATTGGAACTACGGTATAAATCAAATTGCAATCCGGCTGCATCCTCCAAGGTCATGCGCCAGCTAAAATACATTCCATTCTCTGTCGGAATTCCGATCAATCCTCTTGAAAGCTTTTCTCCACTGTAAGGTTGGGAAAAAGCGAATATGCTTCCGACAAGCAGAAGCATATTCATCATAATACAATGTTTCATCTTACAATTTATAAAACCTTAATACAGGCGGGGAGGCTCCCCGCCTATCTGCTTAACAAAAGAAAATCCTGTCTATCAATCTTTACCTCCAAAAATATCTACCTCTTTATTGCCACAAATTTTCTTTAAACTCAATTTCAACAATGCGTAACTCGTGATTAGTCTTATCGCCATTTTTTGCCTTAAACAAATCCAACTCACCCGCAGCAGGCGCAGCAACCTCTACAATTTGTCCGAAACCGTCTCCCTCCTTGCTGGCACCTTTCAAACGGATGGTTATTTCATTTGTCAATACAGGTTTTACATTCAAGTGGATATATCCCAAACTCTTTGCAGTCTCACCACTCCAAATCAGTTCATCACCTGCATATATTTCCAAAGGATAGCTGCGCAAGCGCCAACCGGTAAGTTTCATGCAAATTTCATCCACACGGGCCGCACGCTCCAAACGATAGGTTATCCATGCAGTATTCAGCCTGCCATCATTCTTCCATTCACTCAATTCATTATCATCGAAACTTTTGATCGCTTCATCCTGGTTGGTTCCGGCAACCGCCGATAAGATATTCACATCGACTTTCGTATCTTTGTAAGAAGGAGTCAACGGAGTTTCTCCACGGGTCAGCCTGCCCTCCAGTTCATCTCCCGGAATATAGTCACTCAAGCCATTCTTCACTTCAACCGGTGCGGAAGAAAGACTGATTTCAGCAGATTGCAGTCCATCAGCCTTGGCTGTTATACGAACCGTTCCCGGAGTTGTAAGAGAGCGTATCAAAGCCCGGTTGACTCCACATTCTACAGGCAAGTCTTTTGAAAGAATATAATTATCTTTACCTTGTGCTATTCCACCACGCCATTCAGCCGGTCCCTCTACGTCAAAATGTATCAGATCATTAGCCAGCGGGCAACGTCTGCCATCTTTATCCATCACTTCCACTTGAAGCAATACCATATCAGCACCATCCGCTTTCCAACCTTTAGGATTTTGAATCACACTGAGTTTAATTTGTTCCGGCTTGCCTGCGGTCTGCAATTCAGCACGGCAACATTCTTTTCCATTCTTATCATACCCTACAGCTTCCAACTTGCCCGGAACAAATGCCACATCTTTGAAAGTATACAAGAAATGATAATCTCTTTGACCGTTTCCTAAAGATTTGCCATTCAGGAACAATTCCACTTTTTCTGCACTGGATACCACATAAACAGGTTTAACCACATCTTCTTTATAGTTCCAATGACCAACGATATGAATACGGGGATTCTCTATATCCACCCATCCATCCCACATCACCTGATGTGCATAGAAAGGATCTTTAGGGATGCGCATGGCATCTGTCACACCACTACGACGATAATTCTCCACACCACGATAATGTGTATTCGTATCCGAGAAGATGATTTTCACACCTCCCGAGCTGACACGGTCACCGGTACCCGGACGTTCACGCCAATAATCAAACCAACGAATCACATTCTCAATAGTAAAGGAATCCTGATTGTGATTATAAGCACGGGCATCCACCTTTTTCTGGACCTTATTAGTCATTGCAGAACGGAATGAATTATTTCCTTCCCCATTTTTATGATAAGGATAAGAATATTCATCCCAATATTTGCGCAGACCTTCATCACGGCAGTATTCCATGGCCCACATCGGATGATGTTTGCTCTTATTGATATAAAGCATCTCGCCACCATATTCGGCTTCACGAATATCAAGCATTTCACGAGAACCGATGGCACGGCCTCCATGAGGGTCATACTTATCACGAATCGCTTTCATTTCTATCATGTGCTCACGACTGATTGATTCGTTTCCACATTCATAGAACAAAATACTCGGATTATTACGGTTGTAAATAATGGCATCACGCATCAATTCTGTACGTTGTTCCCATTGACGGCCTTCACGGTCTTTTTCCGCATCACCGGCCTGCATCGCCTGAATCAATCCCACACGGTCGCACGATTCAATATCCTGCTTCCAAGGGGTGATATGCATCCAACGAACCAAGTTGGCATTATCTTCCACCATCAGACCGTTGCTATAATCACTCAGCCATGCAGGAACACTCATACCGACTCCCGGCCATTCATTACTGGTACGCTGTGCAAAACCTTTCATCTGAATCACCCGGTCATTCAACCAAATCATTCCTCTGCCGAAACGAGTTTTACGGAAACCGGTACGGGTAGCCACTTCATCTACTTTTCTGCCATCCACCCATAAACTGGTTTTTACTGTGTACAAATATCCGTATCCCCAACTCCAGAAATGAAGTCCGTCTATTTCTGCCGAAGCTTCCAAAGTCGCAGTTTCACCCGGTTTTACTACCGTCTGAGTACCCTCAAAACTTTTTATGCTTTTCCCGTCACGGTCAAGCACTTCAACCTTATAAGCGACTTTCTTATCCCGATTATATTCATTTTTTATTTCAGACTCCGCATGAACCACAGCCTTACGAGACTTCACACGGATATCTTCCGCATAGATATAAACCCCGGTAGTTTTTAAATTACTGTACAAGGGAAGTGTCTGATAAACCTTATCGGTTACATGAAGCCATACATTCTTAGGTATACCTCCATAATTGGCATTGAAATTACGGTCACTCCACTGATATTTGGTGCCGGTAGCACGTTCCTTATAATTCCAATTGTTATCAATACGGACCGCCATGACATTCTCCTGTCCATATTTAATATAAGGAGTCAAATCGAAACCTACAGCCATCGCGCCATTTTCATGCAAGCCGATATATTCACCATTGATATAAAAATCAGCTCCTTGACGGACACCTTCAAATTCAACAAAGACTTTTTTGTTCTTGCTGCCGGCAGGCAGACGGAAATGTTTACGATACCACACCACAGTATCCGTCAATTGCTCTATGCTCAAACGAAAAGCCTCATCTTCATTAAAAGGACGAGGTAATGTTACTTTCTTCCAATTCGCATCCTGAAAACGTACCTCTTTGGCTTCCGGTATATCGCCGACATAAAGTAACCATTCAGCATTAAAATTGTATTTATCACGGACAGCTGATGCTGCCGCAATCTGACTTATTCCTATAAAAGTCAATAAAAATAAAAGAATTTTGTTTCTCATAGCTATCTCAAATTGTTTGTTGCAAAACTAGCATAAAGTTCTCTTGCCTACCATAGAATAAGGTACATTTTTATAGAAATTCGTTCAAAGCAAATCGCCAGGATGCTCATATTACGCCTATTTATATAACAAGCTAAAAATCAACATAATAAACAAGCATCCTGAAACATTTATTCTACAAGTTGCAACATCAGAACTATATGATTTATCGCTTCACTACAACCGGAATCAACATGACAGGACCTAATAGACCTGAAGGTTTGGGTTCCCAATTAGAAGCATCAAAGATACCGTTCTTCACATTTTCCTTTTTCCTTGCAGACATGTTTACATTATAGAAAATCTTCCAATCCATTCCCTTCTTATCCATATAAGCAATTCTATTCGCCATAGAATTGGCCACTCTGACAACTAATTCATCCTGTCCTTTGAATTTTTCAGCAGGAATATACAGTTGATAAGGAGAATCAATCACTGTACCGATATAATCTCCATTCAAATAGACAGATGCATTTTCCGCTACAGAGCCAAGATCCAATTTTATCACATCCGCTACAGGTACCTTGTCTATAGTAGTCGTGTAAACGGCTGTTCCTGAAAAAGCCTTATATTCATCCCCTGCGAAATCAGTCCATGACGCCAAGCTGTCCACTGTTATGGAAGCAGGAAGCTGAGGACCTCCTTGAACAAAAGAAACAGTCCAACTGCCGGAAACAGGATTTGGCTCACCTGCATTTTGATAATAAGCATAGGCATCTCCTGTAAAATTCTGACTGGAAGTTGATACAATGACAGTTTCACCCGGATTCAATTCCAAGTAAACATCTGTTTGCCCGTCATTGCGTTTCATAGCGGCCAAACCACTGGCACCGGTCATTGGATTGAAAATCGCCGCACTCCGAGCTTCTGTACGAAGTGGAATCCAATCCTCTATTTTACGATCGCTGCTATTTTCTATAAAGTAATATTTTCCCGTCGCACTATTTCTGCGGATACATTGCAGACCTGCCTGATACATTTTCTCGGCACCCACATTCGCCTCATTCATCAGAGCATTAATATCATCTGACAAACAAATCTTCCCCTTACCTACACGAGCACATTTAACAGCACCTTCAGCATGAAAGTCCAGAGCATCCAGCATTTCTTTAAAATGAGCCTGTTTTTCTTCCGAAAGAATCATTCCGGCCATATTTTGAGGAATTCCCTTATAAAACACAACGGTAGCACCTTCATCAGCCAAAGCCATCAGTTTTTCCATTGTTTCATAAGGAATATATTGCGCCGCCGAAACAAGAACGGTTTTATATGCGGCACCAGGCGTTACAATCATTTCTTTCTCAATATTAGTTTTAAGAAGTTGCTTGTCAGAAATCATATCCCACGCATAACCATTCTCTGTTAAAGTAACCGCACTTTCTCTAACTGAAGATTCCAACATATTACGATCCAATCCGCTAAAGTGTTGAAGACTTCTGTTCCCTTGCTCAGACATCACATCGGCTATGTTATAATATAAAAGGACATCATTATCAGGAGTGCCATCCTGTAAAAATGACTGCACGCGAGTAACATACTGATTCAAATATTTAAAATCCTCCCAGAACGGATTATTCGGATTAAAATGGACTGCCGCATAAAACAACCATCCCGGCCAGGGAGCCTCCTGCGGACTGAAACAAGTGCCATGATAAAAAATATGATTCACCCCGCCCAGAAAGAAAAGGTCAAGCGCTTTCTTTACATCTCCCAGATTCGATTGGAAATGTTCATCCAGCCAAGTCGCACTTTCTGAAGACGACAACTTCTTTCCTTCCGTATGGGCTACAGACGGAGCCGCTTTTATACTGACCAAATCACGCCCTTCTATTTCGGGCACATCACTCACTGCATACAAATCCAGAATATTGGCAGGAGAACCATGAGCCTGATTCCTTATACCCTTTCCTTGTTTTGCCGCCCAGTGTTGCCAACGAATGGAATAATGATTTATCAATAAATCGTTTATGGTTTGCCTATAATCATACAACACCCTTGCATTCTTGTCCGGTGTATCCATACCTAATAATGCAGGTAAGTGTTGACGCAAATCATATCCCCTATACTTTTGGAATTCGTCAAAAAAAGCAGGAGTCCAATTTGACTCTCCTCTTGCATCGTCCACTTCATAAGAGTCATTAAAATAATACCTCAGATAACTGATATCCTTTCCTTGAAAAGCCTCATCAAATTTACTGAGATAATGATCAATGGCCGAAGCTGAAAAATGATCTATCACATTGCCTTCACCACCAGGACCTGCGCGTTCTACCATTTTTCCATGATGACCTTGGAACAGAGCACAAATAGTCCAGTCACCTTGAGGAGCCGTCCAGTCCAATGTGCCATCCGGTTTTATTTTTGAAGTCAAATCGAGACATTCACCTTTATCACTATTAGCGGTCACTATAATCAAAGGCAGTTCCTTTTTATATCGTACCTGATCCAATGCCAATGTCTGTAAATCGGCATTCGCACTGACCGGTTCTTTCAGATCCTCCAGTTTTACCGGAGTATGCCCTGCCAATCTGACAAAGCCTTCTTCCTTATATCGGACAGGTTCACCTAATTGTTCGCCTTCTTTCAATTGATAAGTTTTATAAGCCAACGTCTTGCACGCATCTTCGGGAGTAACCCAAGGTCCTCCAAACGGCCATCCCGAAGCATTAGCCAGATCAATACCTAACCCCAACAGCTTTGCTTCCTGCAAAGTATACAGAAACAAATCAACCCATTCCGGAGAAAGAAAATCTTTAAAGCGGTCCTCATAACCATGTATTCCATAAATAGGAGTGATCTCCAATCCACCCAGATTTGCCTCCTGATACTTACGCATAACCGTATCCAAGTCAGTAGTCCTGACCGCATTGCCTTCCCACCACCATCGCGTCCAAGGCTTAGTCTCGTTAGTCACTTGCGGCCATTCAATCGTCTGACTCTGTGTACAAGCCAAACAGCCACAAACTGCAAAAAGTACATAACAGAACTTACTGCATTTCTTTAATAATAAGGATTGCTTCATAAATCTAATTATTTAAAAATGGAAACGGGCATTTTCAACACGCTGACCACCTATCATATTCTTTAATTTTTTTGCCACATCAGGATATTGTTTTATCACATTGGAAGTTTCCGCCGGATCTGTATAAATATTATACAATTCTTCGTAGGTTTTAGACGGATCACTAACTTCCAACCTCACTAACTTCCAACCATCAGGAGTCATAATAGATTGCTTTCCTCCAAATTCAAAGAACTCATAATAAATACAATCATGCTCCTTCTGAGTACCTTTTCCCGTAAGAGTAGGCAAATAAGATATACCATCAATATTTTGAGGGATATCCGCCTGCACCAATTCACCTATAGTAGGCAAAAAATCCCAAAATGCAGAAATATGATTGGTAACTACCCCTTGTGGAATAACTCCCGGCCATTGAATGACGAACGGAGTACGGATACCTCCTTCATATAAATCTCTTTTCTGACCTCTAAACGGACCATTACTGTCAAAATAAGATGGATCGTGCCCTCCCTCCGAATGGACTCCATTATCGGAAGTAAAAACAATTATTGTATGATCATACAAACCTTTCTCTTTTAACTCTTTAATAATCAAACCTACACTTTTATCCAAATAAGTAACCATCGCCGCATACGCCGCACGCGGACTTTGCTGCGATTTATAACCGTCTCTGCTTCCTCCAAAAGGAGTTTCACAAAATTCCCCCTCATATTCCGTCATCGCTTCCCCCATTATATCGAGATCAGCATGGGGTATGGTCGGTGAAAAATAAAGGAAGAAAGGTTTCTGCGCATTTTCATCAATAAAGTTCAAAGCCTTTTCCAACATCAAGTCATGCGAATAATATTTCCCATCCAGCATAATCTTCTGCTCATTCTCATGCAAGAACTCAGGGTAATAACTATGAGCAAAACGCTGCCCCAGATAACCGTAGAAATAATCAAAACCATGTTTGTCGGGCATACCTTCCGTACCCGGTCCTCCCATTCCCCATTTACCGACACATCCGGTAGCATAGTTCTTTGTTTTAAAAATATCGGCTACGGTAACTTCACCTGCAGGAAGCGGAGTTTCATATAACAATCCATCCGAACCTGCCACTTTTGCATTTCCTCTGATTGCGGCATGTCCCATGTGCTTTCCCGTAATCAGAGCACAACGAGACGGAGCACTGACCGTAGAACCGGAATAATGCTGCATAAACTTCATCCCGTTTTGAGCTATCCCATCAATATTCGGTGTCTTAATCTGACGCTGACCATAGCATCCCAAATCACCTATGCCAAATCATCTGCCATAATATAAATGACATTGGGCAATTTTTCTGCCGTTGTAGTCTGGGCCATCGTAAGCCCTGAAGACAACAAAGTTGCGGAAAATAATATCTTACGTGTATTTTTCATATCCAACCTTCTTTATTTAAAGGATGAAATATCCACCATCATTAAATTTAATCTTTTTCCATTCGTAAAATGCCCGGATTGGAAAAGAACCTTCGTACCATCAGGACTAAAGCTGGGATGTGCATGATCCGGTTTCATCTTAGTATCCGACACCAACCAATGACGCTCCCCGGTCTGTACATTAATCAACCATACATTTCCTCCAAAAGTATCTCCGGCAGCCCATTTATTATCACGGCTGGCATTACAATGCCAGAAGCCTCTTCCTACCAATTGGCCGTCAATTGCCTGACGGTCTTTTTCTAATTCCACCTGCCCTATCAACTCTACATCATCCGTACGCAAATTGATACGTACAATACCACTTGCCTGTTTACGAAGACGTGGCTGGAATCCCAAGATATTAAAATATACATAATCTTTGCTTGCAAAAGTCTCATGCGTCACCCAATCGAGTGGAGTTTCTTTATATAAAGGTTTAAAGACTGTTCCATCTGCCGTGCAAAACCACATACGCTGATGCGCATCACCACCGGTTTCGTTACAAAAGACAATTTCACCCGGAGTAAAACGGCTGGCTTGTATATGCCCTGTTTTAAATTCCGTATCAACAACCTTAGTTACTTCTCCTGTAGTAAGGTTCATTTTACGAATACCACAAAGGCTGGGTTTGATTTTTACCGGCTGATTGCTTTCGGGCAGAAAAGCGTTTTTCATCATCCGTTCCTTTTCCTCTTCTGTTCCTTCACGCTCCACAGTTATGTAGGCATAATCATCATTGCAATCCACAGCATATCCTCCCGGACGTCCCATCTCAGTGGGGAAAGTGCCTATGAAAGTTTCATAAACGGATGGTTTACCTACTTTTCCCTGTTTTACATCAGCAAAGAATTTATCCAAGTCCATTACATACATGTTCCAGTTTTCTTTTTCTTTCCGGCTGATGAACATACGGTTGGTTTTATTCGCCAAATAGGCACTGCCCAAGTTCGGTCCCTCTGTAGCTTGGATAATTTTACCGGTAGCCATTTCGATAAAGTAAATTTGTGTAGGTTTCCATTTACGTTTCTCTCCATTAGGAAGCGTACTTTCCACCTCTTTGTCATTTCCACGGCTGGAAGACTGAACAATAAGTATTTGCCATCAGCCGTCCACATGGGATCTGTTTGATAAAGAAAACGATCATTCTTCATCGTATCGGTCAACATCGTGATGGTGTTACCGGTCGCACTATCTACATAAGTCTGCATTTCCGATGCAGTACAATTTCCAAACTGAGCCAATGCGGCTTTACTAAAAGCTAAAAATAATGTAATAGCTAAAAATGTCTTTCTCATAGCATGTCATTTTTTATCTGATACGACAAATTTATGCATGAGAGAAATTATATCAAATAGAATTTTATCCATTTATATGGTTAATTGTTCACTTTATCTGATTTATATCCTCTACATATCTTAGAATTTTTCATTGATATACTACTTCCATAAAATAAAAGTGGAAAAAGTCATGATAACTCTTTCCACTTTTCATTATAGATATTAAAATTCTATTTTAACAAGTCTCCTAATAACCATAGTTCTGATAAGCCTTCTTTGACGCCTCATCCAATAATACGCCATTTTCATCTGTCAGCAAGTCAAGCATTGACTGGGCAAAAGGTTTAAAAGTAAAATACGGTTCAAACATTCCCATACCATTACCAGTCTGACCAATACCGTTAATCAAGTTATCAGAGTCATCCCACAAACCTTGCTTGGGTGAAGCCAATTGATCATGATAGATTATACGATCAGCCTGCCAGCCTGAGTGATGTAAATTCTCATAATAAACCATCTCTTGATTCAATTCACGTGCCAATTCATTCAATATAAAGTTCACGAAACGATCTTCAGTCGTAGTAGCTGTTTCCGGATACATTTCAGCTTTAGAGTTAGCCGAACCACCATCCCAATAAGATTCGTCAACCAACATCGTTGATGTCATATCTTTTTCTACTTCATACGGCCATTGCTGCTCTGTTTGTGTCAGTTTCTCATATCCTGGTTGTAAACGTGCAAGAACTTCCGCACGAGTTTCACCAGCCTTGAACGCAGCACGAGCACGTACTTTGTTTATATCATCTATAGCCGCATTATAATTTCCTTTACGTCCATAAGCCTCAGCACGAAGCAAAAAAGTCTCAGCCAAACGGAATAAAGGAACATCACGTCCAGACTCATAATGAGTGTAGTTACTACGATTTGGTTCATCATATTTTACAGTAGCTGGACAAACTGTAGAACCAAACTTATCCAATCCACCGTAACTTTTCTCATTATAAGTATAGCTTTTACCACTAGCTTGAAATGGAACACGATAGTAATATTTACTACCATCTTTAATCCAACGTGCAATCAAGACAAAAGGCTGAGCCAATGCTTCTTTAATATCAATCGCTGTTTCTTTCGTATTTTCCAAATAAGCGAAAGCCAAGTCACCGGTACCCATCTTATGTTCTCCGGCTACAGCTTGACGGCCTCCCCATGAAGAACGATTATATTCCGGAAGAATATGTTCGTTAAAATAATCCGCCATTTCTTCAGTCCACTCAAATGTAGCATTTTTAGCATTATTATACGCATAATAATCTTTATTGGGAGCCGGAGTAGAGTTAGAATCTCCACCACGCAAAGCCGTTACATATTCCACATGGAAAGATTTCTGATAACGAGAATCTGCGTGCTTATTCACATAAAGATCAAAACCAAAGTCATTGGTATATCCGACACGTGAAGCAGACTTAGTAGGATATTCCCAACAGAATTCCGGAATTCCCCAAGACGCATTAGAATAGTCTCCACCAAAGAAATAAGGTAAACGATTACCATAACGACCATTATCAGCACTTCCCATAGGACCATATACACAAGAAAGAATCAACTCATGGCTGTTCTCATTAGAATAATCATTCAACGGATGACTAAACAACTTACCAAAATCAGATTCCAGTTCATAATAACCGTTGTCAATGACAGTAGAAGCATAATAGATGCAGGAATCCAAATCGGCTATACCTTTACCTTTATATAGCATACCAAGATAAGATTTCGGATTATTGGTATCCACATTTCCTTCCGCATCTACACCATATTCTGAAGTCCCATATTTTTCTGCTTGTGCACGTTGTAAATACAATTTTGCCAAAAAATGTGCTGCAGCACCTTTGGTTACACATCCGAAATCAGTACTCAAATTTTGCTCTTTTACATCAGGCAAATGATCATAAGCGTAACGCAAATCACTTATCAACAACCTATAAATATTAGGAACGCTTTCACGTACATAATTATAGTTGGAAGGCAATTCAGCGGTATATCCTAATGGCACATAAATGGCACCATACATTGTACTCATGATATAAAGTGCATAGGCGCGATTAAATAAAGCTTCACTTAAAGCTTTAGCTGCATAATGCTCATCCGATGCAAATTTTCCCAAAGCCTTTCCCTCACGAATAGAAATAATGGCACGGTTACAATTATTTATAATAGGATAGAACCCCAATAAAGATTTAGCGTTTTCTCCACATAGCCCATTAGCAAGACTTGCCAATTTACCCGTCGCATTCCATTCACTAGGCGAATACATACCCCTGTTAGGAGTCTTGCTAGTAAAATTATCCACTCCCAGCATCAAGCTGTTAGGACCTTGTTCATATTGTTTAGTTACCCGCAATGCATCGTAAGTACCCACAATCAATTGCTCTAACCCTTGCTCTGTTTCAAAATAATCTTGCGTTATGGTTGAAACCATCTTTTCTTCCAGGAAACTATCTGTACAAGAAATGCTTCCTAGCGCAATCATTGAACACACTATATATTTTTTCATAACTATTATTTTTTATCAATTAAAATCCAAGTCTCAAACCGATTACCAAACTACGAGTCAATACTGTATTATTGGTTTGTCCACCAATATATTTATAAGTACCATTGCTGCGTCCACCTTCGGCTCCCCAACCGGTAGTATCATCAGGATTGATACCGGCTTTTACCAAGTCCCCTCCAAAAATAAACGGATTTAATACCTGACCATAAATTTGACAGCTGTTTGCGCCTACCTTAGAAAGCCATTTTTCGGGGAATGTATAAGATAGAGCTATATTTCTGACAGCTATCATATTTCCCTTCGTATAATTCATATAATCCTTATAATCAGTATTTGCCTCACCACCAGCACGTTGCTGAGGGAATTTTGCATCTGTATTTTCAGGACTCCAAACATCTTTTTCTACGCGACGGCCGTATGTTTGCATCAGACCATAATACATATTACCAAAACGACCATAGAAAAATGCATTCAATTGCCAGTTTTTATAAATGAATGTAGTAGTAAAACCACCTTCCCATTTGGGAGTGAATGAACCTTGAAAATGGTAGTCGTCTTTATCAAATTTACCAAAACCATTATCCATATAAGTTACTTTCGATCCATCTTCCAAAGTGACAGTCTTTGAGCCTTCTGTACCTTCAGGCACTTCAATGAACTCTTGATCCACCAATTTTGCCATACCCGGGAACATAGTAATACCATTTCCTTTGGCTTTATATACAGCAAGTAATTTTCTGTCTTCAGGAGTATCTTGCCATAAACGATCGTATTTATAAGTCCAAATTTCATCCATCGGCTTACCTATAAACCAACCGTTAGTAGGATCATCTACTTTACCATCAGCCAATTCCACAATCTTTGATCTATTGGTAGAAAAAGTAAAATCAGTTTTCCACGTAAAATCTTTTGTCTGAATATTAGTGGTGGACAAAGTTATTTCCAACCCCTTATTTTGAGTTTTACCAATATTAGTTAAAATTTGAGTATAACCAGTCATGATAGGAATAGAACGATTCAGCAATAAATCAGAAGTGTTAGCGATATAGTATTCCACACTACCACTAATACGATTATTCAAAAAGCCAAAGTCCAAACCGAAGTTGGTTGAAGCAGTTTTTTCCCAGCCCAAATTACGGTTAGGCAACACGGAAGCCTTGGCACCGGTAACATTCGTTGAGACACCACCTTGTCCGAAAGGCTTGTTAGCCCACTGAGATACCATAGATCCACCTGTTTGGTAAGATTTTACAGAAGCATTACCTGTCACACCATAACCGACACGTAGTTTAAGAGAGTTTAACCAATCTATGTTTTTCATGAAATTCTCTTCATTCATTTTCCATGCCAAAGCAGCCGATGGGAAAAAATCCCATTTGTTACCTTCCGCCAACATAGAGGCACCATCCCAACGACCTGTCACAGTCAATAAATACTTATCCATCAAATTATAATTCAAACGAGCCATATAAGAAGCACGCTGCTGTTCACCAAATGAAGAACCAGCACTCAATCTAGCTGTATTAGAATCCCCAATGCTATACCACAAGGCTGTAGGGAACTTAGACTCATAAGCACGTGCATCCAAACCTTCCGAACGATAATACTCGGCAGACTGCATCAATGTCAAGCCGATAGAATGAATATTTTTGAATGTCTTATTATAGAAAATCATATTTTCCAACGTCCATGCAAGTTTCTGGTTATGGTTATTATAAGCCACATTCGGTTCCGTAGAAGCAAAGCCTAACGGATTGGTAAAATTATTTCCATAATAACTACCTTCACGGGAATTACGATATTGCGCACCTAAATTTGTATGCCATTTCATACCATCCAAAGGAGACCAAATCTTACCAAAATCGATTTCAGCAAAAGAACTGAACATGACGCCATAATAACGTGTTTCATTCAAAGCCTCATTTATATTCAACAAAGCATTGTGTTGCGATGGACCGTCATCAGGACTTAATACCTTTCCATCTTCATCATAAGCCGGAGCGTACGGCATCAAGCTTGTCGCCAGACCATAAGAGTCTTTAGCTGTAGTATTTGAAAAATTACTAACAATACCATAATTTTTTATAGAATGGCTAACATTAATTCCCATGCCTACTTTCAGAAAATCTGTAGCTTGAATCTCACCATTCATATTCACTGTATAACGTTTATAATCTTGGTCTTTCATCGGTGACTCTTGATCCAAGTAAGCCAAAGACATATACAATTTCGATTTTTCCGTACCAGCAGATAATGAAATCTGATGATTATGTGTCAATGAGGTACGTGTTACATAGTCTGTCCAAGGAGTAGTGGGAATATTTGCTGAATTATAAACAGGTACTCTGTCAGCATAGCCCAATACCTCTTTTTCATATTGAGTAGCATCACGTAACACAGGACTACCATCTGCATTAAATTGGAAAGCCGAATTAAAAACAGGACGCAAATAAGGATATCTAGATACACCTCCGAAATAAGCATCTCCATCGATATCCGGATCTGGAGCATTGCCATACTTACCAGTATATGCTCCCGCATTAACATTGGCCTGACGATTCCAGTCTATCAATTCACCGGAATTCATCCAATCTGTCATAGAATGAATCTTGGAAAAAGATACTGTACCATCATAATTAATAGTTACTTTTCCTGTTTTTCCTTTTTTAGTAGTAATCAAAATTACGCCATTAGCACCACGAGAACCGTAAATAGCTGTTGCCGAAGCATCTTTCAATATTTCCATAGATTCAATATCATTGGGATTAACATCCGACATAGAGCCAACAGCCATAGGAATACCATCTATTACATAAAGCGGATCATTACTAGCGCTCAACGAACGGCTACCACGAATACGTACTTCTCCTAATTCTCCCGGACGGTTATTTGATGTGATTTGCACACCTGCTGCTTTTCCCTGCATAGCCTGTAAAGCATTCTGAACCGGACGTTCACGAATTGTTTTAGCACTAACCTGAGTCAAAGCACCTGTAACATCCGATTTCTTTTGCACACCATAACCCACTACAACTACTTCATCCAACGTTTCAGTATCCTCTTCTAAAATCACTTTAATAATTGATTGTCCTTTCACCGGAATATCTACAGTTTTATATCCCACGAAACTTACTTGGATCGTCCCATTATCAGGAACATTCTGAAGTGTGAAATTACCATCAAAGTCGGTAATTGTACCATTGGTAGTACCTTTCACCACCACACTGGCACCGATTACAGACTCACCTGCCTTGTCAAGGACAGTACCCGAGACGGTTTTGCTCTGTGCAAAGGCCCCTACAGCCAATACGGATAACAAAGCAACAAAGAAAAGCCGCTGGAACTTGTCCAGACGACCCAACAGACTTGAATTCTTTCTGTC
>NZ_BAKM01000053.1 GCF_000614185.1 Phocaeicola sartorii JCM 17136 = DSM 21941 | reverse complement strand
GTTATGTACGCCCGGTAAAATCCCACCGGACGGATGAGCCTGCTAAACGCTCTTTAATCATTGCTGGTACAATATAGCATACGACTACATGAAGTGAATATTCTTCTGCAGAGTCTTTTCTATTTGGGATAGGAATAGATATCGTTCTGGTAAGCATAAACAAGACAATACATTTTTATCTAAATAAATAAAAGGGGCTATCCGATTTTTTGGACAGCCCCTTTTATTTATTTTGCAAGAATGGTTAGAAGTGATAACGTATATCCATACCCAGTTGTAAAGGTCTGCTTTTTTGTTCGAATCCTCTATGCATAGTTTCAAAATAGAAGGTTGTATAATCTTTGTTGGTTAAATTACGTCCCCATATATCTATCTGTAAGCCTTCTGCCTGCAGAGAAACACGTCCGTTCAGTGTTCCATAAAAATTTTGTGAGGCATTGTTCTTTTCAGTCCAATAAATTTTTCCTGCCCCGGTATAGTTCATGCCTAAAGTGAGGCTTTGCACCCAATTGTTTTTGCCGAAAAAGAAACTATAGTCTGCGCCTGCATTCAGGGTATGGCGTGGCACAAATGGTACATAGTTGCCACTATAATCAATTTGCGCTTCTGATGAGGTAGTACCCCCGTCATATTTCTTGAATGTGGAGTGAGTATATCCGTAACTGGCATTCATATTCAGGTTTTTGTTGATAGATGCCAGAAAACTGGCTTCTACTCCATAACTTTCGCTACTGCCGGCATTGACCATCATTCGCCCCAGACCGCTATTGACGAATTTGGCGATTTGTTGGTCGCGGGTATCCATGTAGAATGCGGCAAGGTCGGCTTTCAGTTTGCCGTTGAACAAGTTGAGATGTGATCCCACTTCGTAGTTCCAGCTATATTCGGGCTTGTAGACTGTTGTTTCTTGTACGTCCAGTTCTTTTCCATAATTGGGCATGTGTTGTTTGATCATTCCTTCTATCATACCTTTCATGGATTCTGGTGTCTTGTTCAGTATTGCCTCAATCATTTTCTGTTGCATGTCACTTTGTATCAGTTCTGAAAACATCTGTACGTTATAACCTCCGGAACGATAACCTCTGGTAATGCTTGCATACACATTATTTGCAGAATTAAAATCATACTTAAAAGCCAGTTTGGGAAGTAGTTGCATATAGTCGTTCTTTTCTTTTCCTTTCAATAGCGGCATGGCATTCAAATTCTTGAATGGAATGTTAAGAGGGGGAGTTGTCATCTTGAGAAAGAAATCAAAGTCAATATTGCTGTCCGAGAAATAATCCATAGACATTTTTTCATATTCCAAACGTAAGCCGGCTGTCACTGAAAGCCCTTTTACAAACAGGTCGTTGAATGTGGATTGGTGGTACAGTGCGGTGCTGAATACCGGTGTATCAAAACTTCCACCTACGCGGATGTGATTGTTCAGGACGTTCAGACTCATTTCCGGGGCACGGGGATTGTCTGAATGAATTTTCTTGAAAATATTGTTGACATTCCCTTCAATCATATCGGTCACTCCGTTCTCCATGAAGTTTACCGGACCGGTAGTATGCAGCCATTGATAAAAACCGCTGACTCCCGTAACCCATTGCCAACGCTTGCTATTTTTGCTTTTAAAAGTAATCTCTTCACTGATGGTATTCAGGCGTTGTTTCTGTTCAATGGTGTAAATGCTGGCAGGCAGGAAATCCTGATCCATAAACATACGGTCATTTAAATTCTGAAACCCTGTAACGGCGCTTAAGATAAACTTTTGTGCCTGGTATTCAATATTCAAACCGGTATTGAACAGTCCGCGTCGATAAGTACAGTCCTGATCGTATGAAATCTTTCCAATGTAGTCTTTATACTTTTCATTCTCTTTGTCGTATCCGTCTGTGGCTCCTGTATAGTAATAAGGGTATCCTCCTTCGTCACTATAATCGTAGCCTATGGTAAAGTCTAGTTTTAAGTTCTCTGAAGGCAGCCAGATGGCATGTATTCGTCCCCCTCCCGCTTCCATCTCATCTACTTTTTTCCCATTGAAAGAATTGCGGAAGAATCCGTCTGATCCCTCATAATAGCCACCGGCAGAGAAAGCGAAACGGTCACTCCAACGGTGGTAATGGGTCAATGATGCACTACGGTAGTTACTTTTTGTTCCATAACTCAGTCTGATGTCTGTTCCCTGATAGGAGAATGGCGAGCGGGTATGTACTTTGATTAATCCTCCCATGGTATTGCGTCCGTACAAGGTTCCTTGTGGACCGCGAAGGATATCAATACGTTCTATATCATAGAAATTGAAGTCAAATGCCGATTTGTCAATGTAAGGGATATTGTCCACATACAGACCTACCGCAGGAGTGTTTATACGCGAGCCGATTCCCCGGATATAAATAGCAGAGGTGAGTCTTGAGCCATAGTCGGGCATAAAGAAATTGGGTACCAGTGAACTCACGTTCTTTAAAGAATTGATTTGGTTTGCTTGCATGTCTTTTTGGGAGAGCAAAGATACGGCTGCAGGGAGTGCTTTTAATTTTCCTGTTTCTTTGGGGGATGCGATAACCACCACCTCTTCTATATCAATGACTTTTGTTGTGTCTTTAGGCAGCGTATTGATATCTTCTGCAAAAGTTGCTGTGGCAAGCAGACAGGATGTAATGAATAAAATGTTTTTTCTCATATTTATAGTTTGGTTTTATTTTATACCCCATGGATTACCAAGTGACGCTACAAGTTTCTGTCGAGCGGACAATTTATATATTCCACTTTGTGTAATCCGTGATGGAGAATGATTCCGGCTGCAAAGTAACGTTAAACCTGGTATGTGTGCAATCCTAATAAATGAGGATTTTATATTCTGTCTGCCTCAATGTAGCCATTCATTACAGCATAGACGGTAAGACCGGAAACAGACTTGATGCCTAGTTTTTCAGTAATGTTCTTTCGGTGGGAGATTACAGTGGTAAGGCTGATATTCAGTTTGTCGGCTATCTCTTTATTAATGAGTCCTTTGGTGATAAGTATCAGAACTTCTATTTCCCGGACAGACAATTCATGTTCCATCTTTTCAAACTGGGCAGGCTTTCCTGCTGTTTGCTTTCTTGCTTGATGTCCGTATTGGCGCAATTGATGGATGTCTTTTATCAAGGAAATTTCATCTTGGTAGATATTCAGCTTGGGAACACCGGATAGCTGGGGTTGGTTGTCACCTCCTGCTAATACAATGGTTTTCGGTTTGCGAAGCAAAAAGAAGGAAGTGTGTTCAAAATAGATTTGTGCGGAGATAAAATAATGGGCATACATGTCCGGGGTGTCATCGGTCAATTCACCAAAAGAGTGGAATACACGGATGGTAGCCATTGGAATGATATTTTCCAATATGTTTTTTAACCCCAGACAAGTAAGGATATTCGGATCTACTATGGCTATCTCAGGATGATGCATGATGTTTTCTTTGGCGCAAAGATACATATCTTTTATAAAAAATAGATTCATATAGACGAAGAAATCTTTTTGGAGGCAACTAAGTTTCTCACTTGTTTGTTGTTATGGTATATGAAATTTAAAACCTTAACCGTATGAAATATGATATAGCGATAATCGGCGGAGGACCTGCCGGATATACGGCTGCAGAAAGAGCTGCTGCCGGAGGATTGAAAACTGTGATTTTTGAAAAGAAAGCCATTGGAGGTGTCTGTCTGAATGAAGGATGTATTCCAACAAAAACTCTTTTGTATTCAGCGAAATTATTGGATCATGCAAAAAGTGCGGCAAAATATGGAATTTCTGTTCCCGATGGAATCAGCTTTAATTTAGAGAAAATAATAGACCGTAAAGATAAAGTGGTCAAGAAATTGACCGGAGGCGTGAAAATGACCGTACAATCTTATGGAGCCGAATTGATAGAGAAAGAAGCGGTTATAGCCGGAGAATCTGACGGACTGATTCAAATTTTAGCTGGAGGAGGAATATATGAGGTGACTTATCTGTTGGTTTGTACTGGTTCGGATACTGTAGTCCCACCTATTAAAGGCTTGTCGGAAGTAGACTATTGGACTTCCAAAGAGGCTTTGGAAATGACTGTATTACCCAAGTCACTGGCTATTATTGGCGGCGGAGTAATTGGAATGGAATTTGCTTCTTTCTTTAATAGCATGGGAGTAAAGGTGAGCGTCATCGAGATGATGCCTGAAATTTTGGGGGCTATGGACAAGGAAACCAGTGCGATGTTGCGTACGGAGTATCAGAAGAGAGGGGTTGACTTTCAACTGAATTCTAAAGTGACAGAGGTCAGTCCGTCAGGAGTTACCATAGAAAAAGCCGGTAAATCGGTACTGATTGAAGCGGAGAAGATTTTGGTAAGTGCAGGCAGAAAAGCGAATCTGAGTCAAGTGGGTTTGGATAAACTAAACGTGGAACTGGCGCGTAACGGTGTAAAAGTGGATGAGCACATGTTGACTTCCCATCCTCACGTATATGCTTGTGGAGATATTACGGGACACTCCATGCTGGCCCATACGGCTATTCGTGAAAGTGAAGTTGCCTGAATCATATTCTGGGGGTGGAGGATCGGATGAATTATAATTGTGTACCGGGGGTGGTATATACGAATCCCGAACTGGCCGGAGTGGGAAAGACGGAAGAAGAATTGAAGGCGGCAGGCATTAGTTATCATATACAGAAATTGCCCATGGCTTACTCCGGACGTTTTGTGGCTGAGAATGAAACAGGTAACGGACTTTGCAAATTGATATTGGATGATGAAGACCGTATTATCGGTTGCCATTTGTTGGGAAATCCTGCTTCGGAAATAATCATTGTGGCAGGTCTGGCTGTTCAACATGGATATACTGTAGAAGAATTTCAGAAAACGGTATTTCCGCATCCTACGGTAGGCGAGATTTATCACGAAACATTCTTTGCATAATGTTTTGTGTAGATAATCGTTGTACGGATGTTTATTTCAATCTGGCGGCGGAAGAGTATTTGTTGAAGCAGAAAAGGGAGGATTATTTTATGATATGGCAGTCGGCCCCCTCTGTGGTCATTGGTAAGAATCAGTCTGTTCAGATCGAGGTGGATGAGGAGTATATGATAGAGAAAGGCATTCATTTGGCCCGTCGGTTTTCGGGAGGCGGTGCTGTCTATCACGATAAGGGCAATATCAATCTCACTTTTATAGAAACGACATCGCAGCCTTTGTTTGAAGACTATCTGCAACGTACTGTTGATTTTCTGGAAACGATGGGAGTCACGGCCTATACGGATGAACGCATGGGAATTTACTTGGATGGAAAGAAAATATCGGGCAGTGCGCAATGCATTCATAAAGACCGTGTGATGTATCATTGTACGTTGTTGTTTTCTACAAACTTGGATGTGCTTCATTCTGTGTTGAAAGAGAAGACCGATGAGTGGGAACTGATTCCCGGATCAAGAAATGTCCGCGCCGTATCGTCTGTTCCTAGTGAAGTGGTAAATCTCAATCATTTTTTGGATGTTTCAGTAAATATCAAACGGTTTATTCATCTTTTGTTTCATTACTTTCTGACAGAAGATGAAAAGAACAGTATTTATCATTTTTCCCGGAAGGATTTGGCGGCAATCGAATTGCTGAAAGTGGAAAAATATGCTGATGAGGGTTGGATACATCATCGGGCAACCTTAAAAAAGATTTAAGTTAAAACTTTATCTTTCAGTGTCTTGTTGTTCATATAAAAAAGGATTAAAAAATAAGATTATCAATATGTCAAGATTCGAAATAAAAATGCCTAAACTAGGCGAAAGTATTACTGAAGGGACAATTATATCCTGGTCGGTAAAAGTGGGCGACACTGTTCAGGAGGACGATGTGTTGTTTGAAGTGAACACAGCAAAGGTCAGTGCTGAAATACCATCTCCTGTAGAAGGCAAGGTGGTCGAGATACTATTTAAAGAAGGAGATACCGTGCCGGTAGGTACGGTAGTGGCAATTGTAGATATAGCTGGTGATGAAGGAACGGAAGAGACTTCCCTCCATGCGCAATCTGTGGCATCCGTTCAGGAAGTAAAGGAAGCTCCTAAGGCGATGGCTGCCAAAACAGAAGAAGAGCGTTGGTATTCTCCCATTGTGCTTCAATTGGCTCAGGCTGCACATATCTCGAAAGAGGAGTTGGATCGTATTCAAGGAACAGGATATGAAGGACGTTTGAGTAAAAAAGATATAAAGGCTTACATTACCAGAAAAGAACAGGGTAACATTGTCCTGCCAAAATCTGCACCGGCATCTGCTCAACCTGCTGTGAGTGTTTCTGCCCAGACTTCTCCGGCTGTCCAATCATCGGCTTCCTCTTTAGCTACTTCAGTTTCCGGTTTGCAAGAAGGTGTGGAAGTGAGAGAGATGGACCGAGTCCGGAAAATGATTGCCGACCACATGGTAATGTCCAAACATACCTCTCCTCATGTTACGAATGTGGTAGAAGTGGATGTGACCCAACTTGTGAAATGGCGTGATAAGAATAAAGATGCTTTCTTTCATCGTGAGGGAGTCAAATTGACTTATATGCCTGCCATAACCGAAGCCGTGGCGAAGGCATTGGTTGCCTATCCGCAGGTGAATGTATCTGTTGACGGTTATCATATCTTGTTTAAAAAGCATATCAATGTCGGCATAGCTGTTTCACTGAATGATGGCAATCTGATTGTTCCGGTGATACATGATGCCGACAGGTTGAATTTGAGCGGACTTGCAGTTGCTATTGATACCCTGGCGGTGAAGGCACGTGATAACAAACTGATGCCGGATGACATTTCGGATGGTACATTTACGATTACCAATTTTGGAACTTTCAAGTCCTTGTTTGGTACTCCGATTATTAACCAGCCGCAGGTGGCCATTCTGGGAGTGGGATATATTGAGAAAAAGCCGGCGGTAATTGAAACCCCTGAGGGTGATATGATTGCTATCCGCCATAAAATGTATCTTTCTTTGTCGTACGATCATAGGGTGGTAGATGGTATGTTGGGGGGCAGTTCCTCTATGCGATAAAGAATTATTTGGAAAATTGGAAAGAATAACCATTCACTACAATAAAAAAGAAGATAATGAAAAAATATGATATAAAGACCACTGATACCGAAACGTTGAAAAAGTGGTATCATTTGATGGTGTTGGGACGTGCGCTTGATGAAAAAGCTCCGTCTTACCTGTTGCAGTCATTGGGTTGGTCCTATCATGCGCCATACGCAGGGCATGATGGCATCCAATTGGCCGTAGGCCAAGTCTTTACCAAAGGCGAGGATTTCCTTTTTCCATATTACCGCGACATGCTGACCGTGCTCTCGGCCGGCATGAGTGTGGAGGAATTGATATTGAACGGCATTTCGAAAGCGACTGATCCCGCCAGTGGAGGACGTCACATGTCCAATCATTTTGCCAAGCCCGAATGGCATATAGAAAATGTGTCATCAGCCACCGGAACACACGACCTTCATGCTGCCGGAGTGGCGCGTGCCATGGTGTATTACGGGCATAAAGGGGTGGCGATCACCTCTCATGGAGAATCCGCTTCCTCGGAGGGATATGTTTATGAGGCGATTAACGGAGCCAGCCGGGAAGGCCTTCCTGTGATATTTGTATGGCAGGATAATGGATATGGTATCTCTGTCCCCAAAAAGGATCAGACGGCTGTCCGTAAGTATGCCGATAATTTTTCCGGTTTCAAGAATCTGAAGATTATTCATTGCAATGGAAAAGATGTGTTCGACTCCATGAATGCTATGAGCGAGGCCCGTGAATTTGCCATAGCGAATCGTACTCCAGTCATTGTACATGCCAATTGTGTCCGTATCGGTTCCCATTCCAATTCGGATAAGCAAACGCTTTATCGGGATGAAAATGAACTTGCTTATGTAAAGGAAGCCGATCCGTTGATGAAATTCCGCCGGATGCTGTTGCGCTACAAACGCCTTACGGAAGAAGAATTGCAACAGATAGAGGCGGCAGCCAAGAAAGAACTGTCGGTTGCCAACAGGAAGGCGCTTGCTGCGCCTGATCCTGATCCGAAAAGCATCTTTGATTATGTTTTGCCCGATCCCTATATACCGGAAAAATATAAAGAGGGACTTCATCAAGAGGAGAATGGTGAGAAGGCCTTTATGGTAACCGCTATCAACGAAACGTTGAAAGAGGAATTCCGTCATAATCCGGACACTTTCATCTATGGCCAGGATGTAGCGAATAAAGAGAAAGGCGGAGTGTTCAATATCACTAAAGGAATGCAGCTGGAGTTTGGGGATGCCCGCGTGTTCAATGCTCCTATAGCAGAGGACTATATTGTGGGTACGGCAAATGGAATGTGTCGTTTTGATTCTAAGATACATGTCGTTATTGAAGGAGCTGAATTTGCCGATTATTTCTGGCCTGCTGTAGAACAATATGTGGAGTGTACCCATGAGTATTGGCGTAGCAATGGAAAATTTGTTCCGAATATTGTGTTGCGTCTGGCTTCGGGTGGATATATTGGTGGCGGACTTTATCACTCGCAAAATATAGAGGGTGCGTTGACTACCTTGCCCGGTGCACGGATTGTCTGCCCTTCTTTTGCCGATGATGCGGCAGGGCTGCTTCGTACTGCGATGCGCTCTCGCGGATTTACTTTGTATCTTGAGCCGAAAGCCTTGTATAATTCAGTCGAGGCTTCTTCTGTGGTGCCCGAAGATTTTGAGGTCCCGTTTGGAAAGGCGCGTATTCGTCGCGAAGGTACGGATTTAAGCATGATAACGTATGGAAATACGACCCATTTCTGTTTGAATGTGGCTGAACGTTTGGCCCAGGAGGGGTGGAGTGTGGAAGTGATTGACATCCGCTCGCTTATTCCGTTGGATAAAGAGACTATTTACGAGTCAGTGAAGAAAACAAGCAAGGCTTTGGTAGTCCATGAGGATAAAGTTTTCTCTGGTTTCGGGGCTGAAATAGCTGCTGGAATTGGTACGGAATTGTTCCGTTATCTGGATGCTCCTGTACAGCGTGTGGGTTCTACCTTCACTCCTGTAGGTTTCCATCCGATATTGGAAAAGGCCATTTTGCCTGCTGAGGATAAAATTTATGATGCAGCCAGGAAGTTGCTGGAATATTAATCAAAAGTCCACAGGTTACATGAATTATTCTATATATTATCCGTGTTAATCTATGGTGAATAAAAAATGAATTATGAAAACAATAGGATTATTTTATGCAATGAATGCAGCCAAGACTTCCCATATAGCTGATAAGATCCGGGAAGATTTGGGAGGAGTGAAAGTAATAGAAGTCGTTTTGATAGAAAGGGCTTGGCAGAATGATTTTCAGGCGTATGACAATATGATAGTGGGGGCGTCCACTTGGTTTGATGGTGAACTTCCTACTTATTGGGACGAGTTGGTTCCCGAATTGGAGTCGTTGGATTTAAAAGGAAAGAAAGTCGCTATATTCGGTTTGGGGGATCAGAAAAATTATCCCGATAATTTTGTGGATGGAATGGGGATTCTGGCGGATGCATTTCAAAAGGCAGGAGCTGAATTGGTAGGTTTTACTTCGACAGACGGGTATGCCTTCAGTCAGTCAAGGGCTGTACGTGGCGGAAAGTTCTGCGGTTTGGTGATTGACCAGGAGAACCAGGCACAATTAACAAGCAAACGTATTGCTGATTGGTGCAAGCAGATAAAAGAAGAGTTTGCTTCCGGTCAGAAAGAATGATAATTTAATTTATAGAAAGAGATAAATCGTATTCCATTCATAAATTGGGTTTACTCGGAAACCATGAAGGGTTTGTTGGAAAAGCAATGGAAGGTTTACGTACAACTTACCACCGTAATTCTGCAACAACTTGATATTATCAAGAAGTTGCAGAACTAACAAGGAGTACGATAATATTGCAACCGTATGAGTATGTCTATTAAATATTTGCCCAATCTGATAATCTTTGAAAGAAATTTTTGCCTCTGGAATTTACTTTCAAAATCCATGGTGTACGATAATCTACGATACCAGTATCTTTTCTGAAACGTTCAGGAAATGCCTGAAATATTTGATTCCGGATGGAAGAGTCAAGTAGAGTTATGAATGGAGTTGTATATCCGGGCTCTGCATTAACCCATCCAAAATTATAACGGCCGCAAACGAAAAAATCCTTATATGATTTCCCTAATAGAGCTACTGTGCCTATGTAAAGTACATACAACTGGTCTTGGGGATTTGTAAGCTGACTAAGGTCATTAGTCGTCTTGTTAAGTAATTGTTTGATTATACGTTTCTGACGAGCCACTATCGTTGTGTCCGCATCACCGTTGTTATCCATAACTTCTCGCACCAGCTTCAATATGATGGGATGGTTGGCGTAATTGATATAGTTATTGTCACCGTCTGACCACCAGCATTCACTATCGTTGCTATGGTAAAGATCTGTTTGTAGAAATTCCCCCCATACTGCATCGAAATAGTTGGAGTTGTGGAAAGTGCTCAGCTTTTTATAGGCTTTGAATATGTTGCGAAGGTTGTTGATATTAACTCTGTCAGGATTAATTTGATCTAATTTGAGGGTGAAATGGTCGGTTGCTTTCGATTCATGGAGTTCGATGATTAGGTTGCCTTCACGTGCCGTTAACAGTGGGTCGGAATCCATTTCGCAAATCAGGCTGTAAGCATTAGGGTGTTTATCTATAATTTTAGCCTTGAAAATCTCTATTTCACGTTGTTCAACACGAAAGCCTGCCAAAGAGGGAGTGTTATTGGCGAGTAGCGCATATACGTTCTGCGATATAAGTCCGTTAATGGACTCTACCATTGTAGGCCACTCACGCATGCTGCGGTCAGGGGTGTTTGCAATTAAGTTTCGAATCACTCTTATGAAATCACCGATACCCTTTTCATTTGGAAATTTGCGCAGATACTTTATGGCAGCAAATACACACATTTGTTTCATTACATCAGTGCTTTCTCCATCAGTAGCAATCCATTTGACAGCACTGGCCAGTCCTTTGTCTTCTTCGTTCCATTCAAGGCAACAATCGACATCACAGTCCTTAATCCTTGGTATGAGATTGAGTGAATCTACTAAAAATTTCAAATTTTCCAGTTTATTGTAGACTTTCGCCAAGATGTTTAATGACAAGTAGTCTGTGTCTTTATCAGCATCTTTATTGTTCTTGGATTTTGAAGTTTCAATAAGCATCTGAGTCACATATCGAAGCCAGTTCATGAATGGAGCATCTGTAACATATACATCTTTTTCCTTGTAGGGCCAAAGATTTGTCACCCAATCGTATTCAATTTTCCGTGTGATTTCATCCTTCAATGGAGAATCATCAATTATTTTAAAGAAATTGGACTTGAAAACCTCAAAATTGGTAAGTACCTTACCTCGCGCATTCATACGTGTGTAGATTTCCTCACCAAGTCCGAATTTTTCTAAAGACAGGAAATAGAAGGATACAGCCGATTCGTCAGCAACGAGACGGTTGTAAAGCACTGCCGGATCACTGTTTTTCACAACTTCGTGGTTGGCAATGGCATCAAGCATGGTAATGAAACCCATAACTGACGGATCAAGTTTCCATGCTTCGTCAAACCATATCGCATTTTCAATGATTTCTGTTTTGATATTTGGAGAAGCATTGACATTCTGATTGCAAAGAGCATTTAGAAAATCTTTACTTGAAACACGAGTTTCGTAAGTGAAACGACTAAGCATCTTCTTCGTATCGCTCTGAGGATCATCCAGAAGCCCAGCCTTACAAGCAAGATACCAATGAATTAACCAAAGAGTGGTGAGACGTTGTTGTCCATCTATAGGTATAAGGCTATACGCTGCATACCATCGCTATTGACATATTGGCGTTCTACTCCGTATATGAAATCAAGTTCCACGCTGCAACCTTCAGAAAGAGCGTTGAAAATATGGTTCAAGATGCCACGGCGCACATTGGTTTCTTTTTTCCCGGTGCGTCCTTGTGCATAATCCCTTTGAATCACGGGAATTTCAATGCGATCGTATATATCAAGAATTGTCTTAAAAGATTGTTTCTGTCCAAGATTATTAGTTATCGTATTCATATCAGTTTTTCATGAAATCATTAATCATTTTCTTTATCTGAGCGAGATATGCATCTTGGTCGTTCCGGCTCCAATAATATGGTTGGGAGTCAGACGGACTATAGAATTTCAGGAATACATTACGAGTACAAGGAGGGATGAAGCGTCCTTCCTTCTCAAGTTCAATAATGCGGTTTCGCTTTGTAGGGAAAACAGCGTTATTAAGAGTCGAATTATCAACAGTTGACAAGAGAGCTAAATTAGAGAGAGGGTGCCGATCAACCTCACCGAAAATGTTGTTTACTTTGTTTTTAAGATTGTTGAAAGCATCCATGTCCAAAGTGTTTGGGTGAGATTGTTGCATCTTCTCTATCTGCACCTTAAGTTTTGTGAGATCAATCTCGCTCTTTTCTTGCTCACTTTGACTATCGTTTTTTATAGTCTTGATGACACTACTGATATTTTTTATTGATTTCTGCGTATCTGCTAACCAGTGTAAAGCTGCTTTTGGGTCTTTCATCGGATCTCGTGAATTTTGTGCGAAGATATGTTCTAAGCTCCAACCTCCGCGACTTCGTCTTTCTTTTGCTATCTCATTGTAACGATCAAAAGGGAAGCGGTTGTACATTCCATCGGCTATCTTTTCGCAAGTAAGCACGTTGAACAATAGGAGTACCATCTTGATTGTATCATCATCCTCACCATATTTAAGTTCATCAAGTTTGATACCTTTCAAAGTGTCTTTCACTAACCCTCTGAGATGATCGCGGAATCCTTTGCGTGACTTTTCAAAAGAATCATTATAAAGATCATAGACCTGAACCTTGCGAGAGGCTAAAAGATAGCGACATAATGGTAAATAGCTGTATCAGACCCAACATTATTGTCGCAGAACCATGAGTTTACACGCGCATAAGCATCTTTTACCTGTCCCCAAAGTTTTATAGCCATGTCAGCCTGTGCCTCGGGTTTACGACCGGCAGCGTTCACTTGATGTTCGAACCATAAATAGGTTGTATACTTCTGTTCGGCAGTTCCTTTGGCTCGATTCTTGGCCATCAAGTCAAAAAGGAACTCGATATGCGAATCATACTCCTTGTGTACGTTTCCTGTAATGAAACCCCATTTTTGCGGTTTGCGTAGTTCTATCTCAATGCGATGCCATTCGTTATTTATTTCTGATTGGCGCATTGTGAGTTCAACAGCGTCTTTGTAACGTCCTTTGATTTTGCTTAGAAGAAGTGCTTTGACTAGTTCGGCATCATTAAGAGGTATTTTACCGATATTCAAACGATTGAACACGTCAATGTTAATCTCGCGACTCGTGGACTCGATGTCATACCAAATTACATTTACGTTCTTCCACAAAACAGGTTTATATTCCAAATCAAATCCTGGATCTTGATTGTTTTTATCTTTGAGCCACTGTTTGATTTTAGCCCATGCCTCACTCATGAAATGGAAATCAGGATCGTCATGATTGGCTTTGCCATTTGCGATCAGTTGGGCAAGAAAATCGTTACTTTTTGGGCGTGATTCAAACACTAAATTAAAGGTTGGCAGTCCCAAAGCATTGAGCAACATATAAATTGTGATGAGGCGCTGCTGACCATCGATTACCTCCCATGCCCCTTTATGGTCGAAGATTGAGTGACAACTATAGGTTGCAAACAATAGCGGTCGTCAATATTGCGGTTCGTATTCATGAAGTCAAATACATCTTTGAGAAGAGCCTCTATATGGATGTTTGCTTCCCAACGGTATCCCCTTTGATAGTCAGGAATCGTAAATGTTTCATGATTGACTTTTGCAAGGTTGTACAGTTCACGAACTGAATCAAGTCTGTATAGTTCTTTAATAGGTAAAGTTGTGATTCTGCTCATTTATAGATTTCTTTATTGGATTAAATTTAAGGAAAGTGGTATTAAAGCTCCAATGAGTTTTCTTTTAACAGAAAATCAAAAATGCTCATAGTTGTAATACCCTGTTCGTCTCGTGTTATCGGGCATTCTTCACCAAGAATTATAATCTTTTTCTTGTAAGGAAACTAGCTCATTTAAATAATGATTACGTTGTATCATTTCCATAATCGAAAATTATGTGTTACTTATCAAATATTTCGATTACAAAATTAAGCCCTTTTTCTGAAACCCCAAGCAGCTAATCGAAAAACTGATACTCAGCACTTTTTTTTAGAATACAGCAGCACATTTGGAGAATTGAAGAATGTAGTTGAATATCAGAGGATTATAAAATGCGGACTTTTTATATCCAAATTGCGCTGGCTTACCTGCTCTAGGTGCACAAACGCTCAAGTACTATCTTAAATTCTCCTTTATCATCCGGTGGCATGATTGCGGATAATCATTTTAAATCACATTGAAAATCATTCATTTAATGCAGGCTCAATCCGCTCCTGCCCCTAAATAAGCGGCTACAGCTTCCGCACACCTTTCTCCATCGATACCTGCTGAAACAATTCCGCCGGCGTAACCCGCTCCTTCTCCGCAAGGAAATAACCCGTTGACAGTGACATGTTGCAGGGTCTCACTATCCCGCAGGATCCGTATCGGAGCCGACGTGCGTGTCTCTACACCAATCATCACTGCTTCATTGGTCAGGAAACCATGACTGCTCTTTCCGAATTGTTGGAAACCTTTGCTCAAACGGTCGGTGATGAATGCAGGCATCCAAAAATGCAGGGGAGAAGAGACTAATCCCGGACTATACGAACTGTCGGGTAAATCATAGCTCAGTTTCCTGCGGGTAAAGTCTACCATTCGTTGCGAGGGTGCGGTTTGGCGCATATTGCCTTGCTGCCAGCAGGAAGCTTCCAATGCTTCTTGAAAATACATCATGGTTAATGGACAGTGGCCGGTATCCCATTGGCCATTCTTTCGGTCTGCGGCTTTTAATTCTTCACTCTTCGCTTTTAATTCTTCTGTAAAAAGACTGTTGTCCGCCAGGTCTTCCGGTCTGATTTCTACTACCATTCCGGAGTTGCTCCATTTGGAACCGCGGTTGCTGGGACTCATGCCGTTTACCACAATCTGCTGCGGTCCGCTTGCGGCAGGAACTACAAATCCTCCCGGACACATGCAGAAACTATAGACTCCACGTCCTTCTACTTGTGCCACAAAGCTATATTCGGCGGCAGGCAGATATTTGCCGCGTCCGTTTTTATTATGATATTGTATCTGGTCAATCAGCATGGACGGGTGTTCCAGACGGACTCCTACCGCAATTCCTTTGGCTTCTATCTCTATGCCGTTATCATACAACCACTGATATACATCCCGTGCGGAATGCCCGGTAGCCAGAATGACAGGCCCTTTGAAAGTCTTTCCGGTATTTGTCTCTATACCTGTGATTTTGTTTTTTTCTATGATAAGGGAGTCCATTCGTGTTTCGAAGTGCACTTCACCGCCACATTCTATGATGGTATTCCGCATGTTTTCAATCACGCGTGGCAGTTTGTCCGTACCGATGTGCGGATGGGCATCTACCAGGATGGAGGTACTGGCCCCATGTTGGCAGAATACATTCAGAATTTTGTCCACATTCCCCCGTTTCTTGCTTCGGGTGTAGAGTTTGCCGTCCGAATAGGCTCCTGCGCCACCTTCTCCGAAACTGTAGTTGCTTTCGGAATCCACTTTGTGCTCACGGCTGATACGGGCGATATCTATTTTTCTATCACGTACATTTTTCCCTCGTTCCACTACGACAGGTCGGAGTCCTAACTCTATTAATCGCAAAGCAGCAAAAAGTCCGCCCGGGCCTGCTCCCACAACAATGACTTGTGGCTTTCCTTCCACCTTATTATATATAGTGCGGGTAAATTCCTCCTCTTCTGGAATTTCATTGATATATAGGCGTACTTTCAGGTTTACATAGATGGTGCGCTGACGTGCGTCTATGCTCCTTTTCAAGATGCGGAGGGCATGGATGGTGCGTATATCCAATCCCTTGTCACGTCCGATGAATTGTTTCAGTGACTGTTCGTTGGCTGCCTGTTCAGGCAAGACTCTTAGTTGAAATTCCTGTATCATGATTTCTGCTGTTGTTTAAATTTTGATTATCCGAATAACATCCGGAACGCTTCTTCTACCTTTCTCACCGGAATGATTTCTATCTTTAATTTGGAGGTATCCATTCCCTGTAAATTATGCTTCGGTATAAGAATCCGCTTGAAGCCTAACTTCTCTGCTTCTCCGATGCGTTGTTCGATGCGGTTTACCGGTCGGATCTCACCACTCAGGCCCACTTCGCCTGCCATGCAGGTGTCGCGTTCTATCTCCGTGTCCATATTGCTGGATAGAATGGCACTGATGACAGACAGGTCGATGGCCGGATCATTCACTTTCAATCCACCTGCGATATTCAAAAAGACATCTTTTTGTGCCAGTTTGAATCCTACCCGTTTTTCGAGTACTGCCAGAAGCATATTCATACGTCGTAAATCGAATCCGGTGGCAGAACGTTGCGGATTCCCATAGACTGCCGAACTGACTAAAGCCTGTGTCTCGATCAGGAAAGGGCGGACGCCTTCTATGGCCGAGGCGATGGCGACTCCGCTCATTCCGTCATGGTCCTGACTAAGCAATAGTTCGGAAGGGTTGCTCACCTGGCGCAGACCATTCTGCCGCATTTCATAAATACCTAGTTCGGCAGTGCTTCCGAAACGGTTCTTGATGCTGCGAAGAATGCGGTACATATAATGTTGGTCACCTTCAAATTGCAATACGGTGTCTACAATATGTTCCAGTACCTTGGGGCCGGCAATGCTTCCTTCTTTATTGATATGGCCGATCAGGATGACCGGCGTATTTGTTTCTTTGGCAAATTTTAAAATAGAAGCGGAACATTCACGTACCTGCACCAAACTGCCGGGAGAAGAGTCTATCGTTTCGGTTGAGATGGTTTGAATAGAGTCGATGATGACCAAATCGGGTTGTGTATTTTTAATATGGACGTAAATTTGCTCCAACGAAGTTTCACAAACTATCAGGCAGTCGGAAGAATTGTGTGGGATACGGTCTGCACGCAGTTTCAGTTGCCGGGCACTCTCTTCACCCGATATATACAATACTTTTCTGTCAGGCAGATGAAGTACGGTTTGCAGCACCAAGGTGGATTTCCCTATTCCCGGTTCACCACCCAGCAGGACAAGTGATCCCAGTACCAAGCCGCCTCCCAGTACCCGGTTCAACTCCTCGTCCTGCATATCTATTCGCGGCTCGTCTCCTCCGGTTATGTCATTCAGGGTGACAGGCTTGCTTTTTACGGGTTCCAGACCGGATACCGGCCTTTTGTTTGCAGATTCCTTGCGTACAACTTCTTCTACGTATGTGTTCCATGCACCGCAAGACGGACATTTCCCTACCCATTTGGGTGAATCCTGCCCACAGTTGGTGCATACATATACAGTCTTTTCCTTTGCCATATTCTTACGGGATAATTAAAACAGCGCAACTTGAGGCTGAATTTGTACAAAGGTAAGGAAATAGTTCTGCATACCAATACGGGCAGGATAAAAAAGTTTTAAATGGCTTTTCCCATTTCGTAAGCCTGTTGCATATAGGGCTTGTCGCTCACTTCACCTTTTTGCCATACGCCGATGGCGGCAATCGTTCCTTTTTCACGAGGTCCTTCCAGGCAGTCGGTGAATCCTCTCAAGCTTTCGAAGGTACGTTCTATTCTGTTTGCTTCAGTCTCGGCCATTGTTGCGATGAAGTAGAAATCTTTATTGCTGATTTCCGTATAACGTGCGCAACTACGGTCTATCAAAGTCTTCATTTGAGCACTCATTGTGTAGAAATATACCGGAGTTGCCAAAACTATGACATCTGCCTTTACCATTTTGTCTATTACTTCGGCGGCATCGTCCTTTTGCGGGCAGGGTTTCTGCAAGTTGCAAGTTCCACAGCCGGTACAATAATTGATTCTTTTGTTCCGTAGGTATATTTTCTCCACGTCGTTTCCAGATTCTTGTGCTCCTTTTATAAATTGATCACACAAAGTATCTGAATTCCCTCCTTTTCGAGGACTACTAGATAAAACTAAAACTTTTTTGCACATATTTCTTTCATTTAATTGACTGTGCAAAGATAGTTCTAATAGTATTGTGATGAGGTATATAAATTACATATGTTTTTACCTTTCTTACAGTTCATTCTTATCGAAATGAAAAATACCTGAACAAATGGAAAGATTATTCCGTTTTAGTTATTAAGACGTCTTATAAATTAAAGAACTAAAAAATAAAACTGAAATGAAGCGTATATACTTTTTAATATTACTTGCCGTTATGTCAACCGGCATATATGCTCAAACCGATGATAAAGGATATAAGGAAGGAGCATGGGTACTGAATGGTGTTACCGGTCTGAATTTGTCACAAACCGCCATGACTAACTGGTCGGCCGGTGGTGAGAATGCCTTATCGGGAAACGCTTACCTGAATGGTTCGTTGACTCATAAAAATGGAAACTGGCTATGGGTGACTAATCTGATATTGGATTATGGCCTGTCCAAAACAAAATCGCAGGGAATGAGAAAGACTACCGATAAAATAGGCCTTTCTACCCAATTAGGATATTCCACTAATAATGTATGGTATTATACTTTAATGGGAGACTTGAATACACAATTTGCCAAAGGATACAACTATCCGGACAAGACTCACTATATTTCGAACTTCTTTGCACCGGCTTATTCTAATATTTCATTAGGTATGGAGTATCGCCCTAAGAGTAACTATTCTGTTTTTCTTTCTCCGGTTTCTGCAAAAATGACTTTTGTGGAAGATGATTATCTTTCGGAGATAGGAGCTTTTGGTGTGGATCCGGGAGATCGTTTCAAAATAGAATGCGGCGCTTATCTGAAAGGCAGGGCCGAGATGCCACTTATGGAAAATGTGAGCATGATTACAACAGCCGATTTCTTTACTCCTTACAGTAGCCAGTTTGGTAATGTGGATGTAAATTGGGATGTATTGATCAGCATGAAAATTAATAAGTTTTTGTCCGCCACCATCAATACGACTTTGAAATATGATAATGATGTGAAGACTTTTGAAGAGGATGGAACTAAAAGAGGGGCGAAAGTTCAGTTCAAAGAAATATTGGGGGTAGGTGTTGCTTATAATTTCTGACGGGGGATAGTTTTACCATAGATTACACAGATTCACAGATTATGTGGATTTACAACGGTTCACACGGATTATGACGATTGATACTAAAGAGTTGGGTCAACTAAATCTGTGTGAATCTGTGTAATCTGTGGTGAATCCTCCTGTTTTCCTTTCTTTTTCACCGCTATTTTGTCTTATTTCTGCCTTAATAAAAAGTATTCTTATATTTTATCGCAAAAAAATGGGAAATTGTGATAGATTGTAGGAAATTGTTTTTATATTTGCATCGTTCAAATAAAAAACAGAAGAAGAACAATAATAAAATGACGATATACTATCTCCATACAACCACCACATTAGGGATGGGGCACATGACAACTACAATGTCCACATCCACAACAATGACCCCTCGGGGTTAAGGATAGTATATGTGTTTCTACGTGATACACGCTTACGGACGTAAGCAAAACAAGCTTTTAATTTTATTTTTTTAGTGTAAACAGAGACAGTTTCTTTTCGTTGTCATGCTGGGTGAAACGAAAGTAGATTCTTTACCGGACTTGAAATGGCTCGGAGGACAGAATGGTAAAAGAAGCTGGAATAAAAATAGATAATTGCATGAAAGTAATGAAATTCGGCGGAACATCCGTAGGTTCCGTGAACAGCATTTTAAGCGTCAAACAAATAGTAGAGGCAGTAGAAGAGCCTGTAATTGTGGTAGTGTCGGCATTGGGCGGTATCACCGACAAGTTGATCAATACTTCGCAGATGGCCGCCAAGGGGGATGCCGCATACGAGAAAGAATACCGTGAAATTGTGAACCGGCATATTGAAATGGTATATACCGTCATTCCGGCGGGGGATGCGCGCACCGTTTTATTGGATAAAGTCAATGAACTGTTGAGCGAGCTGAAGGACATTTTCCAAGGTATTTATTTGATCAAGGATTTGTCATCCAAAACGTCGGCAACTATTGTGAGCTATGGTGAACGCTTGTCGTCTATTATTGTGGCTTCATTGATAAAGGGTGCGGTATGGTATGATTCCCGTAACTTTATAAAGACTGAAAAAAAACATGCCAAACATATTCTGGATTCCGAGCTGACTACCCGCTTGGTTAAAGAAACGTTCCGGGAATTACCGGAAGTGGCATTGGTCCCCGGATTTATTTCTACTGACAAGAACAGTGGTGAAGTGACAAATTTGGGACGTGGTGGTTCCGATTACACCGCTTCTGTCATAGCTGCTGCACTGAATGCGGACAGTCTGGAAATATGGACGGATGTAGATGGTTTCATGACAGCGGATCCGCGGGTGATCAGTACGGCTTACACCATTAATGAGCTGAGTTATGTAGAGGCGATGGAACTTTGTAACTTTGGGGCAAAAGTGGTTTATCCGCCTACCATTTATCCGGTTTGTCATAAAAATATCCCTATTCTGATTAAGAACACGTTCAATCCTCAAGGTGAAGGAACCATCATAAAGCAAGAAGTCAATTCGGGTTCTAAGGCTATCAAAGGTATTTCATCCATTAATGATACCAGCCTGATTACAGTTACCGGTTTGGGTATGGTAGGCGTGATCGGTGTGAACTTCCGTATTTTCAAGGCATTGGCGCAAAATGGCATCAGCGTGTTTATGGTATCGCAGGCGTCTTCCGAGAACAGTACTTCTATCGGTGTGCGTAATCAGGATGCGGCATTGGCTTGTGAAGTGCTGAATGAAGAGTTTTCCAAAGAGATAGAAATGGGGGAAATCAGTCCGGTAGTGGCCGAAATGAATCTGGCCACCATTGCTATTGTCGGTGAGAACATGAAACACACGCCGGGCATTGCAGGTAAACTGTTCGGCACATTGGGGCGTAACGGCATCAGTGTCATAGCCTGTGCGCAAGGGGCTTCGGAAACCAATATCTCTTTCGTGGTAGAATCCAAGTCACTGCGTAAATCATTGAATGTGATTCACGATTCGTTCTTCCTGTCCGAATATCAGGTGCTGAATCTCTTTATCTGTGGCACAGGCACTGTGGGGGGCAGTTTGATAGAACAGATCCGTTGCCAGCAACAGAGGCTGATGCAGGAGCGCGGTTTGAAGTTGAAAGTGGTGGCATAGCCGATGGACATCATGCGTTGTTTACCCGTGCGGGCGTGGATTTGTCCCGTTATAAGGAAGAACTGGTGGAGAAAGGAATGCCTTCGTCTGCCCGGGTGTTGCACGACGAGATTATAGGAATGAATATATTCAACTCTGTATTTGTGGATTGTACAGCCAGTGCGGAGGTTGCGTCTCTGTATAAAGATTTCCTGATGAATAATATCTCAGTGGTAGCAGCCAATAAGATTGCCGCTTCTTCTGAATACGCCGTTTACAGTGAGCTGAAACAGATAGCCCGCCGTCGCGGTGTGAAGTTCCTGTTTGAAACCAATGTGGGTGCGGGACTTCCCATCATCAATACCATCAATGACTTGATAAACAGTGGAGACAAGATCCTGAAAATAGAGGCGGTATTGAGTGGCACACTGAATTATATCTTTAATAAAATCAGTGCGGATGTTCCTTTCAGCAAGACTATCAAAATGGCACAGGAAGAACGCTACTCGGAACCCGATCCGCGTATTGACTTGAGTGGCAAGGATGTGATTCGTAAACTGGTTATCCTGGCCCGTGAAGCCGGATATAAGCTGGAACAGGAAGACGTGGAAAAACATCTTTTCGTACCGAATGATTTCTTTGAAGGTTCATTGGACGAATTCTGGAAGAAAGTACCTTCTCTGGATGCGGATTTTGAATCCCGCCGTCAAAAGCTGGAAGAGGAGAACAAACGTTGGCGTTTTGTGGCCAAATTGGAGAACGGCAAGGGCAGTGTGGCTTTGCAGGAAGTGGACAGCAAACACCCGTTCTATGGGCTGGAAGGAAGCAACAACATTATTTTGCTTACAACTGAACGATATAAAGAATATCCGATGATGATACAAGGATATGGTGCCGGTGCCAGTGTGACTGCTGCCGGAGTGTTTGCCGATATCATGAGCATCGCTAATATTTGATGAAATGGAATTTGAGAGTTGGGAATTTTAATCCTTGATTTATGAAGCATATTATTATTTTAGGTGATGGTATGGCCGACTGGCCTGCCGAATCACTGGGAAACCAAACATTGCTACAATACTCTAGTACTCCCTATATGGACAAACTGGCTGCTATGGGACGTACCGGAAGGTTGATTACAGTCGCTCCCGGATTTCATCCGGGCAGTGAAGTGGCGAACATGTCTGTGATGGGCTATAATCTGCCGAAGGTATATGAAGGGCGCGGACCGTTGGAAGCGGCAAGCATCGGAGTGGAGTTGCAACCGGGTGACATGGCTATGCGCTGCAATATAATCTGTATGGAGAATGACAGGATAAAAAATCACTCAGCCGGCCATATCACTACCGAGGAGGCTGACGTGCTGATTAAATACTTGGACGAAAAACTGGGTTCTGAACGGGTACGTTTCTATACCGGTGTGCAATACCGCCATCTGCTGGTGATAAAGGGAGGCGACAAGCATTTGGACTGTACTCCTCCCCATGACGTGCCTTTACAGCCTTTTCGCCCGCTGATGGTGAAAGCGTCTGTGCCGGAAGCACAGGCGACGGCTGATTTGATCAATAATCTGATCCTGGCTTCTCAAGAGTTGTTGGCAGAGCACCCTATTAATAAAAAGCGCATGGCTGAGGGGAAAGATCCCGCTAATAGTATCTGGCCTTGGAGTCCGGGGTATCGTCCGCAGATGGAAACTCTTTCTGCAAAATATCCGGCAATAAGGAAAGGAGCTGTTATCTCGGCTGTTGATTTGATTAATGGAATAGGTCATTATGCGGGATTACGCCGTATAACCGTAGAGGGGGCGACCGGTTTATATAATACGAATTATGAAAATAAGGTTGCCGCTGCCTTGGAAGCGTTGAAGGCGGACGACTTTGTATATCTGCACATCGAGGCCAGTGATGAGGCGGGCCATGAGGGAGATTTCAAATTAAAGCAATTTACGATTGAAAATCTGGACAAGCGTATTGTGGGGCCTGTTTATGAGGCTGTGAAAGATTGGGACGAGCCTGTGGCCATTGCCGTGCTTCCGGATCATCCTACGCCTTGCGAGCTCCGTACCCATACGGCCGAGCCGGTGCCTTTCCTCATTTATTATCCTGGAATAGAGCCGGACAGTGTGCGGACTTTTGATGAAGTGGCCTGTGTGGAAGGCTGTTATGGAGTGCTGAAAGAGGATGAGTTTATGAATGAATTTATGAAAGAATAATGTGCAGTCATATTGGCACATTAACAAATTGGCAAATTTAAAAATTATGAAATATTACAGTACCAATCATCAGGCTCCCGATGCTTCTCTGGAGGAAGCGGTAGTGAAGGGGCTGGCATCCGACAAAGGGCTATACATGCCCGAAGCCATCAAACCGTTGCCACAAGAGTTTTATGATCATATCGAAGAACTGTCGTTTCAGGAAATCGCTTATCGTGTAGCCGATGCTTTCTTCGGCGAAGATGTTCCTGCCGAAACATTGAGACAGATTGTTTATGATACGCTGAGTTTTGATGTTCCTGCCGTAAAGGTGAAAGATAACATTTACGCTTTGGAATTGTTTCACGGTCCCACATTGGCTTTTAAGGATGTGGGCGGACGCTTCATGGCCCGTTTACTGGGTTACTTTATTAAAAAAGAAGGCCAGAAGCAAGTGAATGTACTGGTGGCGACTTCGGGAGATACGGGCAGCGCTGTGGCCAATGGTTTCCTGGGCGTGGAAGGTATCCATGTGTATGTGCTTTATCCCAAAGGAAAAGTCAGTGAAATTCAGGAAAAGCAGTTTACTACTCTGGGGCAGAATATCACGGCCTTGGAGGTGGACGGCACTTTTGATGACTGCCAGGCATTGGTTAAGAATGCGTTTATGGACGCTGATTTGAATGCGCACATGAAACTTACTTCGGCCAATTCCATTAATGTAGCCCGTTTCCTTCCGCAGGCGTTTTATTACTTCTATGCCTACGCACAGTTGAAAAAGGCGGGAAAAGCGGACAGTTTGGTCGTATGCGTTCCTAGTGGTAACTTTGGCAACATCACTGCCGGACTGTTTGGCAAGCGTATGGGGCTGCCGGTCAAGCGTTTTATTGCAGCCAATAACCGGAATGATATTTTCTATCAATATTTGCAGACCGGAAAATACAATCCTCGTCCTTCCATCGCCACTATTGCCAATGCGATGGATGTGGGAGATCCCAGTAACTTCGCCCGTGTACTGGCATTGTATGATAACAACCATGCTGCCATTGCAGCAGAAATCTCCGGTACCACCTATACGGATGAACAGATCCGTGAAACGGTGGGCGAGGTGTATCGGGAAACCGGATACTTGCTCGATCCGCACGGAGCTTGCGGTTATCGTGCTTTGTCCGAAGGGTTGTTCCCCTGCGAGACGGGTCTTTTCCTGGAAACGGCTCATCCGGCCAAGTTCCTTGATACGGTGGAAGGCATCATTGGCGATAAGGTGGAGATTCCTGCCAAATTGCAGGAGTTTATGAAAGGAACCAAGCAGAGTATTCTGATGGGTAAAGACTTTGAGGGTTTCAAGGCTTATCTGATGGGAAAATAGGTTTCCGAAAGTAGAAATAAAACGTAGAAGGATATATTTCTGTTGCTAAGGAATGTATCCTTTCACGTTTTATAAAATAGCTTATCTGCTCTCTGTGCCCGATATGCTTTATCACGCGATGGTGCGGATTCTATATTTCCTATACGGAAATTTGTTTTGTTAACAAACTCATTTTCAATTATTGTTATTACAGATATTTTGCTTACATTTGTAGAAAAAAGGAGCTATATGGGTGACAATAATAAGATAATCCGTTTTGATTGGGCTGCCAAACGGCTTTTGCGTAACAAGGCAAACTTTGGTGTGCTGGAAGGTTTTCTGACAGTACTTCTGGATGAGAAAATCACCATCGTGGAAATACTGGAGAGTGAAGGCAACCAGATCCATGCTGAT
>NZ_BAKM01000054.1 GCF_000614185.1 Phocaeicola sartorii JCM 17136 = DSM 21941 | reverse complement strand
CTAAGAGAACCCCATTTTTTATAAAACGAATCATGCTATCAAACAGCTGATTTTCAGATTTATCACACTTGTTCATGATAAAAAATAAATTATCCTAAATTAGATATCACACGAAGTCACACAGTATTTCTCTATTGTACAGCCAGCCCGCATGATATTCTACATCGCTGTTTCGCCAGCAATGTAGAATTATTTTTTCTTGAACAAAATATCCTGAGATACAAATAAAGTTACAACCCTTTTAAAATGATCTGATTGGCTCTGTCTATCTGTGAAGTGGAGATGGAGGCCAGATAAATATGAGTGGTCTTTTCATTATCGTGCCCCAGCCCTTCGCGGATGATGTCTGTAGACACCTTCCTGTCCTGCGCTATGCTGGCCCAGCTATGGCGCGCCACATAGAAAGTCAACGGCGCCTTTAATTCCAGCCGCAAGCCTATTTTATTCAAGCCCCGTCCTATCTGCTTGGCCCTCAGTTTATATTGCTTGCGGTCATTTATATCACAATACCGCAAGATAGGCAGCAGGTACTCGGAACTGTCATCCTTGTATTTATCCACAATCTCCTGCATCAGCTCCTCCCACAGAATAGTCAGCCGCTGCCCGGTCTTTTTCCGGCTGTATGTCAGAATTCCATTCTGGAGATTGCTCTTCTTCAAGTGTGCCATATCAATAAACGACATGCCCCGGGTATAGAAACTGAAAAGAAATATATCCCTTGCCAGCTCCAGCTGGGGTTCGAATGATAAATCAAGCTCCTTGATCATTTTGATGATTTTAAAGGGAACGGCCCGTTTTACAGTCTTGTCTATGCCGGTATAGACATGTTTGAAAGGTTTCTTGTCGGTGGTGTAGCCTTGCTCTATAGCCAGGTTATACACACTCCGCCAGATTCTCATATAATAGGAAGTACTGTTCTTTACCAATCCCTTCTCTTTCAGATAGGCTTCATACATCTCCATCAGTTCCGAATCAAAGGCTTCAAAACTCAAGTCCTCATTCTTTCTGAATTGGATAAAGCTGTTCATTGTCGAGGTATAACCTTCTGCCGTCCGTCCCCTTTTCTGCCGCTCCAGTTTATTGATACACCGTTGCATGAATTTGAACACACTCTCCATAGGGGGATTTTCCGGAAAAAAGCCACGATATCATCAATGGTATATTCCACTCCGGTTCGCTCCAGGTCATTGATAATACCTTGTAACCGCGTCATCTCCCAATTCGTATGGTCACGTATCAGCAGAAGACGCGCTTTACATTCAGACTGTGTTGGAATAAGCAGACTGCCGGTGGAGTCGTCCCACTCGAAGGGCATGATCTGATAAGAAGTCTTGATGAGCCGTGTCAGTCTGTAATGAATAATTTGATAATTTAATACGCCCTTTTTTCCTTTTACGCTCGATGGGCGGAATTTCAATTTAATGGATGCCATATTTCTTTAAAATATTATGGTTTTGTTATTCAAAACGAATATAGCAATATGGCATCAGGTACACTGTTGCACCTCCGGTTATTCTATCCTTCTATCTCGCTCAATTCCAACCAGCGCATGGTCTTTTCATCAATCAAATCATTCAGTTCCGGCAATCGTTTGGACTTCTCCGTCAGCTCCTCCACTCCCAGCGTACCGCTGCAAAGGGCGGCTTCTATATCGGCTTTCTCCTGCTCCAGCCCGGCTATTTCCTGTTCCAGCTGTTCGAACTCTTTCTTTTCCTTGAAGGACATCTTCCGCTTGTCATTCAGGCGCACGCGGGCGGTCTTTTCCTCTTTTGGTTTTTCCGCCTCTTTGTCGCGCTGCTCTTTCGCCTCACGCCAGTCACGATAATCGGAGTAGTTACCCGGAAAGTCACGAATGTCTCCCTGTCCCTTGAATACCAGCAGGTGGTCTACCACCTTGTCCATGAAATAGCGGTCGTGGCTTACTACGATGACACAGCCCTTGAAGTTCTGCAAGTATTCTTCCAATACCTGGAGGGTGATGATATCAAGATCGTTGGTAGGCTCATCCAGCACCAGGAAGTTGGGATTACGCATCAGCACCGTACACAGGTACAGGCGGCGGCGTTCCCCCCCACTTAGTTTATATACATAACTGTGCTGCGTCTCGGGGGTGAACAGAAAATGTTGCAGGAACTGGGAGGCGGTCAGTTTCTTGCCATTTCCCAACTCGATGACTTCGGCAATATCCTGCACCACATCGATGACCTTCATTTGCTCGTCAAACTTCAGGCCGTCCTGAGAATAGTAACCGAAACGGACTGTCTCACCGATATCCAGTGTTCCACTGTCCGGCTTCTGTTCGCCCATCAGTATTTTAATGAATGTGGACTTTCCCGTACCATTGTTTCCCACGATGCCCATCTTTTCATAACGGGCAAAGATATACGAGAAATCTTCCAGAATCTTCAAATCACCGAAACGCTTGTACAGATGATCCGCCTCAAAAATCTTGGAGCCGATGTAGGAGGCTTTCATATCCAGTTTCACATTGCCGTCGTTGAAACGCTGCTTCGCCACTTTCTCCAGTTCGTAGAAAGCTTCTTCCCGATAACGCGCTTTATGTCCGCGTGCCTGAGGCATACGGCGCATCCATTCCAACTCCGTGCGGTACAGGTTATTGGCACGGGCTATTTCGGCATTGGTCGCTCGATACGCTCCTGCCTCTTTTCCAAGTAATAGCTGTAGTTCCCTTTGTATGAATAGACCTGCTGATTATCTATCTCGATAATTTCAGAGCAGACGCGGTCCAGGAAATAACGGTCGTGCGTCACCATGAGCAGACTGATGTTCCCCCGGCCGAGATACCCCTCCAGCCACTCGGTCATATCCAGATCAAGATGGTTGGTAGGCTCGTCCAGAATCAGGAAATCGGGCTCGGTTATCAGCACATTCGCCAGAGCGACCCGTTTCAACTGGCCTCCGGAAAGATGCTTGATCTGCTGGTTGAAGTCACGGATTTTTAACTGCGAAAGGATTTGTTTCGCCTTCCGTTCATAATCCATGCCTTTTCGTGCTCCATCCGTGCCAACAGGTCTTCCAGTCCCGGATTGCCTTCGGTTTCCATGCAGCTTTCATATTCTTTGATGAGTTCCACCGTGCTGTTTCCGTGATAGAAACAGGCTTCGAGCACGGTCAGTTCTTCGGGATAATGGGGATCTTGCTCCAAATAGCCCACACGCAGATCACGGCGGAAGACGATGCTTCCTTCGTCATATCCTTCCTTACCAGCTATGATATTAAGTAAGGTGGTCTTGCCTGTACCGTTCTTTGCTATCAGGCCGATGCGCTGTCCTTCGGCCACTCCAAATGAAATCTTCCGGAACAATACCAAGTCACCGAATGATTTGGTAAGCCCGTCTACTTGCATATATGGGGTCATTATCTGTCTATTTATTTAAATCATCCAACACTGCTTCCGCCTCACGCTTAATTTTCCTGAATTCAGATTTCAAGGTGCAGGGAAGTCCCTTTTTAGCTTTCTCCCATACCAATGCGGCAGGATCCAGCACCATGTCCGAACGCATAAACTGCAAGGCGGGATATTCTTTCCGGCCCTCTACAACGGTCACCCATTCCAGACCTTCCATCTCATTCACCAGAATGGTTCCGAAGGCAATACCGAAGTTCTCCCATGCCATACGCTGCTGCGTCTGGAAACGTCCGCTGTCCATCACCTGCTGTATGCTGTCAATATCGCTCTCCGATGCAGTGAAATCCTTGGTGAGTTGCTTTTTAATCGTGGCAGAAGCCCACTCAAAAGCGGTGTTCACCTCCCCTATTTCCAAAACACGGATCGGAATAATCTCACGCGGGTGGCTGACACCTTCTTTGCGGATCTGCAAAGACCGGATGATTTCTTCTGCCGGATGCTTGTCTCCTCCTTTGGACACGGTAAAAGAACATTCGAAAGAGAGATCCCCCTCTCCTGTCACCCAGATATGAGTGGTGTACCAGGCGCCTTCTTCCTGAAAAGTTTCCGCGCTATAGGCGCAGTCCCACTTGCCCACTTTCACCAGAGCGGAAGAGGTGTTTTCTTTCAATTCGTATGCGATGCACTGCGAACCATAGTCAGCCGCTTCATCCTTATAAGCCGATATGCGGAAATTACCGCTCCACCGGTCGGGATTATAGAATAAAAAACTCTCTTCTGTATCTTCAAACTCGTGCCAGCCCATCGGGTATTCCAATGAGAACCAGCCACCGGGAGAAATGTATTTCATAGTCTCTATCTTTTTAATTCATTACTAACGGAAACGATTGTTTTACTTCACCGGCAATATCTCAATCCAGTAATCATCCGGATCATTGATGAAATACAAGCCCATAGCGGTGTTCTCGAAGCAAACGCACCCCATTTCCTTATGGAATTTACGAACTTCGTCATAATCACCCTCCACACGCAGGCACAGATGGCTTTCGTTCTCACCCAATTCGTATGGCTGGGTATGGTCGCGCAGCCAGGTCAGTTCCAACAAGAAGCTGCTGTGGTCATCGGCCATATACACCAGCACGAAGGAACCGTCCGAAGCTTCCTTGCGATGAGACTCATGCAGGCCTAATGCTGTTTCATAAAACTTGATACTCTTGTCCAGATCAGTTACATTGATATTGAAATGGTCAAATCTTCCTTTTATTTTCATATTGTGTTACTCTTTTGTTATTCAATCTCTATTTTTTGTCCGCGATGCGTCAATGACACAAAACGCACTCCATGCGCTTCGGCAAAGTCGCGGAAAGCATTTGCCCTGGCATACTCCGGTGTGAAATGCATGGGTACAAAGATATGAGTTTTTATCTTTGTTACAAACTGTCCGGCACCCCGCATATATTCTTTTCCCAAACGGGGATCAACGGGAAACAGGGCCACATCCACTTCGGGCGTATAGGCGTAAAGATCGTCCAGTTCATGCAGGAAATTCTTCTCGGCTCCCTTCCACTCCGCCTCGGTACTCTCGTCCATCCAATGCCAGTTGTTCAAATCACCGGCATGAAAAATCTTCTTTCCACCTGCTTGAAGCAAAAACGAAACTCCCACATCCGTGGAACCGAAAGCACGCACACGTAATGTTTCATCCTTATACTCTTCTCCCTTTTTCAACCAAATAGCATCTTCTTTCTGCGCCCTGCGATGACGCAAGATGTCTTTCGAGAAAATAAAGACGATATCCGGCCGCTGTTCACGCCATTGCAATACCTCTTTATTAAAATGATCCGGATGAAAATGGCTGGCCAGCACGTACAGTTTTCCGGGACGCCGCAATAATTCGCCGTGTACGATTCCCTCCGGCATCCCGGCCTCTTGATGGCTGAAAGTCCCATCCATCAGCCGGTTCAAATCCGCCTGCGCCTGTCCATCCTCCGAATCACGGTAATAATCCATGATTACGGTAAAGCCATCGCCCAACAAGGCGAATCCACTATGATATATATAAATAAGTTCCATATCCATACAACAAATTTATTTACCGATAGGTTGTACCTGCGCACGGGTCTTTTTATCTATCTCCAGGAACATATAATTCACTTTACCCGAATGTATCAGGGAGTCATTCTCCCGGTATTTCCTCGTAGCGTATTCCTTTGATTTCTCGTAGGTCAGTTTCGACATCTGGTTCTGGGATTTGCCTACCATGGTAGAATCGAGCTTCTCGTCCGGAAAGAAATCATCCAGATTCACATCCCCTATCATCGTGGTTTCCAGAAAGTTCATATTCTTATGCGATTTGTCTGTGTAATAACCCACAAACATGTGTCCCGGAATACGCACCAGGATCGGATTGATATTGATGGCTTTCATCAGTGAAGCCAGCAACACGCTGCCGTCCACACAGTTGATCTGCGAGGATTCCAACGCATCGTCCAAAGTACGGACGCGCTGTGTATAAACCACATTGGACGAAAGACTGGTATTGGTGGTGGAGCTATACTTAAAATTCCGCTTCTGCAACACATGCCACAATGCATAGACCTGTTTGTCCACATTCTCCGACTGGCGGGCATTACCTTGATACCCAAGAAAGCGATTGACGATACGTGTATCCAAGGCCTCACGCAATAATTTGTCAATCTGCGGATGCTCCTCGTTGACATAGGCTGCAAAGAACTCTCCCGTATCGTGAAACTTCATTTTATCGTCCACGTATCCCAAAGGGCACTCGTTAATACTGCGCATCGAAATGGTTTTCAAACGCTGTGGAAGCTCTTTCTTATTCAATTCCACCTTGACGGAGATGCTAACGGGCACTGCCTGATTATTATCACGCAAAGCCTGATAGTTCCATATAATATCCGGGAAAACCAGATATTCTTTCCCCGCCCGGGGTAAAATAAACTCGGATACGGACTGAGAGAAAAAAGGAGTCTCGGCCACTTCTATACGCAATTTGCTATTGGCATAACTGTTCTTCAGCCGGATGGCGATACAGGATTTAGGATTTCCGATATAATCGGAATCGGCCGGTACGATTAAATTGGCATCTGTGGTTGCGGTAGAAAGAATGGTTGCAGGGAAAATATTACCCCCCAGCTGGTCGGTAATCTCGAATCCGGATTTAAAAGGCTCATACCGATAAATAAAGACTGAAAATGCCATTACCAGTATAGCAGATAATATTAATGTGGACCATTGCCACTTGTCCAGTTGTTTCATATTCCACTTTTCTACGCTATCTGTCAATCAGTTGTTTTTATGATTCCCCCTCCACCGTCACTCGCTACAGACTACACTGATTGACACAGGTTCCATATAAAAGACATTGATCTTCAATAGAAACGTTCTGTATCAATCCGTGCAATCTGTGGTGAGAGACTCATTATCTCACTGCAATGCTCTCAATTTCCACCAATGCTCCTTTCGGCAAAGCCTTAACAGCTACAGCAGAACGGGCAGGGAAATCCCCTTCGAAATACTTGGCATAAACAGCGTTCATTTCAGCAAACAAAGACATATCTGCCAAAAACACGGTTGTTTTTACGATATTAGCGGTAGTCAGACCGGCTTCTGCCAATACATTCTTGATATTCTCAAAAACCTGGGTAGTCTGTTCAGTCACTCCGCCCGGAACAAATTCACCGGTAGCAGGATCAACAGGAAGCTGACCTGAAAGGAATACCATACCATTCACTTCAACTGCCTGACTGTAAGGACCTATAGCGGCAGGAGCCTTTTCTGTAAAAATCACTTTTTTCATCTTTTCTCTATTTATAGTTAAGTAAAAATCAAATTTGACGGGCTAAATTAGTACTTTTTCCGCTATTTCATGCAGACTCTACTGAACAATCTGATCTATTTTTACGTTCATTTAACATCAGGGTTTTCACAGACAGAAAGGATGTTTCCAAGCGTCGTTTTTTTTTATTAATTTCATTAAATTCGGCAAAAAAACTTCTGTAATATGCATGAGATTAAAAAAAAAATATCTACTTTTGTCCTCGGTAAATACGTCTGCCCCCTATCCGGGAAAGTCTGTTTACTTCCTGATAACAATCAAAACAACATCAATCCCATAATCGTAATTATGAGTGCATTTCCCTCTTCTAACACATTTTTGTGTAGATTGCGCTCCTTAATTATACCATTAAAAAGATTATAAAGAAATATATTACTAATAACTATACTCTATGTATAACATTATTCAATTAAACGACAAAGACTTGTCGGAATTACAATCGATTGCCAAAGAGTTGGGTATCAAGAAAACAGACTCTCTAAAAAAAGAAGATCTGGTTTATAGAATTCTGGACGAGCAAGCCATAGTCGGAGCAACCAAAAAAGTAGCGGCGGAAAAAGCCAATGAAGGTCAGCCACGCAAAAGATCACGTATCAACGTTAAAAAAGAGGGTGACAAAGTATATACTGCCACCAAAGACAAGGCACAGAAGCTGGAGGCCAATACCCCGCAACCTGCCTCCGCAACTGCCGAAACGGTAAAAGAAGCTGCTCCGGCAGCGGTAACACCTCCAACGGAAGCCGTGGCCGAGGCAAGCGCGGAAGAAAAAACACCTAAAAAAAGAGGACGCAAGCCGGGTAGCAAGAAAGTAACAGCCAAGACAGAAGAACAACCTGCAACGGAAACAAAAGAAACCGTAAAAGAGGAAGTGAAAGCTGAAGCACCTGCGAAACCGAAACCCCAAAAAGCAAAAAAAGAGGAAACACCGGCTACTCCCAAAGAAAAAGAAGTGATTCTTCCCGAGCTGGAATTCAGCGGTGAAACAGAGGATTTTATTCCCATCGAGGATCTTCCTTCAGAAAAAATAGAACTGCCTACTGAATTGTTCGGCAAATTTGAGGCTACCAAAGTAGAAACACCGGCTCCGGTACAGACACCGGCCCCCAAATTCCAACCACGCCAGCAGCGCGATCAAAATCAGAAGTATAACAATCCGCGCAACAATAATTATAACAACCCGCGTCAGGCAAATAACAATAATAACAATACGGCAGCTGAGGGAGAAGCACCTGCCAACATTCCTCAACAACCGGAACGCAAACAGGTGGAAAAGCCTTACGAATTTGAAGGCATCCTGACCGGCACCGGAGTATTGGAAATCATGCCCGACGGTTATGGGTTCCTCCGTTCCTCCGATTACAACTATCTTTCCTCACCCGATGACATTTACGTTTCACAGTCACAAATCAAACTGTTTGGTTTGAAGACCGGCGATGTAGTGGAAGGTTCTATCCGTCCGCCGAAAGAAGGTGAGAAATATTTCCCGTTGGTCAAAGTGGAAAAGATAAACGGTCTGGATCCCGGACTGGTACGTGACCGCGTTCCGTTTGATCACCTGACCCCGCTGTTCCCCGATGAAAAGTTCAAACTTTGCAAAGGGGGATATAGTGATAACCTTTCCGCCCGTGTGGTAGATATGTTCTCACCTATCGGTAAAGGACAGCGTGCTTTGATTGTGGCACAGCCCAAAACCGGTAAGACAATCCTGATGAAAGACATCGCCAACGCCATCGCAGCCAACCATCCGGAGACTTACATGATCATGCTGCTTATTGACGAACGTCCCGAAGAAGTGACAGACATGGCGCGCAGCGTCAATGCCGAAGTAATCGCCTCTACTTTTGACGAACCGGCAGAACGCCACGTAAAGATTGCAGGTATCGTACTGGAAAAAGCGAAACGTATGGTAGAATGTGGTCACGATGTGGTAATCTTCCTCGACTCTATCACCCGACTGGCACGTGCATACAATACCGTCTCTCCCGCTTCCGGCAAGGTATTATCCGGTGGTGTGGATGCCAATGCCCTGCATAAACCCAAACGTTTCTTCGGTGCTGCCCGTAACATTGAAAACGGTGGCTCGCTGACCATTATCGCAACCGCACTGATTGATACCGGTTCCAAGATGGATGAAGTGATCTTCGAAGAATTTAAGGGTACAGGTAACATGGAACTCCAGCTGGACCGCAACTTGAGCAACAAGCGTATCTTCCCGGCAGTAAACATCGTTGCATCCAGCACCCGCCGCGACGACTTGCTGCTCGACAAGACTACTTTGGACCGTATGTGGATCCTTCGCAAGTATCTGGCAGATATGAATCCTATCGAAGCGATGGATTTCGTAAAGAGCCGTCTGGAGAATACCAAAGACAACGAAGAGTTCCTGATGAGCATGAACTCATAAGAAATAAATCTTTTTTAATAAATGACACAGGCTGTACCTTTTCATCAAGGTATGGCCTGTGTTTTTTATAGTAAGAGAATAATACTTGGGTACAAAAGCAGATTCCTTCCGTCTGATTAGAAAGACCTTTAAATCTGGAGAACCCATGAAAACAAAAATGATCTGCTTTATCGCATTTATCAGTTATTCCTTTTATTTAACCGCTGGAGATATTTATGTTTCTCCTTACGGTAACGACAAAGCTGCCGGTACACGCCAATCTCCCCTCCAGACTCTGGAACAAGCAATAAAAAAAGCGCGCGAATGGAGAAGGCTGCAATCACCCGAAATAGCAGGAGGAATAAATATCATCCTGGAAGAAGGAATATACCAACCAAACAAACCCCTGTTTATCCGTCCCGAAGACAGTGGGACATCGGAATCTCCCACCATCATTACAGCTGCTCCCGACGCCCGCGTAATCCTAAGCGGCGGCGTACCTGTGACAGGTTGGAAACAAGGATGCGAAGATACCAGAATACCAGAAACTCTTAGAAAAGAAATATGGGTAGCCGAAGCTCCCCGTATGGGAAACAGGATATTGGAAACCCGACAAATGTGGGTCAACGGAGCAAAAGCACAGCGGGCCGCACAGTTTCCCGACGGAGTAATGGAACGCATGATTGATTTTAACCCTGAAGAGGAGACGATCACCATCCCCACTCCACAAACAGCAGGGTTGAATGCCGCTTCACAAGTAGAGATGATCGTTCACCAACGTTGGGCCATCGCCATACTGAGAGTGAAGGAAATGATTGCGGAAGGGACAAATACAATCGTCCGTTTTCATGAACCCGAAAGCCGGTTGGAGTTTGCCCATCCCTGGCCTCAACCGGTCATTGACGGAGAAAAAGGAAACTCCTCCTTTTGTCTGGTCAATGCTCTGGAACTATTGGACCAGCCCGGAGAATGGTATCAGGATTATCCTTCCGGACGCATCTATTATTACCCGCGTCCTCACGAAGACATGACGAAGGCGCAAGTCATTATTCCCGCTTTAGAGACTTTACTGACTATAAGCGGAACATTGGAACGCCCGGTAAGGAATATACGTTTTCAAAATATATCTTTCGAACATACTTCATGGATGCGCCCCTCCTATCAAGGACACGTTACATTGCAAGGAGGTTTCCATCTGCTGGATGCATACAAACTACAAATACCGGGGTTGCCCGAAAAAGCCGAACTGGAAAACCAGGCATGGATAGGCCGACCGGAAGCAGCGATACAAGTGAAATGCGGCAGTCACATCGACTTCGACCATTGCACGTTCCAGCACTTGGCGGCTACGGGAGTAGACTATGAACGGGCCGTTTCAAATTCAGTGATCGAGAACTGTCTTTTCACGGATATAGGCGGCACGGGATTGCTGGTCGGCACCTTTCCCGATGGAGGATTTGAAACCCATGTGCCTTATAAACCTTTTCATGAACAGGAATTATGCACGGGAATCACCATACGGAATAACCTGATTGAGGAAGTGACCAATGAAGATTGGGGAGGTGTAGGCATCGGTGCCGGATATGTAAAGAATATCCATATCGTACATAATGAAGTCTGCCACGTCAATTATTCAGGTATCTGTGTGGGCTGGGGATGGACCCTGCTGGAAAGCGGAATGAGCGGCAACCGGATTGAAGCCAATTACGTCCATCACTTTGCCCGGAGGCTGTATGATGCAGGAGGACTTTATACCCTCTCCAACCAACCCGGTTCCGTGATGCGCAATAACCGGATTGAACAACTGATTAACGCGCCCTACGCTACTAACGACCGTGCGTTTTACATCTACTTCGATGAGGCGACGGATGGCTATACCGTAGAAAATAACTGGTGTCCGTCCGAACGTTTCGACTCCAACCGCCCGGGACCTCATAATGTATGGAAAAAGAATGGGCCGCAAGTAGATGAAAGTATCAAGCAAAAGGCCGGCAGAGTCGCTGTAGGTGGGGTGTCACAACCAAGAATCATTATAAAAACGAAATAACAAAAAGAGAATGAAACCAACCAATTACCACTTATTCGATTTTCTGGACTTTGATCCCGATCTGTCAAGAGACGAATCATTATGGAAAGCATACAAACCCACCTCTGTCTATGAAAAAGACGGGGATATCTGTATAAACGTCCCTTTTCAAAAGCAAGTGCTCTCTAACGATATGGCGCCCGATACGGCATCGCCCCGTGAAGAATATACGCTGGTTATCCGTCAGTACACCTCAGGTATCACCCGGCTCTTTATCGGATTCGGTGAAGAAAGCATGACGGACCAGTCGGAAATGCTCCAATTCAGTGACCGGGTAAAGAAACTCCCTTTGCAAGTGGCACAAACAGAAGGCGAATGGGTGATCTCTACCCAAGACGGAATCCAACGGGCACTTATCCATGTAAAGTCCCCGGTACTGGACCGTTGGAGCGAACTCCTGCCCGATCCTCAAGAGACCTTGGATCTTCGCCTTTACCCCGACGGCAAACGTGAAATCCGTCTGGCTGCCTACGACCACTTCTCCCCTCCCCGTTACGATGCGCTGCCACTGGCTTTCTGCAAACGAAACGGAGTGAAGGAACGTGCCACCCTTTCCTTTGAATCAAAACCCGATGAATGTTTTGCCGGAACAGGGGAACGCTTTGCCAAAATGGACTTAAGCGGACAAACTTTCTTCTTAAAGAACCAGGACGGCCAAGGCGTGAACAACCGCCGTACCTATAAGAATATTCCTTTCTACCTCTCCAGCCGGATGTATGGAACATTCTATCACACCTGTGCCCACAGCAAACTGTCACTGGCCGGGCAGTCCACCCGCTCGGTACAGTTTCTGAGCGACCAAGCCATGCTGGATGTCTTCGTCATAGCAGGCGACACCATGGAAGAAATCCTCCGGGGTTATCGGGACCTGACCGGATATCCTTCCATGCCTCCCCTCTGGAGTTTCGGCATCTGGATGAGCCGCATGACTTATTTCAGTGCTGATGAAGTAAATGAGATATGCGACCGGATGCGTGCCGAGCATTACCCCTGCGATGTCATCCACCTGGATACCGGCTGGTTCAAGACCGACTGGCTCTGCGAATGGAAATTCAACGAAGAGCGCTTTCCCGATCCCAAAGGGTTCATCCAAGGGCTGAAGAAAAAAGGATATCGCGTGTCCTTATGGCAACTCCCCTACGTGGCAGAGAACGCCGAACAGATAGACGAAGCACGCCAAAACGATTATATAGCTCCTCTGACAAAGAAACAAGATTCGGAAGGTTCCAATTTCTCGGCTTTGGACTATGCCGGAACCATTGACTTCACTTATCCCCAAGCAACCGAATGGTATAAAGGACTGCTGAAGAATCTGCTGGATATGGGCGTGACCTGTATCAAAACCGATTTTGGAGAAAACATACACATGGATGCCCTCTATAAAGGCATGAAACCCGAATTGCTGAACAACCTGTATGCATTGCTTTATCAGAAAGCTGCCTACGAAATCACAAAAGACGTAACCGGTGACGGCATCGTATGGGCACGCTCGGCATGGGCGGGATGCCAACGCTATCCCCTGCATTGGGGAGGCGACTCATGCAGTTCATGGGATGGAATGGCAGGCTCGCTGAAAGGCGGCTTGCATTTCGGGCTTTCCGGCTTCGCTTCTGGAGTCATGATGTCCCCGGATTCCACACATTGCCCAACTTCATGAACTCTATAGTGGACGATGACGTATATATGCGCTGGACACAATTCGGTGTATTCTCCTCCCACATCCGTTATCACGGGACAAACAAACGCGAGCCGTGGCATTATCCCGCTATCGCACCCATGATAAAAAAGTGGTGGAAGTTGCGCTATACGCTTATACCTTATATTGTAGAACAAAGCCGGAAGGCCATCGCAAGCGGAGCTCCTCTTTTACAGGCTCTCATCTATCATCATCCCGAAGACAAACTGTGCTGGCACATAGACGATGAATACTATTTCGGTGACGACTTTCTGGTAGCCCCGGTCATGAACAGCGAGAACCGACGGGATGTCTATCTGCCCGAAGGAAAATGGATAAATTTCTTCACAGGTGAACGCTTGGAAGGAGGACGCTGGCTGAAGAATCTGGATATCCCCTTGGACGAAATGCCCGTATATGTACGTCAAGGAGCGACCATCCCCGTTTATCCGGATGAAGTGGAATGCACGGACGAAATGGATTTAAGCAAAAGCACCGGTCTGCACATAGGCCCTCATTTTAAAGGAATATTTAAAAACTGACGAATATGGAAACTTGGAAAACGAATTTAGACGAAACAAAGAAACGATATATAGATTGGTGGAACCATAAAGGAATCATACTGAACATGTGGGAGCACTTTCAGGAAGGTGTGAAACCTCATGCGGATATCCCTGCACCCTCCCCGGCAAAAGACCTGAATCAGAAATGGTTCGATCCGCAATGGCGTGCAGAATACCTGGACTGGTACGTGGCACACAGCAGCCTGAAAGCAGATATCCTGCCGGTAGCCAATACCCAGTTAGGTCCCGGTTCATTGGCCGCCATCTTGGGCGGCGTGTTCGAAGGAGGGGAAGATACCATTTGGATTCATCCCGATCCCGATTTCAACGATGAAATTGTTTTCAATCCCGAACACCCAAACTGGATATTGCATAAAGAATTGCTGAAGGCATGCAAGGCGAAAGCAAACGGCCACTATTACGTAGGAATGCCCGACTTGATGGAAGGACTGGACGTACTGGCCGCCTTGAAAGGTACAGACAAAGTTTTGCTGGATACCGTGATGCAGCCCGAAGTGCTGGAACAGCAAATGCAACAAATCAATGATATCTATTTCAAAGTCTTTGATGAACTTTACGACATCATCCGTGAAGGGGACGAAATGGCTTTCTGCTATTTTTCTTCATGGGCTCCCGGTAAAATGAGCAAATTACAAAGCGATATTTCTACCATGATCAGCGAAGATGATTATCGTCGTTTTGTACAACCCTTTATCCGCGAACAATGTCAAAAAATAGACTATACCTTGTATCATCTGGACGGTGTGGGCGCCATGCACCATCTGCCCGCCCTTCTTGAAATTGAGGAACTGAATGCCATTCAATGGACTCCGGGCGTAGGTGAGCCACAAGGGGGATCATCCAAATGGTACGACCTTTACAAGAAGATCCTTGCCGGAGGCAAAAGTATCATGGCTTGTTGGGTAACCTTGGACGAACTGAAACCCTTGCTGGACAATATCGGTGCGGACGGTGTGCATCTGGAAATGGATTTCCATAACGAGAGAGAAGTGGAACAAGCGATGCGCATGGTCGAAGAATACTCCTCTTCTTCCTCTGACGTATCCAAAGAAGACCTTTCGAAAGAAGAAGCCACTGCAACAAAACAAGAAACAATCGTCGTCAAAGACTCCGCGACAGCCGGGAATGAAGCCTTGAAACCTTTGTTCAATGCCATTGTGGACGGAAAGCTGGAACCGGCCGTAGAAGTAACCAAGAAAGCCATCGCCGAAGGAGTACAGCCCCAGGAAATTATCAACAACTACATGATAAAGGCTATGGGCGAAGTGGGACAACGCTTCCAGGACGGAAAAGCGTTCGTGCCCCAACTGCTGATGGCAGGACGCGCCATGAAGGGAGCTTTGGAACTGCTGAAGCCTTTACTGCAAGGGAGTGCCTCGACCACCATAGGCAAGGTGGTCATCGGGACCGTGAAAGGCGACTTGCATGATATCGGCAAGAACCTGGTGGCTTCCATGCTGGAAGGTTGCGGCTTTGAGGTAATCAACATAGGCATAGATGTATCTTGCGACAAATTTGTGGAAGAAGTCAAGAAAAACAAGGCAGACATCCTGTGCATGAGTGCCTTGCTGACAACAACCATGACTTATATGCAGGAGGTGATCAACGCTTTGGAAGCAGCCGGTATCCGTCATCAGGTAAAAGTAATGATAGGCGGCGCTCCGGTAAGCCAGGGATTTGCCGATGAAATAGGTGCGGACGGGTATAGCGACAATGCCAATACGGCCGTAGCGGTAGCCAAGGAACTGATGGGGCTTCATCAATAAACGGAATATTCATCTTAATCTGATACATGAATTATGCACGCTAATTATTTAGATACGTTAGATTGGGGCATTCTTATTGCCTACTTTCTGATTCTTATAGGCATCGGTATATGGGCCAGCCTGAAACGCAAAAAAGGCAGCAGCCTTTTTCTCGCCGAGCGTTCCCTGAAGTGGCATCACATCGGTTTCTCCATGTGGGGAACCAATGTAGGGCCTTCCATGCTGATAGCCTCTGCCAGTGCCGGATTCACCACCGGCATTGTTTCGGGCAATTATGCCTGGTATGCGTTTGTTTTCATCTGCTTGCTGGCTTTTGTCTTTGCCCCCCGTTATTTGGGAGCGCGTATCACCACCTTGCCGGAGTTCATGGGGCGGCGTTTCGGACAGTCCACCCGCAACATTCTTGCCTGGTACACCATTGTGACAATCCTTATCTCGTGGCTTGCCCTGACCCTGTTTGCCGGAGGTATCCTTATCCGTCAGGTTTTCGATATTCCCATGTGGCAGTCGGCATTGATCCTGCTCGTTATCTCCGCATTCTTCACCATGGCCGGAGGGCTGAAAGCGGTAGCCTATACCAATGTATTCCAAATGCTTCTGCTTATTTTCGTATCGGCCACGCTTACTATAGCAGGGCTGTACAAAGTGGGTGGAGTCAGCGCATTGGCCGAAGCGGTTCCGGCCGATTACTGGAACCTGTTCCGCCCGAATGACGATCCCGCCTTCCCGTGGCTGCCCATTATTCTGGGTTATCCCATCATGGGAGTCTGGTTCTGGTGCACAGACCAATCCATGGTACAGCCTGTATTGGCTGCCAAGAATCTGAAAGAAGGACAAATGGGTGCCAACTTCACCGGCTGGTTGAAGATACTGGATGTTCCTCTCTATATCCTTCCGGGTATCATCTGTCTGGCACTCTACCCGGGCTTGAAGAACCCCGATGAGGCCTACATGACTATGGTCACTAACTTATTTCCTGTAGGCATGGTAGGGTTGGTACTGGCCGTATTGACCGCCGCACTGATCAGCACTGTCGGCTCTGCCTGAATGCGCTGAGTACCGTCTTCACGATGGACATCTATGTCAAGAAATTCAGACCGCTTGCCAACCAGAAAGAGATCATCCGTACGGGGCATGTGGTTACAGTGGCGGGAGCACTGATTTCGGTGATCATCACCATTGCCATAGACAGTATCAAAGGATTGAATCTGTTCAATGTATTCCAATCGGTACTGGGATTTATCGCACCGCCTATGGCAGCTGTTTTCCTGTTCGGCATCTTCTGGAAACGGACTACGACCCGGGCAGCCAATGCTGCGCTTACAGTGGGCACGGCGTTCAGCATGGGAGTGGGTATCCTCTATTTATGGGTATTCCCTGCGGAAGAATATACGGCATGGCCTCATTTCATGATGCTGTCTTTCTACCTGTTCGTTGTCATCAGCGCAGGCATGATCCTGGTATCCTTATTGGATAAACACCGGCAGGAATGTACATTAAACATGAAGAAAGTCATGGAGAAGCCGGCTAAATCCGTTCTCATTGGATGGGCGTTGCTGATTATTGTCATGACAGGACTTTATATCTTCTTCAATGGATATTAAAACAAGCACCCCCTGCCTATATAAAAATGATTTCCAACGCCTGCCGGATATGCGTCCGGCAGATGTTGGAAATGCATCCGGCACTTGCCGGACATGCGTCCAGCGCCCGTTGGACGGTGGGAAGACGAAGCTTCGCAGAGCAACTTGTCTAGTCGTATCGCCTATTTCTATAGGATGCATAAGCCATCCCACCAGCACATCATCCCGCCAACAGATGATGGTTCTGTTTATATCGGACTGATGATATTTACGTGTCACCGAAAAGCATAGACGGGCACTATCCTTTTCCTCCCCCCCGCTGCTTCCGCCTGTAACATTTATCGTACGTACAGAGACCGCAAGTATATTCCAGCTTACGGACATCCTCCCCCAGCCCTATTACTCCACTGACCGATTTTATAGGAAGCATCAAACTGGAATCTGTCAACCGGATGCCGCAAGGTTCCGCCGAAGGGAATAAGGGAAATAATTTCTTTTGTTCCGACACATGCCAGCCGCAATATCCGGGACTGAAACGGTTGGTATGCTTCCATCCCCTGTTGCGGATGTATTCATCCAAAGCGATTTCCATACAATCCGCAGTCTTCTCGGCTATGATACTTCCTATGGCATCCGCTATATAAATCTTTACCATATCCCCTTCTTGCTGCAACGTATGCTGGAGCCTTTCAAAACCGGTTCCGGCAGTCGCGGCAAAGAAAGCGAAGGATTCCGAACCACGCAGCTGCCGGGTGATTATTTTGCCTACACTGAAACACGTATCGCCGACAGAAAGCGAGTCTTTCGATTCATCCAACTCTCCACCGGATATGAAAAAACAAAAACGGGGAGAAGTAACTGCCTCCACCCGTTCCAGTACCCCACGAACTTCTTTTTCCACCGCTTCATCGGGCACAGCATCTGCATATCCCATCGCCTCATAGAGTTCGGACAATGGGACAGGCAGATCAGCAAAAGACAGTTCTTTTTCAAGCATTATTAAATTCATTTAATGCGGCAAAGAATGCATCAATATTTTCAGCCGGCGTATGAGGCGGTGTGTCACATCCGCTGGAAAGCACGAAGTTGGGATAGGACCGGGTAGCTTCCAGCAAATCGAGTGTGGCTTTCTTCATCTCCTCCGGAGCAGCCGCCTTGAACAGACTCACCGGATCAAGATTTCCCATTGCAAGGGCATCGCCAGGGACTTCTTTCAGCGCCTCCACCATATTTATCTTGTTCCCGAAATGATAAGCGGCGGCACCTGTGGCTACCATCGCCCGGGTACAATGTCCGGTATTTCCACAATTATGCAGAATGACCGTGAAGTGATCGTCCTGCACTTTCTCTACGATCTCCTTAATGAAAACAGACGAGTATTGCGTGCAGTCTTCATCAGACAATAGTCCGGCAGCCGGCTCGGCCATCACTACCCCATTCACTCCTGTGGCCTTCAGTGCCATGCAGTAACGGAGAATGAAATCCGAACATTTCTTCAACAGCGAATGGGCTGCTTCCGGATTGATATAAATAAGCATCATGATTTCAGACATGTCATACAAACGTCCTGCCAATGAGTAAGGACCGATGCAGCCGGCAAAGACGGGCCGGTCCGTAATGGCCTTGGCTGCCAGCATATTTGCTTTCAGGTACTGGGGGATTCTTCCTTTATTCAAGGCAGGGATTTCCAGTTTGTCAATAGCTCCTTCATCATTGAGAAGACGCCCCACCACACTGGGAACCTCATTTTCAGGGAAGACAATCTCCGCTCCAAAAGCCTCCGCTTCTACCGTCAGATCCATAATCACGGTTGCGGCGGCTGTGGGATATTTCTCACTCAATGCCTGGATGGCGTTGTAATGCACTTGTCCGTCAGTAACCGCATCGCGCACCGTTTTCCCTATCATCTCTATGCCCGGATGGGTCATGATGGGCATCGCCACCACTTCTTTCTTTTGGATAATTTCGTTTATCCACTCTTTCATATTCAGTTTACTCATGGTCTTTTTATATGTGTTCTATACTTACAAAGGTAAATCTTTTCTTGGAGAATCCATTGTGCAAAATGCTCTTTGTTATTCAAAAAACGGTATAAATCCCGTTATGATATTACAGGGATTTACACCGTTTTTCATTTGATAGACTTATGGCAATTTATACAAAAGATGACACCTGGAAATTAATTATATCCCTCATTCTGGCCGAATTCATCCGGATTCAAGATAGAGTCCAGGAACATCTGAGGAATAGGACGCCATGCGTGATGCGGTTGGATCAAAGGAATGTCCGGATTATGGGCTTTCACATATTCCACCAGTTTTCCGGTTCTCTTCAAATCAAACCAGCGCATAAACTCGCCACAATACTCGCGTGCTCTTTCTTCCAAAATAAAGTCGATCGTCATCTTGTCCGCTCCTACTTCCATTTCAGCTTCCTTACCCGGAACTGCCGCACGCCGGCGTATGTCATTGATACGTGCCCGGGCTATCTCCTTGTTTCCGCCGGACTTCATCATCTCACATTCGGCAACGATGAAATACATTTCGGGCAAGCGCATGGTAATCACATCATTTGCACCAACCTGCGAATTGGTGGGCAAGCCTCTGGATTCCAGACTTGCATCTTCGTACTTCAGCAAGGTCGGGAAGTGAATGTTAAAGTTGGCACTCTTGCTGACACTTCCATCGGCTGCATAGGTATCATCGATATCGACGACTGCGTATGGCAAGTTACGTTTGTCGGCCATCTTCTTCTTGGTGAAAAGCAACGCTGTTTCTCCCGGCTGAATAACCTGACCAACCATAGAGGAGGGTTTTTCAAAATAGTCCAACTGATCCTTAGTCCAGGCATAAGCTTGGGGGGTATTCAGTTTATACTCTTCACGGAACCAGGCATTGTAACGGGCATCTATATTCTCATTATACAATTCCAACAAATAACGGGTAGGCATCATCGCCATACTGCCCGACTTGGCATTCTTGTCATTTCCATATTCGTAATCCTGCACCATGCCTGCTCTTGCCGAATAACTGGCATGGAAGTACATGTGCAGACGGTTCGGATTTTTAGCCTGCATGTTCAATGATGACTCGGTAGAGTGAGTCACTACAAACATGGCCTCCTTATTCGTCTTGTTATTATTCGGGTCAAAGACTTCGTCAGGAGTATCATACAAGGATACTTTCAATGCGCTCTGATTATCAATCACATATTGAGCCGCATCCTCGGCCATTTTATAATATTTGTCTTTGTCCGACTGACTGTCACAATAAGAGACACGCGTCAGTGCGATACGCGCCAGCAAGCCGTAAGCCGCTTTTGAGGTGGCACGCCCTACGTCTTTAACAGGATAAGGATCGACGGGCAGATTATCCACCGCATTCTGCGCATCAGTCAACATTAAATCATACAAATCTTCATAGCTGCTGCGATGACAGCTCATTGAAAGGCTTTCGGCAGAAGTTTCTTTGGTTCTAAGATCCACATTACCGTAAATTTCAACCAAATGCCAATAAGCGTATGCACGCATGAAACTTAATTCACCAAAGCGGATGTCTCTCAGTTTTTTATCTTTGAAGTTCACCCGGTCAATCCGTTCCAAACCGGCATTACAGTCGTTTATAATTTCATACAGACGATTCCAAGTGTTCTTTATCTGACCCACCGAAGCCGTCAGCTCTTCGTATTTGGACATCTGGCGTCCGTAACCGCAATTGGCAATATTGATCCAAAGGTCGCCACCACCATTCAGCAACAACACAAAATCTTCACGTCCATAAAACTGACCACCCCAAAAAGCATAAGCCGAGTTGACGAGAGCATCAAAGCCCGCTTGTTCTTTGTACACATTATCCGGAGTACTTCCGGCAGGATTGTATTCCTCCAAATCACATGACTGCACGCCCAATAACAGCGCGGCACATGCAGCAAACATATATTTTTTACCGTATTTCATGATAGTTATTTCTTTTTTATTTGTTAGAAATCAAGATTCAAACCAAATATGAACTGACGCTGCAATGGAGCCTTGGCTGATCCTCCGCGTTCTGCATCGTAATCCTGAATCAAATGATTCTTGGCAAAAGAGAAGAGGTTATTGGCAGTAACATACGCACGAAGTTTGGACACGCCCAATTTGGAGATCCAAGATTTGGGGAACGTATAACCCAGTGATACAGTCTTGATCTTCCAATAAGAACCGTCAATGTAGTTCAACGACTCATATCCCAGATAGTTATAGAAATTGGTTTGAGCCGGACGTGGGAAATCGTTAGACGGATTCTCCGGTGTCCAATAATTCAAATAAGAAGGGAAGTTTCCTTTTCCTTGGGGATCGTACGCTCCTGCCAATTCATAATCAATCATCTGTCCCCAACGGGCGATAATATATACGTTCAAATCGAAATTCTTGTAACTGAAGTTATTGTTAAACCCTCCGGTCCACTTCGGTGAGTTACTGCCAATGTAAGTTTCATCCTTGTCATCAATAATATAGTCACCATTTAAGTCTCTCAACCGGATATCGCCTGGTTTGAAGGGCTGACTTTTCTTTGAGTCTTTAAAATATTTAGCAGCTTCCGCAGCTTCGGACTCCTGCCAGACACCTTCATTAATAAAGTAACGATAAGAACGTAAAGGACGACCAATCAACAAACTTTCAGTAATACGCTCAGCACCGATGATATCCTTACCATCAATCAAATCGGTAATTTCTTCATGATTGGCAGCAAAGGTAAGGGTGGAGTTCCACTTAAAGTTTTTGTTATCTACATTGACGGTATTTACCGATACTTCAATACCACGGTTCATGGTTGCACCGATATTTTGATACATCTTGAACGGAGTTGCATTACTACCTCCCATAGAAGTAGGCAAAGTACGGGGCAACAGGATATCAGTTGTCTTTGTCTGGTACAAATCGACAACCGCCGAAATACGATTGTTGAACAAACCGATATCAAAACCTAAATCCCAGGTGTTTGACATCTCCCAACCTACATTCTCATTACCTACATATTCATTGTATATATAATAGGTATAGCCATTGTCCTGGAAAGCAGAGTTTGTTTTCGGAGTCAAGCCCGACTGCGTTCCGTAAGCCATGATACCCGAGTTACCTGTCTTACCCCAACTCAATCGCAGCTTCAAGTTGCTAAGGCTTCCACATTCTTCATGAACGCTTCATCACTAATGCGCCATGCAGCAGCTACTGAGGGGAAACTTGCCCATTTGTTGCCTTTTGACAAACGTGAGTCACCATCCCAACGATTGGAAACCGTCAGCATATAGCGACCTTTATAACTATAGTTGAAACGCAAAGCATACGAGAAAGTCTGATGCTGTATATAATCCGATCCGATGACATAAGAGCTTTTATCATTAGCCCCCAGATTATGCCATAAGTAAGAATCAACCAGCTGGCCTTCACCTTGTGCATTCACTGATGTATATTTGGATTGCGTCCACGAAGTCAATGCAGTGGCGCCCAAAGTATGATCTTTGATGGTTTTGTTATAGCTGATGATATTATCCCAATTCACAAAGCTCTTTTCGGAAGACTTGATTCTGGACTGTGAAGATGAATTCTGTCCCAAACGGTCTATAGAGCTTGCTCCTTCAAAATCCTGTTTACGATAGAAAGCATAGTTAGTACCCAGATTAGAACGTAAAGTCAATCCCTCAATGGGCGTAAAATCCAAATACCCATTGGCTATCAAATTGGTTTTCAGCACATGATGCCTTGCAACTATTTCCGAAGCCTCGTCCACCAACGGACTTACCTGTCCATTCTTTCCCAATGGATATTCCACCACTTTGCCATCTTCATCATACGCTTTACCAAGAGGTGCATTAGTTGCGGCACGCCATAACACATTCTCGCACGCTCATCCTGTGCATAATGAGTGATTTGTGTGGTCGCTCCTACTTTCACGGTCTTGCCCAACTTGTGTTCAATGTTCATACGCAAGTTGTACTTATCCATTTTATCATTTTTGAAGGAACCTTTTTCCTGATAATATCCGGCAGACAACATCGCGGTTGTTTTCTCCGTACCTCCCGACGCTGTAACCTGATGGCTTTGGACCAGACCTGTATGAAGCACTTCGTCCACCCAATTGGTCCAGTCACCGTTCTGAATGGCCTGCCACTCTTCTACCGTGAAAAGCTTCTGGTCATCAGCGGTAGAACTCCACTGTCCGCCGGTACGGGCCGCTTCACGACGCACCTGCATATAGTCTTCCCCACTCAGCATATCAGGATATTGCGCCCAACCGTTGACACCAAAATAACCGTTGTAAGAGAATTTGGTCTTGCCTTGCGCACCTTTCTTGGTGGTGATAATGATTACCCCATTAGCACCTTGCGAACCATAAATCGCCGTAGAAGAAGCATCTTTCAACACTTCGATAGATTCAATATCGGCCGGAGCAATATCCGAGAAATCACCTCCCTGCATACCATCAATGATAAATAGCGGAGCATTGGCAACATTGTTACCAAACTCATCTTTCACATCGGACAGTGAACGCTGGCCACGAATATTAATAGTAACCCCCGAAGTAGCCTTACCTGAATTACGTACAATGTCCAAACCCGGAACCTGCCCCTGCAATGCCTCCATGGCATTAGATGCCGGAGATTTCACAATATCAGCCGCCTTCACTGAAGCAATAGAACCTGTAAGGTCACGTTTCTTCATCACGCCATAACCTACCACAACCACTTCATCCAAAGCCTGCGTATCGGCCTCCATTTTAATGTTCAGTTGATTACCTTTTCCCACCGTTACATCCTGCGTCTTATATCCTATATAAGATACGACCAGCACATTCTTACCTGAGGGAACTTCCAAAGAATAATTACCGTCAAAATCGGTAATCGTACCTACTGTTGTACCTTTCACCAATACGGAAACACCAATCAACGGCTCCCCTGTATCGTCTATGATTTTACCTGTAACAGTACGTCCCTGCTGGATAGACTGGACTAATTCACCGGCAACGGGGTCACTTGCATTTGCATACGAAAATGCAGACGGCATACATAAGGCCGCCGATAACCCTAAAATAATGGGAGTACGTCTGATAGAACTTTCCCAATTTTGTTTCGGACTTTTTTTTCATGCTTTTTATTCTGTTATATTAGTTAACAAGTTTTTATTTTATCTCATTTATTTAAATGACGCATGCAAAAAGCCCCTGTACTCAAGCTTAATTATAAAAATACATTAAAACAAAAGTTTATTTTCTTTCGTTTTGTATTCATTTTAGCTGAATCATAAAAATAAATTTATTCCATTCACATAAAAAA
>NZ_BAKM01000055.1 GCF_000614185.1 Phocaeicola sartorii JCM 17136 = DSM 21941 | reverse complement strand
CGGTACAGGGCGGATGAAAGGAATATACATTCCACCAACTATCCGGTGGGTTGTAAGAAGCTACATATTGTGGTGAAAGGATGAATCATTGCATCATGCAAGCGGAAGATGAATTTCCGGATAGCCTTCCCCCATAGTTTGTCGGGTGAGCCAAAAGAGAGGAATTATACCTATAGGAGAAGAAATGACCGGAAAAGAAAAACAATCAGTCAAAATGCCGACACACGAGAATGTGATGAAAATGGGTAGCAGTATTCTTGTGCAGAATAAGCGGTTCTCGCACGTCGGCATTATCATTTTGACAGATTGCTAGTTTAGTTTTTATTAATCAGTTATTGTCACATTAAAATTTATAACCAATACCGGTAGAAAGGGTCAGACCGTGACCATCGTGATTTAAAGAATGTTTCATCAACGAATATTTGCAATCCAGCGAGAACATCCAGTGGTTACGCTCCAAGGACATTCCACCCTTCAGACCAAAGATAAAGTGTTTCAAAAAACTCCTATCCCATGAAGAAGAATAGGACTGTTCTTTTGAATCAGCTGTAAACAATGTGCGGTCACGCCCGAACATAGCACACTGTACATATGGTCCAGCATTGATGCGTAAAGCCCAGACATCATTTAGGCTCACCTTAAAAGAAGCCAAAACCGGCAGTGTCAAAGAATACATGCTGGTAGAAACATCCAAATCATCGGACACCTTTTTACCACTCAAATATTTGGCTCTATCTACTTCATAAGAAAATATCAACTGTGGCTGGATATACCATGAACTATTGAGTTGGATATCGTATAAGCCGCCCATATAGCCGCCCACTTTCCATTTAGAATCAACAGACCATAAACTTGAAGAATGTGCCGTAGAAGTTGATAGATTGACACCGGCCATGATGCCCCAACAGTTCTGGGCAACGGCAACCGTTGTCATTAAACAGAATGCCAAGAATGACATCAATATTAATTTAGTTCTCATAAATGTTTTTAGTTTTAACAGAACAAAATTCGAAAAATAAAATGAAATCATATCTGCAATAACACACAGGTAAATAAACCGCCTAAAAATCAGCCGTATAACTTATTTTATCATTCAACTACCATCAATGCTGTAAATGAAAAGAGACACTATAATATAATAAATACCTTAGTATCTCTTCTCTAAGAATGGAAATCTATTATTAGAATTTATATCCTATACCAACAGAGAGGGTTGTTCCATGTCCATCGTAATTTAAGAAGCTTTTCTTTAATGAATATTTGCAATCCATAGAAAGGAATAAATGCCGATGTTCCAACGCTAATCCACCTTTCAGTCCATAAGTAAAATGGTCACCAAAATCAGCATGCCACCAACCTAGTTTTTTAGGAATTACTTCTCCGTTCATATCAATAGAAGATCTGCCATTACGCCCGAACAAAGCATATTGAATATAAGGTCCTACATTTATTCTTAAAGAGAAAGCATCACTTAAAGGTACTTTAAAGGAAGCCAATACAGGTAATGTCAGCGCATGCTGGCTATAAAAAATATCAATATGTGAATTATCTTTTGTTGAATTCTCCTCGTAAGAGTATAATAATTGAGGTTGAATATACCAAGATTCACTCAACCTGATATCATACAAACCACCAATATAACCACCAGTTCTCCAACCAAAATCCTTTGCAGAAGAGGTAGATAAATTAGCACCACCTATGATCCCCCAACGGTTCTGAGCCGAAATATGGAACACTGATATCAGAAAGAAAAAAAATACAGATATATATATTTTCATAATTAAAACGTTTAAGCACCAGCGTAATGTACTTCCTTTAATGTAAAATTATATTTTTGGACTGTTCCCATCCCACGAAATTCCACAGATAAATCCGCAACAATAGGATATGAACAATAATGGATCTTTTCATTTTTACTACCAATATTTTCCACAAAAGTTCCATTAAAACCCTGATACCAATCATGAGAAGAATTAGCGCTTTTATGAAAATTAATAGTACCTACATAACCACCTGTAAATTTCCCCGTAGTTGTCGTCTTACTAGAATAATTACTCCATCCCAACCAAGTTTTCTTTCTGAAAGAAACTTCAATATGTAATCTAGGAGTAATGACTCTTTTATTTTTATCAATACTACCTACTTGTCGTCCACATTTCAATCTTATCTTTCTTTTGTTTTCATGTCGCCAACCTGAATCAAATTCATATTCATCATTATTACCTATAGGTTCACCAACCTTTTGAACAGCTATAATTGGATGTTCAACAACAGCTCTACTTTCAACATAATTCCGGTCTTTCTCAGCATCATACATTGCTACACCCGCCTCTTGTAATTGAGTATAGTTTGATATATCTTTCAAATTACGAACTTCATTGCCTATTTTTATATTGCCATCAGTATTTATCATCATGGCTACAGTTTGATTACTAACAGGCAAATAAGCACCACAATCATCTTTATAAGATGAAAAATATAATGTATTTTCATACTTGTCTTTGTAAGCCAAATAAGCTTCACGAGATTCATCCAAATCGGCTGCATCTTCCATTGCCTCATCATATACATCTTTCAATGATGTGATTGTTCCCAAATGAGATGAAATCCATGATTTCTGTTCATTTTCATCCATATCAGATAACAAACCAACAGCCTGTTGGAACGATGCTTCAGAATCAAAACTAAGCATATTTTCTTCTGAACGGGATACTACCTGAGGCTTATTAGACTGATCAGCTACCTCATCCAAACTGTCATTGCTGCATGCGCAAGCTAAAGGCACAATAAGTGCTACCAATAAATGTTTTACTTTCATTGTTACTCAAAATTTAAAGATTATAATTATTATTCTAAGATAATCCCACCTTGTATTTCTACAGATGAAGATTTTATTTCAACGGAATAAGGATACGCATCTGCCATTGGAATAGAAATAGTGCGCCCTTCATAAATAATAGTTTGTTGCTCTTTTATCACTTCATTACCATCCTTATCTAATATAGTAATGTCAGCATCATCCAATGAGAATTGAAATGTGAGATACAAACAATCGTTTATATCTTCAGCTTGTATAGAAGGATCAAAAGGACTTCTAGTTTCAACAGCCATTTTATAAGCTTTACATTGTGCGTGAGGTTTCTTCCTATGACGCTCCGAAGCAAAGACTCCCAAACTCAAGAAAACTAAAAATAGCATCAATAATAACTTTGCTTTCATAACTTTTTTGTTTTTAAATGATGCCGCAAAGTTATAGGGAAAAGACAGGGCACACAACTATTTGCTGGGACATTCAAATTTCACAAACAGCTGATAAACAAACAATTGCAAATCACGACTCTGACATCTTCACTTTTAAGCGCGATTTTCGTTTGTTGAATGCCACAGTATCAGTATGTCCGAGGCATAAAGCAATAACCAGCGGAGGGATACCGGCTTCTAGCAAGCAAAGACATAATAAGTCATCCTCCGTCAATTGCGAATATTGTATTTGCAAAGGGGAAATATAGTCAGCATATATCTCAAACACCGTTTTCTTTAGTTTTTCACAGTCAGAGTTTGTCATTACTTTCCGCGCCTTTTTATCCACTTCCTGCTGTTCGTACAATGAATAAACCTTTTTATATATGGAAGTCTGCTGGAACAGCCATGCGCGGAGTGTCAACTTTTCTTGCCTCAATTGAGCTATTAATTGCTCTTTTTTAGCGATTTCATCGAGATTTTGATTCTCCCTATCTTGTAATAATACAAGGCTGGATTCATTTTCTTTTATACGCTGCTGCATGATACTTAGTTTTTCATTGGCATGTTGCAGCGACTGCTCATAGAGTGCCTGCTGACTATTTTTTCGATCAATCCGATGTTGGTAAATCAAGATGAGTACAAAGCAAACTATTATAGCCATACAAACAATCCATCCTATTATTCTTCTCGATTTAATCTGCTCATCCTTTACCTCCAATTCAGTTTGATGCTTATAAACCAGATGCTGCACTTCAGACAATTTTTCACTGACATCCAATGAGTCCTGAACCATCACAAAAGTATCCAGATAATGATAGGCAGACTGAAAATTTCCCAGTTCCGATTCCATAACAGCAAGCGACCAATAGGGCATAGACCAAGAGGAAGAAAGAAGCAGACTCTTCTCTAAATAATATCTGGCTGAATCATATTGTTCCAAATCAATATACAAATCACCCATATTATAATAAGCATTAACCATCTTATGCTCATCAGATACATATTGAAAAACTTTACGTGCATAAACTACAGCAGAATCTGTTTTATCAAATCGTCCATAAAATAGACTTAAGCTGTGCCAGGAAGCAACCATCATATTCGTATCTTTAGAACGCACGGCATACTCCACAGCCTTACGCTGATAAGTAATGGAAGAATCCTGCAAGTCTCTCATGGAATATACATATCCGATGTTATGATAAGCAATAGCAGTATCTTTAGCACTACATGAATAGTGGAGAGCCTGATTCTGCATTTCCAACGCTTTGTCATATAATCCACAATCCCCATACCATAGTCCCAACGAGCTATAGATCAACCTTCTGCTTTTTGTATCTTCGGGATAATTTTGTAACACTTCCAACGCCTTCAAACTATTCTCTATCGCCGCCTTTTTATCGTTCATCTGCGCCAGTAACCGCCCTTTATAAAGCAAAGCCGCGGCCATTTCTTTATCACCATCTTCATAATAATCTAACGCAAAATCCAATAATGAATCACAAGGCAGTAAGGGTAATTCATTTTTATCCGTAGACTCAGCCAGCAGCAAGGCATAATACGCCCTGTCTACTTCCGGCATTTCCTCTACAGCAGATAGATTCTTTAAAACAGTCAATGCACTATCCGGCCTCACTTCTAACAATGAATGCACCTGATGCAACAGTGGATTGGAAGAATGACGGTTACAGCCAAACAAGCAAACAGCCAGTAAACCTATGATATTTAAGTTCCAAATAAATGAGCGCATAGCAATTTTGTCTTTAGTTTTCCACGGACAAAGATAGCAAAGATGCGGGTGTGAAAAAAATAAATGCAGTTATCTTTTCACTTTAGTGAGGAGAGGATGTTGCAGTCTGAAGACTTAAAAATACTTGTATTTGCTTTCTGTTCTAAACAAATTAATATATTTGTAGAAAAATAGAGCTAAGTATGGACAATTTATTTATCAAGCATGAAAGGCTGTTGGCACAGACAAATACCGGTATAGTAAGAGAACTGATGAAGAAAATTCATTGTAACAATCACCCATCACTCTGTATTTAGATCAGTAATATCAAATAAAATGCCCCTACACTCACATGCAAGGGCATTTCTTCTCTTAAAAAATAAAGTTTAGCCTTTAGTTTTCTCCAAGTAGTGATGAAAATTTAAAAACGGTAACCAACTGAAAGTTGGAATGTTGAGTTTCGTAATCCGTATGTACTTTGTGCTTTGTTCAGACCGATGTTATAATCAAAGGAAATGGTGTAATGCTTGCCTATCACTGCCTTGACACCGGCTATGGCGCCGACATCCCAATGCTTGAATCCCCGGATGGACTGACCGGCACTATAACCATAACCCTCTGTCGGCTTCCAGTTTGTATCCAGCAGCTTGCCGTTATCCACCATCTGCAAATCGCTTTTACCGGCATTAAAACCATATGCAGCATAAAGTCCAATATAAGGAATAAGACTTAGCTTATCATTTATATGAAAGTTATAACCTAGTTTTACCGGTATTTGCAGATAGTTCATCTTTACCTCCACATTGGGATAGCGGTAATAGGAATTTTTTCCATAGTTCTCTCCCAGCTTCAAGTTTCCACCCTTACGGATAAAATAAAGTCCGGACATCAGCATCAGATGATTCTGAAACTCATAATCGGCTGTCACACCTGCCTGGAAACCTACCTTCATGTCTTTACTGCCCGAAGGTTCGAATGACTGTTGGTAAGATAATGAGAAAGATTGGCTCCTGCTTCTACGCCCAGTTTTACTTGTGCCATAGCGGGCAATGAGCACAGAATGACCAGGCACGCCAGAATTAGTTTGTTAGTTTTCATATCGTTTCTATTTTTATGATTTTACTCCGCAAAGATAGGGAGCAAACACCTCCGAAACGACTAAAACCAATAACAGTCTACTGCTATAACATGCTGATAAACAAAGATGTAACACTATTAAAGATAACACCCCGTCATTCTATCTTGCTTTTCATACGATATTTGCGCTGCGCCACAATCTGTGCATCATTATTACCAAAGCATAAAGCAATGGCAAAAGGAGACAAATCCGCCAGTTGCAGGCATAGTAAAAGAACATCGTCTTCATTCAATTTGGGGTATTGGACATGCAGTTGCTCTATGTAGTCGGCATAAATCTGCCCTATAATCACCCTGAGTTGGCGCTGCTCGGCATTGGTAAGCACATCAATGCGTTCTTTATGATGCTTTTGCTGGTTTGCCAGTTTGTCTATCTTTGCATAAAGAGCACTTTGCCTGAACAGCCAATTGCGCAGTTTCTCTTTCTCCATTTTCATAGCCTGTATAGCCCGCTCCTTCTCCTCTATTTCTCCGGCACGACTTTCCTGTTTCTGTTTCAGTTCGGCTATGACCTCTTCATGCCGGACAATGTTTTGCTGCATATCCCTCAGGTTCTGTTTCAGTTTCTGCAACAGGTATTCGTAGTTGGATTGCTGTATTTTCTTGTTTTTCAATATCTGCTGATAGACAATCACAATGACCAGCAATAACACCAGAGCCACCATCGCAATGATATAAATCCTTCGTTTTGCCTTGAAATGCTCTTTCCTTACTTGCGCATCGGCATTCCAGCGGTAAGTCTTCTTCTCCAGTTCCGTGGCCACGTTGGTAGAATAGATGGAATCTTCCAGTTGGGTGCTGATTTCCAGATATTCCAAGGCTTTTGCCACATCCCCCTGCTGCTTGGCTATGGCATACAGGTCGAAGAAAGAAAGATACCGGATATGAATATTGGCAGATTCCTTGCTCCGGTTCAGGTAATAAAGGGCCGAATCGGGCTGCCGGTTGTTATAATAGAATTCTCCCAGATTCCAGAGACATTGCAAACTGTCTTCCTTCCGGCGACAGGCATCGTATGCTCTTTTCAGACAAGTGACGGCTATGCTGTTCTGTCCGGTACGTCCGCACAGATCCCCTATATTTCCATAAAGGGAATGCAGCAGAAAGCTATCGGTGGAGAGAGAAAGTTGCAATGCGCGTTGCTGACAAATAAAAGCGGAGTCTATGTTCCCATAACCGATGAAAGCCACCCCCAGATTACTGAGCGAACTGATGAGATGATGGTTATGCCGCGCCAGCGAGTCATTATAACAGGCTTTGACATACATATCTTTTGCCTGTACATACAAGTTCTGTTTACCATACAGCCCTCCCAGCATATTATAGACGAATCCTTTCCAATAAAACTCACGGGGATAATAGGAAAGTATTTCCAGCGCCATACGGTAGCTTTTCAAAGCATCGGCATAGTTCTCCATTTCCTGCTGTACTTTTCCCTTGTACAGAAGGGCTATGGCATGTTCTTTGGCGTTTTCATCGTATAGATGGAGGGCAAAGTTCAACAAGGAGTCACAAGGAAGCAGGGAATAGCCGTTTTTATCGGCAGCCTCGGCCAGCAACAAAGCATATTCCGCTTTGTCTTCCGATGTCATTCCGACCAGGGAAGAAAGGGATTTCAACAATGAAAAGGCACTGTCGGGATGTTCTTCCATCAGGTATCCGGCTTGCTGCAAAGCAACATGTTCCATGCGCCGTGAAGTGCAGGAAAGACATAGACAGATGAAAAGGCAGACAGTGACCGTCTGTTTTATATAAACATGCATGTAACTCAATTTTAATTCTCAGGTGGCAAAGATAAAGAAAACTCAGAACTTATATCCTACGCCGGCTGATAAACTGACACTTCGTCCGAAAGGCTTCTTGCGGAGGGAACACTTGCCGCCGATGGTGTAAATGAAATGATCGGATTCTAATGAAATACCGGCCTTTCCACCGTAAGTAAAATGATCCGGGAAGTCCTGATGCCACCATCCCAAACTGGAATGCATCTCGCCGCCATAGGCATAATCAATGGATTTATCTCTGCCAAACATAGCATAGGACAGATAGGGGCCTGCATTGATGCGCAGGTTCACTTGTTGTTTATGGCAATCTGGTAGGAAGCGAGTACGGGAAGTTCCAAATTGAATTTGCTAAAGAAGAAATCAGTACCGAGCTCTGACTTGGTTCTGAATTCTTCATAAGCAAAGAGCAGTTGTGGCTGTACATACCACGAATTTTCAATGTGAATGTCATAGGTTCCTCCGGCATAGCCGCCCAAACTGAAACGGGCATCTTTGGACATGGACTTGGAAAAAAGTCCTCCTCCCACAATGCCCCAACGGTTCTGTGCAGAAGCGGGAACAACAAAGCAGGCTAAAAGCATGCAAAGCAGGATTTGTTTTATTTTCATTGGGTTTGTTGCTTAAGTTTAATGGTGCAAAGTAAGGTATAAAGACCTTCTTATGAAAATAAAACAGATAACACCTGCCTGATATAAATCACTGACAATTAGAAATGTAACACAATTAAAGATAACATGTGCAGGGTTTTCCCTTAGAAAACTTCTCATTCTACACATCTTCGTTAACATTTCCAATAACCCTGCCCCTACGGCAAATGGTAACGCGATGGGTAGAAAGAGTAGTCTCAAGAGGGAATCACATTTAGAAAGAAGGATGCCGCACGCAATTTATATTCCGAAGCTTTCCTTTGAATCCATTCCGTACATCGCCTATCTGCTGCATGGGGAAAACCAAAGTTTCCTGCACATACATCCTGTCCTTGCGGTGATGGGTATAGTTGTAGAACTGCTTGATACGTCCTTCCAAGCGTTCCACCTTTTCCCCGTTTATGTAAAGGGTAGTTCCTTTATAATCCCCTTCTATACGCACCTTTGTCCACTCACCGGCAGGCAAGATGGCAGCATGAAACACAAATGTATATCCGTCACGCTGAACGCCAGATTTCCTTTATTTTCCCAATTGGCATACACGGTGGAATGAGGGCCTTTGAACAGGATACCGCTGATATTTTGTTCCTGATCCGGATTCACCTCAAACTCTACAGCGTAAGGATAGCCTATTTCAGGCAGAGAGGTAGCCACGCTGTCCGTACCGTTCAAAGACAGCTCTTCCTTTTGTCCCGGAAGGACAACTTCCCCCTGCACACGTCCCAGCAGATTGATGCCGGGAGCTTCGGGCATCTGTTTGCACAATGCCTCAAACTCTTCAAACGAAACAGCTTCGTTCTTTCCTCTCCACATTTTCTCGGCAAGTACCTGTGCAGCAGGGAAAGTACGGAAATGCACATCCTGTTGGGATATCCCATTCCCACAATGGTCGTTCCATACGGCAAACATACCTCCCAACAGACCCGGAGTACCTTCGGGCAATTCCTCCCTGCTGTTCACTTTACCTACGCGCCAAGTTTCATAAAGCCATCGGATATCCAGAAAATCACGATAATAACCGGCAGCCGGAACAATATAAAGATAAGTATCACACGTATTGATAATCTTATATCCATCTTTCAGAGAAGCATTAGGGTCAATCCAGTCGTATGACCAGGCATTGATAGTCACATTGTCTGCTTTCACCGGTGTTTTTCCTTTCAGCCAGCGCAACGCTCCCCACATACGGACATTCTTCCCGTATTTCTCCACATACTTCAGATACCGGTCTGTAAAATAACGGAATTTCTCGGCTTCCTTCGCATTGTATTCATCCGTACCGATATGCACGTCAGGACCCATAAAGACAGGCTCCTCTCCCGAAAGATATTCATCCAGCAAAGAATCTACAAAACGATAAGTTTCCTCCTTGTATAAATCCAAGTGATCCATACCATATTTATCACTGCCTATTTCGGGCTTATAGTGTGTAAAGGCCAATGAATGAGCCGGAATATCAATCTCCGGAATCACATTCACACCATATTCCATACCCAGACGTTGCAGGTCGGTAAATTCCTTCTTGGTGTAAGAGCCGTCCTTGGCAGTCAATCCGGGAAAACGCTCACTCTCCAGACGGAAAGCGGCGTAGGTCTTGTTCCAGTCGTTATCAAAGAACTGTACGAAACCATTGTCATTGAGGTGGATCTGGAACTCATTCAGTTTGTAGAACGAGAGGATCTTGACATATTGGCGCAGGAAGTCCATCGTGAAAAACTTGCGGCCCACATCCAGCATAAAACCGCGGTTGGGATACTGCGGCCAGTCACGGGCAACGCCCTTGGGCAACTGCCCCTTTTCGTTATAAAGTATCTGCAACAGGCTTCGGGTGCCCCAGAACACTCCCTGACGGGCCGGTGCTGTGATACCCGCATAGCGTCCCGCAGCCAGCACATATCCTTCCTCTCCCAATTGTTTGTCGGGCTTCGTCAATGAAAGATAAATCGCATTCTTCTCCGGTTTTCCGGTCTTAACAGTATAGTTCCAGCCCAGCAGGTCTTTCAAATCCTGTGCCAGCACGTCCGCCACACTTTTCAGCGCCGCTTCGTCAGCAGAAGCAATGACAATGCTGCCTTCAGCAGGCAGGGCAAGTTTTCCACTTCCCCCTTTCCATTCTTGCAGGGCGGGGATTACTTTCGGACACGTTTCCTTGGCCGAGGCGCACAGGCACAAGGCTAACATGCACAAGGTTAGTAGGTGTTTCATGATAATGGTTAATGGTTAGTAATTAGTAATTAATGAAAAATAAAGGCATTTACTTGCCTTTTACTATCTTCTTGATATCATTCAGTTTGTTCAACGCCTCAAGAGGAGTCAGGTTATTGACATCCAGATTCAGAATCTCGTCCCGTATCTGGCTCAGTACCGGGTCATCCAACTGGAAGAAGCTGAGCTGCATCCCGCTGCGGCCGGATGCTATCTCAGCCGTAGGTTTGGCAATGCCCTGCTGGCGGTTGTCCGCCTCCAGCTGATGCAGAATATCATTGGCACGCTTCACAATGCTTTTCGGCATACCCGCCATCTTCGCCACATGAATACCGAAAGAATGCTCGCTGCCGCCACGCTCCAGCTTGCGCAGGAAAATCACTTTATTATCTATCTCCTTCACAGATACATTGTAATTCTTGATGCGCTTGAAAGATTTCTCCATCTCGTTCAATTCATGATAATGAGTGGCGAACAGCGTACGCGCTTGGCTTTGGGATGCTCGTGAATATGCTCCACGATGGCCCAGGCGATGGAAATACCGTCGTAAGTGGATGTTCCACGTCCCAACTCATCAAACAACACCAGGCTACGGGCAGACAGGTTGTTCAGAATATTCGCCGCCTCGTTCATCTCGACCATAAAGGTAGATTCGCCCACAGAAATGTTATCGCTGGCCCCCACACGGGTGAATATCTTGTCCACCATACCGATCCGAGCACTTTCGGCAGGCACAAAACTGCCGATCTGTGCCAACAGGGTGATCAGTGCGGTCTGGCGCAGCAAAGCCGACTTACCCGCCATGTTGGGACCGGTAATGATAATGATCTGCTGTTTCTCCGAATCCAGGAATACATCATTGGCAATGTACTTCTCCCCCACCGGAAGCTGCTTCTCGATAACGGGATGGCGACCCTGCCGGATGTCAATCACGTCACTGTCCTCCACAACAGGGCGGATATAGTTGTTCTCTCCCGCCACATTGGCAAAAGCCAGCAGACAGTCCAGACGGGCAATCTGATTGGCATTGATCTGGATGGCGGGGATAAACTCCGCTAAAGCGATCACCAGATCATTATAGAGTTTTGTCTCAAGTACCAGGATCTTATCTTCGGCACCCAAGATCTTTTCTTCATATTCTTTCAGTTCCTGAGTGATATAGCGTTCCGCATTGACCAGTGTCTGTTTACGGATCCAGTCGGCAGGCACCTTATCCTTATGCGTGTTGCGCACCTCAATGTAGTAGCCGAACACATTGTTATAGGCAATCTTCAGGCTGGGAATGCCGGTCAACTCACTTTCACGCTGCTGCACTTTGAGCAGATAATCCTTGCCGGAGAAAGCGATCTGGCGTAGTTCATCCAGTTCCGCGCTCACCCCGTCGGCTATCACACCGCCCTTGTTCACCAGCAAAGGAGGGTCGTTCTTTACCTCTTTCGCTATCTTTTCACGGATAGACAGGCATAGGTTCAGCTGCTCCCCAATGCGGCGGAGGCTCTCGTTATCCGCATTCAGACAGGCATTCTTAATCGGCTCGACAGCCTGCAAAGCTACTTTAAGCTGCACCACCTCGCGTGGAGAGATTCTTCCTACGGCAGCTTTCGAGACAATACGCTCCAAATCTCCTATCAGGTGCAGTTTCTCTTCTACGAAGTCTTTGAAGTCCGGCTCGCGGAAGAAGTATTCCACCACATCCAGCCGCTCATTGACAGGCTTCTCGTCTTTCAGCGGAAAGAGCAGCCAGCGTTTCAGCAGACGGGCCCCCATAGCTGATGGTACGGTCAATCACGTCCAGCAGACTAGTTCCGCCCTCATTCATGCTGCCCGTCAGTTCCAGACTGCGCACCGTAAACTTATCCAGCCGCACATAGCGGTCTTCCTCTATACGGGAAAGGGAAGTGATATGACCGATCTGATAATGTTGCGTCATATTAAGGTATTGCAGAATGGCGCCCGAAGCTACAATGCCGTTCTTAAGATGCTCCACCCCGAAGCCTTTCAAGTTCTTGGTCTCAAAGTGCTTCAACAGCTTCTCGCGTGAGGTACTCTCATTAAACACCCAGTCGTCCAGTTCGAAAGTAAAGAACTTGCTTCCGAAGTTCCCTTCGAACATCCCCCGTTTGCCACGCTCGAAAAGCACCTCTTTGGGGGCGAAATTATTCAATAACTTGTCTATATAGTCGAAAGGTCCCTCGGCGGTAAGGAACTCACCGGTGGAGATATCGAGGAAGGCCACACCGCAACTGGCTTTCCCGAAATGGACGGCAGCCAGAAAGTTGTTTTCTTTATAGGAAAGGACATTGTCATTGATGGCTACCCCCGGAGTCACCAGTTCGGTGATGCCACGCTTTACCAGTTTCTTGGTCATCTTGGGATCTTCCAATTGGTCACAAATGGCCACCCGCTTGCCTGCCCGTACCAATTTGGGCAGATACGTATCCAGCGCATGGAAAGGAAAGCCAGCCATCTCCACGCTCTTTGCCTGCCCGTTGGCACGCTTGGTCAGCGTAATGCCCAGAATTTCCGAGGCGACAATAGCGTCTTCTGAATAAGTTTCATAAAAATCCCCGCACCGGAATAGCATAATCGCATCGGGATGCTTCGCCTTCAACTCAAAAAACTGCTTCATCATCGGGGTTAAAACTACCTCATTTGCCACTGTGTTTCGTCCTTTCTTTTTTAATTAATATTTCTCGCAAAGATAATAATTAGCAGGTTTAATACGAAACAGTAAAAGAAAAAAATTATATATTTGTACTAGCTAAAAATACGGAAACAATGAAAGAAATAAGAGTAAACGAACTGACAGACAATCTGTTTGAAGCCATCAGCAAGGAATGGATGTTGGTAACAGCCGGCACCAAAGAGAAGTTCAACACCATGACGGCAAACTGGGGAGGCACAGGGTTTCTGTGGAACCGTCCGGTAGCTTTTATCTTTATCCGCCCCGAACGTTATACCTTCGACTTTATAGAGCAGAACGATTATCTCACCCTCTCTTTTCTAGGCGAGGAGCATAAAGAAGTGCATAAAATATGCGGTTCTAAGTCGGGGCGTGACATGGACAAAGTAAAAGCGACAGGATTATCGCCCTTGTTCACCGAGAACGGAAGCATCACTTTTGAGCAGGCGCGGCTGACTTTTGAATGCAAGAAACTGTATGCCGATCTGATCAAGCCCGAAAACTTTATCGACAAGAGCATTACAGACAGATGGTACGGGGAATCGCACGGTGATTTTCATAAAATGTATGTGGTGGAGATTGTGAATGTGCTGCGTGGTTAATCCGGTCAGCTTTCGGGTCTGTTCTTTTTCTACAACAGAGTTTTGCAAAACTGCTGCCACTGCTACCACCCTTTCCACTGAGACCACGATGGACAGGGCGTTTTGACGGGTGGTGGCAGCACCTTTTTTCATGTGGTAAAAAGGTGTGCTGCCACCACTTTTGTCTGTTCTTTCCAACAGCGCAAAGCTTCTGTGCAGTCCTGTCAAAGCTGATGATGCCATCTGCTGATGCGTACGATCTGCCTTATTCGTCCGCATGAACGCGCACACGAACAAGGAGTTTCAATCGGTTTCGTCAGGTTGGAACTACAGTTCTGTCGGGTTGAAACTACAGTTTCGTCAGAGTTGTAACTTTGGTTCCGTCGGGCTGAAACTGAAGTTCTACCTGTTTGTAACTCTGGTCTTGACGGGCCGCAACCGGAGTCCTGTCAGGTTGCAGCTGGTGTTTTGCCCTTCAGTGGGCTCGGTCCTATCGGTCCAATTCCCGGGTTATGCGTGTCCGTATCCTCCTCCCTTTCCCGGCGTGTGGTCATCCTCCGCCTCTTGTATCTTCTCCTTCCTCCGGTTGTTTTGGGGCAAAAAAAGAGTTAAAAGTGGTGGCAGCAGCCCTTTTTACCACATAAAAAGATGTGCTACCACCACCCACCAAGACGCCCTGTCCATCGTGGTTTCAGTGGGAAGGGTGGTAGTAGTGGCAGCAGTTTTGCAAAACTTTGTTGTAGATGGTGAGTGGAGGTCACCAGAAATATTTGCAAACATTCACGCTCGTACATGGACAATATACAGGGCAACCGAACCCAAGTCCCAGCAACTTTGGATGCGATTGCCCTGTTTATACTTGCCTGATAGGATAAAAGGAACTAATTTGGATCTTCTACGCAACGGATGAAGCAGGCGTCACTGTTATTTCCATTAAACACATTAGCCTGAGTTATTTTATTAAAATCAAAAGTAAAATAATTGATATCCCAGCCTACATTCGTTCCCCAAACTCCTCCTGAACCGACAGCTTCCTTTATCCAATAAACAGCCCCCGGACGCATATAAAGATCATAAAATAACGGGGCTTTTGATATTGGATTGCTTCCATAAAACTTATCACTTGAGGAAATGGAAACTCCAAAAATCTCTTTCTGTCCACTTGAATAACGTAAACATCCCTGTTCTTTTTCTTTTCTATGACCATATCCTGAAGCACCTATCGGAAAAAATACGGATCTTCCATTTGTCCGGTTATAAACAAAACATCCACGCATGCCACAACCTAGCTTATCTTTCGGATCCGCAGGTTTTCCATACTTATTGTTTTCCTGGTATCCATACGCTTGCAGCAAGTTTATCGCAGGTTTATCCGCTTCATCTCCATAAAGTACCCCATAGCCTTGTGCGATATCAGGACTATCAAATAAAGCCTGATAATCATCCAGTGTAGCAATACGGGCATTGAGAACTTCAAAGCCATTCCATGGTTCCACTGTATTTGCAGGTTTATTCTTTATATCCCTCCATACAGCCTTGTCAGTAGAACCAACCAACTCAAAACCTAAACCCTCTCTTGTTATAGGATCAGGAAAATCCCCTGGTTCCACATTTATCATAGGACGCTTCGCATTGTACTGGTTCTTTGCCGCAATAACTTGGTCAAGATTGCCAAATTTAAACAAAGAACCTTCATCCAATGGATTGGAAGCTTCTTGACCTTTACTAATGAGATTAGATATATGCCATTTCGGTTGTCCGGATAAAAGCTCCTGCGGTTTATCTCCCTGATGCACAAAAATAAGATGCTCACAAGTATAATTGTGATATTCCACACGGATTACAGCATTTTTATTTGAGTCACCCGATCCATGAAACAGAATATCAAATTTAATATCCGAACCGGTCTCTCCATATATCACACCATCAGCATCCAGTTTTGTATTCTTACTAGCAATTCCAAGCGTAATAAAACCGGGATTAGGATCCGTGAACACAGGATCACCTTCCCTAAGTTCTGTTTTCTCATTTACCACATACGCTTTCCAAGGGCCTTCGGAAGAAAAAGATTCAAATGTCTCCGCATTTTCTCTAGGTAAACGCAATAAAGTGACATGAAAGGTTTTATTATTACCATTACTCCTATAAATTCCTTTAGGATTTACAATCCTTCGTACCTGAAAAATGTCAACAGTGTCTTTTTTTGAAAAAATGTTTCCCGCACCAAGGTTTATCTTAGCCATAATCTCTACTCGCGCATGCCGTTGGTAAGCTACATAAGGATTATTTCCTGTATATCCTGATTTTATATACATCTGCTTAGCGCGAGTATAAAGAGGGATAGAAGCAAGCAATTGATTATCATTAATTTTGCTTATTTCATAATGTCCATCTTTCTGACTTTCATAAGTTCCGTCTGATTGAGTAACCCCAGATTCTGCAGGTATATACACTCGTTCTCCCCTTTGAGTACTTTCATAATAATCTTTATTATCTGTCATATCCTTCTCCCCCAGTACGTCATCATGCTCTCCCAGTAAAATACGTTTACTAGTCTTACGAAGTGAAAGAAATCCATGCCATGGTTGATCATTGCTCTTATCAGGAGTTTCAGCATAATCATATTCTCTAGCATAAGCTAAACCACCAGCATTCACCGGAAGAGTTCCATACGGAGCCCAGTTATTATAAATAATCCTGGCACTCAAAGATTCAAGTGTACCTCCTCCCGTATTAATTTTTACCGGAAGATTCATAGTACGGTTATAAAGATAAGAGATATAATAAGGATTCGGAATCTCGATACCCGGCTCAGGTTCTTCATACTCTATATGCCAGTCGGCATCATTGGCATATCCTTTGAACTTCAAAGTCAGTTTGTAATGATGGTTACGTTCCGCATTGTAATCAGTTACAACATCTTTCCCTAACATAAACCGATACTTGATAGGGCCTCTACCTACTTTCTCTTTGTTGATAGAAACATAAAAAGCGTCCACTTCTATATAAGTTCCGTATGGCTTGGCATCTTTCCATGCTTTATCATCTTTCATACCCCCTTCAGGATAAGTCGGCTTGGTTTTATCATTAGCGCCCGCTACAACTTGACGTTTATCACTAGGAGTACCTTCTTCACCCTTACCCTGCATATTTTCATAAAAATAAAGAGCATTGGTAAATTCGGTATGCACATCCTCCAATTTTTCAGGATGATAATATGTTTTAGTCTCGGAAGGAGAGGTAAGAGTGTTATATCCACTCCCCAAAAAAGGCATTCCCTTAGTAACACGAGCTTCGTATGTATCTTTAAAATCAACAAGATCCGGCTCGGTGTCACCTTCATAATATTTTATAGTTTCACCTTCCGGTATCAAATCAAGCTTTACCCCTCCATCCCCATCTGTCGGTTGATAATTTTCCGGAGCTGCAGGATTATCCTGTCCCAAATAACAACTCTTCGGAATGTCCTTTATAGTCACTGATTTTAAATAGATAAAAACGCCTTCTTTCAATCCACTACCATCGTATGCAATCGTCACTTTGGAAGCTGCACGACGTATCCAGGCGTGCAATTTCATAGCTTTTTTATTGACAGTCAATAATTCACCTTTATCCTCTTGATCAATAACAGTAAAATGCCCGAACATCTGACTATTCTTTGTCACATCATTAGTCTGCCAAGTAAAAGAAATGTTTTTTAACTTTTTCACTGTACCAATAGCCGTCTTATACTTTTCAACCTCCTCTGACGTATTATCGGTATCATCTTCCTTCCCATACTTCTCAACTGCCTCATTAAAATCCTTCCCCATATTGGCCACTGCATAGATATAATAACGTCCATATGGAATTTTCAAGCTTAAATTAGCACGAGGTGTTTTATTTTCAGCGATATTTTCATTCGGATCAGCCGCATCTTCTTTTTTACGTGTAATCTCATCTATAGAATACTCTCCATCTGCCGGACTGCCTTGTACACAAGTCAAAGAACGTGCTTCTACCAAAATCCCATCTACGTTGTACAACAACACACACAAGTCATTAATGGACTTGATAGCATCGCCTGCCGTACGCGACTTATCCGTAAGACTTTCTACCAACGGTTTGAAGTCCACCTGTGCCGTCACTATGCTCTCACCTTCGGGAATAAGCCCCCCGTCCGTATAAAGCAGATCGTCCTTGCACGAAGTGACGGCAGCCATCAGCAAACCGCATATAAATAAGAAATAACTTATCGTTTTCTTCATTGTTTTCTTCTCCTTCTTTTTCGTATCATCTTTTAAATATCCAGTCCGAATCCGGGTTCAAGTATCACTTCACTGTATGGACGCAGATCCACCTGCCATGATATGTCATCCGCATCCCCGATTGTAATTTTCACCACCACATGGGTGTTACGGGGCAAAGTGGACAAGTTCGGGAAGAAGTCCTCCAAAGTGAACGATCCGGATGGAATGCTTCCGGTATTGCCGCCCAAGTCTATACCACTATTGTCCTTCGTATCCAGCGTAATAGCGGTCTTGTAGGAAGTCTTATAGTTTTTACCGTCCATGTTGGCTGAATACACATCATCGGCATTCTCATACTTTCCTTCCAGCAAGTAGAACGAAGACAGTTCGACCGGCGCCGTTGATTTTGCTTCCAGCTTCACATTCTTCACCCCGTATGACTGATTGAATGAAGCATATCCGGCCGATGCCGGTACTTGGAAATCCGTCACTTCATTTTCCGCATCATCATACTTCATGCCATTCGGCAGAAGGTATTCATGGGAAGCCGACTTCTCTATCCTGATTCCACTCAACCAGTAATCCCGGCTGCTCTTATTCGTTATCTCATACGTGAACTTTGCGGCAGCACGAGTGATTTTCAATGTGATCTCCTTCTTTTTCGGTACCACTTTCTCACCCTCTTCGCCAGCCTGTCCCTGACCCTCATCGTCAGGCTCCAGACCTTCATCTGTCAGCATCACCGTATGACATTCGCTCATTGGCAGCGGGTGAGTATCATTGAAAGTCCCCACATTGTCAAACGACAACACAAGCCCTGCCATCTGCTCCCTGGTCAGGAATTTGTCTCCGGGCTTAAAGTCGCCCCAAGATTGGAATACCCGAGACGTCTCCCCCTCCACAGCAGGAAGTTCCACCGAAACACTCGTCTCGTTGCCCAGCAGGTAAATGGTCTTTTCCTCATTGCCCTGCACCTTCAGGCGAATTTTTCCATACCGGTCGCTCACAGGAGCATTCTTCAAATCAAGATAGACATTATGTTCCACCCTGCCATCCGGACGGACTAGAATAACACGCAGCGTGTGCATCTTCTCAGCGTCCGTCACTTGATCATACGAAGGATCCTCATCCGCGCGTCCGGAGACAGAACGTCCGGACACGGGAGCATCTCTCAGGGCGACATTGATATCCAGATAGACCGCATCGGGCCCGTCCGATGACAGCCCCTCGTCACTTCTGCCGTCACATCCGCATATCAGGAGGAGGCAGACGCCCAGCACGGACACGATATGTCCCCAATCCTTAATTCTCATAATTCTGCATCATTAATTCTTACTATCCAGTCATTGACCACAATATGGGTGCGTATCCAATTATGGTTATTATCCAAGAAGAATATCAATGACCAGTTACTTTCACGGTCTAGAAACTCTTGGTCACCCATCTCGTCGAAATGGTCACTCTTCAGCAACAGCAGATATTCATTCAGCGGAATACTTAACACCTGTGCACCGTCACTGTTGCGAGTAATGGTCAGGCGCGGATGATTGCCGGCAACCAGCCGTGAGGTAGAAAACTCGGCGTATGCCACTGTCACTTTCTCGTCACCTTCCTCTGTCACTCCCACCGTGCGTTGTCCTTGTGCCCAAGGAGCATAGACTTGCCCGCCATTGCTTATCAGGCTGTTGTCGGGGGCAAACAAGGTGTTGTCGTCCGTAATGCGGAAAGTAAAATCCTTGTCGTCCACCTCGCCGCCGTTCATCTGCTGGAGTACCACACGGATATTGTTGGTGTTCTTCATCAGATACACGGTCGCTTCCTCGTAGGTGTCATTGTCCACACTCATGTCCAGCGAGCCGTGGAACAGGGGATGCAGATCGGTTTCCGAAACACGTCCGGCATTGTGCATCTCCACACGCAGATCCTGCATGACTGAACCGGTACCAGGAATCACCTTGAATGAAAAAGAGGTTTTCGGACAAGTCAGCCCTCCGTATGCTATAAAATGATAACTACCTTTCTCCAAATCGAGAGTCATGCGGTAATTCTCATCCTTCAGCTCATCACCTGTACCGGTATAGGTAGCCAGGTAATTGCCCTGTTCGTCATAGACCAACAGAGCCAGACAGTCCACCTGCGAATGGAATGCATTGGCATACTCCATATTATAATCATAGACAAAACGCAGACGGACACCCCGCGCGCAAGGTTCCAGATCATTATATATGCTATGGCAGGAGGACAACAATGCGGCTACCGCCAGCATGGCGCAAAGCACCATGCCCGGCAGTCTCAATGTATGTATGAATCTTGTTGTCTTATTCATTGTTTAATAGGGTATAATAAGCACTTGTTTAGAACTCGATGTCATTTATGCGGACCACCCAAGGACGTACCTCAACGGTTACTTCGATGTAGAGATCGTTTCGCTCATCCGGATTGTTCGGATCCAGCGGATCGGGATCGTCTTTAGGATCCGATGATGTAGGATGACCATAGCCGTTGATTTTGTTCACCGTCAGCTTGTACACATTGTTGCGCACCACAGCAAACTCCATCGGTCCCATCAGGTTAGGATCACTATTGTCATTATGACGGTTCCAGTAGCAGTAATACATTTCATAATCACCGCTTCCGTTCGAGCTCAAGACCGTGAATCCAGCCCTGCCGAAATCAGCTCCATTAGCGGGTGTAGCCCCTATTTGGTCAAAAGCGGCTTTCAGGCTTTCGTCTGCATTGGGAGCATTAGCCGCATCTTCCACTTTCTCCCAAGTGCCATACAACACATTGTTATATACATAAATGGCTGATTGTTGGTTACGCCATAAGTTGACTTGTCAAATTGTAGTTTTCCCTTGAAAATCACACCGGTAGAGATGCCGTTTTTCTGATTGCTGTTAGGAGCAGGAATGGTATTCTCAGTTGCATAACGCCAGATCTTGTATCCGTTGCGATTATGTCCCGCATTCCAGGAATCGTCATTATCCTCTTCAGTCAGAGAAGAAATGGATGTGAATTTTCCTTTCCACTCGTCTGTCGAATTAGAAAGGAAGTTATTGAAGAAATAGTCCTTTTTATAAGTTTCTCCGACATTGCCGTTCTTTTTATCCGCATCCGTGTCCACCACATAGTTGTTGGGAGTTTCCTGTCCGCACAATTCTATATTATCCGCAAGTCCGTTTTTAGATACCCGGCGCAGGTAGTAGAAGCTCTTGCTGATATTGACCATCACCATATCAGTCAACTGCACTTTGACGCCCTTGTCACTCTCCAGCACATAGGTATTGGAAGCTTCTCCAGCAGGATAACAGTTTTCCTTGAAGTCAAAACGTGCACAAGCACGTTCCACCGAGATAATACCCAGAGAAAGACGATTGGTCTCAGTATATTGTTCCCAGTTCCAAACCGTATTCGGGGTGGAATTTGCCACTTTCACCAAATTGTGGTTAGACATCAGAAAAGCGTCTTTTTTCCAGATTTCATCGTTGTCTGTTAATAATTTAGGTTCACCCGACAGTTCATGAACACTATGAGTCAGATCATTGATATCGATAGTAGAAGTGGGATTGCAGAAAGCATAGACATAAATTTCTCCTTTTTTGTATGCCTCCAACGCACTTCTGTCCAAGGTTGTCACAAGTTTGGGATATTTTCCATCTTCCTTAGGTTCCACATCCAGATGCTGACTGACAATGGGAGAACCATCAGCCTTTGTCAGCACCAACAATATCTCCTTGACACTGTTCTCATAGTTCTTGCCCACTTCAGCACCGCCAGTAGAATTGCTTCCTCCATTCTCGCCATCTGTTGTCGTGCTTCTTGAACCGCTTCCTTGCATCAGCTGCACTCCGAATTCCACATATACATCATTCTCAGTATCAGTCGGCCGAGACACATTTGCCTCATCTGAGCATGCCCACAAACACAATGCTGCAAGCCCGGACATCAAAATCTTACTAAACTTTTTCATATTGATTCCTTATTTCTTTATTATTACTTCTTATCTATTCTGTTAATCTGCTCCAATGCACCGGCAGCTTCCTTTACGCCCATATCCTGTGCCTGTGCCAGCAATCTGCGAGCCTGTGCATAGTCCTTTTCCAGCCCAGCAAGCACACCACGTGCATATACCGCTTCAGCTGTATTTCCCGATTTCGCCACATACTTGCGTGCCGAAACAAGATCACCGCGTGACATTGCCACATTGGAAGCGTTCAAATTGGCCGTAGCATCGTCAGGATAGAGACGGACCATGGTTTCGAACACCTCATTATACTCGTCACTGCCTGCCGGATAGCTCTCCGCCACACGGTAGAATTCGTTCAGACTCAACTTACCCGGAGCCGTACGCCAGATGCGGCGTGCCTCCTCCACATCGGTATAAGCACGGACTACATATTCCACCGTATAATCCGAGTGACGAAGGCCGGGATAGACCTCACGAAGCAGGAACTGGTAGTCCTGAGGATAACGCGCCTTGATTTTCTGTTCGCGTGCGTCCGGATCGCCACGCTGCGCGCCAGTTCCAGCATGCCATAACGGCCCGGAAGCGTACAGGTTTCCAGATAACGTTCCAGTCCTGCCCAGTCTTCGGGTTCGTAGTCCGTGGCCATGATGCCAAACGGAAAATTATACAGACGCTGTACATAGTTCTTCAGGGTCTCCGTACGTCCTTGGGCAAGGCGGGTGTTGTTAGCATAACTTCCCTCGGGAGAAGCATACCCCTTGATACGGATAGAAGTGATGCGGGTATCAGCATCATTACGCACTGTATCTATCGTGGCACGTATCTTGGCCAGTTCCACCGGATTACGGCGGTAATCCTCATAAATCTCCGTGCGGTTCACCGGAAAATCAATATAAGCGGAACCTTTCAATTCACGCGTCTTCACCTCCTCGGCTTTCGGAGCGCGATAGACAAAGACCGGAGAGAAAACCTTCGGACTGAAATCCAGCGTAGTCAACGGCGAACGGTCGGACAAAAGCACCTCGCACAAACAGCCACACACCTCATCGCCGAGCTCAAGGGTGGCATCGGCCATCCATTCAGCGTATGGCACCGTGGCAGTATAATGAATCACACGGTCATGACCGGCACGAAACAACGAAGTACCCACACCGGGAACAGCATCATTGCGTAAATGGAGATAATAACGGTTGCGGCCTGCCAGCACTACAGGAGAAAGAGACAACTCATTGTTCTCCGCACGAAGTACAGGTGCAAAAGACACTTCACGGGATGACGGCATATCAATACCCGCCACGTCAATATCCATAGACACAAGCAGGTTCTCACCGCTGCGAGCAACATTCAGACCGTCCACTTTCACACGGCCCAGCGTCAGAATAGTCTGGCTGTTTACACCTGCCATACAAAATAGCAGGAGAAGTACACATAGTAATTTCTTCATGAGCGGTATCTTTTAAAATACGTATATCAGGTTCAGCGCAGCCTTTGTAGGGCCTACATAGTGATGGGATTTGCCATCTATCAGCTTGGTGCCGCAATCGGCACAAGGATAGGCGTCGAAACGGGTATAGGCATACCCCAAGCCAATCTCGGCCTCCACGTTCCAGTGGCGGGAAAGAATCCACGAATAACCGTAGGCCACACCGGCGCCTACAAACCATCCTTGATAACGACGGTCGGAAAGTTTGGACAAATCACTGCCCAAAAACGAAATATCATTCTTCAGATTACCCACATTGTATTGTCCACCGTGGGCATGAATGCCAACAAAGTGACCGGCAAAACGATCACAGAACCAGTAGCGTGCCTCAGGTTGCAACATCCAGTGTTTCCACGTACGACCATGCGAACGAACCCACCCATTATAGTTGCCAGACACATCAAGCGTCCATCTGGGGGCAAAACCAGCCTCAATACCCAGATTGACAGTGCCGGAGGCGTCATAAAGAATATTGCTTTTTAACGCCATATTCTGCGCCTTCACAAATGCACTTCCACAAAGGAGGAAGGAAAGCAAAATTGCATAATTTTTCAACTTCATGCTATCTATAGTTTATATCAATTCATGCTATGTTGCGATAG
>NZ_BAKM01000056.1 GCF_000614185.1 Phocaeicola sartorii JCM 17136 = DSM 21941 | reverse complement strand
AGCACTTTCCGGTGAACAAGCATAGCATGTACAGCGAACAGAATAGGCTTGTTCCAAGAACAGACTTAGCATGTACCAAGAAACCGTCCGGCTTACCCGCCGTATTCTCCCAGAAAAAATAGTTATTCAACCGATAAAAAAACGTAACCATTATGCATTTCAAACATACCCATCAGCATATACTCCCTTCCGGAAATCAGAACCAGGTGCTGTATCTACAGATAATTTTCAGCTCAATACAAACATCTATGATAATACGCTTTCAGTTTCTCAATATCACACAACAAATCCCAATGTTCCCGGAACCATTCCGGGGAATTATTCCACCATTTGATGCCAAGCAGAAAAAGGATAGTGTCTTCATCATAGCGGTATCTGACAACCTTAGCGGGCACACCACCGACTATGGCATAAGGTGGCACATCTTTTGTCACTACAGCACCGGCAAGCACCACTGCCCCATCCCCAATACAAATGCCCCCCACCAAAAAAACGCCTTCGCCTATCCAGACATCATTGCCTATTTCCACAGATATCGTTTTTTCCATATCAACAAACGCCAACTCATCAAACATTTGGCGGGTGGCAAAAGTAGAACCGCTCTGATTATGGTCTGGATTAAGCGAGAAAAAATTTGGCGAAGTAGTTGCAAAGGGGAACAGATAAGGATGCCTCCCATTGTTACAGCGTACATAAGGAGCAATGCTGGTAAACCGACCTATCCGAGCACTTAACCTGCAATTGTCACATATATAGGATCCCAATCCCAAAGAACCATGGAATACGGTATTTTTATAAATCCGACTCATTCCTTCAAATGTAGATCCAAACGAAACATCAGCAGAAAAAGGGAATCGCACCTTGTTCCAATACTGTAACCGAAGAATGACAAACTTTACTATTTTCTTAACAAGCACAATATTGTTTTTTATTAAAACGATTTACAATATTGGATATCATTCCGGCAGTCATCCAGCAATTGTTTTTCAGAACAGACCTTTTGTTCAGGATTTGCAGCAAACCATTTATTTAAATTAGACTCCATTTCTAACGAAAGAACTCTTGTACAATTTCTTTGAACTATCCTAGCCGGTGATCCGGCTAATAACAGATTTTTTTCTCCACTACCCAGCTCTCTATAATTTTTATTCAAGAAACTTTTAGATGCTATAACTGTTCCATCCGGAGTTTCCGTACCTTTCATGATTGTGGAGGTATTCCCAATCCAATTATAACGCCCTATAACAACAGGCGCGCTTTTCCTATGGACCTCACCAGACTCCATATGAATGGAATAATGATAATTCGTATCCATAAAGCAGCTTCCAAAAGGAATCCGGCAATAATCTCCGATAGTTATAGACTCTTCACAATATATCTTGGTATCACTGCCAAAGCCTATGTAGGATCCAATATTTACTACACCTTTTCCCGTAATTCTAATCGCATAATCCAAATCAAACATACAAGGTCCATTGAATATTAATTTTGTTTCGGGAGCAAGCAGAATCATACTGCATCCTTTAGAACCGGAGAAAAAACCCTGTTTGTATCCTAGCTTTATCATATTTCTTCTGACAGCACCACGAATCTCAATATTTCCGCCAAGATTATACAACCCTACAGGCCCATATATAACAATAGGGAACCTTACAGCCTGATAAAACGGAAGTGTCCTAAAGTTAATATACAAAGTTTTAAAAAAACGTATCCTGTTATGAAAACAGAACCGCTCAAACCGTGAGAACAGACGATTGACCAATTGTATCATATCACTTTACTAATTTATATTTTATGTTATAGATTATAGATTTTATACGTTCTTTTTCAGGCTGCTCTGCCCCGTAATGCCAAATAGATGCAAGAGATGCAACCATACAGGACATAAACGTGACAACCAAACGCATAAAACTTGATTCCAAAGAGCAGACGATGATTACTCCAATGAACAGAGTCAGACCAGTCGTTATCATAATAGGCTGTATCACCTTTTTGAGTACTGCATCCACAGATATGCCAACAATATATCTGGCCAAACCAATCCTGGCACACATACAAATCATTTCCTCACAAACCACCAGCCACAACACACTATATGCGGAAAAACCATAATACAATAATAAATAACCTACAGGAAGATTCAAAACATGCAGACATCCCAAACAAATGTACATCCACTTGATATTGCCTGTCGCATCAACGGCGGTGGACAATCCCGAAGTAATCATATATAACATGGTGGACAATAATACAAGCCTGCAAAAGCCTACTGTATATTCTGGAAGATTGTCAAGCCAAAGATGCAGCACATAAGGCATTTCCAATATCAAGGGAATAGAAAAAAGCGCACAAAGAAAAAACATATAACGGCAGGCTGTAAGTGAGAGTCTGCCAACCCGTTCCCTGTCGTGCGCTCCCTCACTTTTCATTATCTGAGGCCTTACGGACTGCAATATGGTAGTTGCAAAGAACTGCATCAGTCCATTCACCTGATTGGCTATCCCATAGGCTGCATTCGTTACCACTCCGTAAAAAAGATTAAGCAACACCTGCAAACCTTGAAATCTTCCTATGCTACCCAATGACGCAAACGTATACCATCCGGTAAAAAACATCAATTCTTTCACCAAACCAATATCAGTCAATGATTGCAAAGTAATTCGTGTTTCACGATATTTACACTGACATACAATAGCTTTCAGAATAAACGAGGTAAACATAATCGCAGCAATTACAGCCGCATATAAAATTAATCTATTACCCAGGTATGATAACAAAACAATCGCTCCCAACAATTTGAGGCACGACTCAACTGTTTCAAGAATGGAAAGCAACAACATATTTTCCCGACTGACAAGAATAGCTACATAGGGAACTGACAATATGGAAAAAAACACACTTCCACTTAAAAAGTATAACACTATCAAAGTCTCACCTCTCTTATCCGGATGAACGGACAATATATGTTGAATGCCATATCCACCTAAAAAAACGACCAGTAAAACCACCCTACACCGATTAGAAGATGCAAAGCCAGACTATAATAAAAAACTTCCGATAAAAGTACCTTATTATTTTTCCCTAAAGAGATTGATAAAAAACGCTGAGTGGAAGTCGCCAACGAGGTATTCAAAAAAGATAACATAGACACAACCCCTGCCACCAAATTATAAATACCATAATCTTCCACTCCCAATGCTTTCAATACCAAACGGGTTGAAAACAGCCCTAGCAGAATAGAAAGAACCATTTTCACATAAAGTATCAAGGTATTCAATATAATTCTATTTCCCGACCGCATAATATATCTGCAACATTAGTAATCATTCACCTGTAACATTAGTAATCTTATAGTCCACACATTAGTAATATGTGGGCATACATGTTATTAACCTTTCAAACGTCCTATCCTTTTCTGAAAAGAACAAGAACTTTTTAAGATTTGACCTGTTTTCTTTTCATAACGGCATCTACATGCTAAAACGCCTTATTTTTCCTTCAGATGTTTCAGCCACTCCGTAAGCGCCCTGTTCATCGGCATCCCGGCTTAAAGTTATGCACAATGAAATGTTTCAGACGAAAAATATCCTTCAGGACAACCACTCCTCCGAAAACCGGATGAGCACAGCCCCGGCTGAAGGATTCCGGAATGCCAATCCTTCAGCCGGAATGCCAATGAACAGGGCGTTTGCGAGAAGGCTGAAACTTTTAAAGGATTTTTTCGGTTATTCTCCATGAAGCATTATGAATGACCATACCCCACTGAAAAAAGTAATATATGTCCGCAGGCAAAGCAAGTCCACATACTTTTTTTACAACAACACAGACTCCACAGCAGACTCACGCCAGTGACGATAATCCCGCATCGACAAGGCATGATCAGATTGCACTTTCCGATAAATCCCGTCACGTAAAAACTTGTTTTTATAAAAATACCCCTCCACCTCACCGGAAGGAACGGAAGCCATCACCACGTACTCCGGACAGGCAGGGACACGGAAGAGCGTGATTTCACACTGACGGAAGATGCCACTCAGCCGGCAGGCGGAACGCTCGAAAGCCACCCAATACGCGCCAATGTCATACAGATGAAGAAACAGCTCGTTCTGTCTTTCCCTGCTCAGTATCTTGATATGCTGATTCTGAATCAATTGCTGAAGACGGATGCCGGACGGCATGGATGTGGTTCTACACATTATTATATACAGGGGTTTGTTTAAATCACTTCTATCAAATCTGCCGGAAGCGTTGCCATGGCCATGGCTATCACCCCTTGCAAGCTGATAACCACACGGCGATCTCTCGCACCCTTCACCTTTACAAACACTCCCTCGTAACCCTCGAAGTCACCGCCTGTAATACGGACTTTCGTACCTTTACGCAGATTCACCTCACTGGGACTGAAAAAAATAAGATGCTCGTCATGCGTTCCTGCCACGGCGATGAACTGCCTCATCTGATCATCGGGCACAATAATTTTCTGTCCGTTGCGGAAATCAATCATATATTGAAGATAAGGTAGCTTGAACTTCACTTTCTGAAGTTCAGACTGAACAGCATGGACAAATATCAAATCACTGATAACAGGAACCAGTTCACGCTTCTTGCGCCCGTTCTTTATATGAACTTCAAAACGCATAGGAATAAAATTATTGATTCCTTGGTTATCCAATATTTCTTTGATTTGCATCCCCCGGCGGTAGGTGGCACGCATGGCAAACCATTGCATTTTTTCACTTGAAGACATAGTCATGGAGCTTTGAAGCACAGATACTTATCTGCAATTCAATTAGTTACGAATAGTTTCGTAAAAAACAAGAGGAATCGGCCTCTTGTGATTAGGTCGACCAAAAAAGCTATTTCAATAGATGGAGGATTGGAATCCGCACTATGTAGATGCAGCCTGTCGGGTCAACCGATGACCTTCCGCAGATTCCCGAACCGGATGGTTCTTATGTGTTAAATCAGATATTTATTATACCTATATATATAAAAAAGCGCGGGAATCTGTACTTGTTACTCGTCCCACGATTCGAGGCTCTCGCATTGCCCATCACTGCTGAACGAGCAACGCAGAAGCCCACGCCGATATGTATAATGACACTTGAATACATCTTTGACTAGCATAGATGCACCAAGGATATAAACATATCCCGCAGACACCTACTGTTGCTTTATTCTGGCAGTGATCAAAATTTGCGAGATTCCGAATCGCCAAGAACAAAACGTCAAGTAAACGTCTTTTCTATATATGTATATTTTCCACCATCTCATCGCTCCTTTACAGAAACTTTGGTTTGGAAAACGTGACAAAGGTACGGATTTATTAATAGAATAGAAAATTATTTCTTCATTTTTTGAAAAAAGGGCATATTTTTAAAAGGAACAACGATTGAGTGCAAGATAGTTTTGTGACTGCTAAAAAGGTTTATGAACGTTATAATGGCTTCGGTGACGATTTTCACACATTGGTGGAAATACTCAATATACAGATCGAAGACTACTAAAAATGTCCTTTCCTCTCGGGCATCTTTCTTAGTTGATAGCCTATCAAGGCAACCACACAGGCTATTAGCAAGAAACAACCATATATCGCTATTCCAGAGAATAATCCGCTCATTTTAAAGTTGCTTTATGATTTCATTTTCTCCTTTTGCAACGCCTCTTTCCACGCAATGATCCGGATGAATATCAATCGATGTTCGAGAGTAGTCTGATGTACGCTTCATTGGGTATAGCGTTACAATTCGGGAAATGACGGAAACTAGAATTTCAGCGTCTTCATGCATAGTAGAGGGTGCTCAAAAGTAATATCTGCTATCATTTTGCTATACACGGGTTGCCCGTAGCCGCCAGGCTAAGAGATAAATCACGCTCTCGTCCACTGTAGTGGCGCATTGAATGCGCACAATAACACTCTGAAAAGTGTATTTGTGGATGCATTCGGGTGACTGGATGTCGCCCCTACAGCAAATGGTAATACAATGCGTACAAAGAATAGCTTTCAAGGGGGAAAGCTACGAAAGTACAAAGAGGGGCACTTATCAATTATTCATTAATGATATTCTGGTGTATGTAGAACCGCTATCATTAAGTTGCGGGTCATGCCGTGAAAGCGTTACTATACCTAATGTCTCAAATTCAGACCACGCCACATTTTATTTAGGGCTGGCCAAAAAAATTATTGTATCGGAAGTATGAATAAAAGCAAGTTCGTGATAACAACACAGACAATGCGCTGGGACTCCAAAAAGTCATGCGTCTTCCCAACTGGCGGAGAAACAAGATGCCGGAACCGCTAAAGATTTTATTTAAACAGGATAAAAAAAGCCCGTCAGGTTCATAATCCACCTGACGGGCTTTTTCTTATAACGCTTTGCTTCAATTATTCAGCAGCTTTCTCCTCTTTCGCTTCATCAGCAGATTCAGCCGGAACTTCTTCTACAAATTCGGTAATGCCATTGTTTACCAAAATATTGTACCATGAAATAAGTTTCTTGATATCTCCGTTATGTACACGGTCACGGTCATAGTTCGGCAGAACTTCTGCAAAATAAGCATGCAACTCATTGGCTGATGCTTTTTTATAATTGATAGAAGCAACCGCTCCATTCTCTTTCTTCTTTACCGCTTCCAGCACTTCGCTCAAAGGCACCTCTTCCGCATCGGTGTACATAGCAATATCCGCCAATGAGATAACTTTGTCATGAGCATAAGCAGGAACTCTTTTCTTAGCCGCGTCGACTGTTTCTACAATCAACATGTTCTTTCCTTGAGAAATCAATTTATATAATCCCGGTTTACCCGCGATTGATAAAATGGTCTTTAACATACTATTCTATTTTATATTTATGGTTTGAGGGAACAAAAGTACAATTCACCAATGAAACTCCCAAATTTATGGTACGAATTTTTCGGTTTTTAATTGTTCCACTATCTTGTTCAACTGGGGTATGAGCAATTGCACTCCGTCATTCACCACCGTGAAATCGGCCCGCCGGCGCTTTTCTTCATCATCCATCTGGGCGGCAATACGGGCCCGGACTTGCTCCTCGCTGGCTCCGTCACGATACATGGCACGTTGTATGCGCAGATCCACAGGTGCATAGACCATTACTACCGCATCTACGTATCCTGAAAACCGGCCTCATACAGAATGGCCGATTCCATGCCCACTATCTCACACTTTTGCTGACGTTCCACCCATGCGGCAAAATCTTTCCGCACCCGGGGATGGATAATAGAATTGATTTGGAGCACATGCGCCGGAGCGGAAAACAGATAAGAAGCCAGCAACGGCTTGTTCAACAGGCCGCCCTTGTAAACATCCTCACCCAACAACGCAATCAGTTCCCCACGAATGCCGGCATCAGAAGCCGTAAGGCGTTTCGCCTCATTGTCCGCATTATACACAGGGATATGCATATCCTCCAGCAAATGGGAAATGTATGATTTTCCACTGCCGATGCCACCGGTAACCGCTATCTTAATCATTGAATTTAATTCGTTGTTCTATCAAATAATCCACCTCCTTGGGATTCAAACGGACGTGGTTCACATATCGGGGAATGGATTTGAGATTGACGGGACATTTCTCTCCCTTATTATTCAACAAGGACTCGTATGTCACCCCGATAAAGAAATCCTCGGAAGTGATGGACTTGAAATGGCTCAAGCCCACCTGAAAAGTCACCTGTACCTTGGAAGGAAAAGTACGAAGCACTTTGTCGGGCGGAAAATTGATGCCACGTATAGGCACCTCCACACTTTTCTCGGCGTAGATATCTATCAACAAAGTCACATCATCAAAAGAGGGAATGAATTTCGCTCCGCGCACATCGGCCAGATTCACCCTGCGGCGGATGGTATCTGTCACATCCTCAAAACTCAATGCCTGTGTATAAGCAGCCGTAATGGTGTCCAAAATCTCCTGAGGAGCATAGACCATGACTGAATCCGGCGAGTAAATGATATCCGAGATATAATACTGGCGGTCCAGAGCTACCTTGCCCTGCAATCTTACGGGCACCTTCTTTGCCTTTCCTTTTGTATAAATGAACTCTACGGTATCCGGCCGTATGGTCAGCAACTTCGTTGTCTGGTTCAACTGGACCGAGATCTTTTTCATCAAGGCCGAAACCGGAATCCCGACACGGTTCCCCTTATCCTCATAGTCCTTGAAATCCACAACAATGGGATAAAATGTCTGTCCCAGCATATAGTTAACCAATACGGTTCCCCTGTCTTTCACACCGATACGCAATTCATCAGGAAGTTCGGACGTCAGCACCACATCACTGGGTACATTCTTCAACCGTAACGGAACGGAAAATTCCGTTTCATAGTCATCATTCAGCACCTGAAGCAGCCAGAAGCAGAAAGATACAAATACAAAAAACAAGAAAATCAGGAACTCCCTGCTATTACGGCTAAGCAGGAAGCTTCTGATTCTCTCTAAAGTCTTTAAATAGTAAACGCGTATGTTCCTTTTGTCGAACATGTTGTTATGTCATTTACTTCTGTTGATTGGATGCAGCATTGGCGAAGATAGAATTTCTATCAATTTTAATCTTAACGCCTGATGCTATTTCCAGAACAACTGTATTATCTTCTATTTCTTTTATCTTTCCGTATATACCACCGGCAGTAATCACTTCCTGACCCACTTCCAGATTCTTGCGGAAATTAGCAATTTCTTTCTGTTTTTTATTCTGAGGACGAATCATGAAGAAGTACATAATAGCGAAAATGGCTACCATCATAATCAGGAAAGAGTAATCTCCTCCAGCCCCTGCCTGCAGAAATACAAATAATAAGTTCATACTTTCTATGTTTTTTAGTTTATAATGTTGTTATTCTTCAATAACAAACAAAGATATTAATTTTTTGTTAGTTTATTCTCTTTTTTCAATGAATTAACGATTCCGTCCAACGTTCCGTTAATAAAGCCACCGCTTTTCGGTGTGCTGTACAGTTTGGCTATTTCTACGTACTCGTTCAGTGAGACGCTGACCGGGATGTTGGGGAAACTCAGGATTTCAGCCAAAGCGATCTGCATAATGATCACATCCATGAAAGCCACACGGTCCAAATCCCAATTCTTTGTATTCTCACTAATCAGATGTCGATAATAATCGGCATTCAATATAGTACGACGGAACAAACGGCGTGCGAAGTCCTGATCTTCCTCATCCTTGAATTCCGGCAGCAATTCCTGCTTTGCGCCATTCTTTTCATCGAAACGCTTGATGGTCTTCAGCACAAAGGTATCCACTATTTCCTTGTCATCATTCCAATACAGGCTTTGGTCTTCCAAAACTTGATCCAGTTCGACATTAGTGAAAATAATGTTCTTGTATAGCTTGCGCCACAATTCACGGTCTTCTTCATACGAAGAAGTTTCACTGGCCATATATTCCTTATATATATCGCTTTCAAAGATTTTATCACATAAATTCTTTACGAAATCTGTTTCGTTCTCCCAAGTTTTCTTCTGATTGTTCGAGAACTCCAGCAGTTGTTTGTTCACCTCCAGCTGTGCAATAAAGCGGTTTTCTACAAATTTAGTGTTGGGAAACAATTCTTCCTTAGTAGGGATCAGTTTGTTTTTCGCAGCATTCAGTCGTTTGTTAGCTTGTTTAGTAACCTCTACCATTAAAAGGAGCAGATAGTTGTATAAGTCATACGCTTTAGAAAGGCTGAAAAATAACTCTTTTTCCGCTGTATCCAAGTTTTTGCCTCCGTTCTGATAATAAGCATAGACTATCTGAACTATCTTAAGACGAATAAGAACTCTATTTATCATAATTCACATAAAATTATTTAGGAGTTGCAAAAGTAGGTATTTTCATTGATTTCACATAACATAATTACATTTTTTAATGTAAAAATTACATCGGACTATCGAAATCGCTTTTTTCATCGAAGTTTATCCGCAAATCCTTTGTCCATTTAAAAAAAATGTCCAATTTTGAAGCCGATTTATAAAGATATTCAAGTTATGGAAGATTATAAAAAGAAAAGTGTAGTGGATGGTGACAAAGAAATTGTTTTCTCAAAAGCAATTAAGGCCGGAAAGCGTATTTATTATTTAGATGTGAAGAAGAACCGGAAGGATGAAATGTTTTTGGCTATAACCGAAAGCAAGAAAATTGTTTCGGGAGAAGGTGATGACTCGCAAGTAAGCTTCGAAAAACATAAGATTTTTCTATATAAAGAAGATTTTGAGAAGTTCATGAGCGGCTTACAGCAGGCCATACAGTTCATTGCCGAAGAGCAGGGACCTATCGAACCGCATCACACCGAAAATGAGGAGGAGGAAACGGCCGAAGACGCACACAAACCGCTCAGTCCGAATGAAATTAAAATAGATATCGACTTCTGATTCCAACGGATAAAGAAAGCACAATGATAAAAAACTTGTGCTTTCTTTTTGTCAAGTCGAAAATAAGCAGTAATTTTGCACCGCTTTTTCAAGCTCATCGTGTGATATACCACATCGTGTGATGGCGAATTAAGCAATCAAATCAACTTAATTTAGAGTAACACAAAAAATTAAAAAACAATGAAATCAATTGAAATTAAAGGTTCTGTCAGATCAGACGTAGGAAAGAAAGCAACTCATGAATTGCGTAAGAACAATGGTGTTCCTTGTGTATTGTACGGAGTACAGAAAGACGAAAACGGTTTGCCCGTAGCCACTCATTTCTCTGTTCCTACCGAAGGTCTCCGCAACTTGGTATACACACCGCACATCTACGTTGTAGATTTGAACATTGACGGCAAAATAGTAAACGCTATCTTGAAAGATATTCAGTTCCACCCTGTAACAGATGCAATCCTTCACGTTGACTTCTATCAGATTGATGAAGCTAAACCTATCGTTATGGAAGTTCCTGTCCAGATGGAAGGTTTGGCAGAAGGTGTACGCGCCGGTGGTAAACTGGCATTGCAGTTGCGCAAGCTGAAAGTGAAAGCTTTATACAATGTAATTCCTGAACGTCTGATTATTGACGTAACTTCTTTGGGCTTGGGCAAAACCATCAAAGTGGGCGAATTAAGCTATGAAGGTTTGGAATTGATCAACGCTAAAGAAGCTGTTGTTTGTGCAGTGAAATTGACTCGTGCCGCTCGTGGTGCTGCTGCAACTGCCGGCAAATAATTAATAACCCTTTAATCCTTATCAATGAAATATTTGATTACAGGACTGGGTAATATAGGTGAAGAATACCGAAATACCCGTCACAACATAGGATTCACAGTATTGGACGCCCTCGCAAAGGCGTCCAATCTTGTTTTTACCGACGGACGTTATGGAGCTACTGCCACCCTCCCGCTCAAAGGACGCCAGCTTATCCTGCTGAAACCGTCCACTTACATGAACCTGAGCGGAAATGCGGTGCGCTACTGGATGCAGAAAGAAAACATTCCGTTGGAAAATGTGTTGATAGTAGTGGACGACCTCGCCCTTCCTTTCGGTACATTGCGCCTGAAGGGAAAAGGCAGCGATGCCGGACACAATGGTTTGAAACATATAGCTGCTACGCTGGGCACACAGGATTATGCCCGTCTACGCTTCGGCATCGGAAACGATTTCCCCCGTGGCGGACAGATAGATTTTGTATTAGGGCACTTCACTGATGAAGATTTGAAGACCATGGACGAACGCGTAGCGATGGCTTGCGACATAATCAAGAGTTTTTGCCTGGCAGGCATCAGTATAACAATGAACCAATACAATAAAAAGTAATGGCTGAAGCAAGAATTGATAAATGGCTATGGGCCTCACGTATTTTCAAGACCCGCACTATTGCCGCCGAAGCATGCAAGAAAGGACGGGTTTTTATCAACGGCACTCAGGTGAAGCCATCGAGAATGATAAAACCGGGAGAAGTGATACAGGTAAAGAAACCGCCTGTCACATACTCTTTTAAAGTTTTACAGGCAATAGAAAAACGTATAGGAGCCAAATTGGTGCCTGAAATACTGGAGAATGTAACGACTCCGGAACAATATGAATTGCTGGAAATGAGCAAAATCAGTGGCTTTGTTGACCGCGCCCGCGGAACAGGACGTCCCACTAAAAAAGACCGCCGCAGCATGGAAGAGTTTATTACTCCTGAATATTTCGGTGACGATGACTTCGACTTTGAATTCGATTTCGAAGAAAAAGAATAAATAGGGATCAATGGTTAGTGATTAACGGTTAGTGCCTGCGGATGTATGCAGCTGCTATTAATCACTAACCATTAATCACTATCTATGAATGACTCCGCTACTACAGATTTTTCTTGATGGCCTCAATCATCTCTTGATATTCCGCATCTGTCAAATAAACTTTTCCCGGATTCATCTGAAACACACCTCCATAATCTGGCCCGTCCACATACTTGGGAGCCAGATGAAAGTGCAGGTGAGAAAGTTTGTCACTATACGCTCCGTAATTTATTTTTTCAGGATGGAAAGCCTTGTCCATGGCACGAGTCACACGGGCAACATCCGCCATAAATGCGTTACGTTCCTCATCACTCAGCTCAAACAAGTCGTTTACATGATCTTTATAAGCTACAAGACAACGTCCGCGATAGGTTTGTTCCTTAAACAGAAATACACGTGAGACACTCAATGGTGCGATTTCAATCATTAAATTGTGCAATGTTTCATTGTTCTGACAATACAGACAATCTTTAGGATCACTTTTCATGGTTTTCTTATTTATTAAAATTAATTATTCTTCCTCTTTCTCTTTTTTTCCCAATAAACGGTACACATCATCCCGTTCGCCTACTACCCATACCACATCTCCTTCCATAAAAGGTACATTGATATCAGGGGTCATCAGTGTGCTGTCTTCTTTCTCGACGCCTACCACCAGGCATCTGTACTCATCCCGGATACCACTTTCTCTGATATTTTTACCCAAGAAGAGCGAACTACGATCTATAACGAACTGTTTCAGACTCATTTCACGCTTTTCCAAGTCTTCCTCCTCGGCAGCAGAGGATACTCTTTCCGCCTGACGGGCAAACTCGCCCAATTGCTCATCCGTACCGATCACCTGTATGGTATCACCGGGGAACAGGCGTACATTCGCCCCGGGTATATTGATACGGTGCATGCCACGGATGATAGATGCCACATGCACTCCGTACTTATGCCCCAAATTCAATTCTCTTAATGTATGTCCCGCCCATAAGGAATCAGCAGGTATCTCGAAATCCGAGAGATGCAAATCGCGGGATAACAAATGTCCTTCATACTCAGGACGTTTCTGCCCTGTAAACTCGGCATGTACATCTCTGAAACGCAGATTCTGAATAAATGTACGCTCCATAAAGATAGATTGTTTCTTCAGCCATCGCGAGAACATCATCAGACCTACCAGGACGACGGCTATACCGACCAGCAAAGTTGTGGAAGCTTGAAAAAGTTTCTCTATGACAAACATCACAAACATCACAGCTATCATTATACGGAGCAGAATGGTAGAGATTAAAGGAGCCCGGTTGAAACGGTTATCCTGCCATAACATCTGAAACTCTATAGAGTGATTTTTCTTCATGATAATGGCACGCAGAAAAGGTGCGATGCAGGCAATAGTAAAAACAGCTCCTGCCAAATTCGCCCAAAAGACAGGCAGACTAGCCCGGAACAATGGAATAATGAAATGGAACGAGAGCGTAATCACAGCTATACACAGCACGGAATAAACAGCCACAATTCTGGCTATGGCAACCAGCAGCTTCTTCCAATTATTTTCATGGTTCACCGTCTGCGATCCCGACGAATAACGCTCAAGCATTTTCTTCCACTTGTCCGGCAGGTGTCTCTCTACTGTATTATAAGAAGGTATCGCCAGACGTATCATATACGGAGTCAGAAATGTGGTAATGACCGAAACAGCCACGACAATAGGATACAGAAAATCACTGGTTACTTTCAGACTTACCCCCAGCGAAGCGATAATAAACGCAAATTCACCTATCTGGGTCAGGCTGAAACCGCATTGCATGGCAACCTTCAACGGCTGCCCCGACAAAATCACGCCACCCGTACCAAAAATAACCTGCCCAAGCAGAATGGCCAACGTGATGATCACAATGGGCCATGCATATTCCACAATCATGGCAGGATCTACCATCATTCCCACAGATACAAAGAAAATGGCTCCAAACAAATCCTTAACAGGAGCCACCAGCTTCTCTATATTCTCGCTTCCACCGTTTCCGCCAAAATGGAGCCCATTATAAAAGCTCCGAATGCAGCCGAGAATCCAACCTTGGCCGCCACAACCACCATACCGAAGCACAATGCCAGCGAAACGATCAGCAATGTTTCATTCGCCATCCACCTGCGGGAACGCTTCAAGAAGGTGGGGATGATATAAATACCTACCACAAACCATAATATAAGGAAGAATAATAGTTTAGCAATGCTATATACCATCTCACTGCCTTCGAAATTCTGGCTTACCGCCATTGTGCTCAGCATAACCATCAAGACAATGGCCAATATGTCTTCCAAGATCAGAATACTGAGAACCAAGCCGGCAAACCGTTGCTGCCTCAGCCCCAAATCATCAAAAGCCTTATAGATAATAGTCGTGGAGGACATGGCCAGCATACCTCCCAAATACAGGCAGTCCATGTGTTTCCATCCGAAAGACCACCCTACAAACATCCCGACCAGTATCATACAGAATATAATGGTGCACGCCGCAATGACCGCCGTCCCCCCTACCTTCACCAATTTCTTGAAACTAAATTCCAATCCTAAAGCGAACAACAAGAATATCACACCAATCTCCGACCATGTATGGATATTGGCCACATCAATGACCGACGGAGTAAGAGGAACATGGGGACTTGCCAGGAAACCGGCTACAATATAGCCGAGAACAAGAGGTTGCTTCAACCGTTTAAAGACGAGCGTCATGACACCGGCGCAGATCAGAATCAAAGCCAAATCACTTATCAATGGAGCCAATTCAGACATAGCTAATAGATTTTTGATTGCAAAATTAAGAATTATCTATGTATCACGTCCTTCATTCTATCATTAATTTTGCATTAAAGGCTGTTTTTTGCGGAAATGAAATGACAGTAAATGTATATGATTTTTATATCGGCCGGTCATATTAAAGGAAACGCGGGTATCCATGAAATCTGAATATCCGCGTTTTTTCGTTATCAATGTTCTCTTTTCCGGCTTCCGATTTATTTTCTGAACGGTGCCTTTACTACCACAGCTTTCAGCTTGCGTCCACGCACATCAATAAATATTTCAGAACCCAATGCTGTGTAAGCGGTCTGGACATACCCCATACCGATACCGATCTTACGTATCGGAGACATGGTGCCGCTGGTTACTTCACCAATTTTCTCTCCATCGGCATTGACCAGCTCATAACCATGACGGGGAATACCACGGTCTACCATTTCAAAAGCAATCAGTTTGCGTTTCAGGCCTTCGGCTTTCTGCTTTTCCAGTAAAGCGCGTGAAGTGAAATTCTTTCCTTCAACAAACTTGGTAATCCAGCCCAATCCTGCTTCTAACGGAGAAGTGGTATCACTCAAATCATTGCCATACAGACAGAAGCCCATTTCCAAACGTAAGGTATCACGCGCACCCAGTCCGATAGGTTTAATTCCTTCGGGAGCTCCCGCTTCGAAAATCGCTTTCCAGATAGCCTGACCGGCTTCGGGATAAAAATAAAGCTCGAAGCCACCTGCACCGGTATAGCCGGTATTCGAAATAATCACATCTTTCTGACCGGCAAACTCACCTGTGGTAAAAGCATAATAAGGAATTTCGGACAAGTTGACCGGAGTCAGTTTTTGTAACACCTCCATAGCCTTTGGCCCCTGAATGGCAAGCTGCGCCATACGGTCGGATGCGTTTTCCAATTCCGCACCCACTGTGTTATGACTGACACACCAGTTCCAGTCTTTCTCAATATTGGCTGCATTTACACTAACAAATATTTTTCGGGTTCATAGTGATATACCAACAGGTCGTCGACAATGCCTCCTTCCTCATTAGGGAAACAAGTATATTGCGCTTTACCGACAGGCAAAGTTGCCACATTGTTTGAAGTCACTTGCTGCAGAAACTCCAACGCATCGGGACCTTTCACCCAAAATTCGCCCATGTGGGATACATCAAAAACACCTACGGCATTACATACGGTGAGATGTTCGTCAATAATTCCCGAATATTCAATAGGCATATTATAACCTGCAAATTCGTGCATTTTCGCCCCCAGGGCAATGTGTGTTTCGGTAAACGGAGTTGTTTTCATGTTATTGCTTTACTATTTTAAGGTTAATAAATTCTACTTATCTTGCTACCAGTTCAGCGATTTTTACCACCACTTTCATGGCCTTCTCAATAGACTGGATGGGCGCAAACTCATATCTGCCATGAAAATTCAAGCCACCGGCAAAAATATTGGGACAAGGCAGTCCCTTGAATGAAAGCTGCGCACCATCCGTTCCACCACGGATAGCCTTCACCTTAGGTGTCACGTCCGCCTCTTCCATAGCCTTGAAAGCGATATCAATGATATGCATCACTGGCTCAATTTTCTCACGCATATTGTAATACTGGTCCTTCAGTTCCAATGTAACGGTGCCTTCTCCATATTTTTTATTGATGATTTCCACCCATTTTTTCATATTTTCCTTGCGTGCCTCAAACTTGGCACGGTCATGATCACGAATGATATAAGAAATGACAGTCTGCTCCACTTCACCCGTCATGCCAATCAAGTGATAGAATCCCTGATAACCGTCAGTACACTCGGGCACTTCATCTGTAGGCAGCAAAGCTACAAACTCATTAGCCACACGCAAAGAGTTGATCATTTTATCCTTGGCGTATCCTGGGTGCACGTTGCGTCCCTTAATAATCACTTTTGCAGAAGCGGCATTAAAGTTTTCAAACTCCAGCTCTCCCACTTCACCACCATCCATCGTATATGCCCACTCGCATCCGAATCTCTCCACATCAAATTTATGCGCACCCAAGCCTATTTCTTCATCTGGATTGAATCCTACACGAATTTTTCCATGCTTGATTTCAGGATGTTCCTTCAGATATACCATAGCTGAGATGATTTCGGCAATACCTGCCTTATCGTCAGCTCCCAACAATGTTTTACCATTGGTTACAATAAGATCCTCTCCTTTATGATCCAGCAATTCGGGGAATTGTTGGGGTGAAAGTATAATGTTGTCTTCCTCACATAGTATAATATCCGACCCGTCATAACCATAGACAATGCGTGGAGTGACTCCCGCGCCCGTCATATCGGGACTGGTATCCATATGGGCAATAAATCCGATGGCAGGAACCGGCTTATCCGTATTGGCCGGCCATGTAGCAAACAAGTAACCGTTCTCGTCCAAAGAGATTTCCTGAAAGCCCAATTGCTCCAATTCTGATTTTAAATATTGTGCAAATACCATCTGCTTCGGCGTACTGGGGGTAACTCCGCTATTCTCATCAGACTGAGTATCGAAGCTTACATATTTTAAGAATCGTTCTATTACTGTCATATTTCTTTTTGTTTTAACATTCATACTTGCCTGTAAAAATAGGAAAAGAGCCGTGAATTGCCAAACAATTCACGGCTCTTTTTCATTAATATTTTATTATTTTGCTATCAGAAGCTGCTGGAACCATCAAAACAATGGGTACAGACCTTACACTTTGGTAATCCTATCGCCTCGACCAACGTTTCCAAAGTATTGAATTTCAATGAGCTCAATCCGAATCGGTCAGCAATCATCTGTACCATTTTCTTGTATTCCGGCGAGTCTGTTGTCGCATATTTCTCCAGATTCTTATTTTCATCACCTTCAATCTCCTTGATCATCCGGCGGGTAATCAATTCCAAGTCGCTTTTTGATGAAGTGAAACCAATGAAAGGACATCCATAAATCAATGGAGGACAAGCTATGCGCATGTGAATCTCTTTGGCACCATAATCAAATAAGATTTTCACATTATCACGAAGCTGGGTCCCGCGCACTATAGAATCATCACAGAACAGCACGCGCTTACCTTCCAGCATAGCACGATTGGGTATCAGTTTCATTTTCGCCACCAGTGAACGCATTTCCTGATTGGCAGGAGTAAAACTACGGGGCCATGTGGGTGTGTACTTGGCAATGGCACGATGATAAGGAATTCCTTTACCTTCAGCATATCCCAGTGCCATACCTACTCCCGAATCAGGGATACCGCAGGCACAATCCACCTCCGAATCGTCCTTCTGCCCCATTTTGTAGCCACTCATAAAACGGACTTCTTCTACGTTCCTGCCTTCATAGCATGAAACCGGGAATCCATAATATACCCACAAAAAAGAACAAATCTGCATTCCCTCGTTCGGTTTGCGCATTTGTTCCATCCCGTCGGCACGCAAGCGGATAATTTCGCCCGGTCCTACATATTTCTCTATTTCATAATCCAGATTCGGCAAACTGCTCGATTCACTTGTCGCAGCATACGCACCCTCTTTTTTACCTATCACAATCGGAGTACGCCCCCATTTGTCCCGTGCAGCTATAATGCCGTCCTCCGTCAGTATCAGCATGGAGCATGATCCCTTGATTTTATTAAAGACATTCTCGATACCATCTACAAAATTTTTTCCTTGCACAATAAGCAATGCAATCAGCTCCGTCTGGTTCGTTTTACCAAGACTCATTTCAGAAAAGTGCATATTAGCTGCCAGCAAATCGCGTTCCAATTCCGTAATGTTATTGATTTTAGCTACTGTGACGATGGCGAACTTGCCTAGATGCGAGTTAATCACGATAGGTTGCGGGTCTGTATCACTGATGATGCCGATACCCGAGTTCCCTTTGAACTTCGGAAGTTCAGATTCAAACTTCGTGCGGAAATAAGAACTCTCCAAATTGTGGATAGAACGCATGAAGCCCTCTCCCTGGGCATACGTAGCCAAACCACCTCTTTTGGTTCCTAAATGTGAATTATAGTCCGTCCCGTAAAATAAGTCGGTGACGCATTCAGCCTTTGAGACTGTTCCAAAAAAACCACCCATTCCTTTTTGCGTATTTTTTGTTTAGGGTGCAAAATTAATAAAAAAGTTTGGCTCTGAATGAATAATCATTGCTATTTTTGCATCAAAATGTAACATTTATGAAATCTCTATTATTCATCTTTTTGGGAGGAGGTACAGGAAGTGTGCTCCGCTACCTGCTGACCATTAGTATTTACCGCCAGGGAGCAACGAATTTTCCGTGGGGTACTTTCGCGGTCAATATCCTGGGCTGCATACTTATCGGGGCATTTTATACCCTCACCTCACGCATTCATATCAGCAATGATATAAGACTGATGCTCACCATCGGACTTTGCGGCGGCTTCACCACTTTCTCCACTTTCAGCAATGAAAGCTTGCAATTACTGAAATCCGGACTCTACCCCTCTTTTTTCACCTACGTCATTGGCAGTGTGGTACTGGGTATCCTCGGAGTGATGCTAGGAGTATGGATGAGCGAATAAAGCAAAATAAATATCCCTCCGGCTCTATACCACATAGAACAGGAGGGATTGAAATTGCACCTCGCTATAAAACCTTACTTTAATCTCAAGACACTTCGTCCGGCTGCAATGGCTGCACTGCTTGCAGGAGTCGACTTACGGGTACAGTAATCAAACTCCGCCGTTTTCTCCCCGTTAAACGATTTCCATTTTAATGTCAGTTTCACTGTTTTTCCTTCAGTGTCAGGCAAAGCATCCAGATTAAATGCCACCAGCCCGTCGGCAGTTTCACCGTACACATCACCAAAAGCATTATGGCGGAATTCTACCTCATAAGGATTCTCAGCATTCTTGCTCATCAGCAAATTGACAAAATGAGCCTGGCTACGATCCCCCCACACGGTCCTGAAACGCAAGGTCAGATAACCATCTTCGGCAATCGTTACCCAATCGTTAATCATATCTACAGGATCAGTGCCATACACTTCATCATTTTCATCTCCCAAATCAGCGGCAATGGGTTTTGTAAGGATACTGTCTATCCAGTTGATATGTACAGCCTTGTCATACTCTCCGCTTGACTCATTCACCTGTTCGAAATTTACAAGGGCTCTCACTTCCTTCTCACCATAAGGAGAATTTTTCATATTGACAGGCAGCAGTGTCGTACTGTCATCCAACTGCATAAAAAATGAATTGTCGGCCAGCGGCTTCACAGTAACCAGCGCATTGGGCTGCGCATATCTGTAATAACCATTATCATCATCATCCAGACAGGATTGAAAGATCATCACAGAAGCAATTACCGCTACAGACGCAAGCAATTTATTAAAACCAAAAAACTTTTTCATCACGTTTTCCTTTATTAGTTAATTATTCTAGTTTATAAGTCCTTTCTATCGATAATAATGCAGGGCATAACATAATGCTGCACGACGTTTTGTTAAGAAAACATAACCACGCTGGCAAAGAAAGAAATGACTTTAACGTAAGTATAATCAAGTCAAAACTTAGTTTGAACAAAATTCATCATGAACGCATTAATAAATAAGGCAAGAAAAGAGTACTTTTGAAGCATATTAATAGACAGACTTATGATAAGAAAAATTAAAACGGTGGCAATTATCACGTTCTACATAGCTGTATTGCTTGTTATCGCAGTATATTTGCAAAACGGAAACGGAGCCTTCTCCCATTTTTTCGAGAATGCAAACCTATATATACGCAACTTACGCAATGTACACACTCCGGCATTCCATCAAACATACGACAATTATCTGCAACTTTTCCCACTCATACTTCTGCTCGGCCTGAAATTGGGAGGAATAAGGGGTAGTTTCGGATGGAAACGGCTGCTCACTTTCATAGTCCTGGCAATCATACTGACGCAACTGGTAGTAAACGGATTGAAACTCACCACCGGAGTACTCCGTCCGGATGCCACAAATTATTTCTCTTTTCCATCCGGACATACGGCAGCAGCTTTATGGCAGCCACCTTATTTTATAAAGAATATGGGTTCAAAGGATATTGGGTAGGATTAGTAGCATACGCAGCAGCTATAGTAACAGGATTTACCCGCATTCTGAACAACCGTCACTGGCTGTTTGATGTCATCATTGGCGCGGCTTTGGGAATACTGCTTACAAACTTAGCATTCCGTCTGGTACAACTCATATTCAAAGACCGGGGACTTATCCTACATAAATAGATACCATAAACCGGATAGCACCCAAGCGTAGGGTACCATTCCCCGGACAGATAATTGGAAATTATTCAGGCTATATGAATAACCACTCGAATAATTCCTCTATATTTGCACTCTTTTAAACTAAAAAAAGAAAAAAGATGGGAATGGTAATAGGTATAGATGTAGGTGGAAGTACTACCAAGATAATAGGTGTGGACAAAGAAGGCATAAAACATCCTATGATTGTAAAAGCTGAAGATCCAATCACTTCGTTATTCGGTGCTTTCGGCAAGTATATATATGATAATGGAATCAGCCTGAACGACATTGAAAAAGTCATGCTGACAGGAGTGGGAAGTGCTTACGTGAACCAACCGCTATACGGACTTCCTACCGATCATACGGATGAGTTTCTGGCAAACGGTCTGGGAGCTCACTATAATTCCCGACTGCAGGATCTTATCGTAGTAAGTATGGGCACCGGCACTTCTTTTGTAAAAGTAGAAGGTGAAAATATCTCCCACATAGGTGGCATAGGTATTGGCGGAGGAACCATTCAAGGACTATCGCGCCTATTACTAAAGACGCAAAATATTCATCAAGTGGTGGATATGGCTGAAAAAGGTATAATAGAAAATATTGATTTACAAATCAAGGATATTTGCAACACTCCTCTGCCCGGGCTTCCTTTGGATGCCACCGCTTCCACATTTGGTAAAGCAAACTCAAACGCCTCTATGGAAGATGTAGCGGCCGGAATCATTCACATGGTATTACAATCCATAGGGCAATCTGTCATTTTAGCTGCACTGAATAGTCATATCAAAGATTTTGTCCTGATAGGTAATTTGACAAAAATGCCACAATGCAAAGAAATATTCCCGGTTATGGAAGAAATGTATCAGTGTCATTTTTGGATACCCGAATATGCTGAATATCGCACGGCATTAGGAGCAGCGCTCGCTTATACCCATAAATAAGAAAAAGGATTTACTGCCGTCATTTTCTTGTTTATCCTCATGCCGTATGGCATATATTATCAACCGAAAAAAGCTCCGGACTCATGTCCGGGGGATTCTGCCGGGCGTACATAAC
>NZ_BAKM01000057.1 GCF_000614185.1 Phocaeicola sartorii JCM 17136 = DSM 21941 | reverse complement strand
ATAAGGGGGAATTATGAGGAGAATTGATTGGGGGAAAGAGTAAAATTGCACTTGGTGTGTGAAGAATGGCAAGTTTATATGTTTTGTATTGTCTCCCTTGCATGTATCGTGATCCAACTGCCTATATATACGGAGGTATAATCTGTAACCTATATAATGTATAGCCTGCAACATCTATAATCTTCAGGCTTATACATTATATATGTTGCAGGCAGGTTCTTTTTCTGTCAAGCGTTATTTTACTTCTTGATACAAGAAACGCTTGATGCTCTTTTTAGGTGTTTTCTCGAACTCTTCCGGATAGATTTTCACACGGGCTATCTGTGAATATGCAGGAAGTTCTGTATTCAGGTTGATGCGGTTCTCTTCCATAGCCTGTGCTATCGCATCGTTATCCATTCCATGAGCAAAGGCATCGTCGAAATCGGGATAAACCAAGGCTGCCAGTCTGCTGTCTGCCTGCTGTATGATAATACTTTCCGAGACGAACGGCATGTTATTCAGTTTATCTTCAATCTCTTCCGGATAAATGTTCTGTCCCGACGGGCCTAACAGCATATTTTTGCTGCGCCCCTTTATGGTAACGTTGCCTTCCGCGTCTATAACACCCAGGTCGCCGGTATGCAACCATCCGTCCTTGTCTATCACTTCGGCGGTAGCTTCGGGATTCTTGTAATAGCCCAGCATCACATTAGGCCCTTTGCACACGATTTCACCTACTATATTTTCGGGGTCGGGACTCAATACCCTGACTTCCATACGGGGAGCCGCCTTTCCGCAAGAACCCATCTTGAAATATTTCCAATCCTCATAACAGATAATCGGGGCACATTCGGTCATGCCATATCCCACGGTATAAGGAAAATCTATGCTCTTCAGGAACTGTTCTATTTCTTGATTGAAGGCAGCGCCTCCGACAATAATTTCATAGAAATTGCCTCCGAAAGCATTAATCATCTGTTCACGGACTGTGGCCTTGATTTTATCATTGATGATAGGGACTTTCAGCAAAATCTTCATAGCCGGAGTCTCCAGTTTGGGCAGTACGTTCTTCTTGATGATTTTCTCAATAATCAATGGAACGGCCACTACCAGATTGGGTTTCACCTCGGAAAAGGCCTGGAAGATGATTTTCGGACTGGGAGTACGGGTCAGGAAATAAATATGACATCCCACGCAGAATTCATAAAGGAACTCGAAAGCCAGTCCGTACATGTGTGCCATAGGGAGCATGGAAACCAGCTTGTCACCCGGATTCATTTTCAAGACATCGAAAGCGAACTGGGTATTCGACCATAATGCGCGGTAAGGAATCATCACTCCTTTGGAATAACTGGTGGTGCCGGAGGTGTAATTGATCACGGCCAGTTCTTCCGGTGTGTCCCGGCGGTAGCTGACGTGTTCCCGGCGGAAATTGCGCGGATATTTCTTTCCGAACAGCTCGTTCAGGTGATCGCGTGCATAGTCCAACTTGGAACTGCGGGACACTAACAACGTGTAGTCATTCATCAAGATGACTCCTTCTAGCAGTGGCATGGCGTTTTCATTCAGATTCTCCCATACCATATCGCCTACCATCAGCAGGCGTGCTTCGGAATGATTGACTATATTATGAATGTTGTCCGATTTGAATTCGTGAAGAATGGGGACAATGATCGCTCCGTAGGTGACGGCAGCCAGGAAAGTAACCCCCCAATGGAACTGTTGCGGCCACAGACTGCTATCTTGTCTCCTTGCTTGATGCCGCTTAACTCAAAAATGATGTGTAGCTTTTCTATTTTGCGGGCTACATCTTTATATTGTAATGTGGCACCTTTATAATCTGTCAGGGCATCCAAATCCCAGTTTTTCTTTATGCTGTCTTCCAGGAAGGCAATAAAACTCTGCTCCATTGTATAACTCTTTTTGTTTATATTTGCACAAACATTAATCAAATGTGCAAATATAAGACTTTCTTTGGAGCATACAAATTAAACTGGAGGAAAAAATAGTGATTAGTGGTTAATGGTTAGTGATTAGTGAGTTGCGCTGTGATGCCGCATGGACATTAATCACTAACCACTAATCACTAACCGCTCCACTTCATCCTACTCTTTACTGCTGAAATATTTCATGAACTGTGTACGTTCGAACGGATTGCTGGCTCCGGTGGACAGTGCGTTCATCGAGCTCTTGAACTCGCTGATGTTTTTGTGTCCCTGACGGTCCATCCATTGAGTCAGTTCATTTGTCATATCTGCAATGGCCTCATTGCCTTTTTGGTAGATGACGCTGCACAGTTCTACGGCCGAAGCGCCTGCCAGAATTGCTTTGACAATCGCTTTTCCATCGTGCACACCACCCGAGATAGCGTAATCTATCTGGGGCACTTGTGCCGAAGCGATAGCCGTCCAGCGCAATCCGTTGGACAAATCGGCAGGAGTGCTGAACACATCGCCTGCAGAATAGGTCATGGTGTCAATGTTGATATCCGGCTGATAGAAGCGGTTGAACAATACCACTGCATTGGCTCCGTTGGCATAAAGCTGGTTGATTAATGCGATGGGGTTGGTCAGGTTGCTGCCCAGTTTCACAATGACGGGGATGGAAACCTGTTTTTTGATGCTGCTTACGATATCAATGTGGCGTTGTTCGAAAGAACCGCATTGATATTCTTTTTCGGTCTGCAGGGAAAGAATGTTGATTTCCAGTGCGTCGGCGCCTGCTGCTTCCACGGTACGGGCAAAGTCCGTCCATTCTGAGTTACTGAAGCAGTTGATGCTGGCAATGACAGGAATGGTGCAAAGTTTTTTAGTCTGTTCAATCAATGAAATATATTCGTTCAGAGCATGAGAGCGTACGTATGTGCTCAAGTAGTCATCTCCTTCGGGAGAACCGTATGTAGCCATGTGATGTGCTTCCATCATGATCTGTTCTTCGAAAACAGATTTCAAGACAATGGCTCCGGCGCCTGCCAGTTCCAGTTTCTTGTTCTTCTCAGCGCTGTTTGTAAGGCTGGAACTGCTGATGATAATAGGATTGCGCAGTGACAACCCGGCAAAGGTGGTTTTTAATTGAGTCATATAAATAGTAGTTTTAATAGTTTCGTTCTCCAAAGATCCTGCTTCCTACTCTGACCAGCGTACTTCCAGCTTCCACCGCCAGCGGATAATCGTGTGACATCCCCATGGAAATTTCCTTGAAGTATGCTGAATCAGCAAAATAGCTCTGCCTGATTTCTTTGAAGAATGTATTTAAGGAACAAAATTCTCTTTTGATTTGTTCGTCGTCATCCACATTGGTCGCCATGCCCATCACTCCTGACAGACGGACGTTTTTCAGCTCCTTCCATCTGCCTGCATTCAGCATTTCTCTGCACTCGTCAAAGGAGAAACCGAATTTTGTTTCCTCTTGGGCGATATGTATCTGCAATAAACAAGGGATGACGCGATGGACTTTGGCGGCTTGTTTATTGACTTCGGCCAATAATTTATACGAGTCAATGGCATGTATCATAGCTACATAGGGAGCCATGTATTTGACTTTGTTCGTTTGCAGGTGGCCGATGAAATGCCATTCAATGTCTTTGGGCAGCGTTTCATATTTCTGAGTCATTTCCTGCACGTGGCTCTCACCGAAAATACGCTGACCGGCGGCATACGCCTCTTCCAATGCCTCGTTGGGATGGAATTTGGACACGGCCACCAGACGGACACCCGCAGGCAGTTCGGAAAGAACTTCTTTTAAGTTTGCTTGAATGCTCATTATTGTTATACTTTCTATTTCTTAATCAGACTTTATTCGGTTTTTCCGGCATCCGGAAATTCAGGTTTTACATCCGGCTCGGCTTCGTATGGATAAACATCCATGATGGCGGTTTCGGCTACGGATGCAATCACGTAGTCTGCCATTGTGCCTTTCATTCCTTCGTCCAGTTTCTTGACAGCGTCGCGAAGGTCGGAAGCTTGTACCAGTACGGTAGTGGAGGTCTTTTTCTCTGCTCCGCTTTTTTCGTCCAGCGTGATGAAGAACAGCTTGCACTTAAACCAGCGGTCGGCCGCATCTTCTTCAGAGGGGAACAGCTCGCTGTAGTTGGCGCGTTTGATGTCCGAAACCGTGAACTCACCGCTGATATACGGAGTGATTTCTTCAATAATACGTGCTTCTGCCTCAGTAAAGCTCAGCGCGTCAACCAAATAGGGTTCCGTTACTTTCTTGTTCATGCCGTTTTCCATGACTTTTTCGTAACGTATCTTACATTCAAACCAAGTATGCATCATAAAAGTTTATTGTTTTATTGAATATTAAATTGGATACAAAGATACAATTTATTTAATCTTCGTCTTCAATTTTACTTAAATTCTTCATGCTTTCTGATAGGAAACAAGGGACTCGGACTTTCGGCTGTGAGGTTTGATATCTATTCTTTTACCTTCCCTCTGCTGATGCCGGCTCTGTCAGTCTCATTTTTTATTCTACTAGTTTGCAGCTGTTCAATTGCATGAACTCATGAATCACCTTCTCATGATCTCCCATTAATATAATGTGATGGTTGCCCAAAGGATTACGCATAAAGTAGTCTACGGGTTTGTCCAGTTTGATTCTCACCTGCGTGCGGCAGGCATTGATATAGTTGGTGTTCTCTATCAGCTGGCCGGTGGATACGAAATACTCGTCCAGGCATTCTCCGGCGCATTTTATCATCGTGATGCCTCCCGGATGCAGAATACCCTGTATGGCTATCCCGCTTTCCGTCTCAAAATGATTCCGGATGATAAACCGGTCCACCATTTGGGTGGCAATCGTACAATGGGCTACCACTATTTCGTTCAGGTCGTCATTGATGAATGCCGGGTTGGCCATAAATCCTGCCTGTCCGGTCAGGGTTTTGGCGATGAGCAGGGTGAAAATGGATTGCAAGTCTCCTTCACATCCGGCCGGAATGCCATCGTCGTTCAGCAAGGCAAGCGCCAGGCATCCGGTAGTTCCTAATTTCTCAATCAGTGAGAAGCAGGAGAGGGTCACTGCATCCAGCTTTTTCTTCTCACAGATAATTTTCACCGCCCGGTAAAGCCGCATGGCTTTCAGCAGGTCTTCCGGAGTCCCTTCCCGGCAGGCAATGGCACGGTTGGCGAATACGGACGCCTCATATCCTATATCATCATCCTTTATCTGATAAAACAGGCAGTACACCTCCTCCATGGGGATATCAATGAATTCCACTCCCCAGCGGCGCTTGGCAAGCAGATAATCTACATTGCTGGCCACCAGCCATGGGGAAGAATATCCCACCACTCCGATTCGTTTCCCTCTCACTTCTCGCTGGGCGGCAAAAGCCTTGTGGTGGTCTATCAGTTGCTTCACCATGTTGGGGATGGTGCCGTGGATGATATGTACTTTCATCCCTTTGTTGCGTATCCATGTGGCGATTTCCAAGGAAGCGGCCAGTGAATTTTGCTGTCCGTCGGTCAGCAGATGGATAGGATAGGGAAGTAGCTCGAAGTGCTGTGTGACTATCTTTTCTACTCCGCCCGAAGCGATGAAAGCCATACGGTAGGCATCTGCCGGAATACTTGCAGCCTCTGTATAAGGTACCAGATGAAGCGTGAAAAACTTCTCGATTTCCACAAATAAATCTTTATGGCAATCATATACAGATTCAATTCTGTTCAAGGCGGACTGGAATGTTATCAGGTATAGATTCATTTGTTATTTTGCTTTGTTTTACTGGAACAAACTTACATGTTTTTTTTTAATAACCCTAAAAAATGCGCATTAAGATAACAAAGATTTAAATTCTTAATTAATTGTTTGCTCGGTTGGTTGCGAAAGTCTATCTTTGCACTTCGATTAAATAATTTTTATAACATTATGCCAATAATATCCATCAGAGGAAACGAGATGCCCGCATCGCCAATTCGCAAATTGGCACCGCTGGCCGATGCTGCAAAACAGAGAGGAATTCATGTCTATCACCTGAATATCGGTCAGCCCGACCTGCCCACTCCGCGAGCGGCCCTTGATGCGATTCGTAATATTGACCGTACCGTTTTGGAATATAGTCCCAGCCAGGGATACCGCAGTTACCGCGAGAAACTGGTGGGTTATTATAAAAAGTATGATATCAATTTATCTGCTGATGATATCATCATCACTACCGGAGGCTCGGAGGCGGTGCTGTTCGCTTTTCTGAGTTGTCTGAATCCGGGGGATGAGATCATTGTGCCGGAGCCTGCCTACGCCAACTATATGGCATTTGCCATTTCGGCCGGAGCTGTGATCCGCACGGTGACGACTACCATAGAGGAAGGGTTCTCCCTGCCGAAAGTGGAGAAGTTCGAGGAGTTGATAAACGAACGCACAAAAGCTATTCTGATTTGTAATCCGAATAATCCGACCGGTTACCTGTATACCCGTCGCGAGATGAACCAGATTCGTGACATGGTGAAGAAGTATGATCTCTATCTGTTTTCGGATGAAGTTTACCGCGAGTTTATCTATACCGGCTCTCCTTATATTTCTGCCTGTCACTTGGAAGGTATCGAAGAAAATGTGGTGCTGATTGACTCGGTGTCCAAGCGTTATTCCGAATGTGGTATCCGTATCGGTGCGTTGATTACCAAGAATAAGGAAGTGAGAAATGCCGTCATGAAATTCTGCCAGGCACGTCTGAGTCCTCCTTTGATCGGTCAGATTGCTGCCGAGCTTCATTGGATGCCCCCGAAGAATACACACGCGAGACGTATGACGAATACGTGGAACGCCGTAAGTGCCTGATTGATGGGTTGAACCGCATTCCGGGCGTTTATTCACCCATACCGATGGGAGCCTTCTATACGGTTGCCAAATTGCCGGTGGACGACAGTGAAAAGTTCTGTGCATGGTGTCTGTCGGAATTCAACTATGAGGGCGAAACGGTCATGATGGCTCCGGCTGCCGGATTCTATACCACTCCGGGTGCGGGCCGCAACGAGGTGCGTATTGCCTACGTGTTGAAGAAAGAGGATCTGGTCCGTGCGCTGTTCGTACTGCGTAAGGCATTGGAAGCATATCCCGGAAGAGTGGAAGACTGATATGGACTGGAAGCTCTTTATTGCCAGACGCATCTATCGCAGCAATGAGGGTGGAAAAGAGGTGTCCAAGCCTGCCGTCCGCATTGCTATGCTGGGCATAGCCATCGGGCTGGCCGTCATGATTGTGTCGGTAGCGGTGGTGATCGGCTTCAAGCATGAGGTACGCGACAAGGTGGTGGGCTTGGGTTCCGATATCATGATAACCAATTTCGACTCCCAGCAATCTTATCAGACAGTTCCCATCGTTGCCAACGACAGCTTGCTCCATCTGTTGAAGACACTGGACGGAGTGAAGCACGTGCAGCGCTATTCCACCAAGCCGGGGATGATTATGACAGACGACAGTTTTCAGGGAATGGTGCTGAAAGGTGTTGCTCATGAATACGACTGGAAGTTTTTGAAGCATCATTTGCAAGAGGGGGAAATCCCGGCTTTTTCGGATACGGTCTCTACCAATAGGGTACTGGTGTCCCGCACCATTGCCGACAAACTTCATCTGAAGCTGGGTGATAAAATCTATACCTATTATATAGAGGACAATGTGCGTGCCCGTCGGCTTACTGTCGCAGGCATCTATCAGACCAATTTTTCCGCATACGATGATTTGTTCCTGATAACCGACTTATATACGGTGAACCGTTTGAATAGTTGGCGGAAAGGGCAGGTGAGCGGTGTAGAACTGGCAGTGAATGAGTATGGTCGGTTGGAGCCGGTGAAAGAGGAAATCCGTATCCGGGTGGATACGCAGGTGGATGCATACGGGGGTACTTACTATACTCAGACGGTGGAAGAAGCCAATCCTCAGATATTTGCATGGCTGGATTTGCTGGATATGAATGTGTGGGTCATCCTGTTTCTCATGACGGGGGTGGCCGGATTCACCATGATATCGGGTCTGCTGATTATCATTTTGGAGCGTACCAATATGATCGGGGTACTGAAGGCATTGGGTGCTGATAATTTGGCCATTCGTAAGATATTCCTCAGTTTCTCCGTATTTTTGATAGGCAGGGGGATGTTATGGGGGAATATCATCGGGGTGGCATTGTGCTTCATCCAGTCTCAATTTCATCTTCTCAAGCTGGACCCTGCCACTTATTATGTAGATCGGGTTCCTGTTGAATTCAATATCTGGATTTATCTGCTATTGAATGTCTGTACGTTGTTGGTGTCGGTATTGATGCTTATCGGACCGTCCTATTTGGTGACGCGTATTCATCCGGCAAAGTCTATTCGTTTTGAATAAGCAAGTAAGTTAACTTCATGGGCAAAGTAAGTTAACTTAGTTGGGCAATGAAGTTAACTTACTTTGCCCATGAAGTTAACTTACTTTTTTCTTGATTTTATCCGGTGACTTTTTCCCATTAAAATATCTGGAATAGTTTCATAGGTAATTCCACCAATTCTTCAACTATCAGAATGCTTCTGCAAATTGAAACACAAATCCTCCGGTTTCTTTTCCAAAACCATAATCAATGCGGATATTTACATGATGTTTGAATTCAAACCTCAAGCCTAATCCATAATTGGGTAATATGTGTGCAAGCCTTAACTTGCTGGATGAAGGAAAAACTGTGCCTCCGCCTATCCATGCCACACATCCCAGTCTGCCATAGATGTGTTGTCTTAACTCCATCTGTACTGTCATCTGATTGGAGTCTATGTAGCGACCGCCATAGTAGCCGCGCATCCGGTCTGCTCCGCTACCCAGTTCCTCTCGCAAAGTCCAGGGTGTGTGGCTGCTATTGAATTGGCCATATAAGTCCATAGCAAGTACACCTCCTGCCCAAATCCTTTGATAAGCATCAAAAACAGCCGTAGTACTGAATAACGTATGATTGTAACTATTTGCAAACTGCGGATAAATCAACACAAAAAAGAGATGCTTTTCTTTTTATCCACGAATGCGGATGATTCTCTTTGATTTTTATCCTTTTCTTTTCTCCTCTTTCTCTATCATCTTGTCATAATATGCCATGCGTGCAGTGCACTCACGGATAGTCACCTTGCGCAGCATCTCGGTACGTGTCAGCATATACTCATATTGGTCTTTGCTGACGGTGAAATCCCGGCTGTATCGTGCTTCGATATACGCACGACATAATTTATCAAACGCCTCTTTCTCCTCGGGGGTATTTATTGGAAACACATTCGCGAACTCTCGTGAACGGCTCTTTGCCATCGCTCCCATTACCTCCAGTTTATGAGATTTAGGGCGAGTGGCGCTATGAACAAGCAAATACGTTTTATAGAAGCGTTCACAGGCCTGATGCAATTCAAATGAGCCATATTTAAAATTACTATCTTTGCAGGCGGTATGACCGGATTTTAAAAAACTTTCTGCCATATCAAAACATCCTTCATATTCTTCCCTTGCATATTGCTTGATTTCCCGATACGGCAACCTCTTCGGTTTGCCAAACTGGAACATGCCGTCGTCATAAAACAGAATGCCATCTTTTATTATCTCATAAAAGAAATAATGCTTTTCCTTATTGCCCGGTTTATGCCCACTGTGTTTTCCACAATAATTTGCGGAGGTGCCGGATGCCGCCTTCCTTCCATTCGCATCTCATACTTTGGGAGGATATAGGTACGCGCATGATTCTCGGCTTTATTTACATCGCCAGTATCACATATCACCAGAATATCCAAATCACTCTGGTAGTAGGTAAGCACTCCGTGTTCATCGTATGTTTCATCCCAGATGACGTGCTCTCCGCGCGCATAACTCCCATACAGGATAATCATACGCACATTCACGAGATATTTCAATATCAACTCCTGTAGCACCGCCAGTTCTTCCTGCGTGCGTTTGGGCAAATGTTTTATTGATCTTTTCATATTGTCAGTCTGTCTCTATTTGCAAGATGCTCTTGTAATACGATTTCTTATCTGCAAAGATAATTTAAATCAGTGTATGAATGATAACATTGGACTCTTTTTTCCTGACTTTGGCATTTCGTCTCCTTCAAAAAATGACATGTTTGCCGGAATGTCTATAAATAAGGGATTTTACTATGATTAGGGTGATTTGCTGTCTACATATCCTCCATATCCAATCCTCTATATTCTACCGAATACCCCTTCAACTCTTTTTGAATAGCTGTTCCTTTCAACATCAATGTATCCATCTTGATATTCTGTCTGTTCCGCTTGATTTCTGCAACAACTGCCTTTTTTTCAATTTCATCTAAAGCGATCAGGTCGATTTCATCCTCTCCCTTTCTATTCCAATAACCTCCCAAAGCGGTAAATTCGCCTTTCTCGCGAAATCTGCACTTGAAATATTCTTCCAGAGCATGACCACTGAAGGTAGGATAGTCCCTTATGATGATTTCCTGTAGTTTCTCTAATGCACCCGCCTCGATATAGCGAATATATTTATAGAAAAAACGGAACCAGAAGCGGAGAAAATTGTCTTCTATTTCGTATCGTACATTGCGGTTTTCTGCTTTGCTGAACATGGGAATACGTTTCTTTATGATATTGAAATCGTTTTCCAAACGGGTTAGATATCCTCCAATTTCACGTTGTAAATAACTTTCTATGGCTGTCCTAGCTGTGAAGCCGTTGGCTATGCATGATAAGATAGAGAAATAGATGGTGTACTCTTTGCCAAATTCTTCGATTAATATATTCTTGCCTTCTGAAAGGAAAGGAGAATTTTCCTGACACATCAATTTTATCATTTTATGATGTGTCAAAGCTTTGTTATCAACGAATAATTCTACATATTTTGCTACTCCACCGGTGAAGGTATAGAATGCTAATAAATCCTCAGAAGTGTATCCGGGGTTATTCTCTGATAATATTTGTTTAAGTGTGATGGTACTAAAAGGCTTTAGGAAAATCTGTTGGGTGGCTCTGCCGAATAACGGTTCATGATTGCCTTCAAAAATTCGATGCATTAATGAATAGATGGAACCGCATAGAAATAAACAAATGTGACTGTCGTCTTTATTTCTATCCCAAAGATGCTGCATATCGCTGTAAACAGATGGATTGATTGTATAAAACTCCTGAAATTCATCAATGACTAAATTGAATTTCATTGTTTTAGAATAGTCCATTAGCAGTTGGAATATAGTTCTGAAGTCTTGAATCTCACCATAAATGGGCAACTGGAGTACTGAAGTTATTTCATCTATAAAGTCTCGGCACAATAATGGCTCGGCTTTACGGGCAACGAAGAAATATAGGGTAGGAGTGTCTTGGGTGGCATGAAATAGAAGTTTCGTCTTCCCAATTCGTCTGCGCCCCATCAGGGTTACCATTTGAGCATTCTCTTCTGCGGCTTCTTGTATCTTAGCCAGCAACTTAATTTCTTTTTCTCGGTTATAGAACTTCATATAATCAATGTTTTAACTATTATCGAAATGTACAGTTCCGAAATGCCCATTTCGGAACTGTACATTTCGATAGTTGCAAACATAGTAAAATAAAAAGAGTTCGGCAACGTTTGGGGATAGAAATCGGAGTAATCCTGTTAAATTTCGCAATGAATGCTCTTCCGTTTCTTTTGCAGGCAGTGATTATGTGGAGGAGGAACTGTTTGATTGTCTGGTTTCATTCTCTTTTTATTTTCTCATAAACTCATTTTTCCGTCTGAACTTGCGTTGTAGTTTGAATACCCCATTCCATACGGGTTGAAGAAAATCGAAAACAGGGAGTAATGCGCAGAACTTCCGCTCACCAAGAACTTTGGCGGTTTTTCTGAAAACAATCAGTTGCATCATGAAACGGGTTGCCCACAACAAAACGGCAATACCTAAAATAATCCATTGATGGGAAAGAATACTGACGGTCATAGTGGCGATGATGGCCGCATAAAACAACAGCCTGCTGCAAGTTTCGAGTCCCATGATATGACGGGCTGCTCCCTTGAACAACCGGCTGGTAGCCGCATAGCTTATTTTCTCCTCACACCATATTCTTTTATATTTGGGCATTGCGATTCGCATCAGGCTTTCGGGGCTGGACTCGACTCGTGTATTGTGCGCATGGGCCGTTTCATTGATGAACAAATCATCCTCTCCGCGTTGCAGATTCAGGTGGGAGGCAAATCCTTTCTGCTTGTAGTACAGCGCTTTCCGATAAGCCAGATTCCGTCCTGTACCCATATAGGGATGTCCGGAAACGGCCATACCCAAATAACGCATCGAGTTCAGCAACGTGTCGAAAGTGATTTTCTTATTCAGCCATCCCGGTACTTTTTCGTAGTTGCTGTATCCTAAAACGATTTCGGTGGCAGGTGTGAAATTGCGTGCCATCTGTTTCAGCCATTGATTGCTTTGCGGCCGGCAATTGGGTTCGGTAAACACCAGCCATTCATGACGGCTGGCTTTGATGCCCATTGTTATTCCCAGCTTCTTATGACTGATATAGCGTGCGCTTTCGGGGATAAAGGTATGATAGAGATGAGGGTATTTGTCTTCCAGTAATTTCAAGGTGTCGTCACAATCATCCGCCGAGCGGTCGTAAATCACAATCACTTCGAATTCCGGATAGTCTTGCTCTAAAATGAATGGAAGGTTTTCTTGTAATTCACCGGCAGCGTCTTTTGCTACGATGATGACAGACAGCGGAGGATTTTCGGTTTTTACATCGGTGGTATATGCTGTTTCTTTACTGTGAGTGTATAGTTTGCTATATAGCCCTAAATGGTAAATGGCCTGTGCGGTGAACAGGACTCCCGAAACAGCCGGTAAGATTGTATCTATGGTGAATAGTTCCATGCATGATCTGTATTAAAAACGTGCAAAAATACAGCAAATAATTGAATTGTGGCAGGGTGAATATTCTTTATTTATTCAAAAGTCCAATTTTAATTATAATTTAATGTTAAAAGGATGCTTTCGTGAATATTTTACTCCGAAGGAAAATTTATTGGAATGCGAGGTACTGGATAGTTCCATATTGGGAGGTAAGCAGAAAACCTTGCGTGAGTATGCGGAAGGTAACTTGAAACTGAAGAAGTTTCGTGAACTGAATTTTGGTAATAATGGATTCTCCAAAGCAGATCATCCGCAACGTGTGTATGATGAGTTTATAAAAGAAGATTTTATTCCGGGAGATAGATAAAGAAACGGCGGCGCTTTATACATAAAGCGCCGCCGTTTCTTTATATCCAAAGCAGTTGGTTTATACTAACTCTTCCGAAGTATATCCTTTGGGCAATGTACGGCAATTGTAAGCCGATGCCATGATTTCACCATACGCTCCTGCTGAGCGGAGGGCGAAGAGGTCGCCACGGTGTGCTTTGTTCAAGTCGATGGCTTTGCCGAATACGTCGGATGATTCGCAGATAGGACCTACCACATCGTATGCTTCTATGGGTTCTTCCGAAGTGATGTTCTCTATTTTGTGATATGCCTGATAAAGGGCAGGACGAATCAAGTCGGTCATGCCGGCATCCAGAATGGCGAATTGTTTGTTGGTTCCTTGCTTGACGTAAATCACTTTGCTGATGAGGCTGCCGCACTGTCCTACCACAGCACGTCCCAGTTCGAAATGTAAAGTCTGTTGGGGGCGTAGTTTCAAATGCTTGTGATAGGTGGCAAAGTATTCCGCGAAGTTGGGGATGGCCTGACGGTTGGGGTGGGAGTAATCTATACCCAGGCCGCCGCCTACATTGATATGCTCTACTATGATTTGGCGGGCATATAGTTTTTCCTGTAGCTCGTTTACACGGTTGCACAAGGCCACAAAATCACCCATATCCAGAATCTGAGAACCGATGTGGAAGTGTAAGCCTACAAATTTTACATGAGGCAGTGTTTCGGCCATATCAATCACTTTGTTCATATCTTCCATGCTGATACCGAATTTGTTCTCAGCCAGTCCGGTGGTGATATTTGCATGGGTATGCGCACCTACATTCGGGTTGATACGGAAAGCTACACGGGCTGTCTTGCCTTTGGCGGCAGCCAGTTCGTTGATGATTTCCAGTTCGGGTACAGACTCTACGTTGAAGCAGAAGATATCATAATCCAATCCCAGGTTAATTTCCCAGTCTGTCTTGCCTACGCCTGCATAGACTATTTTGTTTGTCGGGAATCCGGCCTTAATGGCTGCGCGGATTTCTCCGCCACTTACACAGTCGGCTCCCAGACCGCTTTCGCGGATAATTGTCAGAACTTTGTGGTTGGCATTGGCCTTCACAGCGTAATGCACGCAGAAATTATTGTATTTGCCGGCTTCCTTATTGATGCACGACAAGGTTTCTCGCAGCACATTGACATCGTAATAGTAGAAGGGAGTCTCCAACTCTCTGAACTTGTTTACGGGGAATGTTCCTTTCATATTGTATTTTGTTATTATGAGCAGGAGCGAATTAAATTCACCCGAAAACACCTACTTTATACAGTGAGATGCATTCGGGCGGATTCAATCCGCCCCTACAGTAGAAATTATTTATTGTTGAATAAATGATCGCTTAATGACTGCAATGCTTTTTTCTTGTCTTCTTCACGGATCAGGAAAGAAATATTGTAGTTGCTACCGCCGAATGAGATCATACGTACCGGTACGTCGCGCATGGCGTCCAGCGCTTTGGCCTCAAAACCTACATTTTCCCATTCCAAGTCACCGACAACACAGATGATGCACATATCCTTGTCTACGGTTACTGTACCATATTTCTTCAAGTCATCCAATATTTCATTCAGGTGCTTGGTGTTATCAATGGATACGGAAACGCCGACTTCTGAAGTACAGATCATGTCGATGGAAGTCTGATAGCTCTCAAAGATTTCGAATACTTTGCGCAAGAAGCCGTGGGCCAGCAACATGCGGCTCGATTTGATCTTGATGGCAGTGATATTGTCTTTGGCGGCAACCGCTTTGATTTTACCTTTTTCCGTATCGTTGGAAATCAATGTGCCCGGAGCTGCTGGTTCCATTGTATTAAGCAGACGGACGGGAATATTGGCATATTTGGCAGGCTGTATGCAGGTGGGGTGCAGAATTTTCGCGCCAAAGTAGGCCAGCTCGGCAGCTTCTTCGAAATGCAGGTGGCGTACGGGAGAAGTTTTGTCCACAATGCGCGGGTCGTTATCGTGCATACCGTCAATGTCTGTCCATATCTGGATTTCGGAGGCATTTACAGCGGCACCGATCAGTGATGCGGTATAGTCGCTTCCACCACGTTGCAAGTTGTCAATTTCACCGTAGGCGTTACGGCAGATAAATCCTTGCGTGATATAGATTTCAGCATCCGGATGTATCTCCAGCTGTGCGGCCAGTTTCTCCTTAATATATACGGGATCGGGTTCCGAGTTTTTGTCCGTGCGCATGAACTCCAGTGCCGGAAGCAGAATAGCATTGACTCCCTGTTCCTGTAAATAGTTGGTGACCATGTTGGTAGAGATCAGCTCTCCTTGTGCCAGGATTACTTTTTCTTCGAACAGTGTGAAAATATCTTTTGTATACGAACGAATATAATCGAACTGTGCCTTTATGAATCCCTGTGTTTTCTGTTTATACTCGTCAGTAGAATAAAGTTCATTAACATGCTGTTTGTATTTAGCCTCCAGTCTGTTAATGATTTCATTCGCACCTTCGGGATTTTTCTTATACAGATAATCCGAAATTTCAACCAACGTGTTTGTAGTTCCAGACATGGCTGAAAGTACAACAATTTTCTGTTCACCGTCGGTAATTAATTTGGCTACTTCTTTCATTCTTTGTGCAGAACCTACCGAAGTACCTCCAAACTTTAAAACTTTCATTTTTCGTTTCGTATTTTAATTGTTCCTATATTGATAATTAGCGTGCAAATATACAAATAAGACTGCAAAAATCAGCATTTTAGCGAGAAAAAGTGCAGTATTCGTTTGTCACTTCTTTAATATGATGGTTTTCGAAGCGATAGACAACTCCCGGATACTCTGACAAGAGGTGCAGATTATGGGTGGTCATCACGATGGCTGAACCTGTGGCACAGATGGATTTCAGAAGCTCTACAATTTTGCGGCCTGTTTCTGTGTCCAGGTTGCCGGTCGGTTCGTCGGCCAGTATAATGTCCGGCCGGTTCAGGATGGCGCGGGCGATAACGATGCGTTGCTGCTCACCGCCCGACAGTTCGTTGGGCATTTTGTATCCTTTGCCGGTCATTCCCACTTGGTCCAATACTTCTTCGATGCGTGCCTTGATGGTTGCTTTGTTTGTCCATCCGGTAGCGCGTAGCACAAAGCTGAGATTGGCGTGTACGGTGCGGTCTGTCAGCAACTGGAAATCTTGGAAGACAATGCCCAGACGGCGGCGCAGTTCGGGAATATGTTTTCGCTTGATGTCAGTCATGTTGTAGCCCAGCACCTCGGCTTCTCCCGACTGTATGTCCAGTTCGCCGTAAATCGTTTTCAGCAATGACGTCTTTCCGGAGCCGACTTTTCCGATGAGGTAAACAAATTCCCCTTTGTCCAGTTCCAGATTCACATCTTCCAATACGCTTAATTCTTGTTGGTTGATGTGTACGTTTTTATATCGAATGAGAGGCCCGTCCATCATTTTAGTGTTTTTTCCACGTAGCGCTATGACGTTCTTTCAATTCACGGGCAAGGTCTTCGATGCGATACCCTTTTGAGGTGAGCAGTACTATTATATGGTATATCAGATCGGCTCCTTCATAGATAAGTCGTTCATCGGTTCCGTTGCAGGCTTCAATAACTGTTTCCACAGCTTCTTCGCCTACTTTCTGTGCCATTTTGTTGATACCGGATTCGAACAGGCTGGTGGTGTAAGAACCAGCGGGCATTTCCTCATGACGTTTGTCAATGAAATCCTGTAATTCTTTCAGGAACATGATGTCCTCTTTGTTTTCTTCTCCCCAGCAGGTGTCTGTTCCGGTATGGCATACGGGACCTGCAGGGTTTGCTTTAATCAGCAAGGTGTCCTTGTCACAATCCTCTTTCATGGAAACTACATTCAGGAAATTTCCGCTTTCCTCCCCTTTTGTCCACAGACGGTTCTTGGTGCGGCTGAAGAAGGTGACTTTGCCGGTTTCCACTGTTTTCCGGTATGCTTCTTCATTCATAAACCCTAGCATCAGTACTTTGTTAGTGCTGTTGTCTTGTATGATGGCGGGGATCAGCCCGTTCATTTTTTCGAAATTCAAATCCATTTTCCTATATTTTTATTGTTATATAATCCGTGTTGTATAGAACTTGTTTAAAAAATCATCAGCATCGTCATTCTCTGTGGAATGGAGTATCTGAAGACCGTTTGCCGGTTCTTCATCTTGTTTAGGGATGGCAACGGGAACAGATTTTGATGCGATTAAAAACAAAGTTATAATCTCACATTAATTCCCTGCTTGCAAAGATACTGTTTTAATTCGGGAATTTTAATCTCTCCGAAATGAAAAACGCTGGCAGCTAATGCAGCGTCCGCTTTTCCGTTTACAAATGTATCGCGGAAATGTTCCATGCACCCGGCGCCGCCTGATGCGATGACAGGGATAGTCAGTGAATCAGCCAAAGTGGAGAGGGTTTCGTTGGCGTAGCCGTTTTTGACTCCGTCGTGGTTCATGCTGGTGAAGAGTATTTCGCCTGCGCCACGATTATTTACCTCTTTGGCCCAGTCAAACAGGCATTTGTCCGTTTCAATCCGGCCACCGTTCAAGTAGCATTTCCAATTCGTTCCGGTCTGCTTGGCGTCAATGGCTACCACACACACCTGTGAACCAAAATGTTTGGCAATCTCATCCACTAAGTCCGGGTTGCGGATGGCCGATGAGTTAATGGATACTTTGTCGGCTCCCGCGCTCAGCAGTCGGTCTACGTCGCTTAGTTCGTTGATGCCTCCTCCCACGGTAAAGGGGATGTTGATATTAGCCGCTACCCGTTTTACCAAATCGGTAAAAGTTTTGCGTCCTTCATGGCTGGCAGTGATGTCAAGATAGACCAGTTCATCAGCTCCTTGCTCACTGTAGGCGCGTCCCAGTTCTACGGGGTCACCTGCCTGACGTAAGTTTACGAAGTTGGTTCCCTTTACGGTTTGCCCGTCTTTGATGTCCAGGCAAGGTATGATTCTTTTTGCTAACATAATTTGCTTTTACATGAAACGGTTTAGTTCCTTCAGTGTGATTTTTCCCTCGTATAACGCCTTTCCGAAAACAACTGCCGGGACTTTGGCTATTTCCAGGTTGATAATATCCTGTATGCAGCTTACTCCTCCGCTGGCTATCAGATGCATGTCCGGAAATTCCTTCAGAATTTGCTGATATAATTCAACGGAAGGCCCTTGCAACATTCCGTCACGGCTGATGTCGGTACACAACACTTTGAAAATACCTTCTTTGGTATAATCTTTCAAAAAAGGAATCAGTTCCTGTTGGCTTTCCTCTTTCCAGCCATTGACGGAAATTCTGTTTTCCTTTACGTCAGCTCCCAGAATGATTTTCTCGTTTCCGTATTGTTCCAGCCATTTCTTGAAAAGTTCGGGATTTTTTACAGCTACACTGCCCAAGGTTACCATTTGTGCGCCATTATCAAAAGCGATGACCAAGTCCTCGTCTGTCTTTATCCCTCCTCCGAAATCAATGATCAGAGAAGTACGGCTGGCGATTTGTTCCAGTACACGGTAATTCACAACATGGTGTGAAGCTGCTCCATCCAAATCGACAACGTGCAGACGATGAATGCCATGAGCCTCAAACTCTTTGGCTACTTCAACCGGATTTTCGTTATACACTTTCCGGGTGTTATAATCTCCTTGAGAAAGACGGACGCATTTGCCATCAATAATGTCGATGGCAGGAATTAACTCTATCATATCTATTTCTTCTTATACATTATTATATATAATGTAACGGTTCACAATTCTAAAAAGTTCCTCAGGATTCGTTCGCCCACGGCTCCGCTCTTTTCAGGATGGAACTGTGTCGCATAGAAATTATCTTTGTGCAAGGCCGAACTATAGGGGAGGATATAATCCGTTTGTGCTGCCGTGAACTCGTTCAGAGGTACGTAGAAACTATGTACAAAGTACACAAATTCCTCTTTGATGAACCCTTTGAACAGGTCGCTGCGTGTATGGGTCAGGGTGTTCCATCCCATGTGCGGCACTTTGTCCTCGTGCCGTGTGGGGCAGAACAATTTTACATCTGTATCAAAGATGCCCAGACAGTCGGCATTTCCTTCTTCAGAGTGCCGGCACATCAGTTGCATTCCCAGGCAGATACCTAGCACGGGCTGCTTTAGATTTTTGATCACTTCATCCAGCCGGTTTTTCCGGAGATGGTTCATGGTTGTTTCAGCTTCGCCCACACCGGGGAAGATGACTTTGTCGGCACTCATCAGTGTTTCCTTGTCGGAAGTGATGGTTGCTTCTACTCCAAGACGCTTCAAAGCATAGTCTACGGAGTAAATATTTCCTGCATTATATTTTACGACAGCAATTTTCATCAGCTAAAGATAACTGTTTTATTTTTATAAGCCAATACTTTTCGTTCAATATGTTTCCGGACAGCGCGAGAAAGGACTATTTTTTCCAAATCTTTACCTTTACTGACCAGTTCCTGTACGGTGTCCTTGTGTGTGATGCGCACTACATCCTGTTCAATAATCGGTCCGGCATCCAGTTCGGTGGTGACATAATGGCTGGTGGCACCAATGATTTTCACTCCTCGTTCAAAAGCTGCATGATAAGGCTTAGCCCCAATGAATGCGGGAAGGAAAGAGTGGTGTATGTTGATGATGCGGTTGGGATATGCTTCAATCATTTGTTCGGAGATCACTTGCATATAGCGTGCCAGCACAATGAAGTTGATGTTGTGTTTGGCCAGCAACTCCATTTCAGCCTTTTCCTGTTCCATCTTGTTTTCTTTGGTAATGGGGAAGAGATAGAAAGGAATGCCGAAGCGTTCTGCCACATGCTGCAGGTCGGGATGGTTGCTTATAATCAGTGGTATTTCCACATTCCATTCTCCGGCGGTGTAGCGTGCCAGCATGTCGAACAGGCAATGGGACAGCTTGGACACAAATATGGCCATCTTTGGCTTTACATCCGAGAAGTAAAGACGGAATTTCATTCCATATTTCTGGGCATATAATGTTTCGAAGTAATCTTCTATTTTATCTTTAGGAATAAAGAAATCCTTTATTTCCCATTCTATACGCATAAAAATATATTTTCTACATGATCCACATATTGGTCCAAGTAGATAATATTACCTCTATTAATTGTAATAAAGTTTGTTACTTCTGCCAAAATGCCCGGTTGGTCTGGACAGTGCAACAATAATTTTGCAGTTGTATTCATCTTTTTCCCTTATTTCCGATTTTAATCTATTGAGTGCGCAAAAATAGCGAATTATTGCCAATAAGCTAAATATTCTAACAAGAAGTTTAAGAAAAAGATTAAAATAATAACAATATCGTAATTTGAGGGGAGAGATGGAAGAGGTGCTTGGAAAATATTTTTGCATGGTTTTTGCCAAAACGCTTGCACATTTAAAAATAATGCGTACCTTTGCACCCGCAATCGAGAGAGAAAGCGTTGAAAGGAAGACAAAATGAAATATTGGTGCGTTAGTTCAGTTGGTTAGAATACATGCCTGTCACGCATGGGGTCACGGGTTCGAGTCCCGTACGCACCGCC
>NZ_BAKM01000058.1 GCF_000614185.1 Phocaeicola sartorii JCM 17136 = DSM 21941 | reverse complement strand
GATAAAAAGAGATGGTAAAAAAATAGTATAAACGATAGATCGGATGAAACTTAAACAGTATGTTTTTCTGCTTTCGCTTCTGCTTTTTTGCAGTCCTTTTGTGAAAGCTCAGGACTTTGCCTTGAAGAGCAATCTCCTTTATGACGCCACCGCAACTATCAATATAGGAGCGGAAGTGGGTCTCTCTTCCCGATGGACACTGGATGTGTCCGGCAATTTCAACGGTTGGACCATGTCTCATGAGCGTCGGTGGAAGCACTGGATGCTGCAGCCCGAAGCACGCTACTGGTTCTGCCAGCGTTTTGGCGGACACTTTTTGGGTATGGAGGCACATGGCGGTCAGTTCAATGTGGGTGGGCTGAATAACAGCATTCATTTTCTGGGCACCCATGTTTCCCGTTTAAGTGACGAGCGCTTCCAAGGTTGGTTTGTAGGTGGCGGTGTGACCTACGGGTATGCCTGGATGTTGGGTCGTCATTGGAATCTGGAAGCTGAGATCGGTCTGGGATACTCCTACACCCGTTATGACACCTATCAGTGTGCCGGTTGCGGCAAGAAGACGGAAGAGGATCGTCACCACAACTACTATGGTCCCACAAAGGCAGCGCTGAGTCTGGTTTATATATTCTAAAGAAAGGAGGAACGTATGAAAAATCGTATAAACACTAGTCTTTCCGCACTGGCTGTTTTGCTTTGTTGCGGTGCATTGACCGCCTCCGCGCAGGCGGTATCCGTTCAAGACGCTTCCGTTCAGAGTTTGTCCGGCCTGAAAGTGAGTGGCGCCACCCTTACTCATACTCCGGAGGACTCACTCTCTGTGCTGATGACGCTGGATCTTTCGGAGGTCCGTCCGTCTTCCAATCGTGCAGTGGTTCTTACTCCGTATGTGGTTCATGGCACAGACTCCGTGGAGCTCCCTTCGGTGGGCATTTACGGCCGCAACCGTTATCTGTATTATGTACGCGAGGGAAAGAGCCAGCTGACAGGAGCCTCCGAGCATAGTTTCCGCGTCAAGGATTGTCCCTCTTCATTGCCCTACACCGCCTCTGTGCCTACACCGGCTGGATGGACGGTTCCGAGCTGAAAATAACCTCACGCATCTATGGCTGTTGTTCCGATATTCTGGATGAGGGCAGCAACCTGCTTGCCTCCTACACCGAGCCGGTGAAAGAAATCATCTGGGCTCCGGATCTTGCCTATATCACTCCTGCCGCCGAGACAGTGAAGAGTCGTGACCTTCAGGGCCGTGCCTACATCGACTTCCCGGTGAATGTGACCGAGATCCGTGCGGACTACCGCGGCAACGCTGTCGAACTGGCGAAGATCCGTGCCACGATAGACTCCGTGCGTCAGGACAAGGATATCACCCTGACTTCGCTGAGCATCAAGGATTCGCGTCTCCCGAAGGTTCGTATGCCGCCAACGAGCGTTTGGCACGCGGGCGTACCCTCTCGCTGAAGAGCCATGTGGAGAAATTGTATGCTTTTCCGAAGGACTTCATCAAAACTTCGTGGGAGGCGGAGGACTGGGCAGGCTTGCGTGAATACGTGGCAGGCTCGTCGTTGAAGAACCGGGATGCTATTCTGGCGATTATTGACGGTGACTTGAAGCCGGATGCCAAGGAATGGAAGATAAGATCCACTTATCCTGCGGACTACCGTACCTTGCTTGCCGAGGTTTATCCGGGTCTTCGCCATTCGGATTACCGGGTGGACTATGTGATCCGTCAGTTCAGTGATGTGGAGGAAATCCGCCGTCTGGTGGTGAGCGATCCTCAGAAACTGAGTCTGAACGAGTTCTATATTGCCGCACAAAGCTACGAGGCTGGAAGCGAAGACTTTATCCGTGTGATGGAGACGGCAGTGAAGGTCTATCCGGATGATGCGGTGGCGAATCTGAATGCCGCGAATGCCGCTTTGCTGAGAAAGGATGCCGAATCGGCCGCACGTTATCTGCAAAAAGCGGGTGATGGCCCCGAGGCTGGGAAGGCGCGCAAGGCACTGGAGGAACTTCGCGCGTTGGGGGAGAACTAAAGACAAAAGGAATTTACTAACTTATTAATACATTCTATGATTATGAAGAAGAGAAGTTTTTTATTTGGAGCATTGGCAGCCTTGGCTATGGTGGGATGTTCTGATAATGAGATTGAGAAAGACAATGGTTTTGTCGTTCCGGAAGATGGTGTGGTTTATGCTAAGATTAGTGTGGCTATGGCAGGTAATGGAATGGGCAGCCGTGGTTTTGCTACTGGTGATGAAGAATTTGATCCGGGCACAAATGGTAAAGACGATGTTATTGGTGAAAATGATATTAATAGTCTATTGTTCGTATTCTATAATAAAAATGGTATTGTAGTAGGTAATTCATTGGTTGATAAAGAGAAATTGGATGCGATGACGCCAGTGAACAAAAAGGATGAACTAGGTGCAACGCATATGTTTCAAGGTGTGGTACAGGTAACCCTTAATCCGGCAATTACGGAAACTCCTTCCTATGTGATGGCGTACGCTAATCCTCAAAACACGGGTGACCAGCGTAATCCGTTGCCCCAAGTATTACATCAGGAACGCGGCAATGTAAAAGATAGTGATGGGTATTTTACAATGAATAATTCAGTGTATTATGATGAATCGGGGAAATTAGTAACAGCTACGCCAACTAAGCCGGAGGAATATTTTGATTCGGAAGACGATGCCAGACAATCTACAAGTAAAACAACTATTTATTTGGAACGTATGGCGGCAAAGGTTACTGCAAATATTAGTAGTACACTGAAAAATGACCCTTATGAAGTAAATGAATCAAAACATTTGGTGTTTGATATCGACCATGCAAAGTGGTGCTTGACAGGAACAGAAAAAAAAATGTTTCTTATAAAGAATTTGCCCGAAACAAAATCAGCAGCAGAGGAATTTGTTGGAAATTGGGCATTTTCTTCTTATCGTACTTATTGGGCACGTTCTTATACTTACACGGCTGAAGGAAAGGGAAATGCAGTTTTTGGTGGAAATGCTGATCCCACATTTCCCACAACAGGATTAGGGGCTGAAAATGTTGAATATTCATTGGAATATTCACTCTATAGTGACGTGAAAAACTCTTTTGGAGAGACTCCTGAGTATTGCTTGGAAAATACAGGGCGACCTGCTAAATATAATGACTATCCATCTGCTTCAACCAATATACTGATTGCGGGGAAATACAAAGTTCAAGATGCTAATGGCAATCTCGTGGCTGGTTTTAATGGTGAAGGTGATGCAGCTCCTACTTTCTATTATTTCACTAATGATCTTTATTTGGATGATGTGAATCAGGGGGCAAATGGCAGCTTGCGTACTGCTATGGTAAAAAATCAAGTATCTGTATATGCAGATGCGAAAGGCACTACTCCTGCTGGTGAGGACAATTTCCAGGTAATTCAGATAGAAGGACAACCGGCAAGCCGTTATTATCTTCAGCTTAAAGATGGAATATCTAATTTGTATTATAAAGTAGGTGATAACTGTACTTTAATTGGTGCCGATGAAGGACAAACATCTGTTAGTGCCGTAAATAATGCGTTGCAAGAAATGGTGCCTTCGGCTATTAAATATAATCATGGCGAAGCTTTTTTCTCTGTTCCTATTGAGCATACAGGAATAAGAGATAATGACGGTGCGTTACTGACTGGTACTTATGGCGTAGTACGTAATCATTCTTATAAAATTACAATAAATAGTATCCAAGGATTGGCCAATGGAGTTGATGATGACGAACCATTGATTCCGACTCCTCGTGATCAGACCAAATACTGGGTAGGTGCTGATATCAAGACTTTGTCATGGCATGTGGTAACTCAAGGCGTTGACTTGAAATAGGCAATTCTTATCTTTTTATCTTTTGCAGCGGCAGTATTTCTGAGTCTGTCACTGCAAAGATTTAAATTAACAGAAACAGACTATAATAACGAAAAACATTATGAAACTCTTCAAAATACAAACGCTGTGGCAGGCATTGTTTGTGCTGCTTGCAGTCATGGGACTGGCTTCGTGCGATGATGCTATCTATGACTACGAGGCGACTGTTCGGTGACTTACCGCGTGAGGTTCAGTTACGATTTGAACATGCGCTGGGCCGATGAGTTCGCCAAACAGGTGAAGTCCGTGCGTCTGTATGCGTTCGATTCGTCTGGCAAACTGGTGTGGAGTGGTACCGAAACAGGTGAGGCGTTGTCTCGTCCCGGTTATGCCATGGAGCTTCCTCTTCCGGCAGGGCGTTATGACCTGGTGGCGTGGTGCGGTGGCGAAGGTTCGTTCGATATCGCTTCCGGTGGCACGGTCAACACGCTGGATGATCTGCTTGTCCGGATGAACCGTCAGACAGGCGATGTCGGAACGTACAGCGACAAGGATCTTTCACCACTGTTTCATGGCATGCTTCGTCAGGTGGAACTGCCCGATGTCTATGGCACTGTGATGGATGTCGCTACTGTTCCGTTGATGAAGAATACCAACCGTATCCATGTGGAGTTGCGCCACAAGGACGGTCGTCCGCTGGATCCGGATTTGTTTGTGTTCGGTATCACTGATGCCAATGGCAAGATGAATTACGATAATTCACTGATGAGTGACGAAACAGTCTGTTACCGCCCGTGGCAGAATGCACGTCCCGATGAGGAGGATCTGAGCCGTTTTTATGCTTCCATGACTACCGGCCGTCTGATGGCTGATTCCGATATGCGGTTGACTGTAAAGGATGCGGTTACTGGCAAGGTGGTGATTGATCTTCCGCTGATAGAATATCTGGTGATGGCGAAGGAACAATATACACAGCCTATGAGTGATCAGGAATACTTGAATCGCGAGGACGAGTATTATTTAACTTTCTATATTGAAGGTGGTGAAGATCCCGATCCTGATCCCGATCCTGACCCTGATCCCGATCCTGATCCTGACCCCGATCCCGATCCTGATCCCGATCCAGACCCCGATCCTGATCCTGATCCCGACTATAATTGGTATATCAATGCGGGTATATTTATTAATTCATGGCATATAGTTCTTCAGAACACGGACTTATAAACCTAAAAATATCATAGAATGATGATGATAAAACACATATTAAAATATGCCCTCACTGTGGTGCTGGCAGGAAGCCTTTGTGCTTCCTGCATCACCGATTCGGATGATGATGCACAGCCTGCAAAGAAACTGACGGTGAAATTTACTCTCGTTGCCCGAAAGACGCAGGCAGGCGGTGCACGGGGTACTGTGGGGGATAATCATGCTACGGAACTTGGAACAGGACGGGAGAATGAAATTGATATTGATCAGAGGGATTATCGTATTTTAGCTTTTGATCCTGCATCCGGTTATCTGTATGAGGATTTAACCAATAATGGTGAGCTGGCTTTGATTCAAAAGGTGGAAACCAGTAATGGAACAGAATTTCATTATACTGTAAGTTTTCAACAACTACGTACCGCTTTTCAACTGGTGGTGCTTGCCAACTGGAACAGTTTCAGAACCTCACCGGAAGCAGATACTTATGGAACTTTCGAACCATTGAAAACAAAACTGGATGAGGTAATGAAGCGATGTTACACCTTGCCGACAGATCAAAAAAATGAAATGTACATCCCCATGGTGGGTATGCAGACTTATTCTGTCAATCCGAAGGATGAGGCTGTTCTGAACTCATCAAAGGATAAACCTTATAAGCTTGGTAGCATTAACATGCTCCGTTCAGTGGCAAAGATTGAGATTATAGACAAGATCCGTGTGTTGAATCCGGATGCTTCCATTACGGGGGTAAGTTTGTCCGGTTATCATTCCACAGGGACTTACTGGTCAAGTATTATCGGAAATAATTCTGACTGGAATGTGAATGAAACACAGGTTGTTGATCCTACTTTACCTGATAGTCCGGGATGGTTGATGATAACATATCCTTTTTTGAAGATGAGGCTTTTAGCGAGGATGGAGAAACTTCCGAATATTCCAGATATACCCTGTATGTCAGCGAGTGCGCAATAAATAATCAATATAGTCCAGCGGTAAATATCACGGTGAGCAATCCGGAAGGATCAACACCTGCATCTGAGGAATATTCATTTAGTTTGAATGTATATACACAGTCTTTGCTCCGTAACCACATTTACCGGTATGAAATAAAAAGTGCGTCATCGGATGTGAAGATAAATTATATGGTATGTCCATGGAATAGAGAAGATGGCGAAATTTCTTTTGATTAACTCATTTGTTTATGATAGTTAAAATGGAATATAAAATAAGAATACAATGTTTGATATGGCTGCTGTGTGTAGGTATGTCATTGTTTATTGCCTGTAAGGATGATGTTTTATATAGTGGCGAATATGGATCGGAGGGAGAACCTGTTACTATCAGCTTGAAATGGTCTGTCCCTGAAATGGATGTGAGATCGCGTGCTGAAATGAGTGATGCTGATGCTGCCAAGGTAAATGATCTGTGGGTAGGCATTTATAATGTGGCAACGGGGGAATGTACATATAATCAATTATATGAAGGGCTTTCTACTACAGATGTGCATACTGCGCATTTGTTGGAGGACATAACTACAAAAACGGGCAATAGTTATATTGTAGCGGTAGCTAATGCAATGACTAATTTTGGAATTAGTGACGGTGATGAGAGTGATAAGATTATAACAGTTGAAGGATACGATAGGGGCAAGGGAGATTATATACCTTTACATCTTTTATTGAATAAGGCGAATACTTGGGATAAATATTTAAGCATCTCCAGTGTTTTGACAACCCCGACTAATGTAGACCGTTTTTCAGCAGACTTAGTTATGAACGGGGTGTTTCATAGTGGTACAGGGATGATGGTGTTTCTTGGGCGGCTCCTAAGCCAGTATATATTCCTGCTAGTAAAAGTTCTGATGTATTTGGATATATTCATTTGCAGCGTCTGATAGCGTATAATAAGTTTACGATTAAAGCTGGTTTGAATGTTACAGTGGAACCGATCAGTTGGCAAGTGTATAATAATCCAGTAATGAGCTATTTACAAGAACGTGAAGGTGATATAAATTCTGCAGATCAATCTCTTTATTTTGTAAATGCAAATAAGGATGGATATACCACCAACCATAGTGTATCAAATCCCTCTTATATATTTGGAAAGGCTGAAGATGGCGATGGATATGTCTTTGACTTTTATCAGTATGAAAACAAGCAAACGGCTGTGGAGTATGCAGAAAGTAATGATAACTATGTAGGAATCAATCCTGCTGGCTCTGATCCTTATGCCGACCGTGAGCGTGAGTTTAAAGCTTCCGACGGAACAAATACCGGAGTATATAGAAGCCTTTGCAACACAGATAATAAAGATGAAATAAAGCCGGGAGGAGTAAATAGGAAGAATTTTGCCTCTTATGTAACATTCAAGGCAAAAGTTTCTTATTATGTTGGACCTGTGCCTGATGATTATCAAATTCCTGCAGGTTCTGGCTATAAAAATCGTGAAGATGCTTGGGCAGCTGAAGCCAAACCTGTTGATCCTTCTACATCTAATGCCATGTTGCGTACAGGATATACCACTTATACGGTTCATCTGGGATATTGTGAAGAGAAAGAGGACGCAACTCCTACTTTGGCTACCGCTCGGGACTTTCATTGTCGGAGAAATACGAAATATGATTATACTGTGACGGTTAATGGGCTACAGAATATTGTGGTGGAAGCAATCAGCAGCATAAAAGAGAACAATTCTGGTGCGGAAGGAGAAGTGACAGATGCGGGGAAGAGTCAGGTAATAGAACTGGACGCCCATTATGGTGTGTTTAATATTCAGCTAACCAATGAGCAACGGAATAATTTGAGGTGGAGGATTACTGTGCCTTATGGTAATAAAACGTATACATTGAAATGGCCTGAAGATCCGGGTGAAGAAACTGGAACGCCAGCAGGAGATGTAAGTGTAAACAGAAAAAATAAGTTTTATAATTGGATTCGATTTAAACCGGCACCAGATGAGAAATATTATGCTATTTATCGGGAAAACAATATAAGTGACGAGGCTGCTGATAATGCATTGTGGACTTTGGAGGATTTGCGGAATGTTGCAGACCATCCGGGTATTGATGCAGAAGGAAGGGATGTAACCACAGAGGTGACTGATAGGACTCCTCGTTATTATACTGTTTTTGTAGATGAACATGTTTACGAGGAGGCTGCTGATGAAACAGGGACCAATTGGAAAAATTATGTTGATATTGGTGACAGAACGGTATGGCTGAATACTGATATCTATCACGAATCCGATGATAAGGAAAGTGTATATATGCAGTCACAATATATGATAACTCAAAAGTCCATACAGACATACTATAACAGAAATAGCGAAGGGCTGAATGCTATATTGGGAATGGAATATGAGAATGAAAGTTATGGTTTGAATCTGCGGTGGAGAGTTGAGAATGCTCCTGCTCCTAATGGAACTTATACGGATGGAAATGGTGTTTCAATGACGATGAATGGTTGGAATGCTGATAATGGACGTTGGAATGAATGGTATTATTTATCGACTAATCATACTATTACAAATCCGGAGGGTAAAGACTGGAATGGAACGGATGGTATTCTTCAAAATACTCAGACTTTGATGAATAAGAATTTTATTCCTCGGGGTGTAAGTCCAGCTATCGGTAACCGCCAAAATGAAAATAAACCAGAAACTTATCCGGCAGTATATGCTTTGCAACCGTTTACACGAAATTGGAGTCGAAGTGCAGATCCGACAGACAGTAGGGAATATTATGACATCCTGTCTGTATGCATGAACCGTAATCGGGATTTGAATGGCAATGGAAAGATAGATAAAAATGAATTGAAATGGTATTTGCCTGCTTCAGGAAAATATTTGCGTATGATTTTGGGGCGACATTCCATGAAGACTCCATTGATGGACTATGATGGCACACCTAGCTTGCCTAATGGGGCAGGATCGTATGATAATACTCGTTATCATTATGCGACAAGTGATAAAATTATATTATGGGCGGAGGAAGGCGTTTCTACTAGTGATTGCCCTAGTGATAATAATGGCTCTGTCCCGTGGCAGGTGCGTTGTGTACGCAATCTTGGAGTTGATTTAAATCGAATTTTGAATAATGATCCTGTTCAGCAGGCTTATAAATTGGATGAACAAAATAAGCATATTGTTGTATTGGAATATTATGATGCTTCTTCCATACGTGGTAGTATTGCAGGATACCTGCCAGTACATACAATAAATGAAAATACCAATATGGTTGCGAAACGCTTTGAATATGCAATAGCGGATTGTAATTCAGAAAATACTACAGTGCGGCCAGGGGCGGCGTTAACTGTTGATGCGAATGGGCATTTATCATCTACAAATGAAAACCTTTGGTTGGCTTCGGCAAATGAGAACCAGATCTGTAGTCAATACAGTCAAAACGGAGATGGAGCCAGATGGCGTGTACCTAATCAAAAAGAACTTACCATTATGAGGCGTTTGGGCGTTTTTACTCAAAATGATGTAAAATGGTTGTCTTGTACTCAAGAATATTATGGAAACCGTTTTTTTGGTGTAACAAAAAATATATCAACGGTTGGTAGTGGAAATGTAGGGAACCGGGCTGTCCGCTGTGTACGAGATGTGATAGGACAATAAATATTGGAGTGTGCTGTAACATAACATTTACTTTGCCCTTTATACAATAAAATTTCCCTAAGAAGCAGTTTTCTGTTTTTTGGGGAATTTTTATTTTCTTAGCAGCTTCCTGCTTCCCTTACCCGGCCAGTGCCATCACCAGTTTATACCTATTCCCAGCCATGATATGCTTCCGTTCCGCCCATCGAATTCATGTTTCTCCTCCTCCTGCTTACTGTCATGCTGTTCTCTGTTTTCCGATAGTTTTTCTTTCCCACTAAATCCCCGATATGTTAGGAAAAGCGGTATAAATTTCGTTCCTTTGTGGCAAAACCGAAGGAATATGGAAAAAGATACTTACATACGTTTTGACTGGGCGATGAAGCGCATGCTTCGCGACAAGGCTAATTTCGGGGTACTGGAAGGTCTGATCACCGTGCTGCTGAATGAGCAGGTGCGCATCGTGGAGATACTGGAAAGCGAAGGCAACCAGCAAACGCCCGAGGACAAGTTCAACCGTGTGGATATCAAGGCGAAGAACAGCAAGGATGAGATCATCATTGTTGAGATACAGAACACGCGCGAGTTGTATTATCTGGAGCGTATCCTGTATGGGGTGGCGAAAGCCATCACCGAGCACATCTCTTTGGGAAAGCAGTACAGCGAGGTGAAAAAGATTTACTCCATCAGTATTCTTTATTTCGATATCGGCAAGGGAAGTGACTATCTTTATCACGGCCAGAATCATTTTGTCGGCGTGCATACGGGCGACCGTTTGCAGGTTACCACGCGGCAGGAGGATGCCATTATCCATAAACTTCCCGAAAAGGTATTCCCTGAGTATTACCTGATTCGTGTGAACGAGTTCAACAAAGTGGCGAAGACCCCTCTGGAAGAGTGGATCAGTTATTTCAAGACCGGGAAAATCAGTCCTGACGCACATGCCCCCGGGCTGCCCGAAGCTAGAGAGAAGTTGAGATATTATGATATGACACCGGAAGAGCGTCATGCTTACGATGAACATCTTAATGCGATCATGATACAGAATGATGTGCTGGATGGGGCCAGAATAGAAGGTTTGGCCGAAGGGCGTGCCGAAGGACGTGCCGAAGGTTTAGTGGAAGGACGGATGAAAGGCATCATCACAGTAGCCCGTAACTTGAAATCCATGAATGTGCCGGCAAAAGAGATAGTCAAGGCGACCGGATTGTCATTGGAAGAAATAGCCGGATTATAATACCGGGATAGCCGGATTTGAAGTATATAAAGATTATGAACGGGGGTGTGCCGAGTCCTTTTTACCAATAAAATACCCCCTGCTACAGCTATGTGTGGCAGGGGGTATTTTCCTTTATCCGGCCAGCGGCACCAGTTTATACATATTTCCGGTTGTGGTATGCATCCGTTCCGCCCCTATCGAGTTCATGATTCTTCCCATCTTGTTTACCGTCATGCCGCGCATGGCTGCCGGATAACGTTTCAGCAAGAAGTTGAACAAGGCCACAGCCGAGTAGAGTTTGAAATCCTCGTCCTTCTCCGGCAGCCGGAAGTAATGGAACACCATCTCCGTCTCTGTGGGCAAGGCATAATACGCCTGGTTGCGCAGTTTCAGCTCGGCCTCCTCCTCCGCCGAGAACCAGTAACGCTTTCCCTCGTCCAGTTCCGCTTTCAGCTGGGCGAAAAGCTGTTTGTGCTCCAGTGGCGAGCAGTCTATCTTCTCCTTTACCTCGGCGAAGAAATAACGGCGGCTTCCGCTGGGGTCGGTGAGCAGCGCTTTCCGGTTGCTGGTGCCGATAAACGAAGCCATGCGGGGCAAGTGGCTGTAGGACGAGCGGTGCGACTTGCGGAAGTCCAGCTTTTTCATCTGCATCAGATTTTTCAGTAACGGCAGTTTCTGCGGCGGGAGACGGTCGTACTCATCCAGGTTGATCAGCCCGAAGAAAGCCAGTTTCTGTTCGCATCCCGCCTGCCCCGTCAGTTCGAAACTGTCCGTATAGTAGTCCTTCAGCGAATCGGGCATCAGCAGTTCGCAGAAGGTGGATTTGCACCGTCCCTGTTCGCTGCTCACCAGCATGGGAGCCACGGCGTTGGCGCACCGGGCCATGCGTCCGCTCCATTGGGCGGTCACGCCCAGCAGCCAGCGGTGGAAACTGTTCACCCAGAAACTTTTCGCGGATATGCGTTGCGCCAGCGGAGTCACACGGTCTTTACCGTCCCATTCGGGAAGAGCATCCATGTAGGAGAGCAACGGATGGTAGTCCGGTATCTGCTCCGAGTTCACGAACCGGCTTACATCCTTGTCCCAGCAGTTGATGTGGCGGGCGCGCGCCTCCAGACACAGACTGTTCAGGGTGCGCTGGCTTATTACCTTATATATAGGTGTGCCGTTGCCCTTCTTGCTGTATTCCGTTTGTTCTGTCAGCACATTGAAGCGGAAATGGTAGTGGTTCAGCAAATATTGCTCCATCTTTTGCTGTATTTGCTCCGTCTCCGAGTCTTTGTGCGTTGATAATGAGAAAGATGTACTCTCTTCTGACGTTTTTTTTACTACATTTGATGAGGCAAGCTTCTTCATTACTTTGTTCAATAATTTTCTATCCATATTTTTTGTTTTTGGGTTTCCGTTGGAACAAAGATACTGCCAGAAAATGCGTTTTCCAAGTGTTTCCCGTGGGGTTTCAGATAAAAGTGATTAAGCGTGAATATCCCTGATAATAGCTTGTTTTGTCAGGTTGATTATACGATATCTTCCTTTCGAGTCAATTGTTTCACTCTAATGATGATATTGTATCACTAGAGTGATGAAGTTTGAGCACTTTAGTGATGAAGCTTCATCACCCAAGTGAAATGACTGACTCGAAAGGAAGATGCAACAACTTCGACCGGATGAGAAACCTTATTTGTCCGGTTGTTGTCACTTAGCACAGTGTGGCGGGGTCTCGGTTTTTCGGGATTTTTGGGAAAGTATATAATCCGAACTTTAATTATGGCGAATTCACCATAATTGGAAACCGATCAAGACTCGATTATTTTAAAATTGGTGTGAAGGAGTTTGCACCAAGATGGCAAAGCAAAAAAATAACTTTCGGAGAAAGACGGAGATTGTAAGTATCTGTATCTATGAATATTATGCACGGCATGAGCATGAGTCTCTTAATAAGAGATATACATTTACTGTGCAAAAATAAGTAAAGTTTTGAATACTAGTGCATTTTTTATAGAAAAAATTACCCAGTAAGTGAAAATAATTATTTTTCCACTTTAAATATCCTCTTTGTATATAGTCTTTCCACCTCCTTAATTACTTGATTTTATGTCTTTTATCTTTTCATAATAGATCTCTTATTAAGAGATCTACAAAAAAGCCCCGTTTCGGAGAGCCTTATATATAAGGTATAAGTCCCTTGAAACGGGCGGAAGAACTGATAAACGGGAACAAGGCAGATGGAATATCTATTTCTAAAACGTAAGAAAACGACCACCGACTCGGTGCGACAGAAAACTTTGCTTTATAAGGCCGCCGAGCGGCGTTGGAAGGAAGTGTCCGTCGGAGAAGGGGAAGTCCGGAAGGCTGACAGCGATATATATAAAGGTATATTGTATCAGCTGGAGATACGTCTGGTATTTCTGGATGCTTCATTGTCCTTGAGAAAACTGAGTGAGATGCTGGATACCAACCAGACTTATCTGAGCAATGTGGTGAACCGGTATTTTGGATGCAATCTGAAAGAGCTGGTAAACACCTACCGGGTGCAGTACGCCAAAGAACTGCTGGTGTCCGGACGGTGCACCCTGAAAGATTTGCCGGAATCCTGCGGATTCGCGTCGAAAAGTGCCTTCTATGCCGCATTCTGCAAGGTAGAGGGTATGCCTCCCCTGTCCTTCAGGAGGAGGGAGGGAAAGGAGCGGACGGCATGGAAGACGGATGAAGTAACAAGTTGAAAATGAATTTACTTATGTATAATCAATTTTAGTTTTTTAAATTTATAAATTTAAAGTTTTTCTATTATGAACAAAAAAGTTTTTAAGTGCAATCCTGTTCGGAGCCTTGATGGTTTCGTCGACAGGTACATTTGTGTCTTGTAAAGACTATGATGATGACATTGACAACATCAACAAAGAGTTGACTGATATCAAGTCTCAGCTGGCTGCTTTACAGACCAAAGTAGACGCTGGTAAATACGTTACCAACGTAACAAAGCAAGGTGACGGCATTGTCGTTACTTGGAATGACAACAGCACCAGCACTATCGAAACCATTAAGGGTGACAAGGGTGACAAAGGTGATAAAGTGGAAATCGCTATCGATAAAGAAACAGGCAACTGGATCATCGACGGTCATGACACTGGTATTTGCGCTGTAGGTAAGGACGGCAAACCGGGCGAAGCTGGTAAACCGGGTGAACCGGGTGCTCCGGGCGAAGCAGGCAAACCGGGTGACAATGGTATCGATGCTAAGTCTCCTTCTATCGACCCCGAAACAGGCAACTGGGTGGTTTACACTTGGAACGCTGAAACAAAAGCATACGACGCTACCGATACAGGTGTTTCTGCAAAGGGTGCCAGCGCATACGTAGTAGATATGGGCAACTATTATGAATTGAACGTAGCCGCTAACCAAGCCGGTTCTGAATACACAAAGGTGAAATTGCCTAAATTCGCTTCTGTTACCAGCATGAGCTTGATGGAAGGTACTGCTACATTGACATACGGTACAGTAAAAACTGAAAACGGTGTTAAGTTTGACGGTGCAACCTATGCAAAGGGTACTGTATTGACTAATGCTTCCGCTCAGCTGATTGCACAGATCAATCCTTCGGGCATTGATGAAACAGCGATCGATTTCGCTATCGTGAACAGCAAGGGTACTTCTCCTTTCGTTGTAACGAAAGCTGAGGCTCACAATCCTAAAGACGCTCTCACAAGATCTTCTGCTAACGGCTTGTTCGCTTTGACAGTAGGTATCAAGGCCGGTGCTACAGAAGAAGCATTGAAAGAAGCTAGCAAACAGCGTTTGGCTTTGAGAGCTGCTTCGGGTGATTCTTATGTATATACTGCATACGATGCGGAAATTACTGCTGGTACAACACAAGATGCAGTTTCTGCAAATGCTGCTTCTACAAAATTGAACGAAACAGTAGACTTGAACAAGTCTTTGACTAATGAGGACGTTATTTACAAGTGCTACTATCAATTGGCTAACGCTAACGATGCAGCTACTTACGGCATCACTTTGACTAGAGAAGGTCAGTTCACTGCTACCAAGGCTGTGGCTGTAGGTCAGACTTTCACTGTTAAAGTAAACGTAATGGATGTGAACGGTAAAGTGTCCGAAGGAGCTACAGCTTTGACAATGGACGTAACTGTTAATAAGGCTGACATCTCTTCTAACAACAATCTTGCTGATGTAAACTATACATTGGGCGTAGCTACTCAGAAGGCAGACGCTGACTGGGCATTCACTTCATTGAACAACATGTACAGTGCAATGGGTGCGGACGCAGGTTTGTTCAAGAAGAACTGGAATGCAATGGAAATTCAGTTTGTAGATGCTGAAGGTAAAGAGATTACAGAGGTTAAGAATGCTGCTGATAAGAATGTAGCTATCTCAACCTTCATCGAACTTAAGGCTGGTGCTTACAAGTTTACTAAAGAAGGTAAGGCTGAATCTGTAAAAGACAAGTATGCTGAAACTGCTGAAACATTCCTTGCATTCAAGATTGATTACACTAAGGCTCCTGTTTGTGAATTGAACGCAGTAATTACATTCAAGAAAGGTGCTGATGAATTGCGTAAAGAAAACGTGAAGGTAATCATCAAGGCAAACGCTGCTTCACTGGTGAAAGACCCCGCATACTTCAACGGTAATAACGCTAGCGCATACGGTAAACCTGCTAATGATGTCGTTACTTACGATTTGTTGTCTCTGTACAAGAACGCAGATAAGGCAACTAATATTTCATTCAAGGAAGTATTGCCTTCTGATGGCAAAACTTGGATGAGTCCCAATTCTACAGAAATTACAGTTCCTGTATACGATGCTAAAGACGCTATCAACACTGTTTACGCTGAAAGAGAGTTCAAGGTAACTTACGCTCCGTTCGGTAATCCCAACATCGCTCCTGTAGCTGAAACAATCAAGTTGACAGTGAAGAGCCCGGTTAAGGAAGGTACATTTGCCGGTCCTACTGCCGCTAAGTCTATCAAGGGAGATGCCGTTCTTAAGGTTCTTGCCAGCGAATTTACAGGTGCTGACGTATTCGGTACTAAGTTCTATGTAGGAGAAATCTACGCTGAAGCGGGAAATCTTAAAGTGGATACTTATAAGTACAACAACACTGTAGGTTTGAGCACAGTTACTATCGAGGCTGCTGATGATAATGCTAAGCAATACTTGAACGTAGGAACAGCGTTCGAAGGTGCTTCTATTGATAAGAACAACAAGTCTCAGTACTTCACTATCGAATTGAAAGATCCTCTTACAGTAGTTGCAACTGCTCAGGAATGTCAGGTTAAGGTTACTGTAACCGACGTTTGGGGTACTTCTGTATCTTCTATCGTTAAGGTGACAGTTGCTAAGAACAACAACTAATCTTATTTAGTTAAGATAACCACAGAGATGCCTCCTTGCACAAGGGGGGCATCTTCTGTCTTTTAAAAAAGTACTGATTATGAAAGAAGAAATGCTGGATATATATGATGAGGCGGGACAACGCATAGGCGTGAAAACGTATGCCGAGGTACATCGCGATGGAAACTGGCACCGTGTGGTGGGGCTGTTTATCATCAATAGCCGCCATGAAATCTTGATGCAGCGGCGGAGCAGGAAGAAAAGTATTTCGCCCGGGCTGCTTACCGTATCGGTGGGCGGACACCTGAGGACGGGTGAGGATGAATATGCCTGCATGAAACGCGAGATGCACGAGGAAATGGGCATCGAACTGGATGTCGGGCCTGCGCGGCTGCTCTATGCCTGCCGGGACTCTAAAACATCACAGGACAAAACAGACAATGTATTCCTGGCCGGATACACCCTGCATGGCGATATAGACCTTTCTGCCTTGCACTATGACAAAGACGAAGTGGAGGAATTTCTGTATATCCCCTGCACAGAGCTGAAAAGAATGTTCGACGAAGGAGTTGCACTGGGAGTAAACCGACAGGTCATGACAGCATTGTTCGAATATATGAAAGATAGCCAATAAGTAAAATCGAAAACTATGATGAGCACAAAGAAGAACACCCCCGGAAAAAGCGGTCCCACACCGGAGTATGTGGACTGTATCATATTCTCCATTCTGAAAGAAGAAAAAGAACTCTTTATTGGTTTCCTTCGTGAAAAAGGCTTTTTTGACCGTGAGGTATGCGAGACCAACGCATACGGCCATTCGGGTCTGTCGGCCGAGAAATTGTTCTTTATAGACAAGAACCGTAAAATAAGAACCTGCGTGGTGTGCAGCCTGGCACGCAATGAAAACATCAAGGAGATGGGAAATGCGGCGGCCTACAAGCTGCTTTATATCATCTCGCGCTTCTATAAGTCAGGATTCTATATCAACATAGGAGTGGTAGGAGCATTCGGTGCCAAAGTAAAACTGGGGGAAGTCTTTTTAGTGTCTCAAAATGTATGTGTCACCAAGAAAGATTCCAATGGAACTTTTTCACAAAGCACGGCAGAAATTAACCGTTCCATCGTCCAAAGTGTATTTGATAAAATAAATGCTGCCGGACACGAAGAACTGCTGCGGCAGATCTCGAAAAATATAAAGGCCCGGCTGGATGCAGTCAAGGCAGACCGGGAAATCAGCACCTTGCTGGCCGGTGGAGAAATTGCCTTGACGGAAGGAACAGTGAAATGCGGCACATGCATCACCTTTCCGCATGTGCTGAAGAACAAGGCGGAACTGCTGTCCGACAAGTCGCTGGATACCTTGAAGGAGTGGGACATTGTGGACATGGAAGCCTATTATTTTGCAGACTGGTTTTCCTTAATGAAAAGGATCGATTCCAGGCATTGCTTCCCCAAAAGTGAGTTATTGATAGTCAAGAGCCCTTCGGACACCTGCGAGGAGGCGTTGAAACACAAGCTAAAAAGACTCAGAAAAGTGGCTATGGGCAATATCAGCGAATACGTGGCCGCTTACTTGTCCGAAATACATGAGTTTACAGATGGAAAGACGCGGAGAACGATGACTTGTGAAGAATACCTGCGAAGCAAGTGCGACAAGAAACACCTGCCCCGGCTGTCGAGAGCGGCATCGGATACTACGGACTATGACACGCTTTTCTCGCTCATCGCCGAAACCAATTCTCCCTCCGGCTCTCCCTTCTCTATTTCCCAACTGGCCAAAGACATGGCAGATATACACCGTGCCTCATTATTACCGGAGGCCCCGGAAAAGGAGAGAATATCCTGCTGGCACTGATTTATGAATGCTGCGCGTCACCCAAACTCTATATTGACTTTAACAAGCTGGACCGTGAGCGGTGCGGTGTTGAAACCATCTGCAGGTGCCTGCTGCATCTGTTTGAATCCGCATCCGGTAATTACGTCCTGTTTCTGGCCAATCTGGACAGTGTGGTCAAGAAGAAGGACGATGGCAAGAAGAAGGACGATGAAAAGAAGGATGCCGACGGTCAGAATGACGTTGAAAAGGTGCTGAATATACTGGACTCATGCAAAGATAAGTTCACATTCTGCATTACCTACAATACCAATCAGGACAAGACCGATTGCCAGTTCATCACAGAAATCAAGCAAAAAATCAATGCGAACAAGGAAGTGGTGGAAATCACCCTGAATAATATCTGTTCGTACAATGAAGACAAGGTAGCCTCCTACGTCAACTGCTATGCCTCTTTGTTTCTGGCGGACAAAACGGAGGCCGAAAAATCTTGCTTCATCGAGAATTGCCGCCACGTGATAAGCGTGGAGGATGCGCTGAAGAAGGAGATAAAGCATATAGACTGGCAGCTGATGCAGCTGTTCGGTCATTTCGATAAGATGTTTATGAAAGCGGAACATCTGAATATCTACGAAATCATATCTGAATACTGTGCCGGCCATCGTTTGAACGAGGTGGTGGCCGAAGCCATGCAAAGAGAAAATATCGACAGGAAATATTTCGGCGAGCTGGAATGCAATGTGTATTGCCGGGCTTTTGTGTATGCCAGATACCTCTATCAGATACTGCTGGACCTGGAGAAGAACATCAGTCTGTTGAACCGGTCCGATTTCTACCTGTCCGATTTCATCGACTATTTTATGCACCATCTTTTGAGCGGTTCGGCGGAAAAAGAACGGATCTGCCGCACGCTGTTGAAGCATATCGATGAGGTGGATAACAACATCAGACACGAACTGCTGTATCTGTTGTCCAAGAACCTGTCGGGCGACAATGCCGTGTCCGGTGAGGTAAAAAGCGTTGTCCGCCAGCGGATAGACCAGATCAACCTGAATGATATCGGTACTGATGAAGAGGGCTGCATGAAGATCATTCAATACAGAACCTACGCGCTGCGCCTCAAAGATTCCGGCAATGCGGAATACTTGCAGTTGTTTGTCGAAAAGATGAAGACCGACAAACGGTTCCGGCGTGTCAATCTGGCGTTCTTCCTGAATTATTATTCGCAGAAAGAGTTTACGTATGCCGAGGTTGTCGGTATGTCCAAAGAGATGAAGGGGAAAATCAGCGGGGTCATGCTGCACAATGCCTTGTATAAATTAAGACGGATATTGAGAGAGGGGATGAATGCCGGGGATGCGGAAGTCCGCATGTATTATTACACATTGAAGTCATTGGTGGACGTGGCTGTAAGGACCGGACTGGGTGACAAGATAGACCGTGCTGCCTGTGCGGGCTGGATGCAGGAACTGGATGTAATGTTTGAGGAAGATGTGGCAAGCTAAGATTTTCAGGTATCAGCGTGACCACACCCAGTCTTTTCACCGCATAGTGGACGGGGAGGAAAAGACGGGCATCCTGACGTATTATGAAAACCACGTGTATATGGACAGCGACTTTGTACCGGCCGGTTCCGTACAGTATATTACGCGGGATTCGCTTCTTGCGAAATATAGGCGTGACATGGACCGGGTTGACAGAAGGTTTGATATTCTGCGTGCCTGGGGAGTTCTTCCTACGCGGAATTGCCATATATTGGACTTGGGATGTGGATATGGAGCGTTCATCGCACAATGGATGGCTCATGGGTTTGGCCATGCATACGGAATTGAACTTTCTTCGGCCGCCCGTCAGGTTTCTCCTGTGTCAAGCCACATTATGTGGGGGGATGTGAACAGGGCAGACTCATTGCCTATCCCCGGGGAGCTTTCGATGATTGTCGCCTTGGATGTCATCGAGCATCTTTTTGATGTCAAGCAGGTATTGAAAACCCTCTATCGGAAGACCGGCCCCCGGCTGAAAATGCTGATAGAGATTCCGATAGTCAAGCCCGGCATCGACACGGAAGCTCTTGCCCGGTATAAATATCTGTATCCTACCAGGCACTTGCATCTATATACCCCCTGCGGCATAGAACAAACCTTGTGCGAGTGCGGATATCGTCTGCTTCAAAGCGAGATGCTGAAAGACGGAAATAAATGTCTGATGCTGATAGAAAAAGAAGAGTTGTAGTAGAGGAGGGGGGAAGGACGTGAAGGAATTTGGGGCTGTTTGCGCTTTTGCGTTATAGGTTAACGTGAGTTCGCTAGATGAATGAACATATAGCCGAATAGCCTTGAATTAAAAAAACAGGTAGGATAATTTCTAAAGAATGATCCTTTTTGCTATCTTTGTCT
>NZ_BAKM01000059.1 GCF_000614185.1 Phocaeicola sartorii JCM 17136 = DSM 21941 | reverse complement strand
GCCTTGTCCGCTGCATCCTCTTGACGCTGCAAAGATGCAACCCGACAAAATCGCAGTGTCCGTCTATGTCCGTTTATGTCCGTCTAGCGGAAAAAACTGTGCGTGACAAGTATCTGCCTTTTTCCGGTGCGGTTCTGTGGAGGGTATAGAGGCTTATTTTATAACTTATATAAATATAATACTTATATATTCTTTCCTTTAAAGGTAAGTACTATAATTCTTAGTATTATAAATGTTGTAAATATACCCTCCATATCCTCCACTAATAGGGATGCACAGATATGGAAGTATATTTAATTTAGTTTACATGTAAAGATGGCGTGATCAACGCTGCCAGTATAACGATAGATGCTTTTAAAAGATAAACTCTAATGCAAGATCAAGTATTGATAAGTGTCGTTACGGTATCCTATAATGCCGTTTCGACCATTGAGCGGACTATTCTTTCTGTCATAAACCAGACTTATCCTCACATTGAATACATCATCATTGATGGGGGAAGCACGGATGGAACAGTGGATGTTATTAAGAAATATGCGGATAAAATTGCTTATTGGGTGAGTGAACCTGATAAGGGGATTTATGATGCAATGAATAAAGGAGTTGCTGTTGCTACGGGTGAGTGGATTAATTTTATGAATAGCGGTGATTGTTTATATGAAAAGGATACAGTTGAAAAAATTTTAAATAAAAATAGCACCATCAATAATGTTTCTATTATATATGGAAAAACCATGAAGCAATTTGAAAAATATTGTACAATAGAGATACCCCCTGCAATATCTAAAATTAAGAAAAGATTACCATTTTGTCATCAATCATCTTTTATTAAATTACAATTGTTGCAAATGCATCCTTATAATACAAATTATAAATTAGTGGCCGATGATGAGTTTTTTTATTCTATGTATATGAATAATGTAAATTTTCTTTTCATAGATGAAATTATTTCCAAGTATGATGCTTACAGTGGTGTGTCGAGTTGTAATATCAAACAAGCATTATGTGAAAATTATCAGATAAGGGGTAAGTCTAATAACACTTATTTTTTATTTGTTGTTTATTTCCCTCTTTTGTTAAGGAAAATAATAAAATCCTTTTTGATATTTATTTCAAAATAATATGAATCCATTAATATCAATAGTAACAGTTTGCTATAATTCTATAGGTGAAATAGAAGATACTATTTTGTCTGTTATAGATCAAACCTATCCTAACGTTGAGTATATTATCATAGACGGTGGTAGTACAGATGGAACAGTAAATATCATTAAAAAGTACGTAGACAAGATTGCTTATTGGATCAGTGAGCCAGATAATGGAATTTATGATGCGATGAATAAAGGGATAAAGGTGGCAAAAGGAGAATGGATTAATTTTATGAATAGTGGAGACCGGTTTATTGCTAGTAATGTTTTGGAAAAAATATTTTCAAGTGAATTGGAAGGTGGTATAACCTTTCTTTATTCAGATTATTACATTACTAATTTTTGGAATAGACGAGAATGTGTACATGCAAGTAGGGAAAAAGGAATCATACTACACCAGTCTGTCATATATAAAAAGATTCTTCATGAAAGATTTGGTAATTATCTGGTTACACCAAATTATATTGTTTCTGATTATTTGTTTTTCTTATTGATACCTAAAAGTGAGATGAATAAAGTAGATGTTAATATATCTATTAGTAATCAAGCGGGGGTGTCATCTGGAGATTGGTGTGGTTTTCAAAAGATAGTAGTTGATTACTGTTTAAATGAAATATCAATAGAAAAGACAATCGGGAAATTAATAGTTGGTTATTTGAAGAATATAGTAAAGAAAATAGTACGGAAAATAATAAAAAAATAAATGATTCAGTATGTCATATTATGATTTTACGACCTTTTTAATGGAGAATTTGGATTTGTTTATTTATATATTCTTTTTATCTCTATTTTTTATTGGTTGTTTATTTTGGAAGCATTATTTGTCTATATGGGATCCTTTTACAATATCTGTTCTTGCTTCGACAGCAGGTTTTTCAGTAGTCCAGTTACTATACATACAAGAAGAAATAGAATGGTATTATTATGTCCACTATCTTTTAACTCAAACGGCTTTTTGGATTGGTTTTCTTTGGTTTAATAAGAGGATACAAATAAAGGTGATTTTACATAGATCTAAGATAAAATATCGGTATTTCAGAATTTATGTTCTACTTGTTTGTTCCTATTTATTGTTGAACTTAATAGGCTATATAACAGCAGGAATACCAATTTTTGCAGAGTACAGGCTTGGTGCTATTGGTATAGGTGGAGGTTTTGGAATTGTAACTAGGGCATTGTCTATTATTCAAATATTTGTTATTTATTTTACTTATTATTATTTGTTTTCAAAAAATGAATTTATAAGGAGGGTGGCTTTATTTTCATTGATGCTAATATTGTTAGTCTCTTTTTTGTCTGGTGCTAAAAGTGCTTTTTTAAATTTGTTGACCATATTGTTTCTCTTTTATATCTTAAATAGAGATTTGTACTATAGACAATTTCTTTTTTTTAAACGATATTCTTTGCTTTTTTTTGTTGGATGTTTTTTAGCGGCATTGGTTGTTATTATAGTACAAACTCAAGGCTCTATGCAAAATGCGTTTTCATTGATGTTGTTTAGAATTGTTTCTTATGGTGATACTTATTATATGGCGTATCCAAATGCTAATATCGAATCTTTGACTAGCGAAGGCTGTTTTAGTTTCATTTTTGGTGATCTTCTTAGGACTATACGAGTTATTCCATCTAATGGGTATTTAGGTATGGGGTATGAATTATATGATATTGCAAATGGAACAGTAGGTGCTTTGGCAGGTCCTAACCCAAGGCATAATGTTATTGGATATGTTAGCTTAGGATATTGGGGTAGTATCCTTTTTTCTTTTTGTGGAGGTCTTTTTTTTGAAGTTAATGAGATATAGAATATTCAACTGTTACTATCTTTCTGAGTACAAGAAAATATTTTGTATCTTATTTTATAAAATAGCAGTGGGTTTTGAAACGGATGCACCGCGTTGCTTTACAGATGTTACTAATTTTTTGCTATTTGTTCCATTGATTTTATGTCTTGATTCACTGTTGAATCTAAATAAAAAGATTCGTTTATCTTCTGTTTTACTTAGATGATTTATTCGGTATGATATCAGTATGTATGGCCACATATAATGGTGAGGAATACGTGGCAGAACAAATTCAGAGTATTTTGTCTCAATTAGAACAAAATGATGAAATTATAATTTCGGATGATGGCTCTTGTGATAATACGTTGAATATTATTTTACAGTTTGAAGATGCTAGAATCAAACTGTTCCATAATAAAAATCATGGTTTGATACATAATTTTGAGAATGCTTTAAAAAACGCTATAGGTGATTATGTATTTTTATGTGATCAAGATGACATTTGGCTACCTCATAAAGTAAGTGAGATGTTTGATGCTCTACAGTTATATGATTTGGTCGTTTCTGATTGTACTGTTGTGGATAAGAATTTAAATATAATATTAGAATCATTTTTTAAGCAAAGGTCATCTGGTGAAGGTTTATTGAAGAATTTATACAAAAATTCATATTTGGGATGCTGTATGGCATTTAGGCGGAAGGTCTTGGAATATGTTTTACCTTTTCCAAGGTATATTGCAATGCATGATATTTGGATTGGATTGATGGTAGAACTACATGGAACTTCTTATTTCCTTGAAAAACCATTGATGCTATATAGGCGGCATGGCCATAATGCAAGTCCATCTTCTGAAAAAAGTAGCTATTCTTTCTTTTACCAAATAAGGTATCGGATTTATTTTATATATTCTTTGTTTGAAAAAATATTAAAATGAAAATTTCTCTTATAACAGTTACTTATAACAGTGGTCGAACATTGTCTGCTACATTGTCTTCTGTTCTGTCTCAAACGTATTCAGATATAGAATATATAGTGGTTGATGGATTGTCTGGAGATAATACGGTTTCGATTATAGAAGAGTATAGTCGCCTGTTTAAAGGTAAATTACGGTTTTTATCAGAATCTGATAAAGGCATTTATGATGCAATGAACAAAGGAATTCAAATGGCTACAGGGGATATTGTTGGAATACTTAATTCTGATGATTTGTTGATGGATAATAATGTATTGAAAGATATTGCATTAGCATTTGATTGTGAAACAGATGCAATTTATGGAAATTTATATTTTGTGAGACAGGATAATACTAATCGTATTGTTCGTGTTTGGAAAGGAAGTTCATATAAAAGTTTTACTACAGGTTGGCATCCTGCACATCCTACTTTTTATGTGCGTCGTGAGGTATATGAAAAGTATGGTGCTTTTGATATTACTTTTGATGTATCAGCAGATTTTGAACTGATGCTTCGGCTGATAGAAAAATGTCATATCCGTATTAAATACATTGATAGGTATATGGTGAGGATGAGAGTCGGTGGTGAAAGTACAGGCAGTATTGAAAAGATTATAAAAGGCAATAAAAATATTGTAAAAGCTTTTAAAAAGAATGGTGTATCAGTTTCTCCTTTTTATCCCATCATCCGCTTGTTTCCTAAAGCTGTGAATTTAATGAAGTGTAAGTTGCGTTTTTGATAATAGCGTTGTGACTGTTTGTAATAGAATCATTGGTTAATAGATGAAAATAAATAGCTGAAACTTCAATCAGTAATAAAATAAACACTACTTTTGTGGTATAACTTAAAAAACGTTTGGGTAAATATGGAAAGTGCATCTTTTAATATCCAATTGGACTATAATCAGATACGTGATATAGTCGGTCAGTTGTCAGACGAAGATAAACTTCGTTTAGCAAACGAATTGATTGCTCAAACGAGAAAGAGTAAATTAGAGTATTTCCAAGGTGTTTTTAAAGGGAATGAAGCAGTGGATGAACTTCCTTCTATGGGAGAGATACAGGAGGAAGTGGATGCTGTAAGACAGGAACTTTATGAAAAACGGAAAAGAGGTTAGGGTCATTGTTGATACTAATATTTGGATTAGTTTCTTGATAGGACGGAAAATGTCACATTTGATGACTGTTTTAACCCATCCTGAGATTCAATTTATCTTTTCTAAAGAATTATTAACAGAATTATATTGTGTTACTCAGCGGAAAAAGTTTGCAAAGTATTTTTCGGCATCCGATAAAGTGGATGAGTTTATGATGTATTTGCAAACGATTGGTAGAGTTTATGAATTACCTCATGATATACCTTCTCGGTGTAGGGATGTAAAAGATGATTATTTGTTGGAATTAGCAATTCAGTCTGATGCGGATTTTTTAATAACTGGTGATAATGATTTGTTGGTCATTGCAAAGATTGAACATTGCCGCATTGTTACTATTATGGAGTTTGAATTACTTTGGAGTGGTGACAGCTCTGATCGGATGCTACTGAATGAATCAGAAATTGTTTATCGTACTGTTCGCATAATTAAATAACTTATTGTTTCAGATATTTCTTAGTCCCTCATGGCCAATCACGGTAATGAGGCTGTCCTTCTATATCTTTATTTGTAAAAATCAACAACATGAAACAACAGACTGACGCGTTCATTCCTGATGGGATGAACGTCTTTCAGCGTAATGTCAAGCGGGTGGGAGACTGCTTGATAGCATTCATTGCGCTTATCATTTTTTCTCCTTTGTTTTTATATTGTTATCTTGCCGTGAAGCGCGAGGATGGCGGTCCCGCCATATTCAAGCAGGAGCGGATAGGCCGCTTCGGGAAGCCATTTTATATTTATAAGTTCCGGAGTATGCGGCTGGATGCGGAGAAGTTGGGACCAGCTCTTTATAAAGGTGGAGAAGATCCGCGATTGACAAAAATAGGTAAATTTCTTCGTGAGCATCATCTGGATGAACTCCCCCAATTGTGGAATGTGTTTATAGGTGACATGGCCTTTATTGGTCCGCGTCCCGAACGTCAGTTCTACATTGACCAGATCATGGAGCGGGATTCGCGTTACCGGTTCCTCTATCAAATCCGTCCGGGAGTCACCTCATACGCTACGCTTTATAATGGCTACACGGATACGATAGAAAAGATGCTCCGTCGTCTTCGTTATGATTTGTTTTATCTGGAACACCGTTCCTGGCTTTTCGACTTTAAGATTTTGGTAAAGACTTTCCTCAATATCGCCTTTGGCAAGAAATTCTGAAAATGATTGTTCCTTCTTTCCGCCTTTATCATTTTGCGGTGAAACTTATTTGGAAGCGTATGCTGATGCTTGCCTTGCTGTTCTGGCTTGGGCTGGCGGGAGTGTATTATATAGTGAACGGTATGACCATCTGGCATGAATACCATGGGTGGCTGCCGCTGATGATAGCAGGTACTTATTTTCTGTTTATGGATGTGAAACTGATGCTGATTATGATGAGACATAAAGAGAAGAAGAAATGGAAGCGGTATAAACTGGAAAACAAATTCAACGAATGAAAAGGGATAAAAGAAAGGGAATGACGGAAAGGTATCCGATGAAGAAGGTTCGTCGGGCAGGTTTGCTTCTCTTTGTTCTGTGCATGTCTCAGGCTGTTGAGGCCCAGATAAATTATGGCACAACAGGACTGATGAATATGCCTACTGCGGATATGCAACGTGATAAGACCTTCATGGTGGGAGGTAACTGGTTGAACCGTCATGCCACGGTGCCCCGCTGGTGGTATGACACATGGAATTATTACATTAACATTACCATTTTCCCTTGGCTGGAAGCCGGATATTTATGTACGGGGCATAAAGCTGTCCCTACGGATTATGGCAATAATTCCGGCTTTTGGATTCCTTCTACGTATGGTAAGTTTACGAATCAGGATCGTTCTTTCCATTTTCGTTTGCGGGTATGGAAGGAGGGCTGGTGGAAGTGCTGGACTCCTCAGATAGTGATAGGTGCGAATGATGTGATAGGCGATTCGGCCCATGGCGGATCATTGTCCGGTCAGTCAGAACAGGGATATGGGAACGGTTTTTGGAATCGTTACTATTTGGCTATAACCAAACATATTTGTTTGGAAAATATCGGAACGTTGGGGGGACATATTTCATGGATTTATAGTCGGCGTTTTGATAATAGAATGAATAATCTCGCGGTCGGCGCTAATTTTCGTTTCGGGCTGAAGGAGAACGGTGCGTTGATGCTCAGGATTATCAATGGTGTGAATTTGATGGGGGAGATAGTTCCGGGTTATACTGATGTGAGATCCGATTTGACATTTAATCCCGATGGTCCGAGATATCAGGTAAATATAGGAATGGAGTATCATTTTTGGAAAGACTATATAAATGCTGTGGTGGAGTTAAGCCGCTGTCGTTATTTTTCCGGTGGCCTTGTGTTCAGGGTGCATTTAAAATAATTTAGACTAAAAGAAAAAGGTATCCCCGGTAACATTTACCGGGGATACCTTTTTTCAGGGAAGAATAACACTTTGTTATCTGTAACATTTTAGTTGCGGAACTTCAACCCGTCACCAGCAGTTTCTACGATAATCGGTTTGCTCCGGTCTACTTCCTGTGACAATAGCTTTTTGGACAAATCATTCAGCAGATAGCGCTGGATGGCACGTTTCACAGGACGGGCGCCGAACTCGGGATCATAACCTGTGCCGGCAATGAAACGGACGGCCTCATCGGTCATTTCCAAAGTAATGCCGTTGCCGGCCAGCATATTCTTGATCCCGTTGATTTGTAACATCACAATCTGTTCTATCTCTTCTCTGTTCAGAGGCAGGAACATGATTGTTTCGTCTATACGGTTCAGAAACTCCGGTCGTATCGTCTTTTTCAGCATGGACATTACCTCTTTTTTCGTCTCTTCAATCACCACTTCGCGATTTTCGTCATTAATCTTTTCGAACTGGCTTTGAATGTAAGCGCTGCCCAGGTTGGAAGTCATGATGATAATCGTATTCTTGAAGTTTACCGTACGTCCCTTGTTGTCGGTCAGAGTCCGTCGTCCAGCACTTGCAGCAGAATGTTGAACACATCCGGATGTGCCTTCTCTATTTCATCAAACAATACCACAGAGTATGGTTTGCGCCGGACGGCTTCCGTCAACTGACCGCCTTCATCGTAACCTACATATCCGGGAGGCGCTCCGATCAGACGGGATACAGAGTGTTTCTCCTGATATTCGCTCATGTCGATACGCGTCATCAGGCTCTCGTCATCAAACAGGTAGTCGGCCAATGCTTTGGCAAGTTCTGTCTTACCCACACCGGTAGTACCCAGGAAGATGAATGAACCTATCGGACGTTTCGGATCCTGTAATCCGGCACGGCTGCGGCGTACGGCATCGGATACGGCTGCTATGGCTTCATCCTGACCTACCACACGCAAATGCAATTCCTGTTCCAGATGAAGCAATTTGTCACGTTCGCTTTGCAGCATCTTGTTGACCGGTATCCCTGTCCACCGTGAAACAACATCGGCAATATCCTCGGCGGTAACCTCTTCCTTGATCATGGCACTGTCACCCTGTTTGTGCTTCAGATCTTCTTGAATATCCTTGATCTCATTCTCTAAAGCCTGCAATTTTCCATAACGGATTTCGGCCACTTTACCGTAATCTCCCTCACGTTCCGCTTTCTCGGCCTCGAACTTCAATTGTTCTATTTCCTGCTTGTTTTGCTGAATCTTGTTGACCAGTTCCTTTTCACTCTGCCATTTGGCTTTGTAAGAGGTTTCCTGTTCTTTCAGTTCGGCAATCTCTTTATTCAGCTGTTGTAATTTCGGCTCGTCTTTTTCACGTTTGATGGCCTCACGCTCAATTTCCAGTTGTTTCAGGTGACGTGAGATTTCATCTAGTTCTTCGGGCACAGAGTCACGTTCCATGCGCAGTTTGGCAGCAGCTTCATCCATCAGGTCAATCGCCTTGTCCGGAAGGAAACGTTCGGTGATGTAACGGTTACTCAATTCTACAGCGGCAATGATGGCTTCATCTTTGATACGCACCTTGTGATGGTTTTCGTAGCGTTCTTTCAATCCACGGAGAATAGAGATCGTACTCAGCGTGTCCGGTTCGGCTACCATAACGGTTTGAAACCGGCGTTCCAGTGCCTTGTCCTTTTCGAAGTACTTCTGATACTCGTCCAGAGTAGTGGCGCCGATGCTGCGGAGCTCACCACGTGCCAAGGCGGGTTTCAATATATTGGCGGCATCCATGGCGCCTTCACCTTTACCGGCTCCGACCAAGGTATGGATTTCATCGATGAACAGAATGATGCTGCCTTCGGCCTTGATCACCTCGTTGACAACAGATTTCAGACGTTCCTCAAACTCACCTTTGTATTTAGCTCCGGCAACCAGCGCACCCATATCCAATGAGAAGATTTGTTTGTTCTTCAAATTGTCGGGTACATCCCCTCGGATGATACGGTGTGCCAATCCTTCAACAATGGCGGTCTTGCCGGTACCCGGCTCACCAATTAAAATCGGGTTATTCTTGGTACGGCGGCTCAATATTTGTAATACCCTACGTATTTCTTCGTCACGTCCGATAACCGGATCAAGTTTTCCGCTGCGGGCAGCCTCATTCAAATTAATTGCATATTTGCTTAAGGATTGATAAGTGTCTTCGCTGGATTGTGAAGTTACTTTTTCCCCCTTACGTAGTTCTGCTATGGCGGAGCGCAGCTCCTTGTCTGTCATGCCCGCGTCTTTCAGTATGGTGGCGACAGTACTCTTTACATTCAGCAAAGCCAGGATGACCGCTTCCAGTGAAACGAACTCGTCACCCATCTCTTTGGAATACTGTACGGCTCTTTGCAATACCTCGTTGCTTTCACGGCTAAGGTAAGGTTCTCCTCCCGAAACCTTAGGCAGCGAGTCGATTTGCTTGTCGATGACCAGTGCGATCTGCTGGGCGTTCATCCCCAGTTTCTGGAAAATGAAGTTGGTGACATTTTCACCTACTTTCAGTACTCCGGCCAACAGATGCACAGGCTCGATAGCTTGCTGTCCGCGGGCTTGGGTCAAGTTCACCGCTTGTTGCACTGCCTCCTGTGATTTAATTGTGAAGTTGTTAAAATTCATATTGTATCTCCTTTCTAAATGTTATTCAAATACCTATTGAAAACGTAACCGCTACGGCTTTGTTCAATGGCTTTCGCGATTTCATTTGATCATCGTCAAATAGTTTGCCAAAAAGGAAAATAAAGCCTGAAAGGTAAAATAAGCAGACAAATTGACAGGGATTGCCGGCTTCTAAATGAAAAAAAGTCCGAATTGTACACAAAAAGGCAGATAACTCTTTTTGTAGGCAGATGATAATTGCTATCTTAGCATCGAAATCATAAAATGGAAGCGAGATGACAAATGAAATAAAGTTTGCAGATACTGTAATTCTGATGGATGTAGCCTATGTAGATAGGGTGGCGGCTGATTTATCCAGGCATTTTGGCGAAGTGGTGGGGCGTAAGTTGCCGAAAGCCGATTTGCCGGTGTTGCTGGAATGTCTGTCACTGGATAGTGGAATACCTTTGGGGGAGAATGCAGTTCAGGTATTATTTATTTATGACGAGGAAAGTAAGAAAATGGGTGCTCTCGAGCCGTCGGATTTGGAAAAGGAATTAAATAATGTGGCATTCAAGAGCCAGTTGGGAGAGTTCGCCCTTTATTCTTTCGAGCCGTCGGACATGGCTAGTCGCGAAGAGTTGTTTCTGGAGTCTTTGAAAGTGGTGGCTGACGCGAAAGAGGTGAAACGGGTGATTGTCGTCCCTGCCGAAGAAGAATATGGTGATAAAGTTCCTGCCATATTAAATAAGGTGGACGGAAAAGAAAAGATGACGGTATTCGGCATGAATCCTCCGGCCGGTGAAGTGGCTTATCAGTGGGAGATGTTTGGATTCGCTATTTTGCAATCGTTAGGAATTAAAGCAGACGAACTATAATCATTAAAAAAACATGTCTGATTTCAGGTTAAGAGTTTTCAGTAGTGTTGCGAAAAACCTCAGCTTTACGAAGGCTTCGCAGGAACTGTTTATCAGTCAGCCGGCTATAACCAAGCATATTCAGGAATTGGAAACGATGTACCAGACACGCCTCTTTGAGCGGATGGGCAACAAGATTTTGTTGACTGATGCGGGCAAGTTGTTGTTGGAGCATTGTGAGAAAATTTTGGAAGATTACGGACGTTTGGAGTACGAGATGAACTTATTACGTAATGAGCATACCGGTGAGCTGCGCTTGGGGGCCAGCACTACGATTGCCCAATATGTGCTTCCTCCCTTGCTGGCCCGTTTTATCGAGAAGTTTCCGCAAGTGTCTTTGTCACTTTTCAGCGGAAATTCCTCTGAGGTGGAAAAGGCGTTGCAAGAACATCGCATAGATCTGGCACTGGTAGAGGGCAATACCCGGCAACCTAATTTGAAATATACTCCTTTTCTGCAAGATGAGCTGGTGGCTATCGTCCATACTCGCAGCAAGTGGATGGATTATGATGAGATAACTTTGGATGAATTGAAAGAAATTCCTCTTGTGCTTCGTGAAAGAGGTTCGGGAACACTGGATGTATTGATTACCGCTTTGCATAAACACAACATAAAGTTATCAGACCTCACTGTCCGTATGCATCTGGGGAGTACAGAGAGCATTAAATTATTTTTGGAAAATAGTGAATGCATGGGTATTTTGTCTATCCGCTCTATCAATAAAGAATTGTATTCAGGAAAGTTTAAAGTGCTGGATATAAAAGACCTGGTGATGTTTCGTGAATTTGATTTTGTTCAATTGCAAGGACAGGACACAGGGCTCCCGGCTCTGTTCATGCAATTTGCCAATCATTATAAGGAAAAGTTATAACCTATAATTAAAAACGATAAGACTGTTATTGAAATATATAGTACTTTTGCACCCCGGAAAAAGGCAATTAACGTTAAAAAGAAAAATATATGATTTCAGTAACAGCTTTACAGCAAAACAACAAAACTATTTATGCAGGCGTGCTTTCCACATTAACGGTCTTTTTATTGATGGACTATATTCCGGCATTGGCTCCGTTTTCCCGTTGGGTCACTCCTCCCGTATCTTTATTTTTGGGGTTGATATTTGCATTGGTTTGCGGACAGGCCTATCCCAAGTTCAATAAAAAGGTTTCTAAATATTTGTTGCAATATTCTGTGGTAGGGTTGGGGTTCGGTATGAATCTTCAGGCTTCTCTGGCTTCCGGCAAGGAAGGAATGGAGTTCACGATCATTTCCGTAATCGGTACAATGATTATAGGTATGTTCATAGGGCGTAAATTGTTGAAGGTAGATCGTGATACGGCTTACCTTATCAGCTCGGGTACTGCAATTTGTGGGGGTAGCGCCATTGCTGCTGTGGGGCCTGTGCTGAAAGCTAAAGATAGCGAGATGTCTGTGGCTCTGGCTACTATCTTTGTCTTGAATGCCGTCGCTTTGTTTATTTTTCCGGTGTTAGGCCATACGTTGGGGTTGGACCAGCAACAGTTTGGTACTTGGGCGGCTATTGCTATTCACGATACGAGTTCTGTGGTGGGTGCAGGTGCGGCATACGGTGAGGAGGCATTGAAAGTGGCGACTACAATCAAACTGACTCGTGCCCTTTGGATTATTCCCTTGGCGTTCGCTACTTCTTTCATTTTCAAGGGAAGCGGTAAGAAAGTAAGCATTCCTTGGTTTATCCTTTATTTCGTTGTAGCTATCCTCTTGAATACTTATGTGCTGGATGGTGTGCCTCAATTCGGTCAGGCTGTCTCTGGACTGGCGCGCAAGGGTTTGATTATCACCATGTTCTTTATCGGTGCTTCACTCTCTATGGATGTGTTGAGGCAGGTTGGTATGAAACCGCTGATCCAAGGTGTTGCTCTTTGGGCGGTGATCAGTATTAGCTCATTGGCTTATATTCTACTTTTCTGACAGGGACTCATCTTGATATACAGGTAAAATCGTTCAAGATATTTATAGGATACGAATGACATGAATCAAACAATAAAGATTTGTGTCATTTGTTTTTTTATGAGAAGTCTGTATAAATTTTTGCGTTACTCCTTTTTGAAAACACAATATCTTTTTCTTTGTTTTTAGAAGTGCGTTAATACATTTTCTTTGAATTTTAAAAGAGAAAGATAATGGTAAAAGTAAGAATTAAATTGCGCTTGTCCAGTGTGCCGGGCAAAGCGGGGACAGTATTTTATCGGCTGTCTCACCAAAAGGTAGTGAAGCAGATAAACACTTCTATTCATTTATTGCCGGAAGTGTGGAATGTAGGAGGGGAGCGCCTTCGGGATGATGCTATCCAGGAAGATCCGCGCTTGCCGGCTGTTCAGCGGTTGATAGACAACGACATTGCTCTGATTTGGCAAATCATACAGTCTTATGAAATACAGAAAAAGAAATTCACTTTGCAACATGTCGTTGATGCTTTCCGCATTTCACAAGGATCGGGGAAAGTACTGGCATTTATGCAGCATTTGATTGACGAATTGTTTTCAAAAGGCAGTCGGGGTACTGCACGTAATTATCAGTGTACCTTGGCCAGTTTTAGTACCTTCCTCAATGAAAAGGATATTCCGTTTTCTTTGCTTAATGAGCCGTTGATACAGGAATATGCCGATTGGCTGGAGAAACGTGGGGTACTTCGCAATTCCTCTTCTTTCTATATGCGGAATCTTCGTTCCATGTATAATAAGGCGGTACGTAAGCAGGGGATCCGGCAACTCCACCCTTTCCAGAATGTATATACTGGTATTGACAAGACTCGAAAGCGTGCGGTCAGTGAGGAACTGATAGCTCGTTTGCTGGGACTGGAGCTTTCTGACAGCCCGCGTCTGGCTTTTGCCCGAGACTTGTTTATTTTCAGTTATTGCACCCGTGGAATGTCATTTGTTGACATGGCCTATTTACATAAGACGGATATAAAAAACGGATACATTTGTTATGCACGCCGGAAAACCAATCAACAATTGTTAGTCCGTGTAGAAGGCTGTGTGCAGAGAATTATAGACAGCTATACAGAGCGTACCCGGAATAGTCCTTATGTGTTTCCCATTCTTCATTCGGTGGACGATAAGGAAGCTTATTCGCAATATCAGACAGGATTACGTTATTATAATAAATGTCTGAAGGAAATCGCAGCCTTATTGGGAGATGGAATTACGCTGACTTCGTATACTCCGCGCCATTCGTGGGCTAGTATTGCCCGAAGCCATCATGTGTCTGTTTCCATTATAAGTGAAGGTATGGGACATGCATCTGAAAAAACAACGCAAATTTATTTGGCTGCTTTGGATAACTCTCTCATTGATAATGCAAATTCTGAAATTGTGATTTCATTGGAGCGGTGGAAAGATGAGAATGGGAAATTGTAGAAAAGGAAGGAGGGACGGACTTTTTCTTTTTGTGAAACTATGTGTGGAAAATAAAAATAATGGCAAAGGACATTATCGTTAATTGCATTTTTCAGAGTATATGGTTGTCCAACAATACCACCCAAATAATTAAAGATGCATTCTGTACCCACCGGATCACCATCTCTTTTTGGAGTAGCAGACAGTCCTAATCGACGATCTGCATTTATAGTGAAAATGCGCCTCCTATTTTCACTCGCAATTATATACTTTTGAGCAAGCAGGTATTATACACAATATTTGGTACAATAAAGTATATAGTTGCGTGTGAAAGTCGGGGCTTTGTGCTTAAAAAAAAGAAGGTGCGTATTTTGACACACCTCCGAGAAACTCATCTTGTGCATATAGGCATCAAAGCATGGCTGCGAACTTTCGTACTTTGGCAAGCCGTTCCATGAAAGATTTGTCGCAAGTGGCCTGTTGCATATTGTAGTCAAGCTGCATCCGCATCAGCAGTCCGGCACTGACCCCCAAAGCCGCCTCTAACAGCATTGCAGTGGAGGTGGTAAGAGGACGGCGGCAGTTCAGGATATCGTTCAGTACCTTGTAAGATATACCCGTTTGTGCGGCAAGCTGTGTCTGCGGCAAGCGTCGGCTCTCAATCTCTTCCTTGAGCAGTTCGCCCGGATGAATGGGGCGTTGGCATGTATATTTTCCCATATTCATATCTCCTATTTATAATGGTTCGACAATTCCAATATGTTACATATCGTCACGATGGTCTCCGATGAAACCTGCCTTACCGTGAACTCTATGCGGTACTGGTCATTTACCCGGATGGAAGAGATTCCTCCTTGTCGCCTTTCAGCACTTCATAGTGCAAAGAGTTGATGGCATAGAGTTCTTCCACTCCTTGTGCCTGTTCCAGGATTTTGACACGCAACTGATAACGTGTTATGATATGAGGTTGGAAGCGGTGTTTCTTGTCTGTTGTCTTTCCTTCCTCATACAACTGCCGCAGGTATTCTTTGTCGAAGTTGATTTCCATCGCTGATCATTATGTTATTGTGCAAATGTACTGCTTTTTTTGAAATTCCACTATAAAAGTGGAAAATTATACGCTGATACTCAACAATTTTTATGCAACGATTGAAGTTTCCCGTTTCCCAATCTGTCAAAGAACGCTTCCTCTATAAGTCCCATCCTGTCAGCTTAGATGAAATATTTTATCGGTTGATATAATTGGTTTTCCTGTTTAAACCGCACCGGCTCCTCCAATGGGTTCCGGCGGCTTTAAAAGGCTTGTTTGAACTTGCTTTCTTCAAAGAGACCTTTTAATTTATCATCACTTTTTAGTTGGTTGATGATAGCGGACAGGACTTCTGCTTTGGGCAATTCTACGACAACGTCTGTCTTATATTTACCATCGCTCTGCCGGCTGTTCTCGCAAATTACTTTTAAGTTGGCAGCCTCTTGCCGGGTAACCATTTGGATCAGGTCTGAAAATTGTTCCCATTCTGCACTGCCGAATTTGCTTTGAGACTTGGCGGCCATTTCTGCCTTTGCCTTGATCTGGTTGGTTATTGCGGTACGGGCTGTAATGACCGCCTTCTTTTTGGAGGCGGTGGCGTCACCACTCTGGGCGGATGCGAGGCACGGAAGAAGTCTGCGTTTGTACTATATGCACTTCCGGTACAAGGAGTGTTTTGTGCCTGTACCCATGTTGACATTCCAAGGACGAAGGCCAGAAAACAGATGAATTTATAATATTTCATAGGTTGGAGTTTTATCAATAATATTGCGAAGATAGAGGAATATTTGATAATATAAACAAGAAAAGAGAAAAAAAAGATGGAGCTTGCTTCATGAAATGATTATATTTGCAGAAATTAAATGAAAGGTTAGTATTTATGGAATCAACAACAAAATTCTATTCGTTAAATTACACGAACGCAAATACTTACTTGTTTGCGTTATTGTTTATTGCGGGTAACATGGTGTTGCCCCAACTTTGTCATCTGGTGCATTTGGGTGGTCCTGCTATGTTGCCCATTTATTTCTTTACATTAATAGGTGCCTATAAATATGGTTTCAAGGTGGGAATGTTGACGGCTGTTCTTTCTCCGCTTGCCAATAGTGTCTTGTTTGGAATGCCTTCCGTGGCCGTACTTCCGGCTATATTGGTAAAGTCGGTATTGCTGGCGGTGGCAGCGGGGTATATGCAGAACGTTTCCGTAAGATTACCATCCCTGCATTGCTGGGCGTCGTTATGGCCTACCAGGTGGTGGGTAGTTTGATAGAATGGGCCCTTGTCGGTGATTTCTATCTGGCGGCACAGGATTTCCGGATTGGAATTCCGGGCATGCTGCTCCAGATTTTTGGTGGCTATGCGTTGCTGAAAGCTATTGCAAAAAGATAAGAAAAATCATTTAATAGTTCATAGAAAAAATGACAGGTACATTATTATTTTTAGGATTAGGAATGCAGGAAGTATTATTCATTGCATTGATTGTTCTTTTATTTTTTGGTGGAAAGAAGATACCCGAACTGATGAAAGGTCTGGGCAAAGGAGTCAAGAGTTTTAAAGAAGGATGAACGGGTTGGAGGATGATATAGACGGGAAAGATAAGAAAGGGGAGACGAAGGAGTGACAGATAATGGGACAGCAGCAGAAGATACTGACTTTTTGGGATCATTTGGAAGAACTGCGCCATGTTTTGTTCCGCATTGCGGTGGCTGTGGTGTTTTTAATGCTGGTGGCATTCTTGTTTAAGGATGAGCTCTTTGCTATTGTTCTGGCGCCTAAGAATGCCGATTTTATTATTTATCATTTTTTTTGCCGGATGGCTGATGCCGTGGCCATGCCTTCCTTATGCCCGGAAGTCTTTTATGTAAAGATTATCAATACTCAATTGGCGGCTCAATTCATTACTCACATGAGTGTGTCCTTTTATGCGGGTCTTTTGCTGGCATCTCCTTATGTTATTTATCAGTTGTTCCGTTTTGTCTCGCCGGCTTTATACGAGAATGAAAAGAAATATTCTACCGGGTTGTAGGGTGGGGTTATTTCCTTTTTATGATGGGAGTTCTTTTGAATTACTTTTTGATTTTTCCTCTTACCTTCCGTTTCCTTGCTACCTATCAGGTGAGTGTGGAAGTGGAGAATACGATCACTTTGTCCTCGTATATGGATACGCTGATGATGATGAGCCTGATGATGGGGATTGTTTTCGAGATTCCTGTCCTTTGTTGCTTTTTGCCAAACTGGGATTTCTTACGGCTGATTTTATGAAGCGGTATCGTCGGCATGCTATTGTCATCATTCTGATAGTCGGAGCCATTATCACTCCTACATCCGATGTCTTTACATTGATGATGGTGTCTGTGCCTATGTATTTGCTCTACGAAGTCAGCATTTGGATTGTAAGCCGGACGGAGAAGAAACAACAGGAGGAATCTGTGGAGGAGGAAGTGTTTGAAAAACTATGAGAGGATAATCCTTATACGTATTAGCTCCATTTCATACGTATTGATTCATTCTATCGGAAGATAGAGTAAACAAATTCCATTTAGGATCGTGGAATAACACAAAAAAGCATTAACTTTGTGGCAAAATATAAACTATGGGAGCAAACAGTTCTTACAAAGCAATGCACGATATTGTAGAACAAGCAAAGGATGGGACTATATTTATCCCTGATGACTTCACAACGTGTGGTACTCCCGATGCAGTACGGTCGGGATTAAGCCGTTTGTGCCGCAATGGGAAATTGTGTCGCTTTGCAAAAGGCATTTACTATATACCTATATATGACAAGTGGGATGGTACACTACGAGAGCCATCCTTAGATGCCATTGCCTTAAAAATAGCGCAACGGGACAATGCGCGTGTCATTCCGACAGGAGCTTATGCGCTTAACAAATTAGGACTATCCACACAGGTTCCGGCTAATATCATTTACATAACAGATGGTTCTGCCCGGCAGATGAGGTTTGGAGAGGGAAAGAGTATCACATTCCGACATAGTAACGACTTAGGGAATTTCGCTTATCAATCCCGACTGATGCAACTGGCAGTTCTCGCCATGCGTGAGATTGGCGAGAAAACCATAACAGAAACCCAGAAGGAAATAATAAAAAAAATGATAACAGAATATGTTTCGGAACAGGATTTTAATCACGATATAGTGCTTGCTCCGACATGGATAAAAACAATATTGCAGCGATGAAATTCATTGATTTATCAGCAGAAGACCGTGTGGATATACTTGACCGTGTTTCCACAGAGTTGAATATAAGACAACGTGAGGTCATAGAAAAAGATTGGTGGGTGACGGCAGTACTCCGTGCAATGTTCAGTTTGCCGTATGCCAATCATCTGTCTTTCAAAGGCGGTACATCGCTGAGTAAGTGTTGGCATCTGATTGACCGTTTCTCTGAAGATATAGACATAGCCATCGACCGAGAATTTCTTGGCTTCAGCGGAACTTTATCCAAAACGCAAATCAGTGACAAATTGCGCCGCTCTGCCTGTTCCTTTGTTCGTAAAACCATGCAATACGATTTGGCAGAGCGGTTATACCAAAACGGCATATCAAAAGAAAAGTTCAAGGTGAATGTGGACATTACCCCTGTCACCACCACCGACCCGGAAGTCATAAACATCAACTATGATTCTGTGTTATCCTTCTCCATAGATGGCATGGATAGCAACCAGTATATCCTGCCAAAAGTAAAAGTGGAAGTCAGCGGCAGGTCAATGAGCGAGCCTGTAAGTGAGATTGCTCTTGATTCAATGATAGACCAGATATATTCGAAAGCTCCTTTTGCTGAACAGAAATTCATGGTACGAGCGGTTCTTCCTGAACGAACTTTCCTTGAAAAAGTATTCCTGCTTCATGAAGAATTTGCCAAGTCAAAGGATTTAATCAGAGTAGAGCGAATGTCACGACACATGTACGACATCGGGCAGATGTTGAGAACTCCAATAGCAGAACGAGCCATCAATGATGCAGACCTTTACCGTCAGGTGGTAGAACACCGACGTACATTCATCGGTTTGCGTGGTTTTGATTATGATACTCTTTATCCTGCAACACTCAATATAGTTCCTCCCACTTCTGTTATTGAACAATGGAAAGCTGATTATGAGAATATGCGATTGCATATGATTTATGGTGAGTCGGTACCATTTGAAGAGTTGGTCAAAGAATTAGAGAAATTAAACAGCGCAATTAATCAAATAAAATAGATTAGCTCCATTTCATACGTATTGATTCATTCTAAGTAAGAAGCGGTACTT
>NZ_BAKM01000060.1 GCF_000614185.1 Phocaeicola sartorii JCM 17136 = DSM 21941 | reverse complement strand
AAATTTCTCACCCTGTTCATTTTCACAGTAAATATCGAAAACGGCACGGCGGTCACGTTCTTGAGTCCCCAAGTGCTCGCTATTCAGATAGGTAATCTCCTTGATGTGTTCTTCGCCATGCAATAATGCGTTCAGGAAGCTGATGAGCAGTTCCTTGTTCAGCTCCGTACCGAAAAGCAGTTTGAATGCAAAATCGGTATATGGATTTATGTATCGTTCATGTAACCCTTCACTTCCCATAATTCTTTCTTTTTTTTAGTTGTTCTACTGTTTTACAAAGATAACAATTACAAATGAAAATCGCTTTGGTTTGTCCGGCAAATTAATGGTATATGCCATAAAAAACAAATCCGGTGTAATTTTGTGTTTTGGGGAATACCTGTTACCTTTGTCACTGGTTTTATGTGGTTTTTATATCTAAATAAAGAAAGTCTATGAGAAGAACGGATGGATGGATAGGAGTTTTGTGTTGTCTTTTTCTTCTTTTTGCCGCTTGCAACGGCAGGAAGCAAGAAGCCCGGTCGGCAGCCGGTACTGACAAGCCTTTCACTTTCACTTTGCCGGAAGTCCCTGTCATGTTGCAGGCTCCGGAAGACCGGCTGAACTTTGTGGTACAGCATTACTGGGATCATTTTGATTTCAAGGATACCGCCTGTATTCATGTGCCGGATGTCACGGAACAGGCTTTGGTAGATTACATGGACTTGTTGGGCCGTGTACCATCTTCTTTGTCGGACAGCTGTCTGATCCGGACGATGCGGCAGGCCTCGCAGGAGAAGAAAATAGGGGATTATTTTGTGGAAACTTTCCGCAGATATTTGTTTGATCCCAACTCCCCTCTCCGGAATGAGGAGCTTTATGAGCCGTCTGCCGTTTCCTGGCTGATTCTCCGCTGGCCGATGAGGCTGCCCGGAGCCGGGCCAGACATGACTTGCGGTTGATTACCATGAACAGGCCCGGCAGTATTGCCGCCGATTTTACCTATACACTGCCTTCGGGAGCGCAGAAACGTATGCATGATATCCGCAGTCCCTACACCTTGCTATTATTCTATAATCCGGATTGCCACGGTTGTGCCGAGACACTGGCGGCAATGAGGCTTCCGCCGTGCTGAACAGCCCCCGCATCATGAAGCAGGTGAGAATCCTGGCTTTCTATCCCGATGAAGACCATGAAGTGTGGGCGGAGCACCGGCATGAAATTCCTGACGGATGGATCAACAGCTATGATAAGGAACTGACGGTGCTGACCGAAGAGCGTTATGATTTGAAAGCAATGCCTACTCTTTATTTGCTGGATAAGGATAAAAAAGTGCTGCTGAAAGACGTGTCGGTAAAACAGATAGAAGATTATTTTGAAAATAAATCGCTCTAATTCATTGTGGTATAAAAGATAATGCCTATCTTTGCACCCGCTAAATGAAAATTTTATATATCAAAAAATCTAAGAATTATGTATTTAGATGCAGCTAAAAAACAAGAAATCTTTGAAAAGTACGGAAAGTCTAACACTGATACTGGCTCAGCTGAAGCGCAGATAGCTTTGTTTTCATACCGTATTTCTCACCTGACTGAGCACCTGAAGCTCAACAGAAAAGATTATAGTACTGAAAGAGCTTTGACAACTTTGGTAGGTAAACGCCGTGCGTTGCTGAACTACCTGAAGGATCGTGATATCGAAAGATATCGTGCTATCGTTAAGGCACTTGGATTACGTAAGTAATTCATCTCTAAGGAAAAGGACTTAAAGAAAAGCCGCTCTCTGAAAAGAAAGCGGCTTCTTTTATTTTCTGTGGGGCCGGAATGCCTGCACGGGTAAAAAAGTTACTCCTTGGCAGGATAATACAGGTTGTCTTTTGTTATATGCTCCAGTACTTCATGCAGGTATTTGGCAGACTCCCACTTGGCCATAGGCAGGTCATGAAGCAAGTAGTTGCCACAATCCTTGGGGGCTGTTCCCGGCACTTCCCCTTCAAATCCGGCTACAAAGCGGAAGGTTTCCTGCATCAGTTCCACAATATCTTCTGATTTTAAGTCGCCTTTCATCAACAGATAGTTGCCGGTGAGGCATCCCATCGGCCCCCAATACACAATTTTGTCTGCCCATACAGGGTGGTTGCGCAGGTAGGTGGCTGCCAGGTGCTCGATGGTGTGCAAGGCGCCTTGTCCCAAAGCCGGTTCACGGTTGGGTTCCTTCATGCGGATGTCAAAGGTGGTGACTGTCTCGCCGCCCACTTCGTCTTTTCTGGATACATAGATGCCGCGAAGCAAGCGGATGTGGTCAATGGTAAAGCTGGGTATTGTCTTCATATTATTTTGTTTTTATAAATTAGCGGGTAATGAGGAAAGGAAAGTATGGGTGACCTCGAAGGAACGGTCGGCTATCGTTTCCCAGAAATTGGTGTATTGCTCCCAATGGTTGTCGGCTCCCGGTGTATCGCTGATGATGCGGAAACTGATGAACGGTACCTTATATATATGGCAGATTTGGGCGATGGCTCCCGATTCCATATCTACTGCCAGCCCTTCATGGAACTTTTCCTTAATGTCGTTCAGTTCGGAACGGTCGGTGATGAATTTGTCGCCGCTGCATATCAGGCCTCCATGAATGGCGGTCGGGGTGTCCAGTGACATGGCGCAATCGAACAATGTGGCGTCGCCTTCGAACCGGGCGGGAAGTCCCTGTATCTGTCCGTACGCATTGCCTTCGCCACACCATACATCATGATATACAATCTGCCGGCTCACCACCACATCCATTATTTTCAGGCAACTGTCTATGCCTCCGGCCACACCGGTACTGATGACACAGTCGGGATGGAAGGTACAGATCAGCTCTACGGTGCCGGCGGCGGCGTTCACTTTGCCTATGCCGCATTTCATCAGGATGATGGTATTCTTTTTAATGGTACCTTCGGTATATTGAAAAGTACCTTCGGTGTATTCTTTCTTGTTTTCCAGCAGTTGCGCTACTTGTTTCTGCTCGGAACTCATGGCGGTTATAATTCCTATTTTCATAATTCAACTTTATTTATGGATGCAAATGTACGCATTTTATCAGAGTATATCGTATCTTTGCAACGTTAATAAACAGATATACTTATGAACTTATTTAAAAGAATACTACCTGATATAGTAGTGATTATCCTCTTTGCTGTCCTCTCGTTCGTCTATTTTTTCCCGGCAGTGACAGAAGGGCGCATCCTTTCGCAACACGACTCTGTGGCGGGCATTGGTGCCGGTGAAGAAGCGAAAGAATACCTGGAACGTACGGGAGAGCGTACACGCTGGACAAATTCGATTTTTGGTGGTATGCCTACTTATCAGATGGCACCCAGTTATGATTCTACGGATACCCTGAAGGGAGTGGAGAAGTTGTATCATTTGTATCTCCCGGATTATGTGTGGTATGTGTTTGTCATGCTGCTGGGCTTTTATATATTGTTGCGTGCATTCGATTTCTCGGTCTGGCTGGCTTCCCTGGGGGCTGTGCTGTGGGCGTTTTCTTCTTATTTTTTCATCATTATAGCTGCCGGACACATCTGGAAATTTGTGACCTTGGCCTATATTCCACCCACTATAGCCGGTATGGTTCTGGCTTATAGGGGGAAATATCTGTCGGGTGGTTTGCTGACAGCCGTTTTTGTTGCTTTGCAAATCGTGTCAAACCATGTGCAGATGAGTTATTATTTCTTATTTGTCATGCTCTTTATGGCGGTTGCGTTCGGAGTGGATGCCTGGCGGAAGAAGGAAATGCCGCAATTTCTGAAGGCAACGGGTGTGTTGTTGATGGCCGGCATTTTGGGAGTTTGTATAAATCTCTCCAACCTGTATCATACGTATGAGTATAGCAAGGAAACGATGCGCGGAAAGAGCGAGCTGGTGAAGCCGGATAGCCACAATCAGACTAAAAGCGGTCTGGAACGAGATTATATCACCCAGTGGAGCTACGGTATCGGCGAGACGTTCTCTTTGCTTGTCCCCAATGTGAAAGGGGGGGCTTCCGTACCTTTGGCGGCCAATGAGAAGGCGATGGAAAAGGCGAATCCTATGTATAATAGCATTTATAGCCAGATAGGCCAGTATTGGGGCGAGCAACCCGGTACATCCGGTCCGGTATACGTGGGGGCGTTTGTGATGTTTCTGTTTATTCTTGGACTGTTTATAGTGAAAGGCCCTATGAAATGGGCGCTTTTGGCGGCTACTGTTTTGTCTGTCCTGCTGTCCTGGGGAAAGAATTTCATGGGATTCACCGATTTCTTTCTGGATTATATCCCGATGTACGACAAGTTCCGTGCGGTTTCCTCTATTCTGGTCATTGCCGAGTTTACCATCCCTCTGTTGGCTGTCCTTGCTTGAAGGAGGTTATGGCACGTCCGCAACTGATGAAGGAACAGGCCCGTTCGTTTTATATCAGTCTGGGATTGACAGGCGGCATCGCTTTACTGTTTGCATTAGCTCCCGGTTTCTTTTTCCCGTCGTATGTCTCAAGCATGGAAATGCAGGCGTTGCAAGGTATTCCGGCCGATCAACTGGCTCCGTTACTTGCCAATCTGGAAGAAATCCGTCAGCATATCTTTACTTCGGATGCATGGCGCAGCTTCTTTATTATTATAATAGGTGCGGCGGTTCTTTGGGGGTATGGCATGGGCAAACTGAAGGCGCAGGCGACGATTTTGGCATTGGCTGTCCTCTGTCTGGCAGATATGTGGAGTGTGAACAAACGCTATTTGTATGATGAACAGTTTGTGGAAAAGGTGCAGCAGGATAATTCCTTTAAACCGACCGAAACGGATAAGGCGATACTGGCTGATAAAACGTTGGATTTCCGGGTGCTGAACCTGGCCGGCAATACGTTTAATGAAAACACGACTTCTTATTGGCATAAGAGCATCGGCGGATATCATGCCGCCAAGCTGCGCCGCTATCAGGAAATGATAGAGGAACATATCAGTACCGAGATGAATGACGTGTTCAAGGCTGTCTCGGAGGCGGGAGGCGATATGCGGAAGGTGGATCCGTCCGGATTCCCTGTGCTGAACATGCTGAATACCCGTTACTTTATTTTTCCGCTGCAAGGTGGAAAGACTGTCCCGATGCAGAATCCCTATACGCTGGGAAATGCCTGGTTTGTAAACGAGGTGCAGTATGTGGACAATGCCAATGAAGAGATAGATGCCTTGCACCGGATAGATCCGGCAAGAACGGCTGTCGTGGATAAGAAGTTCCGTGCGGAGGTGGGACCGGCGGCTGAAACAGATACGCTGGCTAGTATCAAGCTGACTGCTTACGAGCCTAATGACTTGAAATATGAGACTAATTCCCAGACAGGAGGAACAGTGGTCTTCTCGGAAATTTACTATCCCGGTTGGCAGGCATACATTGATGGTGTGGAAGTGTCGCACGGAAGAGCGGATTATATTCTTCGGGCTATGAATGTGCCGGCCGGAAAGCATGTAGTGGAATTTAAGTTCGACCCGAAATCGCTGCATGTTACGGAAACGGTGGCTTTTGTGGCGTTGGGTGTGTTGGCCTGTGTACTGGTCTTGTTCTTCTTCTTGCAAGTCAGAAAGGCTCGCAGGAAGATGGATTGAGACCTGTTGTCAGTCAGACTCTCCGGATTATTTGTAGAGCAGGCGCAGAACGAACCATAAGTGGTGTGTCACTGTGCTTGCCCATCCGTAGTGACGGCTCATAATGCGGAAGCGTTCTTTCAACGAGGCTTTATGGTTGCGGGTGGTCATTCCTTCATTCAGGTAATCAATAAGGGTTAGATGGGTGTTATGGAGCACATCCGCTTTCTTCATGATACGGATGCACCAGTCAAAGTCTGCGGAGAAACGGTATTGCAGGTCGTATGGCTCCACCAGATCGCGGCGGGTGAAGAATGCCTGATGGCAGACCAGCATTCCTTGCTTGAAGCTTTTCCAGGTAAGCGTTGCGGGTGCGGACAGGCGGCGCATGTGTAAAAAATGCCCTTGGCTGTCTACTATTTCCGTTTCCCCATACAGCACTCCCGGCAAATCTGTTCCATGGATGGAATGTACCATTTGCAGCAAGGTGTCATCCTCGTGCAGGCCGTCGCCGGCATTCAGGAAACAAAGATAGTCTCCGGTTGCCCATTTTATTCCTTTGTTCATGGCATCATATAGGCCTTGGTCGGGCTCACTGATAACGGTGGTGATATGTTCCTGATATTTGTGAATGATATCCAGTGTGCCGTCTGTTGATCCCCCGTCCACAATAATGTATTCCAGGTTCTTATAGGTCTGCGTGACAATGCTCTGTATGGTGTCCTCCAATACTTTTGCGGCATTGTAGGTGACGGTAATGATAGAAAATTTGGGATGAGGATGATGGTTATGCATGATTCCCTGTAATCTTGTTATAGATTTCAACATATTTCTTGGCAATGGTGCTTTCCGAATAGCTGGATACCGCTTTCCGGCAGGCTTCTTCGCTCAGGCTTTCATATTCTCCTTCGGTCAGTGCCCAGTGAATGCCGTTTGCCAGATCCTTGGAAGACTGATATTCGGCTACATAGCCGTTGTGCAGGTGGTCAATCATTTGTGGAATACCTCCTACATTGAAGCCTATGCACGGAATGCCGCAAGCCATTGCTTCCACGATAGTATTGGGCAGATTATCCTGCAAAGAGGGGGTGACGTATAAATCGACGGCATTGTAGATATCTACCAGTTCCTTCTCGTTGCTGACATAATTCATCGGATAGATGGGGAAGGGGAACAGGGAAGCGTATTGTTCCGCCTGGCTGCCAAAAACCACCACACCCAGTTCTTTACTGAAATCTGGATACAAGGCAGCGATTTGTTTGCAAGCCGATACCAGGTAATCTATTCCTTTTCTCTTGTCGGTAATCTTCACGGAGCCGAAAAGCAATAACTTCTTGTCTTGCGGAAGGTGGCATTTTTCTCTGGCCTGTTTTTTATCACGCGGTTTGAACAGGTTGGTATTGATGGCATTGGGGATATTGGTAATGGTCTGACCTTTGATCAGAACGCTTTTCTTGGCCAATGATTCCAACCAGCGGCTACAAGCTACAAAGGTGACGTGTGCTCCTTCAAACAGTCTTTTCTTTTTCTGGAAAGTACGGTAGGCTATGTCTTTTCTGCTTCCTTTGTAGAGCAGTGGGCAGTTGTGGCATTGTGTGGCATATTTGTCACAGTCTCCTGCGTAATGGCAGATACCGGTGAAAGGCCACATGTCATGCATTGTCCAAACGACGGGTTTGCCGGATTGGATGATACGCCGGATATCTGTCAGTGACAGCATGCCTTGGTTGATCCAGTGCAGATGAATGACATCGGCCTGGGTGAATTCGGGTAATGTCGTGATATTGGTGCCGGTATTGGCTATGTCAACGGCAAACAGGTTATGTTTCTTGAAGTGGTTGGCTTGCCAGATAACGACACGTTCCCAGATGAACTGCCCTACTTTCCACCATGATTTCTTTAGTTCAACGACACTAATCTGGTCGGTCTGCTTGTCACGTACAAGCATTTTTGCCTTTATTCCGTTGTTTTTTAAAGCCTCCATGAGGCGGTTGGCTGCAATGGCCGCTCCACCTGTTCGCTCAGACGTATTGATGATAAGTACTCTCATGTGCATAAAAGTTTATGCAAATGTACGTTTTTTAGGGGACATCTTGGATATTTCCAGTAAGCTTTCTGCTATTTCGCGGGAAAAGATTTCCAGATTGAAACGTTCTTCTGCCAGCTTCCGGGCGTTGGCACCCATCTTTTGGGCTTCTTCGGGATGGCCGGCTATGCGGCGGATGGCGTTTATCCAGCCTTCCACGTCATTGTAGGCTACGGTGATCCCTATTTCTTCTTTGTCTATATCCATTTCAAAATTAGGATTGCGCGAGCAAATGACAGGGATGCCTAAAGCGAAGGCTTCTACCAGTGTGGTAAGGCCTACGGTATAAGGAAAGTCCATGCAGCAGATGACAACACAGCTTTTTCGTGCCACTTTCTGTGCCAATAAGTATGGGATGACACCGTCCGTATAGTGTACTTGTACAGACCCGGGCAGGCAGAAGCTTTCAATGATCTGCCGGTAGTTTACACTTCCATTGGCGGGGGCGATGTACAAGTCCAGTGGCTGTCCGGTGGCGCAGAAAGCTTGCAGCATGGTGTCCACATCCCGGTTTTCTTTTCCGGTGGAGATGAAACCTTCCGGTTTCCGGTCCGGCATTGCTTGTAGGATATGGTCATAGAAAGCGAGGTCCGGTCCCCAATGGATAAGCTGGAGCTTTTCTTCGGGTGCTTTTCCGGTCGCCAATGAGTCTTTAATCAGCTTCTTGCTGAACAGGAACATGTGGTCAATGCCCTTGTAAAAGAAACGTGAGATGCGTTCTCTTATTTTTCCGGATGCGGTTCTTAAAGCGGTATGATGCCAGATGACAATGGGCTTGCGGTAGAGTCCTAATGCTCTGAGCAGGATGATGAGTTCCAGTCCGCGAAAGGATGTGCCGTAGAGCACTTCGTATGGCTCCTTGCAACACAGAATCTCTTTGGTGGCGTAGAGCATCAGTTTCAGGCGGCCGGGGAAAGCTTTGTATTTATGCATCACCGACCGGATGCCGTATTTCTCCAGCAAAGGAAGTCCGTAGAGGATATGTCCCGGGAATTTATAGTCTTTCCATTCCTCGTAACTTTCGCGGGTTAGCCGGGTGTGATAAAAATAAATTGTGAGCGGGTTTACCGGTGTTGGTCTCTCTTCAGCCATTTGTTTATTCTGTTTTTTATTGCTTTAATGATAATGGTGAAATTGCCGTATCGCAGGTTCAGGAACAGTTCTTCAAAAGAACGTCCTATCTTGATCCAGGGGTGCCCCCAGCCCATGATGCGGTAAACGGCTTTTTTATAAGCCACATTCTCAATGACATAACGGGGATTCTTGAGAGGAAATTCTACTTCATACCGTTTCATGGTGAAGATGCGGCGGTAGCCTTTGGGCAGTGTATGGACAGAGCCGGCAAAGTGGGTGGAGTCTGCCGTAGCTCCCAGGTTGTTGATCATGTTGCGGGTAGGCACGATAGCCAGTCCCGAGTTGAAAAGCATGGAAGCGTGGAAGATGGTTTCGTAATAGGCTTTGTTGTTTTCTTTATGGCGATGGCACATGTAGATAAAGTCTTTACGGAATTTCCGTTCTTTCATGAGCTGTTCCAGTTGCTGCATATTGAATGTATCCTCCAGAAAGGTATAATGCTCGTCCCATTGGTCGATGACTCTTTTCCAGCTGGCCCATCCCCAGATGGAGAAGGTGGAGGCGAAGAAATAGTCGTATGGTACATCCGGAGTGATCTCTTCGTTATTGAAACCGGCAATCATGGTGATGCGGGTATCCTGTTCGTACCTGTCCAGCATTTCTTTGCAGAAAGTGAAGAAAGATACGGAAGGCACGTCGTCATCTTCCAATACGATGCATTTGTCAACCATGGAAAAGGCCCATTTCTGTGAGATGTATTCCGAAGGGTCGCAACCATAATTCTTTTCCTGATACTTACGATGCACTTCACATTCCCAGTCTATCTGGTCCACCACTTCGCGGCATGCCTTTATGCCGGGCAGGTCGCGTTCGCCACGCGGCCCGTCCTGATAGAGGAAGAGCTTGGAGGGACGGGCTTTCCTGACTTGTTCAAACACTTGCGACAATTGTTGCGGGCGGTTGAAGAACAATATAAGTACGGGTACATCTACAAGGAATGGTTTCATGATTCAATCTCCTTTATTTGTAAAATTCGAGTTTGTTGTAATGTGGATGTATATTCTCTAAATCCGGTAATTGCATATAATTACCGTATATCTTCCTTAGCACAGCATCTGTCTGGCGTGGTACGGGGAACATTTTTCCTTCAAATTCCATTTCTGTCAGTGGAAAAATATCGTCTGTATAGCGCGGTTTGAAATAGGCGGTACCGAAAGAATGGCGTAATTCTTTTCCGGGAAATAACTTGGCAATGAACCTTAGGATGGGAAAACCGATGCGGGTATTGAAACGATAAATCCTGCGAATCCGTTTGTATAATGTGCTTTCTTTTATATTTTTATTATTCAGCTGATTGTATATCTGCCTTGCATGTGTCCTCCTATCCAAGCCAGACAATAAGGGATCTTTTCTAAAGGAAAAATATCAATGTAGATACCGGTATAATGGAAAATACGGTCATACGAATTTGTTTCTTCCAAATGAGAATCCTTATCACGTAATTTGCCGTATATGAAGATGTAATTGGGATCTGTTTCATTTGTTTGCAATGCGAGATTGTCCGGAAGTTCTTGCGGAAGAACTTTCAGCAGACGCAAGTAATCTGAGCGAAGCATTTCTATGTCCAGATCATCATCCCAAGGAATGAAACCTTTGTGACGTGCTGCACCTATTAAAGTTCCGGAACTGAGCCAATAGGGTATCTGGTGCTTGCGGCAAATCACATCAATGGCCTCCAGAAGCTCTAACATGCGTAGTTGCTGGCGACGGAGAAGGGAACCATCGGGATTAAATCGCTTTCTTAGTTCATTATCCATACATTAATTTTTTAGTAGTTTATAAAACAAATCAGCATTGATGTAACCTGTTTTTGGCAGGTCTTTTCCTTTTAATTCTCCTTCATGGATATATTCTTTGTTTAATACATCTTGCCCCCATAGCAATATTTTATCAATGTTGGGGGTATCAATATTTAATATCTCAGCTATTGATTTGATTATCAATATTCCAAATGGAAAATCCTCCGTGAAATACCGACTTTTGAAATCAGGCAGAAACCCTTTTTCAACTTTCTCCATCGGAGCCGGAATGTGTTTGAAGGCAATGATGGAGCGTATCTTGCAGGTAAGTGACCTTGCATCATAACTGTCATAATATTCCAACAAAGTAGGAATAGGCTCTATCCGGACCGGCAGTGCTTTCAGAATTTGTTGGAATTCATTGTCACAAGCGATGAGGAGTTCCGAACTTTCTTCGTCCCAACTATTATAGAACCCGGGAATCTCATGATATGTTTTTCCTTTACTCCAGGTATGGAAAAGTGAATAAAGACGGGCCGGATGAAGTAATGGATTGCTATTGGTCAGGCTGGCTTCTAAAAAATGATGAAGCATACGCACCGGCGTATCTAACATTTCTTGAAGAGTTTGTAGCAAGATATCTGATTTTGATATGTTTACGGTGGCTACTTGTAATTCCTTTTTATATCCTAACAGGAGGGCTTTCCGGCCATAGGTCTGCACACGGGCAATGAATGGAGCACGTTGGAATCCGAAGAGTGAAGCCGTTTTGCCTAATATCCGATAAGCGGTAAAGAAAAAACCGGTGCAACTGACTACACTTCCTATGCAAGTTTTTTCCTGCAAGAACGGTTGTATGTGGAGAAGTTCTTCCTCAATGGCAAATCCGGGGAGGCAGAGCAATACGATATCAGAGTGTGGAATGACCTCTGCCGGGTTAGCTGTAACACAGGCTAATGAGCTGGAGAATGTATTTCCCTGGCAATCTTCAATGAGTAATGATGGATTCCATTGGTCGGGATGCCGGGTAAGGACGGAAACATTAAAGCCTTTATGTGCAGCCAGTCCTGCAATGACGTGCCCCAGACCGCCACCGCCACAAATACAGATATTGATACTCATGCTTGCAGTTTTTTTAAGTTTTCAGCCAGATAGTTGTTGTCTTCAGCGTCGCGTATGGCGATACGGATGTAATTCTTGCCATCGAATCCTGTTTTGGTACTGCAATCTTTTAACAAGAGATTATGCTCCAGCAATAAAGAAACGAGTTTGGTGGAACTGAAGCGGGAAGTTACTTCGCACAGGAAATAATTGGCTTGTGAGGGTATGACACGTAGGAAGTCAACCTGTTGCAATACCTCGAAAAAGCGTTGGCGTTCGGCTATGAATTTTTTACAGGCGTTTTGATAATCATTATCATACTTGCTGTATATCTGTAAATAGAATTCGGCGAAAGAGTTTATGTTCCATATAGCCATGTTTTTTCGTAAAAAGGATATTGTCTCTTTGTCGGAAGATGCGGCTAATCCCAGGCGTAATCCCGGAACTCCATAAGATTTGGAAATACTTTTAATGACTGTGAGGTGTGGGTATGTTTCCAGAACTTCATTCTTAAGCAGCGTGTTCCCGACACTTTTTTCGCTGAAATCAACAAAGGATTCATCCAGTATCAAATGGATATTTCGCTGCTGTGTCCATGCCAGCAAATCCATAAGTTCATCAAGGGGAATGAAATTACCTGATGGGTTATCCGGGTTGATCAAGAGCAAATGGCGGATATCTTTGTCCGCATAAAAAAGCATCAGTTCTTTTGCCGTATAATGAAAATCGGCATTCTGTGGATAGAATGCAATGATTTCCTCTGATTGCCGGTTGGGATATTCTTCAAAAGTGGGATAAATTACTCCTATTTTGCCATCTGAATGTTCCATCAGCGCTTTGATGATTTCGGCGGCTCCGTTGCCAACAACCACATAATCCTGCCGGATACCGAAGTTTTTTGCCATGACAAGCGTGTTCACTCCCATGCCGGAAGGGTATTCACGGAGAAGCACATTAAAATTAGCCTGTAGTTCTTCACACATTTTTTGTGGTGGGAAATAGGGGTTTACTAAATAGCAGAAATCTTTCAGCTTGGGGAAACGCCAGTATCCGCCATATCTTTTTTGGTAGCGTTGTAACTGGTCTTGTTCGGCAAAAATGGTTTCAGCGATGTCAAGATCCTGTATGTCATCAATTTCGTACCAGCGTTCTCCTTCCAAAGGGAGTCCTTTCAGTTCGCATCTCTCCAGCAGGGTGATCACCCGTAATACTTGCTCGTAATATTCGTTATTTCCCAGGGCTTTGCTGTAGGCTTCAAGAAATGGCACATAACTGTTGCGGAGAAATTCCTTACTGAATTTATAGATATTGACGGTTTTGTAGTAATTGTCAATATCGGCGTAGCGGAACGCTTTTTTTGAGATAAAATCAATGATGTCATTTTCAGTATTGAGCCGCACCATCGTGCCGTCCATCCATGGTTCATATTTAGCTACAAGTGCCAGATTGGGATAGGGGTTATTTAAAATTTTGTGGAAAAGTGTATCCTCAAAAATCAAATCGGATTCAATTAATAAAGTATCTTGCTTTTGCAATTCTTCTTTGGCAAGATAGAGAGAATAGATATTATTGGTCTTATTGTAGACAGGATTGTAGATATATTCTATCGGAGTATTTCTACTCTGTTTCTCTATGTGGGTACGTAATTTCTCTCCCTGGTAGCCTATGACTAGAATGATGCGTTCCAGATTTAATGAATCTAACTGTGAGAGCAGACGGTCTATCAGATAGGTTCCGTTTACTTTAATCATACACTTGGTGTTATCTTTGGTAAGATCACCCAAGCGCTTGCCCATGCCGGCGGCTAGAATGATTGCTTGCATAATAAATTAGGTATATATGTTGCAAAAGTAGTAATTAATTAGCATTTATAAGCGATGTTATTTATATTTGCCTCAAATTTTAAACAGGAATGGGTAAAATTACATTTGTACCGGTAGGAGGACTGGCCAACCGTATGCGTGCGGTGGCTTCGGCTGTGACACTGGCGGCGAAGACGGATAGTGAATTAAGTGTCGTCTGGTTTCAGGACTGGGCGCTGAATGCACCGTTTGGGCGGTTGTTCAAACCTGTGGACAGGAAGATTGCCTGTTTGCGGGATGCTTCGCGGCTGGATTATGCATTATTGGACAGGCCGCGTTCCAAGAATTTTCATTTCCCGCTTTTGTTTCAGAAACTGACTTTCAAGTCTTGCCTGTACGAGCGTTCCATTACTCCTTTATGTAACCGGCACTTTGATTTTGAACGGTGGGCTAAGGAAGGCGGCTGTGTCTATATGGCATCATACACCGCTTTCCAGCCCTACGATTATGCATGGATCAGCCGGTTGTTTGTTCCGGTAGAGGAGATTATGGAGGAGGTGGAAAGCCGTTGCCGGAATTTTCCGGATAAGATGATTGGCGTACATATCCGCCGTACGGATAATCTGGCTTCCATCCGGCAAAGCCTATCGGGTTGTTTTATCAGAAATTGGATGAGGAGATAAAAGAGGATGATAAGGTGGGTATCTACCTGGCAACAGATTCGGAGGAAGTGAAGCAGGTTATGAAAGAACGGTATGGCGACCGGATATTCTCCTCCGGGAAACAGGCGGACCGTAGCTCTTTGGAAGGAATCAGGGAGGGGGTTGCAGATATGTACACATTGGCCCGTACACAAAAGGTATACGGTTCTTTCCAGAGTTCATTTTCGGATATGGCGGCTCAGATAGGAGGGGCTCCGCTGGAGATCCTGAAGTTATAGGTTCCGGAAATAAGTACCAGCGTGTGGCAGCCATTATTTCTTGATGAGATAGTGTAAACTCTCTTTGAAAGTAACCGAACCGCTCAGCCACAGGATGGCTGTGTAAAGCAACCCGGCTATGATAATCTTACCGGCGAATAACAAGTATAAATTGGTGAAGCCAATGGTGATATAGTAGGTAGCGACCATTACCCCGGTAGCGATCAGGCAAATGGCAGAATATCTTTCAAAGCCAAAAACAAATTGAGCTGTATTTCCCGCCACACAAAGTAATGCCACACCAGCAACCAGCCTATATTAATGGCTACATACACGGTAATCATGGTGTGGATGCCGTATGGATAAAGCAAAAGCATGGAAGCCACTTGGATGATGCCCAGACCAATGGTGTTCCACATATATATATTGGATTTACCTTTGCTGATCACCAGATTGGAATACAGGTTGGTTATCGGAATGAATGCCCCTCCCACACAAAGCAATTGCAGAATGGAGGCACTGGACGCCCATTTGTCTGTGATACTGATCGTAATCAGTTCGGGAGCTATGAGCGATAGTCCCAACATGGCAGGAAAAGAAACAAATGCGGTGAAACGCAGCATCTTGCGGAATACCCGTTGCTGCCGTTCCCTGTCGTCGGACAAGCTGGAAAGAACAGGCTGTGCCACACTGTTCACCATGCCGGATACCAGGGAATATCCCATATAATTCCATTTATTGGCTTGCGTGAAGTAACCTACTTCTTGTTCGGAATAGAATTTGCCCAGAATAACCGTCAGGATATTGTTGTTGATATGATTGAAGATATTGGTGGCCAATAGTTTGCTGCTGAATGATAGCATTCCCTTCAAAGGCTTAAGATCAAAAGAAAGAGTGGGGCGCCAGGGAGAGAAGCACCAGTAGCAAATGTTGATAGTTCCCACATAGACAATACTTTGTGTAGCGATCCCCCAATAAGCAAATCCCATAAATGCCATTGTTACCCCCACACTGCCCGAAGCAATAAGTCCTGTCGTTACAGCTATGGCCTTTTGTTTCACCATCAGATTGCGGAAAAGATAAGCGCTATGAGCGATGCCCAGGCTGGCCACGAAGAAGCCGAGAAAGGAATACCGGGCTAAAGCGGTCAGTTCGGGAGTATGATAGAACCGGGCAATGAGCGGTGCGCAGAAGAACAGGATAAGATAAAGGCAGGCACTCAGCCCCGTACTGAACCAGAAGACCGCATTATAATCCTTATGGGAGATTTCCTTTTTATTGGCCAGGGCGGCTGTGAAGCCGCTTTCCTGCAATGACCCTGCAATCAGGGAGAAGATGGAGAGCATCCCCACCATACCATAGTCTTCGGCATTGAGGATACGGGCAAGGAATATACCGAAAAAAAGGTTCAGCAACTGCTGTACGCCGTTACTCAATCCGCCCCAAAAGAGCCCTCTTGCTGTCTTTTCCTTTAAAGATTGTTCTGCCATCTGTCTTTTCTATTTATTTTCGAATGCTTTTGTCCACTCTTCCATCTTTTGCTGCAATAATTTAGCTTCAGGCAGATAGAGTTTGTATTCGGCTGCACGGAGATTGCTGTCATTGGGTAATGTCATCTTGACCACTGCGTCATTTTTAAGTGGACAGAGAAGGATACCGATAGTGGGGTTCTCTTCCGGCAGCTTTACGATGCGGTCATAATAGTTGACGTACATTTGCAATTGTCCTAAATCTTGGTGTGTCAGCTTCTCCGTCTTGATTTCAATAATGACAAAAGAACGGATAAGCCGGTTGTATAATACCAGGTCGATGAAAAACTCATCATCTTCCAGCAAGATCCTTTTCTGGCGGGCAATGAATGCAAATCCATCTCCCA
>NZ_BAKM01000061.1 GCF_000614185.1 Phocaeicola sartorii JCM 17136 = DSM 21941 | reverse complement strand
TGAAAACGGGATATACTTATCATAAATAGTCTACCTATAAGAAGACTACAGATCTCTATATACTTCCCCGAACAATCTATTATTCGTCAATGATCGGTTTATTCTCCGTCAGTCTTTTCAGGCGGAGAAGTGCCTCCATATAATAATAATCAGCATAAATGATGGATGCATCAATCTCTGATCCGGCAGGCAAGTGTCCTGTGGAATGAAGCAGGAAAGCAAGTTTACTTTTACCACACTGGTATTTGTCGGAATTCAGGCTGGTCAGCATTTTTACAGCCGCCTGTTTATATTCCAATGCTTTTTCAGCCGGCAGATAACCGGACAACTCTAATAAAGCAGAAGCTACCACACAAGCGGCAGAAGCATCCCGGGGAGCATCGGGAATGGACGGATCATTAAAATCCCAATAGGGAACATAGTCTTCGGGCAGATTTTTCAGATATACATCCGTTACCTTTTGTACAAAATCAAGGTAACGGACATCTTTTGTTTCCCGATAAACGACTGTATAACCATAGATTGCCCATGCCTGACCACGAGCCCACATACTGTCATCCGAATAACCTTGATGGGTCACTCCCTTGATAAATTCACCTGTCAGGGTATCATACACTGCTACATGATAAGAGGTATAATCCGGACGAAAATGATATTTCATCGTCTTATCCGCATGAGCCACGGCAATGTCAAACAAATAAGGATTACCTCCATTCTTCGCTGCCCAAAAAAGCATTTCCAGATTAATCATATTGTCCATGATGGTATTGTGACCACCAAACATTTCCACATTGCGAGGCCATGAAAGCATAGTACCCACACAGGGATTGAACAATGCTGATAACGAATCAGCCGTATTGATGATGACTTGCTTATATTCCGGACTACCGGTCAGACGATAACCGTTACCATAGCTGCAAAAGACCAAAAAACCCAAATCATGATCGTATGCAGGAATCTCCGAAAGAAATTTCAAAGAAGCAGTAAACTTTTCGGCCTCTTCCTTTATTTTCGGATCTTGTGTATATTCATAATCATACCACAAGATGCCCGGCCAGAAACCTCCGCACCATTCTTCCTTACTCACTTTACGATAGTTCCAGTCATACTGGCCATCCATTATGTTACGAGGCATCATAGTGTAATCCACCTCCCGCCCTTTTCCATGCATAACCTCCAAAGTACGATGTACCTGGCGATCACAATATTCCAAAGCCCTGTCCACCTCCAGTTTGTTGTCCACTTCGGTACAGGCTGAAAGCAGACATAACCCTATACCTACTAATAGATTTTTTGTATTCATAATTATCCTTTCTTTTTTACTTCTTGATGCGGAACCAATCGGCATCTGCCCAACCTCTTTCCTTGCCATAAGGAGCTGTGCTGAATAATCCTACTTTCGCTCCTATCCACTTACCCTGACGAGCGGTAAAAGGCACTCCGGCCGATGTATATTTCCTGCCGTCCAGACTGTAGCTGAAATAACAGATACCTCCCTTAGTTACTTTCACCTGCAAATAAATATCACGCTCATAATTGGGATAGCGCCCGGCTCCGAACCGACGGCTTACAGGTAATTCCGCAAGACGGGTCACTGTTTCAGGAGTCCGTTGCTCCGCATCCTTGCAGACCACTTGATTCAATATAAACTTATCACCTTCTTTTACTACACCCAGATAGCCATAATCCCACCCCATCACTATCAGTCCGGACTGCTGTCCGTCCGCTTTCGCCGAAACTTTCAGTTTGGCAGTCGCCGTAAATTCTTCGGCAGGGAATTTTTGTAACAAGAGATTCGGCACCTCCCAGAAGTTCACAAAATCCTTGGACAAAATATGTCCATATATACGAATGTAACCCAAATCAGAGGTAAAGCCAAACGTATCCTGGTAATTGGCATGCCATTCCCATTGCAAGCCCAATTGCCTTGTGTTGAATTCATCACTCTCAATCGGTGTCTCTATAGGATAAGTCCTGCCTACATCCGGCTTTTTATAGCGTTTTACAGGTTCACCACACCCATCTCCATCCTTGTCCACTCCAATTACGGGCCAATCATTTTCCCACTTCATAGGATTCAAGTGCAAAACTCTACCATACATCGCTTTATCTTGAAAATTGATAAACCAAGACTCGCCTGTACAAGTTTCCACCCATCCTCCCTGATGAGGACCATTTATGTCTGTATCCCCCTGAGCCATAACAATTTTCGATTCGTATGGACCATACACACTACGGGAACGAAGTGCCAACTGCCAACCTGTCACCACTCCTCCTGCAGGAGCCAAAATGTAGTAATATCCATTACGTTTGTAGAACTTAGGTCCCTCGATGGTGTGATTCACCCCATCATTACCATCAAAAACCAATACAGGTTCACTAATGACTTTTGTACCTTCCGCATTCATCTCACAAACCGTAATCACACTATTGAATGCGGCACGACTGCCCGCCCACGCATGTACCAGATACACTTTTCCATCCTCATCCCACAACGGAGTAGGATCTATCATTCCTTTCCCGGCCTTTACCAAGACCGGTTTTTCCCATTCACCCAGCGGATCTTTAGTCTTTACCATGAAAATACCCCAGTCGGGATCTCCCCAATAGATAAAAAACTCACCGTTGTGGTAACGGATAGAAGGTGCCCATACCCCTTTTCCATGTTGAGGAGCGTTAAAGAAGCCGGCCGGCTCTATCTCCTTCAAGCATAGTTTGCCAAACGCCAGTTCACCAAATCCTTTGAATGAAGAATGGGCAATCCCGGGGCGCAGCCAAAACTGGAAGCGGTCATGTAAAAATCATCACCTACGGCACAAACATCCGGATCAGAGTAATCCGCATGAATAATCGGATTAATATACGTACCGTCCTTCTGATCGGATACCCATACCTTCGATACATACTGAGCATCTGCCTGTTGCCATGCACCACATATTAAAGCCGCTATAATCACTATCTTTTTCATTCTTACCTATTTAAAAATGCCCTGAAACAATCATTCTTACCTTAAAAAACGTACCCCATTAAACTTAAAAAAATCACCTAACCTTCATTTGTTAACCTAATCTGTTTATAATACGGACAAGAAAACCAATACACTCAACGAAAGTGGTTATTTTTATAATACTTGTCCTTTATACTTTTTATATTCTTTTATTTCCTGATCCGTCACTGGCACGAGTTGCATGGCTACACCGCCCCCAGGCTTCAATGCAAACTGCATGATTTGAGAAGAATCCACCAACAGACGGGTACATTTCACCTGAGTACGGGTCTTTATCTTATCTCCCCCATCCGTATAAATACGGGCCAGATAGGTCTTTCCCTTATCTAAAAATGAAAGATTTACCGATTGAGCAGAACCTTCATTATTAGTCAAAGCTCCTACAAACCACTCATTACCCTTGCGACGCGCCATAGTTATATGCTTACCCGGAGCACCTTCTAATACTTTTGTATCATCAAATACGGTTTGCAGATTCTCGAACCATTCTATTTCGGGCTCCCCTTGATAGAATGCAGGGCGGTCATACCAGAAGATCGTTTGTAAAGGACTGTAAAAAATCAATGAAGCCGCCAACTGATGAGCATGGGTGTTCTTCAGGCGTTTGTCGAAATAACAGATGGTATAATCCGCCGCTCCATTAATCATACGGGTAAAAGGCAGAATCGTATTATGCGTAGCGTCGGGAAATTCCTCATTCCCCCGGATCCCTTCCTGAGTGAGCAAGTTAGGATAAGTACGGCTGAAACCGGATGGACGGAACTCATCATGAATATTAATCAACAATTTGTTTTCGGCAGCCAAACGAACCATATCATGCAGCCAAGTAGCCCAACGATGACTGGCATACTGTACGAAACCGGATTTCACACCTACAACTCCCCACTTATGCAACAATGGAAAAAGCTCACGCATCTGTTTCATCAGGGCATGCTGATTGACATACACCCATACACCTACCCCTTTTTCTTTACCGTATGCAATGACACGCGGCATGTCCAGTTTGGAAACCACCTTTGTGGCATCTCCGTCATGAGAAGTACAAGGCATATACCATTGCCAGTCGAACAACATATAAGGAATATGATGGGCGGCACAGAAATCAATTGTGGCTATGGCCCCTTCGGTGGTAATAGTCGTTTCACGCATAATCTTTCCGGGCCTGATCCAGTCCGTATCGGTTATCTCACAAGGAGGATTCAGATTCTGGATGATATCATTGTGTTCCAGCAATTCTCCCGGTTTATCGGCTGCCATGATAACTTTCCATGGGGTGGCGTAATAAGTGACAATATCCACAGGACTGTACATGACCGAAGTCAGTGTATTCTGTTTAGTCGGAGAAGCTACAAATTTAGTAAGACACCAGTCATCTACATCGGCATCAGTCAAAGCCACCCACAGCCCGTTGGAAAGTTCCACAGTCAAAGCCCGTTCCACCGGCTGTTTAATATCGTTAATGGCAAGGTGCTCAAAAGGCGCTTGCGCCCATTGCTCCGCCCACGCCATCGCACCGGGGGAAAATGTATATTCAGTCAGATCCCCCACCACTTTATGAAAAATGGCCTGTGGATGTTCAGGAAAAAAATAACGGAAAGCGATGCCTTCATCGTACGCGCGCACTTCAATATTCAAACGATAATTGGAACCGTCTTTTTTGGAAAGATACATGGTTGCCTCATTATACGCCTCGCGAACCGTACTACGTTCTCCATACAGAGGATGCCAAGACTTGTTGACAGCAGCTGATAGATCACACTATCCACCTCCAAATTATCCATCCAACATTTTACTTGATTTATTTTACGGGCAAGCGCCAGTTCCCAAGTACGGTTATCCAGCTGAAGACCGGCACGGGAGTTTCCGATAACCTCTCTGCCTCTATACTTTACCTGATATATTATTTCATTTACCGAAGAAGAAATTTTCTCCTGCCTGAACATGACTTCATGAACTCCCTCCGGGGACGTCAATTTCAATTCTTTAGAATGACCTGCATAAAGCGAAGCCGTACAGGTCAACGCACATGCTATGAGTATTATTTTTTTCATAATGATTACTTTTTAATTAGTAGTACGGATGAATCGGAAAACTCACTCAACGAAAAGAAAAATAAAATCTATAGGATAAAACAATTCACCGCAGAGACCTTCAGCATTAGTCCCTGCGGTGAATAAGGAAGCACAAAAAAATTATAATTTTTGATTGTAACCTTCATTCAGTTCTTTGGTTTCTTTTCCTATTTTCACCCGTACAGGACCGGTTGCTGAATAGTACCAAGCACCATGCTGCATATAGATTGCAGCATATACGTCATGATCCGATTCTAAAACAAAGTTACCTTTCTTTAGTGAACGGCCACAGCCAAGATACATCAGTTGAATCTGACCTTCTTTTTCTCTTATCAATCCTAACCCGCCACAGAATGAAACACGTTTGGAAGGATGATGAGCCTGCATGTCCGTCGCACTGAACAGATAATCCGCATATCCGTCCGCCGTATTCACCTTCACCCCGGTACAGTCATCATCTCCCTGCAAGGCTTCTACACCGAGCACATTCGGACCATTCTTTTTATACGCTTCATAAACAGAAACAAAAGGATGAGTCTGAGCATTATTACCTTCCTGACGGACAATCAAAGCAGGAGTCGGCATAGGAGGCATACAAATATCGCCGGGAGTCAACCCTTTATTCATTGTAGTCGGGGGAGCATCCACCTGATAAATTTCACGTCCCTCACCTCCTGTCATCCATAAACGCGCCGTTATATCTTCGGGCATACTCCATGAAGCGATAAAATTCTGGTTATAATCGGATTTATGCAGATTGGAAAACCAATGATATCCTTCATGCCACGTTTTGTCAAACTTCTCCAAAGCCTCACCGGGAAGCTTGTTCCCTTCCGAATCAGTGATTTCCATCGAAGTACCTACATGATGGAACAAATAATCATTATCCGCCCTGTCCGACCGGAAAATATCCACATAATAACCACTATTCCCCGAAGTACGGACCATAGCGACCATTCTTCTTTTCTCACCGGCAGACACATCGGCAAAGTTGAGGTAAGGAGTTAATTCCTTATCATTTACGAATTCTCCCTCCTTCACCATAGGCTCCATAGCATGAATAGTGATCTCTCCTTCCGTATATCCGGGTAATACCGTATTAGAGCCTGTAGGAGACTGATGGTATCCATGATCTTTGCTCCAATAGGACTCATAAGCCGCTGCATCCGGAGCCAGCGCATAACCATACGCATAGAATTGTAAAGCCAACCCGTTCGGAGTGAGATGGTATCCTTTTTTACCACCATACAGATTGAACATCATTTTATAATCTCCCTCCCAGTTCTTCATTGTAATGAAACGATGATGGGGAGAATAAGACGCACGCTCATTACTCTCTGCACGTACAGACGGGATGGTAGCTGTATAGGTACAAAGCCCTGTCCAACCGGCATTATTTCTGGAGTATTTCTTTTGAGAAATCCCTTTGTTCAAGGCACTTGCCACTTTTTCCACTCCCTCCTTGTTATCTGTTCCGGTATAATAAGTCAGCAGATTTTCAAACGTCTGGAAATTAGCACTTCCCCCACGTGAATCACCGAACACCACCATATTGGCTGCATCGTCCATCCAAGGAAATACAGCCATTGCAGCTTTCTGCAAGATGGGGTTACCGGCTATGATATCTATCCCGGCACGTTTCAAGGGAGCCGCCCAATCAAGCAATGACTGCACTGTACCGAATGAATAACCGGGAGATTCCGGCCACAGCCCTGTCACTCGATCGTAAGTCTTCAATATATCGGGAATGGCATCATGATAGGGAGTCGATTCGTTCACCAGCAAATTCAAATAATACTCTTTTCCTTTACCGTCAGCATAAGCCTCATTATGATCGAGCACCAACATAGGACGCAGCATTATATTCCACCCGTTCACATTCCAGTTACCCGATTTGCCACCGCGTACCAGCCCTATATTGATAAAACGTTTAAAGACTTCGGCAGCTACCGTTTTTGTATCTTTCCCAATTTCTTTCAGATGAGCATGAGGATGCCGTATCAAATAATCGAAAGCAAAATCATACGCCATTGTCGCATGCATTACCAAATCATCATGTATCTGTTCGTAATCATAATAGCCGCAAATACCTCCCGGCTCCCAACCACCGGCACTGCCACATGACTTTCCGGGGTCCAGAATAGGATTCATATAATACGTGCCTACCAGCCACACATTAAATATATCTGTGGCAAAACGGGCAAACTTTTCTTCTCCTGTCACCCAATAAACAAAAGCGGCATTTTCTGCCAATGTCAGGATCTCGATATTATTCCCCCGTATCATGTGCCCGCTTTCCTTATAAGGCACTTTTACCGGAGGCTCCGAAGGATTTAATTTATTGATCCCCCACATATCGCCTGTTTCATTATAAGGAGTGCGGTCCTCCAGCGGAACATTGACATACTTATTCCAGGTACGCATTCCCGGCATTCTTACAGTGGGAACAGGAGCATTTCCCTCTCCATAGTCCCAATTCTGCTTTTTCAAATAACATTGGGTATAGTGCTCTCCATCTTTCCAATACATGGCCATCCGGGAGGTTATCCATTTGGGATCAGTCTGATGACGATCCACATATTTTTCCACTTTGGAGCGGATAGCTGCAAAGGCTTCCCCAGCCCAAGGCTCATTTTTCACTTTTTGCAGAACGGACGCTCTATCCGCCGGAGCAACATATACACAAGGGTGTTGCTGCGCCTGAACAGCCAACATACATCCCATCCAAAAAACAAAGGCGGCTAGAATCTTTTTCATTCTGATTCCATGAACTGCCAACCTGAAAATAAAAACGAATCCTTTATTCATATTCCTATATCATTTGATTAGTCAAACCACATATAAATACGAATCAAAGGATTCATTTACTCATCTAATGATGAAATTTATTCTTCCTCCAAATCCCAATATACCACATAACGCTGCCGGTGAATATTGTACAACGGTTCTATCACATCTCCTTGCGAAGTCGTAAACTTTAATTCCGTACCGACACGCCGTACACTGCGTTCAGGATGCTTGACATCGAGTTTTAACGTGGTGCGAAGTCCTGCAGGGATATGATAATCATACGTATAATAATCATTGTACAAAGCAGGATTGGAATCGGGCGCAGGTGCCTGCATTCCTTCTGTTCCCCGTTCGCCGGCCAGCACTACCGGCCCATAAACCAACGCTCCCTTTTGAGGATTATCCGGAGTCGTTTCCACACGAAGACGCATGGGATAATCAGCCGTAATACGGTCACCGTCTTTCCATAGACGAGTGATAGCAATATATGAACCGGGCTTCTGCTTCACCGCCACCTTTTTACCATTTACAGCGACTTTCACTTCCTTGCTCCACGAAGGATAACGAAGATAAACCGTAGTCTCTACAGGACTGTGGGTTCCTATGGTCAGAACTGTGGTTTCCTCTGCCGGAAAATCCGTTTCCTGGCGGAGAGTCAATCCTTTCTCCTGCCAGTTGACTACCGAAGGAATAAAAAGATTCACATAAATGCCTTTTTCATTGTGATAATAGATGGCTTCTCCATATTTAGCATGGTTTTCAAAGCCGCTGCCCACACAACACCAAAAAGAGTTTTCTTTCGTACTATACACCTTATGCGAACCCGAAAGCAAGGGCAGGAAATATGTCACCATACCGGTCTGAGGATCTTGCTGTCCCAAAATATGGTTGTAAAGGGCTCGTTCATAATAATCCGCAATGGCAGCATCGGCTGTCCAGCAGAACAGATGACGGGACAGTTTCAACATATTATAAGTACAACACGTTTCCCCGGTATAACCTGACACATGCTTGGAGAATTGGGCCGGATCAAAATAATGTTCCTTGTCACTACTGCATCCGGGGGCAAATGTATGATGGTCTATCATAGTATGCCAAAAGAAATCGGATAGCTTTCTGCTGTTCTCATCCTCTGTCAATTCATAATTGCGAGCTTCGGCTATCACTTTCGGAATGAATGTATTGGTATGTTTAGTACCCAAATCATCACGTAGTTCCTTTAACGGATCAATCACTTCATTATGGTAAAAGAATTGAGCCAGCCACCGATGACGTTCGTCCCCGGTTATCGCATACAAATTATAAAAAGACTCATTCACTCCACCAAATTCATTCCGTATCATCTTTTGACGTGTAGCCTCATCCAATGGGTTGAGTTTATGATATGCCCAATCGGCCATACGGACAACAACCTCCAAAGCTTTCTGATTGTCACTGTAAAGATACTGGTCTATTAATCCCGAAAACAGCTTATGAAGAGTATACCACGGTGCCCATACACTGGTGCCACGAATATTCCGATTGATCAATTCTTCAGGATAAGCGCTCAGATAGCCGTTACCCAATGTGGTTTGTACCTCCGCCAGACCATTCACCAGACTATCCCCTTTTTGTTTGAACAGTTCACTGCCGGTTGCCGCATACATCAAGCCGTAGGCAGAAAGCAAGTGCCTGTGGTGTGTCCACGTAACTCACAATCCAAGGATTCCCATCCGCCTAACTTCTTTACTGCCATATATCCACCCTCACGACCGGCAAATACCCCCGCATTGGTACGAAAACTATGCAACAACCTGTTCACATCTATAGAAGCCATCCACATAGAATCACGCATCATATTTTCACGAAAACGGCTTGGAAGCAAACGAACATCTTTCAAATCAAAACTCTTGACTTTCATCGGAGCCACGGTTTCTCTCTTCAACTTTCCGGCATGTTGGCCGGGATAAACAGACTGGGCCGTCAAAGCACCCGACATAGCCAATAACCCGGCAACAACTAAAATTTTCTTATTCATTGTCTTTTTCTAATTAGTTCCTCAATCGACATTCAAACTTACTACATAATACGATAAAAGAGAGAAAAACACTCAATGCTTTTCTCTCTTTTCATAAATAGATCCAACTATAAAACAGTTTTTTATCTACTTTATCTTTATTCCTTCGATATATTCATTCGTGATAAAGCCCTTTAAATCCTTTATCTTCTCTCCATTAACCACCACATTTTCAAACGTAATATTCCGCACCATCCTTTCTTTATCCAGCCCTTTTATCAACGAAGGATTCTCGCCTACTCCGTTATAAGTAATATTACGGAAAGTTACTCCATCAATGCTCTGTCCGGGCTGTTTGTCATATTTAGGATTGAAATTTACACAGATATTAAATAATTTTCCCTCCTGAATACTTTCCACACGGATATCCTCAAACAATATATTCCGTGCCTTATTTCTATCACCACAAACAATAGCCATACATCCCTGATAAGGCACATCATCTTCATCATGTTCCAAAATATCAATATTTCGAAAAATCAAATTCTCAATAGTCTCACCTGTCAAGGACTCCGGATCACCATGCCCGCCTATATTAATAGGATGGGCAATATCCGCCCAAAGAACGGAATTCTGTACGGTTATATTATCCGAACCGCCCCACCAGTTCCAACGATGGTTATATAAAGCAATACAGTCATCACTGTTACGCATAAACACATTATCTACCAACACATCATGGCAACACATCATGTCAATACCATCACTCCAACCTTTGCAACTAAAAGATTTCAAATTTCTGATTGTCACCCCTACAGCACCTCCTCCGAATACAGTGTAATGATCCGGATTGATCACCGTTATGCCATCCACCACTACATTTTTAGAATCTGTTATTTCAATGCCACGAATAGGATGATCCAAGATACCTCTACCCACAATACGCACATTTTCGGCTTTATCCACCCATAGTTTTGCTTTCACAACTGCTCCCGGAGCCAAATAAACCGTCGTATTACTTGGTATCCTTATCTGATTGTTTGGCAAATCTTTAGGTCGATGCACTCCGGGACCAAAATACATCACTCCTTTCTTTTCTTTATCATAAGTTTCCGTCTCCAACGGATTGGCAAACAAATGAAGGTTGTGCAACCTATCCCCATTAAACTCCACAGAAAGATATCGGGGTTTGTCAAGCATAAATGTAATCACATTCTGATGCTGCACATAGCGTATATTAGTTACCTGCGGACGGATATCTACCTCATGAATCGTTCCATTATTCTTTTTTACCATTATCTCCACAGGACTGCCCATATCAAACTGTACCATCGAAGCATCTTGTACCCTATCCATATCCACCTGCACATTATATTCAAACAAGTCTTTCCATTCTCCCCCCGGCACACGGACACGGACTGTATAATCATCATTATGAGGCATACCTGTTTTCAATCCTTCGGGATAAGTCACTAACTGAGCCTGTGCAACCGCACAACACACCATAAGACAAAAGGCTAATAACTTTTTCATTTTTATGCTTTTCTTTTCCTTCTTTAAAAAACACGACTTCATACCTTATAACTCTATAAAAACTAACTCAATCACAATTTCACTATCACTTTTTTCCCCTCATAAACAATCTTCTGACCTTTTGAAGAGGAAATACCTACTCCATTTCCAGGATGGACCAAGACCACATTCAAATTACGTTTATCTACCATTCCATCAAAATTTCCTCTTCGATCAGAAATTGTCAATGCCTGCTCCTTGTCATTCCAAAACAAATTAAAAGTAGCACATCTTCCCTTTTCGTAATTATAGCCATCACCTTCATCTTCATAAACGGTAAAATATCCGTCTTTACCTGAATAAATACGTATTTCCCATTCAGCCGATTTTTTTTCAGTTGTATATTGCTGAAGAGGTCCCATAGGCAATATCGTCCCCGCCCGCACAAAAAGAGGTATTCTTTCAATGGGTGCATCAGATTCTATGTATTGACCGCCTTCATAACATTTCCCCGTCCAAAAATCAAACCATTTTATATCCTTTGGCAAATACACATCACGCTTTTTCTCTACTCCTGTAAGCGCAACCGATTCTTTTTTGTAATACATAGGCTTTGTTACCGGACAGACCAAAAAAGCAGGACCAAACATAAACTGATCTTTTATATCAAATACTTTTTTATCTGTTGAAAAGTCAAAAGCCAACATACGACTCATCGTATAGTCACTAGAATTCACCGCACCAACCAGAGAGTAAATGTAAGGCAGCAGCCTATAACGCAAATTTATCGTTCCTAGAATACTTTCGTAAAAGGCTTCACCGGGGTTACCAAACTGCCATATTTCACGTGGAGTATCCGTACCATGGCTTCGAAGCAAAGGAAGAAAAGTAGCAAACTGAAGCATACGTACATAGAATTCACGATAGCCCATATCAGTTACTCCCTGATTATATTGTCCACGCCAAAACCATTGTTTTTTAGTCGCACTAAAAAAAGTTCCGGCATCCAATGTCCAATAAGGACAACCTGCTGCCATAAAATTCAGCCCACCGGGAATTTGAGCAGCAAAAGACTTCCAAGAAGCATGGGTATCACCATTCCATGTTATAGTAGCAAAGCGTTGCTGTCCGGCATAAGAAGAACGAGTCAAATTAACAACTCTTTTCTTTTCTGATGTCGCCCGTTGATTTTCATAAATGCCCTTCGAATGATAAAGCGAAAAAAGACAACTGCGCTCTTCTCCCAACAAATCATTGAGAGCTTTTAAATTTCCCTTCCAACGCTCTTGCTGATTATCCCATCCATACCCTTCAGGCATCACACTCCAATCAGCATCAACCGGTTCTGTACAATCACACCACCAGGCATCAAATCCATTACTGAAGAATTCATCATCCGCATATTTCCAATAGAGTTTACGAGCACCTGAATTAAAAGCATCATAAACCGATCTCTGAAGCATAAAGCCTTTTGATTTAAACTCTTCAGTCTGAGGACTATTAGTTGGATTAGGCCAAATGGAGACCATTAATTTGGCATTCAACTGATGAATAGAGTCCGTTAAATTCCTCAGATTAGGATACCGTTTTCTATCCATCTTCATATACCCCCAACTTCCATTAGGCCAGTAATTCCAATCCTGTACCACTACATCCAACGGAACCTGTCTTCTGCGATATTCAGCTACCACATCAATCAATTCCACAGAAGTACGATATCTTTCTTTTGATTGAATATATCCCAAAATATAGAGTGGAAGCATAGGCGATTTTCCGGTAAGCAGACGGTAACGATTAATAACCTTATCCATCGTGGCCCCTTTCATGAAATAATAATCCAACTGTTTAGCCGCTTCCATTTCCATAAATCCGTTACCAGCTGTGTTATTATAATACATACCACATCCAGCATCAAACAACAAGCCATAGCCAGCAGTCGAATTCAATACTGGAACCATCGCTTTAAGATTGTGCTGACACAACCAAAGTTCTTTTCCCTGCAAATTCAGATAATCCTCCATGTGGCAGCCTAATCCATAAATAGCCTCTTTATCCGTCCAGCCAAAATGATTTCTATATTTCCAAGTGTACCCCACAGTATCCCGATGAAGTACATCTTTCACTTCCTTCTCCCCATCAGCGGTTTTCACCATACGTTTGCTTTGTTCGTCATATATGACCCTTTCTTTAAACACTTTCTCAGCTTCACGAGGCCTTTCATATCTTTCAGCTAACAGCACCCTGTTATTACAAGCATCCATATAAGTAATGGCATAATTACTTCTATCAATGCTAATGATTAGACTATCTGATATAAGCAAGATTTTCTTTTCCATTTCTTTTAAAGTAAATGGTGTCTTTTTTTCTTCTCTAGGAAGACAAACGATTGTACCATTTCCTTTAAAAGTCGCCTCGCAGGTGTATTGCACACGAACAATATCCGTTTCTACAAATTCCACCCGCAACCGTCCATCAGGAACAGTCATCTCAAGACCATTTTTCAATGTCCGATAATCACTATCACCAGCATAGCATAAAAAACTCACTACACAAAACGAAATCAAGAACCACAAACGTTGATATTGTTTCTCCATAACGAGCCTGATTTTATTATAGAAAATCATATCAATATATTTTAATTAAATAACATTATACCTTTATAATACGTTTGATAAGCTTTTCCCACTCAATAATCAATCACCATTATTTTATCTGCAATTTTGTTCTGTAAAAAATCTATTCCACTCCACTTCTTTTCCTCCACAAAAGAATTTCACCTCGTATGCCGCTTTATCATCCTTTAAAAGCATATTCGATTTGAAAATCAAACATTCTGTTTCGTACGATTGTAATGCCTTCAAAGGCAATTTACCCAAACTGTTTCCGTTGCATATCACCTCCACTTCCGCCGGTTCCGATGCAGACAAACCAAAGTTCTGTATCTCTACCTTCAACCCACCTTTTTCTTTATCAAACAGAGGGCGACGGGCGGAGAGCAGAGCCGGCCGATAATTCACGTATGACAAACGGGCATAACCATACAGCATATTCCCTTTTTTATCTCTACCTATCATTTTAGGAGCAAATTCATCCGAAGTGATGCCACTGCCCTTCGCTTTAAAGACCACAATCAAATCTTTGCCCGAAACCTTGGTCTTCACAGGCTTGCAGCCACGTCCAAAATTCACTTCGGTAAATGAACCGAATCGCAACGACTTTACATCCACATCTGTCTGCGGATTAAAACCTGATTCGGCAGCAATCTTTACCTCAATAGTACGAGTAGACGGAGTGATCTCTTCTTCATTCAAGACAGACAATAGCATTCCTTTATTCAGAGGAATACTTATATTTTTGGAACTATGTTTATCGTTAGGCAGATCGTTCCATTTAATGGTATCAATCACGGCAAAATTCATTTGGACAGCACGCCCCTTCCCATCCTGAAAAACTTTAGGCCGCTCGTATTTAAACCAATGTTCCACCGCTCCATCCTTATGGAATGATACACCCGGCACGTATGCTTCCCCTTGTTCTGTCACCCAATGCACTCCGTCCTTGGAACGCTGATAGAAAGCTATTCTGCCCAACCAGTCATTCACGATCAAGTGATATTGCAACTCATCCCGCCATACCACGGGATCTTCGAATCTGCCTTCCACATCCGGATAAACTCGTTTGTCAGTCAACTGCATATAAGGTGAAAGTCCGTCTTTGCTGATCCAGACACCTCCACCCCGGCATACCATCAGGTAAGAATCATCTTGACGGCGGGCAAAAGTCAAATTGGAAAGTCCCTCTATGATTTTCCGGTCACGAGAATCAAAACTGAATTTACCATACGTCCACACCTTGCTGTCCACCCCGTCTGCTATATAATAACCGTCAATCACATAGACCACGACACGGCCATCCTTTAACCGGAACGCTTCCGGATTATGTCCTTTTCCCACAGAATTTTGAATTTTAAAAGGTCCTTCCAGCCGGTCACTTACTGCATGGAAAACAGTAGAATTCGGCCAAAACATGTGCCTTTCGGAGAATTCTCGGGCCAGCCGCACACAAACAAATGGTATTTACCATCCGTATCCTGCAATATATTTCCTCCCCAAAAAGAAACTCCGGGAAGTTCTATCCCATTATCCACATACCGATTCAGCACACTGTCCGTACCCCAAATCCCCTTAATCTGAATGCCGTCCGGCATAGGAAGGAAGCGATCCATAAAACGTGCGCCTTTTACTAAATGCTGCCATTCGGCAGGACGTTCACGCTCGGTTATCTGTGCATCTACCGTAGTTAAAAAGAAGCTTGCCGCTATTAAAAAGAAGAGTTTTTTCATTGTATCATTCATTTTACACGTTAACAAATCGTTTATTTATGTGCTCAAAAATAAAAAGATTAAACCGACCTAGATATAAGTCAGCTTAACAAAAAGCACGTAAACCTTTGCGTAAAATAAAAAAATCCACAGATACCTTAAAAAGCCACCTGTGGATTTATTTAACAAAACATAGAATTACAACTGACTGACCTCTTCGAATGTCAATCCTGTAATTTCCATAATATCTTCTGTAGAGAATCCTTTTTCTTTCATTCTCCGGGCATTTCGAAGAACACCTTCTTTAATGCCCTCTTCACGGCCTTCCGCACGACCCTCCGCACGA
>NZ_BAKM01000062.1 GCF_000614185.1 Phocaeicola sartorii JCM 17136 = DSM 21941 | reverse complement strand
ACAAAGGAACAAAATCTAACCGGAAATTCCTAATAGGAACCTCTTTTTTATCATTTCAGATGAAGTTTAAAAACAATACCACCGGAGAAGTATTTGCAGCGATTCAGCTCTACTACGGCGTTGATGTAGTCTTTCCAGAAGCTGTACTCAAAGCCGCAATTTATCGATTTGCTATCGTATTCTGCCATCAGATTCAAGTTATTTACCGCTTTGTTGATAAAGGAAGTCGGGGGCAGAGAGAAACGGAAGTTAGTACCGATGGCGGGACCGTTTAACGGATAATCCTTCCGCCTGTTATAGACATAGGCTAAATGAACACCTAGCTCTCCCATATTCTTAAATATCAGATGTTTAGTTGCGACAATGAAATAGCGGTTCCAAAATCCATTGCCTGTCCCCTTCGGATTTGAAAAGTTTGTACTACTGTCATCACTGGGGCGTGTCGTAACATCATTGGAACCAATAACAATTGCCGGCATATATTTCCACCATTGGCCCTCTTTCAATAAACGTAAACGAACAGAAAAGTTCCTATCCTGATTTACGAACTTACCATACGTGGACGGAACCCAGAATCCACACCCATAAACAGGATCACATTTCATAGCCTTATGAAGTGTACAATCGTAAGCCACCTCTAACCATGGGAAAAGAGTGATATTGATATAATAGTTAAAAGTATTGTATGTCCATCGTGCTGGTGTGGCATGTTTTTCCAAAAATCCACCACCGAACATAAACGTCTTGTCACGCTGCATTTCGGCTGTAGGCATATTAAGGAGTCCTGTTGTTCCTGTTGTAAACTGGGCGTATAAACTCATATAGGCTAATGTCCCGACAAGAATAAGAAGTATTTTTCTCATTAAATTTATTTCAGATAAAGATTGTCATTATCTTTATACCAATCAGCTATTGCTTCCTCAAAAGAATAATGGAATTTGTATCCCGAAGCTGAAAGCTTTTTCCCACAAATATTTGTAGATATCATCAGTTTTTTCACACGGGCAGGACAAATTCCCATGGGTGCGCCTAAACAACCAATTACTGCGGCAGTCGGCATCAGCACCCATGCGGGTATCAATGGTATCCCCTTTTTCAAACCTGTCACTTTCTTCATTGTTTCCACTATCTGTTCAATTGTATAAGCCGGTTCAAAAGTGCAGTTATATAATTCCGCTCCCTGTTCATGGTGTTCCAGTCTATATAGCATAAAACGGACTAACTCCTTCACATAAATACATGCCTTTACAGTATCCTTCTCCCGGGATATATAAATTTTCCGCCACGTATTCCCCAATAAAGGCGAGTGAAGTTTCCATTTTCCCCCTTGCCGAACACCACACCCGGACGAACAATTGTCAGTTGTCTTTCTGCCTGATTCTTGGCTTGCCAAATCATGTGAATCTTTTCAGCAACCAATTTTGATATTCCATAAGGAGTATTAGGAGTCGGAATTGTAGTTTCTTCCTTCAGCTCTTCCGCCGCACCATACGGAGCAATGGAGGAAGTGAATATGATTTTCTTTATTCCATACTCTTCTGCAAAAGCCGTCACATTCTCTGCACCAAGAACATTTGTTTCAAAATAGGCATAATCAGGATGCCCCGGAGTACGATGTACGGCAGCAAAATTAAAAATGACATCATCAGCCGTAACATTTACCCTTTCAAGCACAATAGGCTTGCGAACATCACAGCGGATGAATGTTGAAGCCAACTTTTGCCCCTTGCGCAATGCAGGCTTATAATCCTTCACACTAGGCAACGGTGTACCCGGCTCTACTATATCAAGATTATATACATTACATCCTGGGTGCAATTCTTGGAGCAGGTTGGTCAGGTGGGTACCTATAAAGCCAGTCCCACCTGTTATAAAATAGTTCATACCCAATTATTTATTAAATTCTTTATATTTCTCCTCTACAAATTCTCTTATTTCCCTTTTAAACCGTTCCTCTGAAAATCTTTCTGCCCAACTACGGCAATCCTCGTATTTGAAAGGAGCATTCCCCATCGCTTCAAACTCTTTCACTGCATTTACTATGGCATCGGCCGTCTGCTCATAAAAAAACATTCCGGTTTTTCCACCACAGACCGTTTCCAATGAACCTCCATGTCCATAAGCTATCACAGGGGTACCACAGGCTTCAGCCTCTATAGGAATCATGCCGAAATCTTCATCTGCTGCAAAAATAAAAGCCTTGGCATGTTGCATCTTCTCTTTCAGCACATTAAAAGGTTGATAGCCCATCACTGTAATATTTTCATTAACCAATTCTTTATAATTCTTCAAATTCGGTCCTCCTCCAATTACGATCAATTTCTTATCGGGCATCCTATTGAAGGCTTCAATGATGATGTCTATCTTCTTATATGCTACAAGTCTGCTACTCGCCAAATAGTAGTTCTCTTTATCACTGCAATATTCAAAGTTCGAAATATCAATATTAGGGTGAATCGTCACAGAGTTCCTGCGATAAGTTTCTTTGATACGCCTTCCCACATAATCTGAATTACTGATAAAATAGTCCACACGAAAGCTGGAAAGCATATCCCACTTCCTGACATTGTGTAACATATACCTTACAAGCCAGCTCTTGAAACCTTCAGCCAGATTGGCTTCTTCCAAATATTCATTATACATATCCCATACATAACGAATGGGAGAATGGCAGTAACAAATATGCAACTGGTCGGCTTTTGTCAGTACTCCCTTTGCCACCGCATGACTTGAAGATATAATCACATCATACCCGCGCAAATCAAATTGTTCTATTGCAAAAGGAAACAAGGGAAGATATGCTCGATGCTTCTTTATCCCCAACGGCATCTTTTGGATAAAAGATGTATGTACTCTTTTCCAATCAATCCCCAATTCATCACAGACTTCTTTCTTGGCTACCAACGTAAATATATCTGCATTTGGAAACACATCAGCTATAGCTTTTACCACTTTATCGGAACCTCCAACGGTTACTAACCATTCTTGAATGATCGCTACTTTCATACAATAAAGATTTTCAAAATAGTAGATTTAAACAAATCGTAATCAAAGAGAGAAACACTCTGATAGGATTCTTCTGCCAGCTTATTGTATAAAACTTTATCCTTAACCATCATTTCAATATATTGCTTTATGCTTAAAGAATCTCCAACAGGAACAAGGAACCCGTCAATACCATTCCTTATAATTTCTGCCTGACCACCAAGATTAGTTACTATTGCAGGTATTCCTACACTCTTAGCTTCAACAAGCACTAATGGCAAAGCTTCAGGAATAATAGTCGGCACAACTACAATATCAATAGCTTCATACAGTTCGTTCATTATATTTTCACTAAATCCCATAAATTTCACTTTACGATTTGATAATGTTTCCAAAGTATCATGTAGAGGTCCTTCACCATATAATCTAAATTCAATAGGAAGTTTTTCCGAAGTTTTGTCAGCAGCCTTAATATAATATTCAAATCCTTTTATCTTGATAAGACTTCCCATCGCTGCCACTACAAATTTGTCTCTATTTTTACGGCCTTTAAAACCTTTATTATTAATGTTAGGGTTGTACAGCAAAATTTTATTCGGTAATTTAATGGTATCATACACTGCTTTTGAAACACATAAAGATATCTCAGCCTTTTTCAAACAAGATCTATATAAAAAATAAAATATTGATTTCGTATTTTCAACTAAATGAGCATGATATATGAACGGGACACCATATATTACTTTCATCATATATGCATACAGTAATCCTTTCTTTGTTGTAACATAAATCAATGTTTTCTTAGTAACATGATATTTAATCTTTCCCAAATTTCCAGAAAAGAAACATGTCAACACCACCAAATCTAATAACCAATTCAAATACTTAAAAGGGAAAAAGAAACTTCGACCTTTTAACAATACTTTAGAAGAGTCCGGAAACTTTTCATTTATCATCTGTTCAAAACGAGTGCCTTTTGCAAAATCTACAAATACAAGTTCACAAGTTTTACTCAAAATCTCAGCTACTTGTAAAGTTATTTTTTGACCTCCACCAAAATTTACTTTACCGGAATTCTCTATAATTATAATTCGACTCATAAACGCATCTCTTTTTGCAATTTTCTCATATCTTTATCCTTATTAACTCCCCAAAGTCGCTTTATAAAGCGACTTCCCGAGTCACATAAATCATAATAAATTCGTATCCATTGTGTATGCATAAAATAGTCCAATAACAAAGTGCTTCCGATTCTCCTCTCAATTCTCATCAAACTTAGTATAGGGCCAATAAGATTCATCCAATATTTAGCATCAATATAATTATCTTTCAGTATTAAATTGAATTTACGTGCAACAAATATTCTCGCCTCAATATTAGAAATATTTATTTGGGTACAAATAGAACCAGAACGTATAGTACAACAATACAAAACTCTTTTATCTATTTTCAACTTTGTTGCATATAGACCTGCCAATCCCGAAAATAGGACATCATTAGATGCAGGAGTTTCATCACACAAAATGTTTTTTTTCATCAAGAAAATTCTTCAAAAACATTTTACCCCAAACTGAATGAGACATGAATCGCAAGACATTTTCATCTTTTGTATCAACATATTTTTTAAAAATATCTTCCCTATTATATGTTTTTACTAATGTATCAGAAAACACTGAATAAGAATCAAAGTACACAACCTCGTAAGATGATTTTTCATATACCGATATTATATTATAAAAATCTTTATGAAAAAAATCATCTGCATCTGCAAATAACACCCATTTACCGCGAGCATACCGAAGACCTAAGTTCCTAGCAAAACCTGCTCCATGTTTTTTTTTTAAGAAAAATACATTTTACATTTTCTCTTTCCATCCCTGGGAAGCACCTAAAATCAACAATTTTACCATCACTACAATCATCCACTATAATAACTTGAAATGAGGGCAAATCTGGAATCGAATTTAAACAACGTTGCAAAAGCTCTGGTACATTATAATGAGGGATAATTATAGAATACAAAATATTAACTTTTTCCATCTATTTTTGATTGATTATTTACTAATATATAAGAAGGGCCTAACATAAATATAAACATTTCAGATATCCAAAAAGGATATGAACGTTGAATAAATGCAATCACAAACAATAAAAATGCTCCAATCATAAAACACCTATTCTCTTTAAACAGATACAACATATAGAAATAAAAGAAGAAAACAAAAAAAATTGATAACATACCAAACTCTATTAAATACATTTTATATCCGCTACCACCACCATACATTGCAATCAATTTATCAAATTTATCATGTGACAATCCTAAAAGATATTCATACAAGCTAAGATTATTGGCAATATAATCTGTTAAATATTGAGAAACTCTATTATCACCTTTAATAGTACCAGCATCTTCATCATAAACCAATCTTTTTAGTACATATTCATATATTATATTATCACTAGATAAAATATCAACCAATAATACATAAGAATAATACAAAGAGAATCCAACAATTATTATTAAAAGCATTTTTTTTGTACTAAAGTCCGTAATATAGTTTATAAGCCATCCGAATAACAACAACAAATACCCTGCTAATGACAATGTAAATAATAGGTTAATAATCAACAGAATGACATATTTATTACGCATATCATATTTTAGGAAATAGAGCAAAAAAGAAATTATCATCCTACATGTCCAGGTTCACAAAAAATACTATGAAATCTAACACCATAACTACCATATAATGTAAAAATATAATTATTATATACGTATATATCCATATTACCATATTGGATAATTCCTAAACTTGGTAATTTTATTCCTAATAATAATAAAATATGAAATCCTAAAGATATAGTTAACAATATAGCAAACCATTTATACAAAATATCAAAAAAAAGATGCGCGTTCTAAATCAGTACATGAAAATATGGAAATGACAGATAATATAAGAAATATATGTGAAATAACAGAAAAAATGCTACAATTTGTATGAGATATAGCTGCAATCAGCAGTAGAATAATCAATATCAAATATTTGCGTTTCACACAAAATGCTGCATTCGATTTATAATAATAAAAACTTAAAAAAACAATAGCATAAAATATCCCAGCTTTAATATGCCAAAAAACCAAGGTTGCAATGAAGATATAAAAGAAAAAAACAGAACTATAAACAAAAAAAATCTTTTCGACTGCATCTTTTCTCTTATTATAGGGCCATCCATGTTTTCGGAAAAATATTAGGCTGTTTCAAATTTGTTCTTACCCACTTTTGGGGATAAATGACAAAAGGATTATTCTTATTCAAATAAGCTCCCCAAAAAGAGAAAGTACTATTCGCTATAATATTTGCAGAACATTGACTCATCAAATACATATCCCAAAAACTATTCTGCCCCTTATTCCAATCAACAAAATAAACTTTATTAAAAGTAAAGTTCTGTTTAACCCAATCAATATCATCTGAAAAAACAAAAAATACAGGTTCCGAAATCTTTTCTTCCACTTTTCTTATAGACTTTAGATAATACTTAACAGTACAAACTTCTCCAAATATTTTTTTGAATTGTGGGAGCATATAGTCCCCTCGTCGAAAATGAATTGCCACAGAATTACATTTCAAAATTTCGCCCAATAACCATGTATTTTTTTCAGATATGACTAAATTTTTTTTTATATGAGATATTAATTCCACTAAAAAAACATTGATCTTGCCAATATCCTACAAACATTGTTCTATTCATTTCAAAATCATCATCTTTAGAAACTCCACAGCTAAAGCATTTATATATAATGCGTAAATATTGTCCATACAGATTAATCCATCTAGTAGAACGAGGTAATTTAACATCAAAAAAATGCTCTATTATAATTCCCCCATGCTTTTTTAACCATTTTTTATTATAATACCCATATATCTTCTCATTCGGGAATTTATTCAATAAATAACGATAAAAACAATATTGAAACAGCTGATTCCCTAACCCAGCCGTAAAAGACACTAATTTCATAAAAACACATTATTAATTCAATAATTATAATTTTTTAAGCATAATCTTTTTCACAAAATCAAACAATTTTCTTTTTAAAAGAAAATACTGTTTACACATATAATAATGACACAAATAAAAAAAAGGCATATCAAAATGGATAAATTCTTTTTTAGTCAACAATTTATTATACAGAATATTATATGCATCAATGGTTGTTTCAATACTAAAATTTTCCAATGTTGTTTCACGTGCTTTTAGCCCTAATTGCAATCTCATTTCTTCGTCCTTTGCTAATTTATTACATAGAACAGAAATTTCTTCCTTGTTATTAGCTATTAACGAATTGTATCCATGTATCAAGCGTTCTTTTGGAGCTTCAGGTCCATAATAGATGACAGGTTTCTGTAGTAACATAGCTTCACCTAAAGTACCATCTATCGAAGAATATGCTTTCAAAGGTAGATAATACAAAAAAACATCAAAACTATTCAATACTTTAATCCATTCTTCATACCTAAGATTATCTATAAGTTTAACGCTATACTTTTTTCTTTTATTTATCTCTCGGATAATCCATTGTTTCTTTCCACCTCCTACTATAATAAAAGACTTTGGATAATTTATTTTATCAAAAACATCAAACATATCTTTTGGACATTTATTGAGAGAACTTCCTCGTCCATAAATAATTTGATTAGTTTTAACATAAGGCGTATTTTTTCTAACCTTATCTATGACTTCTAACAAATCCCACCCAAACCCAAAATATATCATTGACTTTTTTGAATTAGGGATAAATTGGAATAAAGCATCATTATATGCAGCTTTATCTATAAAGACTAAATGGTTTGAATAACGAATTTCGCAAGGAGATAACAACAAAGATTTACAAGAAGGTTTTTGGCATATTGTAGTAAGTATAGGAAACCTCCACTCATACTTGCACATTTCTTTTATTAAATCCTCAAAAAGGCAATTTCCATTAGCCTTAAACCAATGAATCAAATCAAACTTTTTCCTTTGAAAAAAGCTCAAAATATCATTTCCCTTTCCTACTATTATTTTACCCTCTAATGTTCTCTCATTTCTGATAATATTTCTACAAAATATAACATAATCTTTTATTTCAGGATTATTTTTTATTAAACTCATCAATGCAATTGTCGCCCCTCCCCTACATTAAATGTCTCAATGCAAAAAATGATCTTATAACTCATAAAAAAATCTTATTTCTTGATATCTTTTACTAGAATTCTAATTAAATATCTCCCTTAATTTAAACTTTTAAACGACAATTATCAATCAGAGCTTCATATACCATTTCTCCAAATACTTCATACGCAAATAATCTATGACTGTGCAAACGACATATACCATCAACACACTATATATAGCATGAAGAACCATGGTATTTGTACCATATTGACACACGTTATTGAGAATGTCCTGCCACAGCCACTGTCGCATAGTATCGCTATTTGCATGAATCAGAAGCACACCAAAAGTACTTGCCCCAATCATATTGATCAGTTTGCTATATCCTATCTTTAAATCTTTGAAAAACATAAACGAGCAAAGAGCAGTAACCAGAGCCATAATATGATTACTATCAGCCACAAACCAAAACACAGGTATATTTTTATTAACAAAGGCAGTGGACAACCACGCCATGAACACCACGCTTGCCATAGAAATCAATATAGACAACAAGGTCAGCCATCCCCAATTCCTATTGGATATTTTTATTGGAAATCCATAAAGACGAATATAAGAAGCTATGAAATACAACAAGACAAACCATGAGACATAATTTACTCCCAAAGTAATCTTAGGTATAGTACCTATCATACAATACACCAACAGACAAAGAAGAATAAGCCGTAAATGCAACTTAGAGTTCATGGTTTGTATCAAAAGATTAAGAAAAGGGATCAACAAATAGAATAGTACTTATATAATTTAATAGTAGAATTCTAAATGCCGCGTAATTGATCATTGTTTTTTCTTTAGGATGAAACTTCAAATAATTATATAATTCATCGCAGAGATATAATGCATTGACATTATCTCTTTCTGAGAGAAGATACGCCACCTCGCGATTATAAGTACAAAGTATTTCTGATAATTTCATAGCAAATATTTACATCTTACTATAATCAAATAGTTCCATTATCAACTCTAACCTCAACTCCTGTAATACTACAAGCACCATCAGACAGTAGAAATGCTACAGTTTCTGCCACTGAACGGACCGAAGTCGCAGCCTTCATCGAAGTGCGTTTATAAATACGATTCTTCTGCTCTTCGGTAAGTGTTGCACTCATAGCCGTTTCCATAAAACCGGGAACCACCACATTACTGCGTATTCCCAGCCCCCCCACTCTCTCGCCGTATCCTTGGAGAAAGCTTCAAGTGCACCCTTACTGGATGCATACATGGCCAGCCCTTTATAGCCGGTATGTGCTGAAATAGAGGAAATATGAACAATACTTCCTTTGGTATGATGAAGCAGCATATTACGTAAAACGTATTTGGTTATCATCATCGGAGTAAAAACATTGACCGAATACATGGATTGCAATCTGTCCAGTTTCAAGTTCGTAACAATATCATCATAAGCCATCGCGGCATTGTTGACATAACCATGGAGCTGAATCCTATTATTTACAAAGTCCTTGAACACATTTCTGTGCACATTCTCACTATCACCCAAGTCTATACTTTTAAAGAAAAGTTTATTGTCAAACTCTGATTCCAGCTTTTTAAACTCATCCGTATAAGAACGGGCTACACCATATACGGTATGTCCATGCTCCAATAGTACCCTACATATCTCAAGGCCTACCCCACGCGAACATCCTGTCACTAAATAGTTCATAATCTTTTTAATTTTCCGGTTCTTGTTAAAGTAAAAGACTCTACAAACTTTATCCTACGGGGAATCTTGAAATCCTGCAATTTATTCTTGAGTTGACAACGGATATCCAACTCTTTCAACAGAACACCTTCCTCCAACTGGATATCAGCACAAAGCACATTACCCAAAACAGAGTTGGACTTCCCATAGACCAATGACTGACGGATACCGTCAATGGCATTAATGACAACCTCCACTTCTCCGGGATTGACTTTATATCCCCCTACATTTATCAGTTCATTCTTGCGGCTTTTAAACCTAAAGATACCCTCCTGCCGGTCCACCCATTCTATCAGATCATTTGAATGGTAATAATCTCCATCAAAACTAAAACTTTCCGACCGTCCCAGCAATGAACGGTGAATAAGCAACTCATCATCCACAACCATAAATTTATCCCGTATGGAGCAGGTATCTGAAAACAATCACCCTTTGCCGCAAACAAGGAACCCGCCTCTGTAGAAGCGTATATATTATTTATCTTAGCCAGAGGAAATATGTCATGTATAACATCAAAAAGATGCCGGTCACTTTTCTCCCCCCCAAAAGTAATCCGCTGTACAGAAGAATATTCTTTTTCAAAGGGTAATAACAGTCTGTAGAAAGTAGGAGTAGCTGAAATGTGGGTCACAGAATACTTCTCTATCAGGCTATAGACCTCATTTCGGGCAAGACCAAACACATTTACCAAAGTATTCTGGTTTTCAAAAGCTTGAAAAAACACTTGCAGTCCTGCCATGTGTGTAGGATTATAGGCATAGGCCCAAACCTGCCATTGATATCTTTCGGCACAACGTACCGAACGGGTAAGTCCCTGCACACTATGAATGACTTTTTTGGGCTGTCCGGTTGTTCCCGAAGTAAATATCGTAATTTCAGAAGCGGATTGCTGTAAAGCCTTAACCACCTCATCCATTGACGAGAATTTTTGTGTCCGGAGTTTCTCTATGACATTAATCTTTTCTTCATTTATCCCACCCAGTTCGGACAGGCTCAGGTCGGAATCAAGCAATACCAATGGCTTATTATTGACCAATGCTTTTATCAAGTTGGAAAAATACTTGAAAAGATCATGCGTCTTTAATAAAGGAACATAGTCGTCCATACATACAGCCTTTAAAAGGTCCGCATAGCTATATGACTGCTCTCCATTGTATAAAAACATAGTCATACCGTTTTTATTTTTCCAACTTTGCAAGAACTTCTCCAATAGTGTTCACAAGACCATCCTCAAAAATGTCAATATCAAACTCATCCTCAATGCGGACTGTCAGTTCTGCAAGATCAAATGAGGTCAAATCCAAGTCATTACGTAGATTGTCGTTTACATTAAGGCTTGATACTGCCGGCAATTCTTTTGTAGCACGAATTTCATTTATGATAGCCAATACTTTTTCTTTCATTTCTTTATAATTTGGTTTCTAATTTTTTATAATCTTTTGAACGAGGAATTAATCTTTTAAGTGGATTTCCAGTATATATCATATTGGATTTACAATTCATTTGAACCAACGACATTGCACCTATGGCAACCCCTTCCTCCAAAATAACTCCAGGCAGTATTGTTGCTCCACATCCTATTATTACATGTTTTTCCAAGACAACAGAAGCATCAGTAACATTTGTGAAGTTCCTAGGAACCATTGGATTTGTCATATATTTGCCTGAATAATCATCACTACTGGAATATATGCTTACACGACCCGATATGGAACAATAATCTGATATGATAATATTACCATTTCCAATCAATGATGAATAACACGCAATATGAACATAATTACCTACCTCTATTAAGGAACCAGCTGATAATATACAAAAATCGTCAATACGAACATGATCACCTATGATTATATTCTCCGGACGATAAAACCTTGCATATCTACTAATCAAGACATTAGTCCCATACGATTTAAAACCTATTGATAGTAATTCTTCTTCTGAATAAAAAGATGTCATTTCCTAATACAATTTAATATACGATATATGTTTTCTTGATTCAACGCATGGTGCATCGGCAGGCAAATCACACAGTCTGCCATCTTATGCGCGTTAGGAAGATTTTCCGGTCCGGCACTCTGTAATCCTTTATAAGTAGAAAAGGTACTGATAAGCGGATAGAAGTATCTGCGTCCCAACACATTGTGTTCTTTCATCCTGTAATAAAGTTCATCACGGGTCATACCATATTTCTCTGCATCTATAAAAATGGGGAAGTATGAATAGTTATGCTTCACGCCCGGCATATCATCAAAGAATGTAACACCATCCACCCCACGCAACGCTTCACGGTACTTTATAGCAACCTGACGGCGTGCAGCAATGGCGGAATCCACCTGTCTCAGATTCAGCAGTCCGTATGCGGCACGTACTTCATCCATTTTACTGTTAATACCCGGAGCCACCACGGTCACCTCATCGGCAAAGCGAAATTCTTCAGATAGTCTATACGTTTCTTGGTCTGTTCATCGTGCATCACCAAAGCACCACCCTCTATCGTATTATAAACCTTGGTGGCATGAAAACTGAGTGTAGACATATCCCCCGCATTCAAAATGCTTTCACCGTTTACTTCCACACCAAACGCATGGGCCGCGTCATAAATGACTTTCAAGCCATACTTGTCGGCTATCTCCTGAATACGCACGGTATCACAGGGCTTTCCATACACATGAACCGGCATGATGGCCGTCGTTCTGGGTGTAATGGCAGCCTCTATCTTGTCCGGATCCATATTACCTGTAGACGGGTCTATATCCACGAAGACCGGAGTGATGCCGTTCCACCAGAGGGCATGGGTGGTAGCCACAAAACTATAAGGGGTGGTTATCACCTCGCCCGTTATTCTCAAAGCCTGCAAGGCGGTTATCAATGGCAGTGTCCCATTGGTGAAAAGGCTGATAAAAGGTACTTTCAGATAAGCAGCCAGTTCCTTTTCCAGCCGCTTATGAAAAGAACCGTTGTTGGTTATCCACTTGCCCGCCCAAATCTCCTTGAGCATTGCGTGAAAATCGTCAAGGTCCGGCAGTAACGGAGACGTTACTGTGATCAAACTTTTATCCATATCAAGTTTTTTTAATTTATCTTTTTGATAACAATGAAAACAGTTCCTGTAGTTCCTGAAAACGGAGAAGCCTTGTTACAGCCAGATAAAACCCACTGCCCAAAAGGATGCCGCCCAGCAACTGGGCATACAGATTCTCCGTCATCCACTGAAGGGAAAGCACAAGGACAAACATCAGCAAGGAAACCGCCAGAGTGGGAAACAAGTCGCGCATCTGCATGATAAAACCGACTTGTATCAGCTTTCCTGTATAAAAGGTATTGATTACCAGGCAAAGGATGGAACTTACCACTCCCCCAAAGCACATGGTTTTCAGGCCTAGAGGAATGGTCAGGCAAAGGATGCTGACCCCTATCGCCTTCTTGATAATTTCCAACCGAAGGAAAAGATCGGAACGTCCCTGTACCTGTAACAGGTTCAGGTTGATGGCATGAATAGGATACCACATCATCGAGAAACAGATGATTTGAAGCAGAACCGCACAGAACATCCATTTCTCACCCAATACAATCCGGATAAACGGAAAGGAAACCGCGGCAAGTCCTGTCATAAGAGGAAAGACCACATAAGCGGACAACTTGAGAAATTTACGATACACTCCACGTAATCTGTCAATGTCATTCTGTATGCTGCAAAGTACGGGAAAAGTCACACGTTGCAGTATCCCTGTAATATTGGAAGAGGGGAAAACTGAAAATTGCTGCGCCCGTGTATAGTGTCCCAAATCACCGGCGGAAAAGACCTTGCCTATGACAATGGGATAAATATTGCTGTAAGTAGTATCCAGCAGACCGGACGCCAACAGTTTGGAGCCAAAGGAGAACAATTCCCTGAAAGATTTCCAGGAATAGGTTCTCATGGGCTTCCATTTTGAAAAGATCCATAATAAGAAGGTGTTTATCCCCAGATTGACCAGTTGCTGGCATACCAATGCCCAGACACCGAATCCTGTATAGGCCAACATAATACCCACCACACCGGAGATAACAGCAGCAATCAAGGATGCCTTTGCCTGGGTTTTGAAATCTATTTTTACCGTCAGCAGTGCACGCTGGACTACGGCCAGTGAGTTAAAGATGATACCTAGGCATACCACCCTCATCACCAAGGAAAGTTCGGGCAACCCATAAAAATCCGCCACCCAAGGCGCGGAAATATAGAATAACAGATAAAGCGCAAAACCAACAGCTATATTGAAATAAAACACAGTAGAATTATCTACCTCTGTTCGGTTCTGTTTACGTATCAAGGCTTGGGAGAATCCACTGTCTATCAATGATTGGGAAACAGCCAAGAATATGGTCAGCATTCCGACAAGGCCGTAATCCTCCGGAGTTAACAGTCTGGCCATGATGATCATGATGACAAACTGAATGCTTTGCACAGAAAAGCGTTCTATCGAACTCCAAAGAATACCTCGGGTTGTAACTTGTTTTAAGGAATTGGACATATTATTGTCATTCAGTCAAGTAGAGAATATTAATACGTACTCCTAGTCCACCTTCTCAAACGGAAAAGCATGAAGATAGCTGATAGCCACCGTCATATTTCCAAAAGCGAACACCAGCCTTGTATTACGATGCAGACGCATAATGCACCCCTCCTTACCATGGAAGATACCGCCGGTGATACGAATACGTTGTTTCTTCTGGAGATAAGCCTCCAAAGGCCGATTCAACAGTTCAATATTATAAGGCATGGATTCATATAGATAGATGAACTCCTCCATCTGACGCTGGGGGATAACCGCAGCACGATGGGTAACGTAGTCCGTTACCAAATACTGTCGAGGAAGCATGGCAGACAGGATGCGCTGAAGTTGCTCCAAAGGGGCACAGACAAACAGCCAACCGCTACCTTGCACTTCCTCTTCGTCTGTCAAAGCATTGAGCAGTGAGGCAGAGCCGGTAGAAAAGGCTTCCTTCACTATTTGGGCGGATTCACAGCGAGCGGCATATTCTTGTTTGGTATAATCACACTGTTCGAAACGTTTCCGATGACCTGCCTCGGTATAAGAAAATACCCTAAAACAGAAATAACAATCCTCGGTTACCCCTTCCGAACTACGGAGCTTTACAGCTTTCCTACCACTAAAAACTGCAATATAGCGTTTCAGTTCCTTATAGGAAAGATACATATAGTACCACGAGAGTTCAGAGTGTTCTTTCCCTATTCCAGCCTGTAGCTTGATTCCTGCATTTGACCCCGGGTCTGAAACAGAGGCGATTGAACTGCTTAGCAGTAACTTAGGCGCTTCGCTCGTTATGTCTTGATTGTTATTCGTTGTTCCCATCAAAACATTACATTTTATCATTCCTTTATTTGAAAAAGAGGAACAGATTTGTGATCAGATATCCTCTATATTTTGGGGTT
>NZ_BAKM01000063.1 GCF_000614185.1 Phocaeicola sartorii JCM 17136 = DSM 21941 | reverse complement strand
TCAAAATAATATTCTAATATTTATAATTTGAAGCGCGAAAAAATAGCGGAGACTCCGAGAAATCACCGCTAATTATTCTATTTCTCTTGTTACAAAGTTATAAGCCTCATAATCTTTTTAGCTAAGAAGCTGATTACAAAAAAGGAGACAGAACTTCATTATCCAGCCTCCTTATTCTATTATTAATCGTAATACCTGAATCAACTCTTTTCTATTCTGACACTCACCAATTTCTGTATTCCCATTATGATCCATACAGATACGACAAAAGGGGCGGTCAGAGTAGTAATCTCCAAGTTCATCCCTATAATCTGCAAGAGAGTGGAAAGCAAGACTGAACATGAGTCCCATACAAGACTTTTCAGGGTTCTGTCTCCTAAAGCAATGGCACACAATACACCGTTATATCCCATCAATCCCATATTCAACGTTTCAGCATCTATCCCCAGCAAGATAGCCAAAGGAATAGGGAAAAGTGCTCCAATTACAGTATAGAAAGCAGCAGTTCGTGAATTGATAAGAATACCAATTAAAAACAATAAACCAGTCCAGATATTCCCTTGAAACATTACCTGACCGATACCAAAACTGAAGGTCTGAAAGTAATTGATTCCTTGTGTAGCATCAGTTACCGTATCAGAAACCAACAAAATATCAGGCATAATCCAGGAACAGAACCCCAATAACATCCATACGGAAAGGATGAAAGGTGCTGTAAATCCGGGAAGTGAACGTTGCAAATTGAGAAGTCGTGCTATCCAGGTTGAAATACATGCAGCCACAACCATCAGCAATAAGGAACCTAAAGACAGCTCCATGAAGACTCCGACTGCTATTCCCACCAATGTACCGTTAAAGCCATACAATCCGTTCTTTATATCGTCACGTCCATAGCCTGAAAAATGAGCAGTTAATGTACTTATTATATTACCACTCAAAGCCAATATTCCCATCTGCCATGAATTCAGGAAGATTCCAATCAGCATCAACAGACCGGATAGTGCATTATTCTGGAACATCACTTGCCCTATTCCACGACCTAAAATCAGTAATGAATTGTATAGTGAAGCCATTTTATGAATCTACCGCATTTTAATCCAATGTAAAATCTCTAGACGGTTTGAAGTGGGGAACATCATGGGCCGGAACAATCATGGTAGTATTATTGGTTATATTACGGGCCACCTTCTCAGCACGGTGTTTCAATGTGAAGCTATCGAACCCTCGCAGGTATACATTTTCTCCATTTACCAGTGACTTTTTAACACTATCCATGAATCCTTCCACGATCTGAAGTGCTTCTTTTCTGTCTGTTCCCGTTTTCAGGGAGATCTCATTTACAATTTCTGCTTTTGTCATAATCTTATCTGTTTTAGAGTTGCAAAGATATCCAAAGTTTATTAAAGAGAAGAGGACCGGAATAAAATTTGTTCAACGACATGTTTTGTCGCTTGCCTTCAATATCTTTGCCCATAATAAAATCAAATTCATAATTATATGGGGAAAAAGTTGGAAAGATTACAGCGTATGCTGGTTATCATCAATAAACTGAAAGGACTTCAACGGTATGTCCCCCGTGAAGAACTGGAAAATTATGTGACACACCGCATGGAAGAACGTGGTGGGATACCTGTGGACCTCAGAACATTGCAACGGGACTTTAATGCGATAGAAGAGATGTTCGGTATCCGCATCTGTTTCGACAAGAAACGGAATGGATATTATATCAATGAGGAGGATGATACGAAAAAAGAACAATATGAAAGACTCCTTCTCAACTTTGATATACTGAATGCTTTGGATACCTCTTCAGACCTTCATACTTATGTAGTTGCAGAACATCATCGTCCGGTAAATAACGAATATCTACCACTTCTAATCAAGGCTATTAAATTCTCACATCCCATAATCTTTAAATATATGTATGTCCGGGAGAATGGAAAGGTGCGTGAAAAAGAAGTGTTGCCACACTATTTGAAAGAAGACCAATACCGGTGGTATCTTCTTGCTTATGAAGAAAACGTATTGAAAACTTTCAGTGTGGACTGTGTTATTGACCCTCAGGATATTGTATGGAAAAACATTCAAGCGTAATATGGACATAGACATAAACAGCCTTTTTAAAGATTGTTATGGCATTTGGAACCAGACGAATATTCCTATAGAAGAGATCGAATTGAGTTATAGCCCTTTGGATGGCAGTTTCCTGAAATCTGTTCCATTGCATCATTCCCAAGAGATCATTGTAGATGATGAGAAAGAATTCCGAATTAAACTACATCTCCGTATTACCAATGATTTTGTGATGGCCTTGCTTTCAAGAAGCCGCTCGCTGACAATCATCAAGCCTCTACATCTGAGGGAGCAGGTGAAGACTGTCTATGAAGAGGCTCTGAAAAGAAACAGATAACAACAATTCGTTCCCTGAACACAACTGTCTAATAACCAAAGAATATGAACAATAACTCTTACTGGAACAAAAGTAATCTTCTGAAAGGCATAGGTACTCTTTGTATCTTTATCATCTTTGGATATTACACTTATCAAGATGCCATAAACAGAAACATGCTGGAAAGAAGTCTGAATGAAAACGCTGCCCCACCGCAACGTGACTTTGCCCACAAATCTTCTCGATTACAACGTTCGTCTGCCATACATGGAAATACGATTTATAAGGATGTGGCTGGAAAAACTCAGAATGTAGAATCTAGGGAATTGAACGATTACGACACCTTCAACGAACATCTGGATGAATATCTTGAAGATCCGGAAGATGAAGTCGCTTATCTGCCTGAAATCTATGATGCACTGATAGACGACACAGAAGAGTTGATGACAGAATAAATTGATTAATACAAAATATAATAATGAATCATTTCAGAACATCCCGTACAAAAGAAGCATTTTTGCTAAACTGCATCCATCATTCTTGTTACCATTCCGATTGTTCTTGGAATGACAGTAAGTTCATTAGTCATTGTTTCCATACTATTCTTATTTTTTAGTTGTTAATAATCCGGTAAACGAAAAAAAGCCAAGAGGTTTATTTCTTTGCTTTTATAAATAAACTTCTTAGCTTCTTAATTCCCTTGAGTATTGATGTAGTAACCTCAAGGATTGTTATTATTACGTCCTGGCCCTTATCATAATCCACTGTTCAAGACGTTATGTTAGTTCTCAGTCACCGCCGCATCCACAGCTTCGACTTTACCCGTGGTGGATTTTTTCTTTCCCAATCTGCCACCATACTTCTCGGCAAGCTCGATCAATACAGAGCCTGCCACGATGATCTCCGCTACATTTGCGGCGATCTTCAATGCTTTTACTAAATTTCCCATTTCTCTAATTTTTAATTGTTTGTTATTACGTTTCTATTCTCTTATATATCATTCTCACATATAAGGCTTTGAAGGATTCAAGAAAGGGGAAGAAAAAATGAGAGAGCCGTCGTTGTGATTCTCCATCTCCAACTTGACTTCCCGCTATTCCATCCGGTTTCATACACAGAGACTAAAGCTGCTATGACTACTTCCGGTTTCCTAGCCCTCGAATTAATCATCCAATCATTTTCTGGTATTGGAGATAACCCGGTAAATTGTTTCTTATTATAATACTTGAAGCAAACACTAAAATACTATATTTATGCCTCAAGCTTTTCTCATATATAAGGTTTTGGAGTGATCAGAGAAGGAATTTTTATATTGCCACACAGGTCTGGTTGTTTTTTGAATCCGGTACCATATTGTGTGTTAAGAAGGAGAATACACAGTCCCAAATGCACCAGATTAGTCAAAAATGGACAAAAAATAGTGATTTTTTGACTTCTTCCCACCTATATACCGATATATTTGAACAAACTTTTAATACGCCGATACAGAAAGAAAGCATGTCATACCAGAGAAATATCATATACCATTTATTATGAATAACCTTAGCTTGTAAAAATGAAAAAGGACATTGGGATACATATCTTATTATCGCTTCCGGTATATATCATTATCTATATGATCATATTTTCGGTTACGACCACAACGGATCTGCCATGGAACTGGAGACAGCCGGTCAATATCATCTTCTCCGTACTCGCGGGGAGCTTCATTGTCGAATATATAAAGAAAAGGATATGAGTATGAAAGGTTGAAAGATATCATATATAATGTATGCTACAACAGATGACGGAATTGATACCGGAACAGCAACGGGATGTGACAAAAAATCATTCCGGACAGTAAAGGAAATTCACCAACAGATGGTGCTTTTATCATTTTATTTTGGAGGTCTTGAGTTTTTTGTCTATTTTTGTAGTAACCCATATATCAGACCATTATGAACTGCAACAATAAGAACCAGATCATCCGTTTTGACTGGGCGATGAAACGTCTGCTCAGAAACAAGGCCAACTTCAGTGTGCTTGAAGGCCTGCTCACCACGTTATTGGGTGAGAGGATCATTATCCAGAGGCTTCTTGAGAGCGAGAGCAACTTGGAGGACGAATATGACAAGTATAACCGTGTGGATATGCTTGCCGAGAACTCCAAGGGTGAGCTGGTATTGATAGAGGTGCAGAACAATAATGAATATGCCTACTTCCAGCGTATGTTGTTCGGAACTTCCAAACTGGTCACTGAGTATATCAACAGAGGGGAAAGTTATGACAAGGTCCGTAAAGTATATAGTGTCAATATAGTCTACTTCTCCCTAGGGCATGGCAAGGACTTCGTCTATCATGGAAAGACGGAATTCAGGGGGATCCACACCAATGATCTCCTGGAACTCACTCCATTCCAGAAGCAGACATTCAAGGTGGATACGGTAAGTCAGCTATATCCTGAATATTATATCCTGAAAGTGAACGGTTTTAATCAGGTAGCAAAAAGTCCCCTGGAAGAATGGATCTATTATCTTAACACCGGAGAGATACCTTCCACAGCTACAGCTCCCGGTCTTGAGGAGGCTCGTGAAAGGTTGAAACTGGATAGCATGACCAAGGATGAACTTGCTGCCTATTATCGTCACTTGGATAATATTGTAATCCTTCGTGATAATATCAATACTGAACGGGAAGAAGGAAGGGCGGAAGGTCTTGAAGAAGGAGAAAGAAAGAAAGCTATCGAAGTCGCCCGTTATCTAAAGTCATCAGGAACCGCAATGGAATTAATTATTGGAGCTACAGGATTGTCTAAAGAAGAGATTGAAAAACTATAATATAAACTTTTTACATAGTATTTAGGAGGAACTATACAATGGATTACGTATGGTTCCTCTTTTCGTTTATGAAACAAGTAATCTACACATAATAATAAAAGTATCAAGTCCCAATCTAATCAAGAAATAAGTTCATTTTTTATGGTATTTAACAGGAACAGGTTAAATGAATATAAAAGACAGGGGGAGTAAAAGGGGGAGTATCTGATTTTACAAAAGAAAAAACCGCTGAAAATCAGCGGTTTTCAAATCCATTCGTGGAGCTGGAGGGAGTCGAACCCTCGTCCAAACGAGGAAGCCATACGCTTTCTACATGCTTATCTTCGCCTGAATTTTCGAGTATAAGCAGGACCGAAGCCACCAACTTATACCTTATCCTCTAAATTTTCGTAAGAGACACGAGGCGGATCTCTAACTATTCCCGATTTTACTGCACCACTTGATCAAACGCTTCGGAACAAGAGCTTTTGAGTGATGTCTCGTTTCCACCACTTTGGCGGAAATAAAGCTAATCTACTATGATTCGATTAAGCAGCAAGAGCATAATTTTCGTTGCCAGATAAAATTTTGAAAACTGGGATTATAGTGCCAATCAACCACGCACTGCATGCTTACATACCACTTAGCCACGCTGTCAAATCCAGTCAACCCCGTACTGGTATCTCATAAAGAGGTTGCAAATGTACACACACTTCTGTTAATATCCAATTATTTATTCGCTTATTTAGCGCATTTTAATGAGAACAACGTATCTTTGGACATAATTTATCTAATCCTAACAGACCTGGCAATATGAACAAAAAGTTAATGACCTTGTGTATGAGCAGTATGATACTGGGAGCCTGCACATCCTCTCCCAAGCAACAAACAGAACCGACAGCAGCCGCAGAAAATATGAACCGGATGTATATGCTGGTAGGCAGCTATGCAACTCCGGATGAAGAAGGCATCAAAATCTACAGTTTTGATGAGCAAACAGGAAACTCCCAATATATCAGCGGGATAAAAGGAATATCCAACCCCTCTTACCTCATTCCGTCGGCTGATGGAGAAAGAATATATGCGGTAGGAGAGGATGCCGGAAAAAGCTCTACCGCCAATGCCATCAAATTCGATAAAGAACAGCAGAAGCTAACCTTGCTCAATTCCCAGCTCACTGATGGCGGCGCACCCTGTTATATTACTCTCAGCCGTCGGGAAAATTTGTCCTGACAGCCAATTATATGGGAGGTAGCATTACCGTCTTCCCACTGGATAAAGACGGCAAATTAAATTCCGGGACACGCCTTATCTCCTTTACCGGAAGCAGTCTTGACAAAGAGAGACAAACACAGCCGCATCTGCATTGTGTAGAGTTCACTCCTGATCATAAATATCTACTTGCCACTGATCTAGGAACAGACCGGATCCATGTGTTCCCTGTTAGTGAGCATGTAACTGATGGTGTGTCCCATTCCTTGCTGAATGAATCCGGAGAATCTGATATAAAAGTAGAACCCGGATCAGGACCACGCCACATTTGTTTCCATCCGAACCAAAAATTCGCTTATCTGATTAATGAAATCTCAGGAAAAGTCATCGCTTTCTCTTACGACAAAGGAAAATTAAACGCCATACAATATATAGAAGCTGACACAGTGGGGGCCAAGGGCAGCGGAGATATCCACATTTCACCCGATGGAAAATTTCTGTATGCATCCAACCGCTTAAAAGCAGACGGTATTGCTATCTTCGCCATAAATCAAGAAGAAGGGACATTGACCAAGACAGGTTATCAGCCGACTGATATCCACCCACGTAATTTTATCATCAGCCGGAACGGACGCTACCTGCTGGTGGCCTGCAGAGACAGCAACTCCATACAGGTATTTGAAAGAGATCCCCAGACAGGACTGCTGAAAGACACAGGCAAGACAATAAAAACCAACAAGCCCGTATGCCTGAAGTTTATCTGTTAAACACAAGAAACAGCGTCTTTAATAAAATAAACTGCTGCCTTCAATACCCGATGAAGGCAGCAGTTTATTTACATCAGACAGACCGGATCTTTATACATAAGTTTCCAAGAACTTAGCATGCCCCTCCACGGTTACTTTCACTTCTTTTGTCGTGGCAGGAAAAAGGATAGATTCACCGGCTTGCAATTCCAATGAGTTACCATCCCCATCAGTTACCGTACAAGAACCTTCCATGCAAATATAAATTACAAATGAGTCCAGCTCACTATAATCTATCGTCATATTTTCAGTCAAGTCATAGACAGAAGTAGTAAAATACGGACAGGTAACCAACTCCACAGACTCATTCTGTTTCGGAGTATAATGAGTACGGTAATCCTCTTCTACAGAATAATCTATGGCATCTTTCGACAATTCCGTATGCAATTCACGAGTATTGCCATTCTTATCCTTACGGTTGAAATCATAAATCCGGTAAGTCACATTCGAAGTCTGCTGAATCTCAGCAATAAAGCATCCGGCTCCAATACTATGAATGCGTCCCGCAGGCAAGAAAAACACATCACCCGGTTGCACGGCATAATCGGCCAATGCATCACAAATCGTATTATCAGCAATCATGGCGGCATACTCATCGGGAGTAATCTTTTTACTCAGCCCGAACGAAGATGCGCTTTGCCTCCGGCATTGTCAATAACATACCACATTTCGGTCTTGCCCATCGAATTATGACGCTTCTTTGCCAGCTCGTCATCCGGATGCACCTGTATAGAGAGGTCGTCACAAGCATCAATGAATTTGATCAACAAAGGGAAGTTATCCCCAAAACGCTGATAATTACTTTCTCCTACCAGAGATCCTTTATATTCTTTTACCAACTGACTCAGATTCTTGCCGGCTTCGGTTCCATTAGCAACAACAGACTCGTCGCCCGGAACATTAGAGATCTCCCAGCTTTCGCCAACCTGAGGCTGTTCAATATTGAGATGCTTGAACGGGATAATCTTTTCTCCACCCCAAATGGTGGATTTCAGAATGGGGTTAAATTTAAATGGATACATAGGTGTATTAATTAATAGTTTCTAGGTTCGGATACAAAAATAAGGGAATTCTATGACTTTACCGCATAGAATCCCCTTAAAAAATCAACAGCGATGTGTGTGTATATTCAAAGGTGTATTAGTAGTCTGTATTATTAGGATCGAAGTTTGTCCAGCCATCCAACCAGTTATCGTCTGTTCCAAACGCTCCGATATATTCCACTTTCTCAAAGCCAGTGCTCAATAATGCATCACTGAACGAAGCGGCAGTCAGCACAGGGCTACCTGCATCCGGCATATAGTTCACACCGATTTTACGTCCGTCCTTGAATTTCAGTTCATTGATATCGGCCAATACTTTATTCCCTTTCTGAGCCTTGAAGAAAGTAGAAGAGTAAGACTCCCGGCCAGCATCAATGATTTGCTTGTTCACAGCATCATAAAGCACGTCGTCATATACCTTGTTGGCATCAGAACCGGCCACCGTCATGCCTGCAAACCAAATATTCTCCAACTTCATGTTCCCTGCCTTGGCCATCTCCACTGTATTGCCCTTCTCACCATCAATGATCAAACCGACAGGATATCCCACAGCTACTGAATTAAAGCAATTCAAACGGCTGGAACGTCGGATCTGCATGGCAGACTGGAACTTGCCTAAAGCCGAACCATTATTAGGATTGAAGCTGCCGCCGGTGATATAACTCTCGTTATTGGCGAAGTTTGCATCACGCCCCAACGGCCCGATAAAAGTGACATTACTAAATACTGCTGTCGTATAAGGCTCTATCAGTGAGGCATCTCCACAATTATCCGATTCAAAGCCATTGGACTGAGAAGTATCCGCAATTCTCGGGTCACGGATTGAAAGACAATACTGCACCTTGCCGGAGAAGCCATTATCCGTATCAAACTCATCGTCCCATCCATTATAAGCCACTAGATATTTACAATTCACACTACCTCCAAACCATTCGTAAGAGTCATCATTGGAGTACGATACCTGCACATGGTCAATGGTAGTCCCGCTACCTACAGATCCCAAAGTTATGCCATTAATTTCCTTATCTTTCTGAAAAGGATAACCAGCAAATTCCACACGCACATATCTCAATGTACCTGAATTGTCAGCATCATCATTTCCTCCGTGTTTAGTACGCGGACCTCCCTCGATCTGCTGATTCAACACTCCCTGATTGTTCCTGGCATTACCACAAATGATCAGTCCTCCCCAATCTCCCGGTTTACGCTGGCCTTTAGGCTGTTCAGAGGTAAAGACAATCGGAGCGTCCTTAGTACCCTCGGCTATCAGTTTGCCTCCCGGTTCCACAATCAAGGCAGCCTGTGTATCTTTATCCCCCTTGATGACAGTCCCCGGCTCGATGGTCAGTACCGACCCTGCCCCCACATAAATCCATCCTTTCATCAGATAAGTTCCTTTGGGCAAAGTCCGTGTACCTTTAAAAATAAACTCCTGGTCTCCGTTTCCTATCACGGCACCTTTGACATTCTCTGTCTTATCATCATCAAACAACAAGTGGTCACATGTTTTAATAGCTCCCTCACTTCCCCATACATAAGGAGTCCCGGTATTTCCACCGTTGCCATTACCGTTTCCCGAATCAGTTTCCGGATCATCACTGCTGCAGGCAATCACTCCCCCCAGCATCATTGCCGAGAATGCGTAAATCATAAACTTGTTAGTTCTCATTTTCATTTGTTTATTAGTTAATAATGAAAGATTCATTCTGTTTTAAAACGTATAGTTAATGTTCAAATTGAAGTTATGCCCCGGTTTGTACTGGCGGGTGATTTGTTTCACTTCCCCATGAGCGGTTTCTTCAAATTGCTTGAAAGAAACCCTCTCCGCCAACAAGTCTCGCATGGCAACCTTTATTTCCAGATCACCGATTTTTTCGAGACACTTAAATCCACTGCATTACGGGGCATTTCATAAGAATCGGGCACTCTGACTTCATTGCCTGCGGTTCCCAGACTACGGCCTACACCAATAATGCGTTTACCGATACGGTTATAAAGCAATGCAGCATTCCATCCGCTACCGGCATGTTGATAGAAAAGGCCGGCATTAATCAAATAGGGAGACTGGCCTTGCATCGGACGATCCTCCTCTTTGGCTCCCGGCTCAAATTTCACCTTACTTTTAATTAAGGCCCCGTTCAGACTAAGGCTAAAATGACGCATACCTATAAAATCCAAATTCTTGCGAATATCCACTTCCACCCCATAATTATCCGCTCCTTTGGCATTGATATACGAATAGACAAGATCCGTACCTCCAGATACTGTATAAGTCCATTCAATGGGATTCTTAAACCTTTTATAGAAAAGGGAGACAGAGACCAATTCTCCACTGCTGGGATAAAGCTCATAGCCAAAATCCAAATTATCAATATAAGCAGGCTTCAGGTTATAATTACCTTGTACATTGCTGGCAAGGTCAAAATCATAATATACAGAAGAAGAGACCTCACGAAATTCCGGACGATTCACGGTACGTCCATAAGACAAACGGAACTGATGCTTGTCATTCAGACGATAAGCCGCATTCACAGACGGGAAGAAATCATTGTACGTATAGAACACACTCGTGGGACTTTTCTCGTTTTTCTGTGTATGGCTGACCAGTTCCATGCCATTATGTTCAAAACGAACTCCGGCATATACATTCCATTTACCCAACGGCAGATTAACCCCCGCATAACCGGCACTCAGAAGATTATTGCCTTCGTAATTATTGCGCCAGTCCACTTGTTCCAATAAATAAAGTCCATTCTCTCCATAGTTCTTCTCTTGCAATAATTCATTGGGAACATTCATGACCTTATAAGCGCCCGGCAATCCATTTTTCCAACTATAGATAAAAAAACGGGTATTATATTCACGAGTACGATACTCCGTGTAAGCTCCGGCTTTCAGAACAGGAGTAAAATCTCCGAAAGAGAAATCATGCTGATAATTGACATTAGCCGACAGGATATGTTCATCCAACCGGGAAAATTCCCGATTAATCTCATTCAAGTTCTCCACTTCCAACTGATTGGTTTCCGTATTGAGCACAGTAGTATATCGACGACGGTCCGGCATATTCCGATTGGCATAAGAATATCCGGCACTCCAATCTAATTTGTCGGCCTCACCCAATGTATGTTTCCCTGTAAATTGACCATTGTAAGTGGTACGGCTCTGATAATAGTATTCCGCGCTCTCTTCATAATCATTCTGCGCATCTGTCCCCTTACGGTAAGTATAGCGGTCTTTCCCTAATTGATTAAAAATATTCTTGAACTCATAGCGGCTGTTACCACTGGCAGGCACATAAGTAAAATTCAGCATAGCTCCTGCACGGACCTGATGGTTATATTGGTCATCCACACTTTTGCGCAAATAATTAGAACGGTCGTGTGTCGTATCATAGGCACCAAACAAATTATTATCCATATCCAGATAAGTCTTATAGCTATTGCTGTAGTTCACAGTTCCCAACATAGCCAAAGTACTCCCGTTACTACCTACCCGGCGACGGCTGAAATTCATACTCAGGCTGAGGTCTGCCATAGGCTTACGTCTTTTAACTGTCCAGTCATTGTTCAACCCGTTATTCAATAAATCATAACCGTTATTCATCGGATCAAGCACCGCATTAATTCCACCTTTCAAACTACGGAAACCATGATCGAAACCCAAAAAATCGGTGCCGCTTCCCCTATTATACCGGAAGTCCTTAAAATGAGTCCGGTCATTCAAGCCCGCTCCAACCGAAACAGCAAACAAATTGCTGCCAGGAACATCTTTGGTATTCACCAAAATAAAGCCACCACTGAAATCAGCGGGATATTCCGGTGCGGGCGATTTCACCACCAACATATTGTCCAATTGCGACGATGGAATAATATCGAAAGAAAAAGCACGCGCGTCGGCTTCCGAACTAGGTACGGCACTATTGTTAATCCATACATTATTATACCGTTGTGAAAGGCCACGCACCATCACGAATTTCTCCTCAATTATACTGATACCCGGTACACGGCGAATCACTTCCGAAGCATCTTTGTCCTGTGTCTTAGTGATCTGCTGGGCCGAGACTCCGGTCTGCATAACCAAACTGGTGCGTTGTTGAGCAATAATAGCGTTCTCCGTATTCTTTTTGGCATCCGCTACCACCACAACCTCTCCTAATAGTTGATTGTCCGGTTCCAGTTCTACTTTCATTTCCAACAGACCGTTTATTGTAACCTCAACAGTCTGTGTACAATAAGATATATAAGATATAATAAGCTTATACGTTCCATTTCTTAATCCCGCAAGTTCGAAATTACCGTCCATATCGGTTATGGCCCCCGTACTTGTACCACTTAATTGCACTGCCGCACCAATGAGCGGCTCTTTCGTCGCTTTGTCTGTTACAGTTCCTCGTAAAGCGGCCGCCTGTACTGTCAAAGCCAACATCAGGAGAATTACCATAAGGCTCATGCCTTTCATCTGAATCTTCATCATACTTTTACCTTTACCTTGTTATTTTTCCGATGGCAAAGATCGGAGATCCGTATTACATGGATGATACACCTGCGTGATACTCCTTTTGCATCTTTATTTCAATACGGTTTCATTGCATTTTGTAGAAAAAGCCCCTACCTTTACAAGCAAATTGTAAAATAGAAAAAGAATATGAGAAGTTTTGCATCTGACAATAACTCAAGTGTACATCCACAAATCATGGAAGCACTGATAAAAGCCAATAACGGACATGCCCTTGGCTATGGAGATGATCCCTGGACAGAAGAAGCCACCCGTAAAGTAAAAGAACAATTTGCACGTCCGTGTGAAGCACTGTTTGTATTCAATGGTACCGGCAGTAATACCATGGCACTGCAAATGATGACCCGTCCTTACCATATTATCTTCTGTGCCGACACCGCTCACATTGCAGTAGACGAGTGTGGCGCCCCCAGCAAAGCGACCGGCTGTTTCATGCGTACGGTTCCTACCCCGGATGGAAAACTGACTCCGGAATTATTAAAACCTTTTATGGTGAACTTTGGTATAGAACACCATTCTCAGCCCGGAGCTATTTACTTAAGCCAATGCAGTGAATTAGGAACAATTTATAAGCCGGAAGAAATATGCGCATTGACAGAATTTGCCCATCAGCATGGGCTGCGGGTACACATGGACGGTGCCCGTATCTCTAATGCCGCAGCGGCATTGGGAATGAGTCTTGATGACATATCGGGAGCTTGCGGAGTTGACACACTGACTTTGGGAGGAACAAAGAATGGACTGATGGGAGCCGAATGTGTCGTGATTTTTGATCAGGATTTGGTAAAGGAAGCGCGTTATGCCCGAAAACAAGCCTGCCAGCTGGCCAGCAAGATGCGTTATATCTCTTGCCAATTCACAGCCTTCCTTTCAGATAACCTATGGCTGACATGCGCACAACATGCCAACGCAATGGCGCAACGTTTGTACAAGGAGCTTTCCACAATGCCTGATATAAAATTCACCCAAACGGTAGAAAGCAACCAATTATTCTTTATCATGCCGCGTGAGAAGGAAGACAAACTACAAGAACATTATCATTTCTACTTCTGGAACGAAGCCATAGGGGAAATGAGACTCGTTACCTCTTTCGATACCACAGAAGAAGATGTAGACAAGCTGATAACTTGCATAAAGAAACTATAATTATCCCCCGATTCTATCAAGCAGGCTTT
>NZ_BAKM01000064.1 GCF_000614185.1 Phocaeicola sartorii JCM 17136 = DSM 21941 | reverse complement strand
AACGAAGCCACAAAGCAACATTTGTCAGTTCTTTCATCTTAATAAGTCTTAAAATACGTAAACATATATATTCAGATTACAGTTTCCTGTAATTCTTCAAAAAACAACAGGGTAATTTCACACCCCGATAACTTAACGCAAAAAAATAGAAACATGCAACAAAACGATCCATCCATGTCCGTAGCCGGACTGAAGAAAATGATGCACATCTGGAAAAGCCGTAACATTACAGATTCCACCACGACCCAATTACCGGAACTCTACCTAGGACTGACCGCCTATATGAACAGCCGGAAAATCTATCCGCAGGAGAACTTCTACGAAATACGAAATTCGCTCCGATTCTCCACCACACAGGCACTGATAGAAGCCATGAAAAGATCGCAGGCCTTCCCTTTCGTCACCGACCCCGAAACGGGAGCCGTCAAGGCCTTCGGGCCGCCGCTCTACCACGAAACGAATTCCGAAATCCATACAGAAAAAGACAACGGACCGGCATCACAAACTTTTGCGCAAACTTTTGTGCCGACAGATAATAATAATATTATTAATAATAATATTTATACTAACTCTACTAATGAGAGAACTTCTTTCAGAAGTTCTTCTCCTGAAAAGGATTCTCCGAAGGATGACTCAGGCAATCTTTCAGAGGAAAATTTCCCCGGACAGGGAAATTCCACGACAGACACGCTGCCCACCATAGCCGCAAAGGAATTCTTCCACCGCATCAATACCTCCAAAGAGGAAAAAGCCGGAATACTGATTCCGCTCATCGACCGCTTCCAGCAGCAGGAGGGAATTGACCGCCCCCAGGCGTGCCGGATAGTGGTTTGCCTGGTGAACGAGAAACTCATCCCCTACTTCACCGCACAAGTGAAGTTCCGGAAATTAAACCATTCCGGCAGGTTGGCGTGGCTGGGCAACCTGCTGAAGTCCGCGCACGGACAGAACCTCATAGCGCAGGCCATCCAGTCCCACCGCACGAAGCGCGAACAGGAAGCCCGGGAAAACTGCCGCAAACAGTGTAGCGAACTCCGAAGCTTCCATCCCGTCAGCCCCCACGAATGGAGCGACCGGGAATCGGGATCGAGATTCTATGACGACGCCACAGAAGGAACCGTCCTTATCCCCGCCGAAGCCGCACCGCGTCCCAGCGAAAAGGCCGTATGGAACGTGCTGTCGCACCTGTGGAACGAATAACCCTCCTCCATAGGGGCGGACACATGGATCCGCCCCTACGGAGGGGAACATGAATAATCTATTTTTAAATTTAAAGAAATGAAACCATTTTATCAACTTTCAGACTTTCCCGACCGTAAGAGTGCGGGAAAGAACTTTATCGCCGAGTGTCCCAAATGCGGGAAGAAACATCTTTCCATCGCCAAAGCCAACGGGATGTTCTATTGCTTCTACGCCGGATGCGGATTCCACGGCCAACTGCTCGACTTCCAGAAACAGCATCCGCTGAATCATTCCTACAGCGCACCTGCCGCCGGATATGCCCGCAGCCACAACACCGCCGCACGTACCCCGAACGACGGTGGAACACCGCAACCGCCCGAAGTGCCCATGATTCCCGAAGACTATACCCGTCTGACACCGGAAATCATGAAACGCATCCAGCCCTTGGACGCTGACCCACAGAACACAGACCCCGTGCAACAGGCAGCCCGACGCTACCTGGCCGACCAGGGCATCTCGCCCGCCACCGCCATCGCCGCCCGCCTGGGATGCCTCAAGCACCATTGTGCAGGCAAGGGCGACAAGAATACGTCGGGCATGGTGCATACCTGCATCGCCTACGTGAACTACCTCAACGGACAGCCTATCAATGCCAAGTACCGTTCCTGCGACCCTTCCAACCCGCAGCCGTCCCCTCAGGAGGAGAAGACGGAAAAGCCCGTCTACACCAAATGCTGGAGCCAGGATTCACCCACCACTCCATGCGCCCCTTACAACATTGACTGCATCAACCCCCTGCTGGTCACCACCGAAGAAAACATCCAACGGCTCATCATCACTGAGGGTGAAAAAGACACCCTCTCGCTGCTGGAAGCAGGCTATCAATATGTCATCAGCATGCCCAACGGTGCCGCCAGTGAGCCGGCGAAAGCCTTCGAAGCCTTCACCCCCTGGCTGAACCAGGTGGACGAAATCGTGATCTGTGGAGACACTGACCTGCCGGGACGCACCCTCGTCAAACACCTCTCCGATTATTTCGGGACACGCAGCCTGCACGTCGTGCTGCCCGGCGACTGCAAGGATATCAGTGATGTGCTCGCCGCCTATGGTGCAGAGGTGGTGCGCCAAATCATCGACTCGGCACATTCCATCCGGGCATCGGACATCATCACCGTGCACGAGCGCGAAACGGAAATCATGAACGTGCTGCATGGCGAATTCGACCACGGCTACCAGGTGGGACACGGCCCCCTGACAGACCACGTGCTGCACCCCACCGACCAGGGCGGACTGATCATCGCCACCGGAAAAGCCAATGCCGGCAAGACCGACTTTATGAACGACCTCACCTGCCGTCTGATGGCAAAGACAGGCCGTCACGTGTGTTACCTTTCTTTCGAGGTGCCGGACAAGAACAAGCATATCGCCCACTTGGTGCACCTCATGCTGGGCAAGGCGAACACCACCCATTACACCAGCGAACAGTTGCGCCCGCTGGTCAATTATCTGGATGCCCACACCGTGCACCTCGACTTTCACGAAGCGCCCCCCACGCCGGACAACATCATTGCCCGCGCCGAACAAGTGCGCAAGAAGATGCCGCTGGAATATCTTTACATCGACCCCTACCTGTTCATGGAGATGAACACCGCCCAGGCACTACCGAGACGCAGGCCATCAAGTCCATGCTGACACAGATGCAGACATGGGGACGGAACAACAAAATATGGGTGATCATCGTAGCCCATCCCCGCAAGCTGGCCAAACTGACCGGCAAGAATGAGCTGGAAGAAATCGACATGTACACCATAGCAGGCAGTGCCAACTGGGCAAACCTGGCCGATTTTATCTTCTCCATCTCGCGCATCAATGAACCCGACCGCGCCTTTACGCGGCTGGATATGCTGAAGGTGCGCGACCAGGATTTGTGCCAGACGGGCACCGTGCTCTATGTGCGCCAACCTTGCGGACGCTATGACGAACGCGAATCCGAAGAACAGATCATGGCGGAAATGAACGGGCGGATGATGGCGCACGACCAAGCTCCGTGGACGGACCTCCTCGCCCGATGACGTACCTTCCGGCAGTGCGAATATTCACACCGCCGTGTGTGAATGTTCACGATGGCCTGCATGAATAGTCACGCAAGGGCACGTGAATAGTCACGTTTTCCCTTCCTGTCAGGGTCTCCCCAAATACCGGAAAATAAGCTCCACCTGCAACGAGGTGAACATGCGTTGGCGTACTTGATAGCCGGCCAGCAGCAAAGCCTCGTGCAGCGCCGCATTATGATGTATCCACAACGCCAGGCGGTTCAACGCCGAGGCGGGGGTGATATCGGGGGCATAGGCTATGGCAAGGTCGCGCTTGTAATAAGGGCGCAACGGCCATTCTTCCGTAAGGGTTTCTTTTGTGTTCATAAGTTCTTTTTCTTTCTGGGTTTACGATACACAAATGTAACTAAAAATCACCACTCCGGCTAATAATCGGAGGCCTTTAATTCATCATTTACCATAGTTTGTCATTCCCTGCCACACAGGCACATAGTTGCCCACATCCGGGCCTCCGCCCCGTAGTATATTTGCATTGTTCTTTTAATATTAACCCTTTAAAAAATTGACCATTATGGCATTAAATTACAGTGTCGCACTACGTGCGAATCCCATGGACAAGGATGCGGCCCACAAGGCTTACGCCAAGGCGCAGACCAACGGTGAACTTTCACTGAAACAGTTGAGCAAACGAGTAGCCTCACAAACTACCGTAAACCGTGCCGATGTGGTGGCGGTGCTCACCGCTACCGTAGACAACCTGCTGGATGCCCTGCAGGAAGGCAAGCAGGTGGACTTTGGCGAACTGGGCAAGTTCCGTCTCCAGATTCTGAGCCAAGGGGCGGAAACCCTGGCCGACTTCACCTCCGAGAATATTCAAGGTGTAAACATCCAGTATATTCCGGGCGAGGATCTGAAAAACATCTTCGCCGGACTGGAATTCCAGCCGGTAGCCAGCCGCAAGGCACAAAGCGCAGCGCTCCGTGCCGAAAAAGAAGGCAAGGACGTGGCGGAACTTGTGAAAACCGACCAGCCTCTGAGGGGAATGTCTGATTTCTAAATGTCTAACTTTTAAATGAAATGTATGATGAGAAAATTCTCTTCCTCTACCTGGAGTATCATTTTCAAAGTGATTATCGCAATAGCTTCCGCTTTGGCGGGAGCACTGGGAATCCAGGCATGCCAGTAAAATCAGTCTGATTCCTAACTTTTTAAATCAGTTACTTACCATGACGTATCAAAACATCAGCAGTCAGTATCAAAACTATCGGCGCATTGCGCTGATCGCGATACATTGCAGCGCCACGCGCTGTGACCGAGACTTCCCTGTGGAAGCCCTCCGCCATGCCCATGTGCACGGACGGAACTTTGCCGATATCGGTTATCATTTCTACATCACCCGCGATGGTGTCATTCACTGCTGCCGTCCGGTGGACCACATCGGCGCACATGCCCGCGGATGGAATGACCATAGCCTCGGGGTGTGCTATGAAGGCGGACTGGACGAACACGGCCGCCCGGCGGATACCCGCACCATCGATCAGAAAATTGCGCTCATTGCCTTGTTGCGCCAACTGAGACGGGATTATCCGGATACGCGGATCATGGGGCACAGGGAGCTTTCCGCCAGTGTACGTAAGACTTGCCCGTGCTTCACGGCGAGTAAGGAGTATCAGGATCTGTAGATTCTTTAAATCCTTACCAGGAAACTTGACCACTTTGGATGTTATACCCATAGTGGTCTTGTTGCTTTAAATTCGTTTCTTATTAAACAGCCTTTTCAACAACGAACTGCGCGAACTGACATGCTTGCGTTTCCGTCCGCCATCTTCCGTATAGTAACCATAGCCGTAGCCATAGCCATACCCGTAACCATAGCCATATCCATAGCGTTTCCCTTTATCTTTCACATCATTCAGCACCACACACATATTATTGAATTTCTTTTCCCGGTGCAGCCGTTCCAGCTCCGTCAGGTAACGGCGGTCCAAGATGCCTTCGCGAATGACATACATCGTGATTTCCGCCACCCGGTTTACAATGGAGGCATCGGCAACCACCAGTGCCGGGACATTATCGAGGATGATGTAATCATAATGCTTCTTCAATTCCGCTATCAATAGTTCCAGCCGGTCGCTCATCAACAGCTCCGCCGGATTGGGCGGAATGCTGCCTGCCGGAAGTACATCCACATTGGGATGCAGTTGTGCCGGAATAATCAATTCGGAAATATCGGTATAAATGCCACTCAGAAACGTGGAAACACCCTCCTTGCACTTTGCACCCGAAAGTTTGCTCTGGGTGCGCTTGCGGATATCCGTATCTACCAGCACCACCTTCTTGCCCGTACCTGCCAGAATCACAGCCAGATTACGGGAAACAAACGTCTTGCCCTCGCCTGCCATCGTGGAGGTGAACATCAATACCTTCGCCCCCTTGTTCATGAAGTCCAGATTGGCGCGGAGCAGGCGGAAAGCTCGGTGATGCGGTCGTTCTTATTCTCGGACACCACAATCTGTCCATCGCCCATTCCCTCCTTGCGGGCAGGGATTTCACCCAATACAGGCAAAGTAGTCATATCTTCCACATCCTTGCGTCCACGTACCCTGTATTCCAAAATTCGCGCAAGCGGAAATAGACAAAAGGAATGACAAGCCCCGTTACCAGGGCAGCCAGCAAAATCATCATCCGCTTAGGGGCTACAGGCAGGCGACTGCCGAATGGGGCTTCCACCACGCGGATATTGGCCTCCGTCACCGCCAGTTGCATGGCCGTTTCCTCCCGTTTCTGGAGCAGATAGGTATAAAGCGTTTCCTTGATGGACTGCTGGCGCATTACGTCCAAGGCATATTTCTCCTGCTGAGGAATGTTTTCAATATTCTGATTCACTTTATTCTCCACTTTACGGGCATTCTGAAGGCGGAGGCGGATGGTACGCACATAGTTGTCAATGCTGCCGGCAATGGTCTTGCGCATGGCATCCAAGTTGCGGTTCATGTTCTGAACGACAGGATTGTTTTCGCCTGAATTGGTAACCAAACGATTACGCTGCAACATCATTTCATTGTAACTTTCTATCTGGCTCTGTACACCCACATCCCCCACTCCCGATACATTCGGAATCAAGTCGGAGCTTCGGGTCTTATCCGTTACATAGTTCTTTACAAACTCCACCACGTTCAGTTGCGCTTCCAGCTGGATGCTTTCCTCTTTTGCCTTGCTGCCTTCCTGCAAATAAAGATTGGCATTGGAGTTGATGTCCACAATGCGGTGTTCCTGTTTGAAGGTGGTCAGCTTATTTTCCACATCGCCCAGTTCCCGGCTGATAATGACAATACGCTCGTCAATAAAACGCGCCGTATTGGAGGCTATACGGTTCTTGTCCTCGACAATGGTTTCATTGTACACCTGCAAGATGGAAGTCAGAATGGCATCGGCACGGGCTATATTGACATCCTGGCAAATGATATTGACCAAGGTGCTTTGGGAAGCCAATGCGGAGGTCTGTATCCGTGCCATCACTGCATTGGTGGCAGATTCAAGGTCGGAACGGGTTACCCGGATCTCCTTTCCCTGATAATGTGGAATGGATTCGGCATGAGGCAGGACAAGGATGCGCCCTGCAGGAGTGGAAAGCGTATCATTGAATGCCACAACTTGCTCATAGGATGGTGCATTCCCATCTATTTCCAGTTGGGAAATCCTCACTCCCTTTTCATTGATAATAGAAACTGTCAACTCTGTAAAACCCGGATAAATATCAAGGAAACGGACTTCGAAGGGAAGATCGCCAAAAAGATTATCACGACGCAAACCGTCACGGATAGTATAATCCACATCCAGATGCAGGCGCTGGACCACATCATTCAATATCTGATAGGAACGCAGAATATAGACTTCATTTTCCACACCGCTTCCCCCCAGACCGCCACTCACTTCCCACATGGCGGAAATATCATTCTGCGAATTTTGACTGTCGCCCTTTACCAGCATCACGGCCGTACGCTGATACAGCGGAGGAGTGGCGGAAAGGTAAATCCATGCCATGGCCACGCAAGCCACGGCAGATGCCGCAAACCAATACCAGTTATTCAGGAATAGTTCTACTATATCGCGAAGGGTAATGACATTTTCCTTAGGAGAAGATGTTGTCGTTTTTTTAGTTTCCATCGTTTTTTTATCTACTCAGAGCTATGATGATTGATACTAAGGAAGCAACCATGGAAATCATACCGAAGGTGGAAGCCATGGTGCTCATGGTTCCGCTTCCCTTTACACGGATGGCGCTGTTGGGCTCTACATAAACCACATCGTTCTGTTGCAGGAAATAGCAGGGGGAGTTCAGCACATCATAACTGGAAGTCAGATCTACCATATAGCTTTTGCGTTTTCCGTCTTCTTCACGAATTACCATGATATTCTCCCGCTTGGCGCTGGGGAGCAAGTCGCCTGCCATGCCCAATGCTTCAAGAAGGGTGAGACGCTCGCCGGTGACATTCTGCACGCCGGGGGCTTTTACCTCGCCCAGCACGGTCACTTTGAAACTCATTATTTTGACGGAGACCTGCGGGTCTTTTATATAATTCTGGCTGATCAATCTGTTTTCCAATTCTTTGGCAAGTTCCATGCGGGTGAGGCCGGAGGCCTTGAGGGTCCCGAAAATGGGAAATTCGATATTGCCATCCTTGTCTACTTGAAAATAAGATACACCTGCCTGGGCAGAGTACTGGCTACTGCCACTACCTATCAGGTACTATTGTTGAACGGCTCTATCAGTTCTCGGTCTTTGCTACTGATGGAGATGGCCAACTGGTCGTCGGACTGGATTTTCAATTCAAAATTCTCTTTGATCTGCTGCGGATTGTCCTGCAGATAGTCAGCGCCTTGCAAGTAAATCATTTTCTTTTGCGAGACACAGGATGCGCACGTCAGAAGGATAAAAAACAGAAGTACGGAAGTCAATAATTTCATGGATCGCTTGTTCTTAAAAAAATTAGTAGGAGTAAAGAGAAAGGATCGCCGCAGAGACACAGTGCACAGAGCCATTGTTTTGTGCACCGTGTCCTTCTGTGACGAAAAAGGGAATTCTTACGATAGAAGATTAATTCGTTGTACCCTGACCTCCACTGTGTCCCGGATTGTAAGTCACTGTGGTGTACTGATGGTCGGCTCCTGTATAACGCTTGGCCGATACACTGATGGTAACAGGCTGCCGGTTGTACATCACGTCGATTTTCAGCACGGTGGTACGTACCTTGGCATAGCAGACATAGTTCATCTGGGTATAGCCGTTCACATTCACCGTGTTATAGACACGCTCTGTGGAAGTCACTCCGGACAGGGAGCCCATCACCGCAAACATACGGGTTTTGACATAAGCTACCATCGCATTGACAGTGACTGTAGAGGCACCCGGAAGGGCGGCCTTTACCGTTTCAACCAGGTTGCCTTCGTAGTCCCAACCCGATTTTTCGGTATATTTCAGCACAATGTCGGTCAGGGCTTTCGCATTCTTCGTATTGTCACGGCTGTCCTCGCCCAGCACTTCATCTTTGACCACCCGGACGCCCGATACGGTATTCTTTACGGCACTCTCCATGGCATAGGAAGAGAAGTGGTAGATGGGAGCCTCGTACTTGTCGGTCTCCGCATTGTAGACCACGCCATTGTCTGTCGCTTCCCACTGGCCGTTGTCAGGATTCAGGTAAGTGAGCAGCATGTCGCCCGCCGCAAAAGTAACCCCGGGTATCGGATTGGCTACCGCCATGGTAATGGGCTTCTCGAAGGTCAGCCCGCTGGGTTCGAACTGGACAGCGGCAAGCGGAGTGCTTTTTTCCACTTCCTTGTTTTCTTCGGATGCATCCACTTTGGTGGACACCTCTTTCGGTGCAGGCACAAAGTTCGTCACACTGACATTGGCGGAACCGTCTTCGTTGATGCCGGTGCCCGACTTGGGAAGCGCTCCGGCAGGGATCACTACTTCCGCTTTGGTCACAGGAGCATCCTCCACTACTTTATCGGGTTCAGTCTCGCCCGGAGGGACAATCTCTTCATTGGTGGCGCTGTTGTCTTCCACAATCACCTCCTTGTCCGGTTCCACTTTCACCGGCTCACTCTTCTTGGTCAGTGCCAGAGCTACCGTCACCACACTGCGGTTTTCGGCACCGGCGGCTATTTCCACATTGGTCTTCTGGGGAAGATAGCCTGCGGGAGCCGCTTCAATGGCATAGGTTCCGGCTGCCTTTCCGGTCACGGTAAACTTGCCGTCGGCATCCGTGCGGACGGTTTCCGCATTGACTTTCACCTCTATGCCGGACAGGCCTTTACCGGCCTCGGTCACAGTACCCAGAATGTAATACTCGGTCTCCGGTTCCGGAGTTACCACCACTTCACCTTCTTCGGGCTTTTCGTCCTTGTCATCGTCACTACACGAAACCGAAAGGAAGGCAAACATGCCGAAAGCCATTGCGCCCAGGCATGCATAAAACCATTTGTTCTTTTTCATAAATTTCTACACAGTAAATTAATAAAAATCAGTTATTCTCGTTTTTCAAAGTCCTGATCAGGTAATAACGGATGTAATCCGGCTGATAAAAGCAGGAGTTTTCCGCCGATGTGGGTTCCGTATGATACGTTTCGCCCAAGCGGCGGCGCGCATAGGCATTGCCGCTGCGCATATCATAGCGGAAGGAGAAATAATCGGGAAGCATGATGCGGAAACCGTTTTTCCGGCTGCGCTTCTTCCCCGGAAGGGGAATGGAAAAATGAAATCCCGCATTTTTCTCGCCATCCGTGTACAGGCATATACGCCCACTATATATTCACCGAAATAGCGCGAGAGGGTCCCCCTGACTCCATAGTCGCCATACAGGAAACGTCCTGCCTCGGCCTTCAGCTGCGTGTGGCAGCCGGGAAGGTAATAACCGGCTTTCAGCATGCCGTTATAGCGTTTCCAGGTCCCTAGGTGCCAGTCGCTGCCATATAAATGGGATACGCCGGTCACTCCTCCCGTCATTCCCACAGTCAATCTGCCGTCGGAAGACAAATAGCCGAATGACAGGGCGGCTCCCTGGCGGTCGGCCGAAAAGTTGCCTGCCGTCACCTCTCCCTGCCAATGGTCTCCCCAACGGAAACGCTGGCTGAGCGTGAGATAGCCCGGACGGATGCAGTCCCATTTGCCTTCTTCATTATTGACTAACGGAAGACAGACCTGGGCACGGATCAAGGCGCCTTTCCAGAGCTGCATTTCCAAAGCCGGCTGAAGTTCCACAGCATAACGGTATAGTTTGGTCCGAAGGTTGTTGGCCAGCATCACTCCCGGATATAACACCAGGTCGGTTTGGCCGAACGAACGGTAGTAGGAACGTGCGCCTTTCAATTCCCGCATGGCAGGACGGGTGGCAACCGTGATGTCCATGGTGCGGTAGAGATCTTCCAGACTGCATTCTTTCACTTGATAGGCTTTGACAAGCCCGGAGGGCAGCGTGATGCAAAGCTGCGGCACCGCATGGTCCAGCACCACCAGTTGCAGGGTAGGCAGTTCCGGAATGGCCGCAAGGCCGCGGATGGCGGCGTCTATCCCCCGGTAAACACCCCGGTAGGCGTCGGCTCGAATGCCACGGTGACGGTGTCTCCTCTTTGCCTGACGGCAATGTTTTCCATATCCAGCCGCCTCAACGTATCCATGATGCGGACAGGCTGTGCGGAAAGCAAGCTACACATGGCGAGACAGGACGCAATGAATATGATCAATCTTTTTGACATGGTGCGAAGCATTAGTGGATCAAGGTACATTCATAACGCACCCCGGCGGATACACACGTAAATTGACGGGTAAACGCATGGAGGGTGAAATGCCTCCACAGCCGGACGGCCCCGCCCACGTTCCATCCGTGCGAATCATATTCGGCCATCAGCCTCAGCTCCCGGCAAAAGGCGGGAATATAACTGACACCGCCGAAGGGGCCTTTGTTGTAAGGATGGCCGCCCGCCGGAATATACCAGCCGGCGGTAACCGCCAGTGTGTGGCCGCCCCGCCAGTCGAAGTGCTTGGTCAGGACGCCATAATAGGCTCCCCAGAATTGGCTGCCGGCCTCTTCGGTAAACAGGTCGTCGATGCCGAATACCACTGCCGGAAGCAGACGGCTTTCCGCCAAAGGGCGGATGCGGATGGTATTGGAACGGTCCTGCTCGTGGTAGGTTTTCTTCCCTGACGCATCCGGAGTTTTCAATAAGGTCATCCGGTAATTCAGTTCGATGAATGAGAACAGGGTCATATTGACATAATAGTTCATGGTAGGATAGGAAAAATTGTCGGGAGTCACTTGCTCCGGCAGGAAATTGGCCCCTCCCATGAAGGTTCCCGTTTGCTGCATTTCCGCTGTAGGGATCAAGGATTGCCCGGTTACCCCCAAAGCGAACTGTGCGCGCAGGAAGCCGGAAGACAAACCGGCCAGCAGAATCAGGATATATATTCTTTTCATGATCGACAGTTTGTTCATCACCCTGCTTTAGCGGCATAATCCCGGGTCCATTTTTTTCGGGGGAACCGGCTTTCGTGCAGCGCGATGAAATGATTCAACACCAGATGCATCACAATCCATAACAGTATATCCAGCCCGCACAGCAAGGTGATATTCAGGTAGCGGACAAGTATTGCATTGAGCGCTATGAAGAACAGGCTGACCATGAGCAGGCCTGCCATAGCCCAGCGGATGCGCATGCCTGTACGCAAAAACTTATGATGAATGTGGTTCTTGTCGGGCAGGAAGGGGTTGCGGTGGTCACGAAGACGCGAAAGCACCACCCGTACTACATCGAACATAGGGACTATCAATGTGGAAAAGGAGACCAACAACATCTTGGGACGCGCCACATGATCCTCCGCCATGCACAAATGAAGGATAATGAAACTTAGGATATAGCCCAAGGTGAGACTGCCGGTGTCTCCCATGAATATTTTACGCCGGCGCTCCACCCTGCCATACACATTGTAGATCCAGAAAGGAATCAGGATGCCCACCACGCAAAAGCCACCATGCAATGAATATAGTGCCCGAACCACAAGCAGATACCGCCCAATACACACATCGAGATGCAGCTCAGCCCCGAAGCCAGTCCGTCAATGCCGTCAATCAGATTGATGGCATTGGTGATGTACACCACGATAAACAGGGTGAAAGGCACTCCCACCCAAAAAGGGATATCGTAAATGCCGAACAACCCGCCCAATGAGTTCAGCCACAGGCCGGAGGCGGGAAACAGGCATGCGCACAATAGTTGTACAACCAGTTTATAAAGGTAGCTCACGCCCATCAAATCGTCTACCACACCAATGAGGTAGAGCATGGTCAATCCTGCCACCAGAAACATAAACTGGACAAAAACCGTATCCGGACTTACATGTTCGATGGGAAGATGGAATAAATAACGGATTCCCATGGCCAGGCAGATAGTGACCAGCAACACCGGGAAAAAAGAAATTCCTCAAACGGGGTACAGGAGAAGTATGGACTTTGCGGGCGTCGGGAACATCGAACAGCTTTTTTTTGTAGGAAACCAGCAGAATGCGGGGAATGATGACAGATGCCAGCAGCGCGGAAATGACAAATACAGTGACAATAAAAAAGTAGATCATAGTCTAATTTGTATCATGTTGAGATTACATTTTTCTTCATTTGACGGACGGACGTGGTTCCGGGTCCGACAGTATTTCCAACAGGTCGGGGTGCACTTCGGCGGTGGCTACCGCCATGGTGTTAGGCAGCAGCACCACTACCCTTTTGCTGCGCGCTCCTTTCACTTTCACAAAGATGCCTTCCACGTTATCGAACGTACCTCCATGAATGCGGACGTGAACGCCCTTGGACAGGTTGACCTCGTCGGGTTTCAAGAAGATCAATTTCTTGTCATGGGTATTGCAGACGGCCATAAACTGGTTCATCTGATAATCGGGAATGATAATTTTGTGTGATATTCCATCGATGGTCCAAGTGAGATATTGCAGATAAGTGGTATAAGTTTTGAACCATTTGAGACGGGAATCCGTTGTATGCACAAAGATCAGATTGGAGACGGCAGGAACTGAGACGACTTCTTTTTTACCTTTAACGGTCCGTATGTCTTGACGCATGGGAATGAAGCATTCCATTTTCTCTTTTTCCAGCATCTCTTTTACCTTGATTTCTCTCCGGAAGGGGGCACTCATGGCAAACCAATGCATGGGTTCTTCTCGTTTTTCTTCAAAAAGCGTTGTATTTTTCATCTTCCTTTTTACCTTTTTTGAAAGGTAAGGACATACTTTTAGCTCCGCGAAACATATTTAACTTTCTATATTCCAGCTGATTACAAAGTAGTGTTTTCTAATGTTACGTATAATGTTAGATCATAAAAGTACCACTTCTAAGTAAGAAGCGGTACTTTT
>NZ_BAKM01000065.1 GCF_000614185.1 Phocaeicola sartorii JCM 17136 = DSM 21941 | reverse complement strand
AGCAGATGATTGAGCAGAAAGAGCAGCTCATTGAGCAGAAAGAGCAGGTCATTGAGCAGAACAAGCAGGTCATTGAACAGAAAGAGCAGGTCATTGAGCAGAAAGAGCAGATGATTGAGCAGAAAGAGCAGATGATTCGCTCCATGGTTAAGATGCTCTGTAACAATGGAGCATCAATGGACGAGATATCCGAACAATTAGGAATACCTATGGAACAAATCAAACAATATATCGATTCATGATACGATTGTAATGTTCCCGAAAAAAATACAGATATGATGGATTGACTTTCGAGGTTGTGTCCAAACGCTAATCATGCTGCTATTTTGCCGGTAGGGGCGGGGATAGATCTTTTGAATGTCTTGTTCTTCCATACAACCTCTTTTTCACATCCATATTTTCACTGTTTCATATTTCCATGAATACACCTTCTCCCGGATACCGGATAAACAGACACCCGTTTCCGCCATAAGGAATGGAAATAAAACAGGTCTTAAACCACCCTAGGCTGAAGAGAAAGAATCGCATAAAAAAATGCATCTATCCCCTTGAATATCATTTATTTTTTTTCTATCTTTGGGCAAAACCAACTTTTAAATCAATACTGCGTATGGAAACGTATCTATTCTGGATTGTGCCCATTGCCTCCCTCTTGGCATTGGCACTCGCATGGTATTTCTACAAACAAATGATGCTCGAAAGCGAAGGAACCCCTACAATGGAAAAAATCGCTCTCTATGTGCGCCAAGGCGCCATGTCCTATCTGAAACAACAATATAAGGTAGTAGGATGGGTATTCTTGGGGCTGGTTCTCCTGTTCTCTATCATGGCATACGGATTTAACCTGCAAAACCCGTGGGTGCCTGTCGCCTTTCTTACCGGCGGCTTCTTCTCCGGACTGTCCGGCTTTCTAGGAATGAAAACGGCTACATACGCTTCAGCCCGTACCGCCAATGCCGCCCGGAACTCCTTAAACAAAGGGCTGCGTGTAGCCTTCCGCAGCGGAGCTGTTATGGGCCTGGTCGTTGTCGGCTTGGGACTGCTCGATATTTCTTTCTGGTACATCTTATTGGATTATTGCATTCCGGCAGACGCCATGAACTTCCGCCAAATTATGTGTCATCACAACCACCATGCTTACCTTTGGCATGGGAGCCAGCACGCAAGCGCTTTTCGCCCGTGTGGGAGGTGGAATCTATACCAAAGCAGCCGATGTAGGCGCTGACTTGGTAGGTAAAGTGGAAGCCGGCATTCCGGAGGATGACCCCCGCAACCCCGCCACCATTGCCGACAATGTGGGTGACAATGTAGGTGACGTAGCCGGAATGGGCGCCGACCTCTACGAGTCCTATTGCGGCTCTATCCTGGCTACCGCCGCTTTAGGTGCCGCAGCCTTTATCGGTTCGGATGATACCGTGATGCAGTTTAAAGCGGTCATCGCACCGATGCTGATTGCGGCAGTGGGTATCGTCCTCTCTATCATCGGCATTTTTGCCGTCCGCACCAAAGAAGATGCGGGGATGAAGGAATTACTCGGATCACTGGCCACAGGAACCAATTTAAGCTCGGTACTGATTGTTGTCGCCACCTTCCTTATCCTTTGGATATTAGGTCTGGAAAATTGGGTAAACATATCCTTTGCTGTGGTAGTGGGATTAATAGTAGGCATCGTTATCGGCCGTTCCACCGAATATTATACTTCCCAGTCGTATAAACCCACCCAACGGTTGGCCGAAAGTGGAAAGACCGGTCCGGCCACCGTGATCATTTCCGGTATCGGACTGGGTATGATTTCCACCACCATCCCTGTACTGGCTGTAGTGACAGGCATCATTTTATCCTACTGGCTGGCATCCGGTTTCGATTTTGCCAATATCTCGATGGGACTTTATGGCATCGGAATTGCTGCCGTAGGTATGCTTTCCACTCTCGGCATCACTTTGGCTACCGATGCTTACGGACCGATTGCCGATAATGCCGGCGGTAACGCCGAAATGAGCGGACTGGGCAAAGAAGTGCGCAAACGTACCGATGCCCTCGACTCGTTGGGTAACACGACTGCCGCTACCGGCAAAGGTTTTGCCATCGGTTCCGCTGCATTGACCGGACTGGCTTTATTGGCATCCTACGTGGAAGAAATCCGTATCGGACTGACCCGATTGGGGCAAACCCTCCTGGAATTGCCCAACGGTATCACTGTAGATGTGCATAACGCCAGTTTCACCGACTACATGCTTTATTACGATGTAACCCTGATGAACCCCAAAGTATTGAGCGGTATGTTCTTGGGCAGTATGATGGCATTCCTGTTCTGCGGTCTGACCATGAATGCCGTAGGACGTGCGGCCGCCCACATGGTAGAAGAGGTGCGCCGCCAGTTCCGTGAGATAAAAGGGATTCTGACAGGAGAGGCCGAGCCCGACTATGCCCGTTGCGTACAAATATCCACCAAAGGAGCGCAGCGTGAAATGGTATTCCCCTCCCTACTGGCTATCATCGCCCCTATCGCTACCGGATTGATTTTCGGCGTACCCGGTGTTATCGGTCTGCTGATAGGTGGTCTGTCCTCGGGCTTCGTTCTCGCCATTTTTATGGCCAATGCGGGAGGCGCATGGATAATGCGAAAAAATTTATAGAAGAAGGTAATTTCGGAGGTAAAGGAAGCGAAGTACACAAAGCAACGGTTACCGGTGACACTGTAGGTGATCCGTTCAAAGATACATCCGGACCCAGTTTGAACATTCTGATTAAACTGATGAGTATGGTCGCCATTGTAATGGCCGGACTGACAGTTGCTTGGAGTTTGTTCTGATAGAAAAACGGAAAGCCGCTTCGGAGGAGGCGGCTTTCTAATTTTAAAAAAAGATTTTCACACATACGTAAGCATCGGACTACACGTAGGATTGTGCCTGAACATTGGCCATGTTGCTATTTTGCCAGTAGGGGCGAGGTTCGCTCGCCCGAAATTACAGACTGTTCTTGGTCAAGACATTACAATTGAATTTATTCAATATCTCCACGCATCTCTCCACATTCGAAGGGCGGATCACCACATGGGCAGTATCACCTTGTGCGAAAGCATACATATATTCGATGAAAATATGCTCGGCGGCCAAGTAATCCAATACTTCGGACAATGAACCTGCCACATTCGGACAACTGATACAAACCACATCAGTCAGCATCACGGCAAAGTCCTCGGCACGAAGTACCTCCACCGCCTTCTCCACATCCGAAACAATTAAACGAAGGATGCCGAAATCAGTAGATTCCGCCATGCTGAACGCATGCATGTTGATGTCATGCTTCGCCAATGTCTTGGTCACATCATTGATTCTTCCGGTCTTGTTTTCCAGAAAAACAGATAATTGCTTGATTGTCATATCGCGTACTCTTTTATTTTAAAATCCGATTGTCTATCACACGTTTGCTCTTGCCTTCACTACGGGCAATGCTATTGGGCTCCATCAGCTTCACTTCGGCACTGATGGAAAGGACACTTTTCAGTTTGTCGCTCAACGCCTTCTTCATGGCCAGCATACTTCCCATATCATCCGAGAAGAAGTCTTTGCGCACTTCCACTTGTACCTGCAAAGAGTCGAGATTATTCTTTCTGTCCACCACCAGCATGTACTGAGGCTCAAACTGCGGCATATCCAGAATCACACTCTCCACCTGGGACGGGAAGACGTTGATACCACGGATAATAAGCATATCGTCACTACGGCCTACAATGCCCGACATGCGGATATTGGTTCTTCCACACGGACATTCACCCTCCATCAGGGAAGTCAAGTCCTTCGTACGGTAACGCAGCAACGGCATCCCTTCCTTGGTCAAGGTAGTAAACACCAGTTCTCCCACTTCTCCATCCGGAAGACGTTCCAACGTTTCAGGATTAATGATTTCAGGATAAAAATGATCCTCATTAATATGCGATCCATGTTGCTCCTGGCATTCGTAGGAAACACCGGGTCCCATAATCTCACTCAGACCATAAATATTATACCCTTTCAATCCCAGCCGCTCTTCTATCTCCTTACGCATACTCTCTGTCCACGGCTCGGCTCCGAAAGCTCCGATACGGAGGTTGATGTCATTCTTGGTCAGTCCCATACGTTCCACCACTTCCGCCAGATAAAGGGCGTAGGAAGGAGTACAGGCAATGCCCGTTATACCCAAGTCACGTATCAGACGGACATGTTTTTCCGTATTTCCAGTAGAAGCCGGGATAACCGTCGCCCCCAGGTTCTCCACCCCATAATGCGCGCCCAGTCCGCCGGTAAACAGTCCATAACCATAACTGACGGAAAAGGTATCATTACGGGTAACCCCGTAGGCCGAAAGACAGCGCGACATCACTTCGGACCACACGGACAAGTCACGGCGCGTATACCCCACAATGGTAGGATTTCCCGTTGTGCCCGAAGAAGCGTGCACACGCACAATTTCCGAGGCAGGAGCAGCCTGAAGGCCGTATGGATAATTATCACGCAAATCCTGCTTGGTAGTAAAAGGAAGTTTTACGATATCTTCGATAGTCTGGATGTCATCCGGAGACAAATCCATCTCCTGCATTTTGTTACGATAAAAAGGGACATTGTGATAAACCAGGTTCACCAGCTTGTTCAGGCGTTTCCCCTGCAGAGCGCTCATCTCGTCCCGACTCATGCACTCTTTATTTTTATTCCAAATCATAGCATTAATAATTAATGGTTAGTGATTAGGGTGATCTTCATGAAAAGCCCTCATTCGTTCCTCCATCACCGGATAAAGTTCATCGCGCATCCGTGATGTACAGGCCCGGACGCCTTCCTGCTCACTACCGGTGGTAGAGAGCGAGATGCTGCTCACCCCATAATACAATAATTCACGGAGCAATTCACCCCCTGTCATATTTCCGTAACCAATGGTAAAGAAGAAACCATCTCCCACCACCTGGGTCGCATCATAATCATATACGATATGGAAACCATGGTCGGTAAATATCTTCTTCATGCGTTCCGCACGACGGGCATACTCGCGGGTATCTTCTACAAAATTGATTTTACCTTCGGTGGACAGACGAAGCATTTCAGCGTATGCATACTGAGTAGAAGCCGTACATCCCGAAGTAATCATATAAAGAATGGAAGCAATCAATGTAGGGCCGAACACCCCTGCATCTTTATACCGTTCCGCCAATGCCGGAAACTGGCGGTCGAACAGTTTATCACTGATACACGTCAACGCCATGCGCTGTCCGGCATAGCTGAATATCTTGGAAGAAGAAAGCATCAGGATATAATTATCCGTATATCTTGCCACGGTGGGCGGATAGGGCGGTTCGAAAGGATGTCCCATATCCCGACGGAAATCCATGCAGAAATAAGCCAGATCTTCCATCACAATCACCTCATACCGGGTTGCCAGTTCACCGATTATCTGCAACTCCTCCTCTTCCAGGCAGATCCATGCCGGATTATTCGGATTAGAATAGATGATCGCTGCTATATCGCCTTTGCTCAGGAAACTTTCCAATTTCTCGCGCAAGGCCTGTCCCCGATAATGATAGATATCAAACTCTTCCCACTCCACGCCGATGATACGAAGCTGGGATTTCTGAATAGGAAATCCTGGATCAATGAACAATACCTTGTCTTTCCCCGGAATACGCTGCGTACAGGCTATGAACGAACCGAATGAACCCGCCACCGATCCGGTGGTAGGCACACAGGCGCGCGGAGAGATATCCAGATCCAAGAAAGCCTTTACAAAACGGGAAGCCTCCTTTTTCAACTCGGGCACTCCCGCGGCAGCCGGATATTGCGATCCTACGCCCCTGTCCAAAGCCGCTTTCTCCGCTTCAATCCCTCTCTGATTGGCGGCAAGACCGGGAGATCCCTGATCCATACGGATAAAAGGAATCCCCGTTTCCTTTTCCAGATACTGGGCTACCAGCAGCACATCACCGATAGTAGCCTGTGCAAGATTGGCGATGTGCAGTTCCTTCACCGCCTTCTCCACTAATTCTTCACTAAATATCTTCATGGCATTACCAGTTCTTTACCGCATTCAAGCCTATATCAAAAGCCTTCTGATTCATTTCAACAATCTTCTCACCTTTTGCAGCAAACACACGTCCTATGCTTTCACGCAACTGTTCCGGCGATACGATTTCAATATACTTCGCAGCCATGCCCAGCAAAATCACATTCGCGCATTTAGGCATACTGTTTTCTTTTGCCATATCCTCTATTTCCAGTTTCACCACATGCGGAAGGCTTTCCAAAGCTCTCATAAGATCCACGTCCTCAGGATAGTCGGGAATGTTCTTGAATGGATTAGCGGAAGTAATCACCCAACCTTCCTCCTGCAAGTAAGGCAGATAACGCAACGCCTCCATCGGTTCCATGGAAATAATCAGATCCGCCTCACCCTGAGCGATCAGATCCGAATAAATCGTTTCGTCGGACAAACGCAGATTGGACTGTACATCTCCTCCGCGCTGGCTCATGCCGTGTACCTCGGCCTGCTTCAAATTAATGCCTTCTGCCGTAGCAGCTTCTCCTATAATAGTAGCGATAGTCAGGATACCCTGTCCTCCTACGCCCGAAAGTATGATATCTTTTCTCATGCCTTATCTGCTTTTTTCTGTCTTAGTTTACGATTCAATGTCTGGATACATTCTCTGCGCGGAATAATGACAGACACCCCTTTATATTCTATTTCCTCACGAATGATACGGGTAATCTCTTCCATATTCTTCGGCAACGGGACCACCACACGCACATGTTCGGGTTCCACTCCTAATCCCAGGCAGATCGCCTCGAACTTGTTCGTACCGGCAGAATCCTGTCCGCCGGTCATGGCTGTAGTCAGGTTATCCGAAATCACCACCGTGATATTGGCATGGTCATTGACCGCATCCAGCAGACCAGTCATACCGGAATGAGTGAAGGTAGAGTCACCGATAACAGCAATGGCCGGAAAGACCCCTGCATCGGAAGCACCTTTGGCCATGGTTATGGAAGCACCCATATCCACACAACTGTCGATCGCGCGGAACGGGGGCAACGCACCTAATGTATAGCAACCGATATCACCGAAAATACGTGCATCCGGATATTCCGCAGCCACCTTGTTCAAGGCATCATACATATCCCGATGGCCACATCCCTGGCACAATGCAGGCGGACGCGGCATCACCACCTGAGGTTTGCCAAACGGACGTTTAACTCCCCATCCGATCGCCTCGCCCACATTGTCCGGAGTCAGTTCACCGGTGCGTGGCAAAGTTCCCGTCAGTCGTCCTTTTATCTCATAATCCGAGGAGAGGATCGCTTTTACCTGTTCTTCCACAAACGGCTGGCCATCTTCCACTACCAGGACATGTCCGCAACATTCCGCCATCGTCCTGATCTCTTCAGCCGGCAACGGATATTGCGAGATTTTCAAGACCGGAATATGACAACCGTCCGTATCCGCCTCTTTCACATAATTATAACCGATACCGCAGGCTATCACTCCGAATTCATAATCATATTCGGGATTCAACCCTTCCACATAGTTATAAGGAGACTTGGAGGAAGATTCTTCCAGTTCCTCCTGCTTTTCCACCAGATCCAAGTATTGTTTACGCGCATTCCCCGGCAGCAACACCCAGTGGGCACGTTCATGATCAGGCTTCAACTGATTTTCCTCACGGATATCGGCCACTTCCACACCGGCACGCGAATGTGCCAGACGGGTAACCACACGCATCAACACCGGCAACTTCATCTTTTCCGAGAGTGTATATGCGTACCCCATCATATCGTATGCTTCTTGTTGGGAAGACGGTTCCAGGATGGGAAGCATCGCAAATTTTCCATAGAAGCGTGAATCCTGCTCGTTCTGAGACGAGTGCATGGAAGGGTCATCGGCTGCCAGCACCACCAAGCCGCCGTTCACACCGGTTATGGCAGAATTGACAAACGCATCGGCAGCCACGTTCATGCCTACATGTTTCATACATACCAAAGCACGTTTTCCTGCGTATGACATGCCCAGCGCAGCCTCCATGGCCGTTTTTTCATTCGTGCACCAAGTGCTGTGCAGTTTTCGTTCCTTTGCCAGAGGGTTCTTCTGGATAAACTCTGTGATTTCAGTGGACGGTGTGCCCGGATAGGCATATACACCCGATATGCCGGCATGTATCGCTCCGAGGGCAATCGCCTCATCGCCCAATAATAATTTCTTTTCAGCCATTATCTATTCTTTTATGATTGTTTTTATATAAATGTAAAAGGGTCGGCATCATCCAATACCGGGAATTTCTTCCTGAAAGCCTGCAATGCCTCCATATCTATCTCAGCCGACACCGCACTTTCCCTGCTCCACGGACATTCGGCTATCGTTTTTCCGTAGGGGTCGATGATGGCGCTGCCACCCGAGTACTCACAGGCAGGATCAGTTCCCATGCGGTTCACTCCGGCCACATAACACTGGTTCTCAATAGCCCGCGCACGAAGCAGCGCGCTCCAAGCATCCACACGGGGAGTGGGCCAGCTTGCCACATAAAGTATCATGTCGTAATCCCCCAGGTTGCGTGACCAAACAGGGAAACGGAGGTCATAGCATACCTCCAAAAGAATACGTACCCCACGGAAGTTCACCACCACACGCTCTGTGCCGGCGGTGAAACGCTTGTGCTCGCCCCCGAAGGTGAACAAATGTTTCTTGTCATAATGCTGCACGGCTCCATCCGGATGGACAAAGTAAAAACGATTATAATAGTTTCCATTCTCACATACCGCCACACTGCCTGCAACAGCACAATTCCGCTCAGCCGCCTTGCGCTTCATCCAGTGCAGGGTCTCACTGTCGGCACTCTCCGCAATTCCCTCGGGTTGCGTACAAAAACCGGTGGAAAACATTTCGGGCAAGACAAACAGATCAGCATCCGGCAGACAGCTGATCGCTTCGTCCGCCCTTGCCACATTTGCCTGTGGATTGGCCCATTCTATATTTCTCTGTAGAATTGTTATTTTCATTGTTTTTCATATTATAAGACCCACAAAGGTAACAAATATAATAAGATAGCAAGCATTTTATTACTAACTATTTCCTTTTACTCCCCTTTTTATTACATGTTTTTATAAATATCCCCTATTTATTCCTCATAAAAAAGCAGCCCAGCAGGGACAAGCCTTGCTGAGCTGTAGTAAATGCCTTCTTTTTGTCTCAAACAGTAACGGTTATTATAAGCCCCATCCATTGTATTCACAGTTTTATCGTTTTCACCTTACCCGGGATAACCGTCAGCCGTACCCTTCCATCCCCCTCTATCTCCACTTTCTGGTACCGGGCCTCCACCACCACCTTACCATCCAGTGCCATCAGCCCCCATTGACAGGCATTCTCCTCGAATACACAATAACCGCCGACGGGAGGACGGATGTTCCGATAACAGGGAGGAACCACGATACGCTCACCCGACTTCAACCCCCATTTCAGCCCCATCCGGAAAGGACGGACATCGCCCATCCCCTCCAGTCTCTTCCGCCTTTTCTCCTCCTCATTCCGTTGCTGCAACAGGTTCATTTCCTCCGCACGACGCCCGGCCTCCTCCTTCAATCTTTCCACCACAGAGTCGAAATCCTCCTCACCTGCCTCAGGATTATTACAGGCGATATATCGTTTCCTCTTTCCTTTCTCCACCTGATAATAACTCCCTTGCCCGTCCATCACCACGATACTCCGGTCTGCCAGACGACCACAGCACCAATACACCTCCTCGTCATCCCCTTCCAGCAGACAGGCGAAAACATCGAACACGGTAGACCATACAGGGTCCGCCAACTTGCAGGACTTCGGGACACGATAGTCCGGTATCTTCAGATAAAAACCATAAAAACAGAGACTGTCCTTATGCAGCCCGCGCATGGAAGCATACGCCTTCCGTGTGCGGCTATGAAAGGTCTCCCCCACTTTCAGTAACTCCATGCTACCGTAAGAGCACACCACCGGCTTCTCCCGATAAGTCCTGTCCGTTTTCAAGTCGATGTAAGCATCCGTACCATCATTGCCCGTAACGGCCAGAAGCTCCCCTTTCAGGAATCTCAACCTCCGGCAGCAGTCTATGATGATCTTCGGCTTTCCGTTATCGTCCACCACCCTGTACAGCCATCTTCCAAACAAACCGCCGCCCGGTCCGCACAGGTGTCGAACACTTCCCTGTATCGGGGCATCACTGTCACTCTGTTTCCACGCCTCAGTCCCCACAATCCGCTACACCGGTCATGGAAAGCTTTCAGAACAGAGGGCGCATTCCGCCCCTCTTCCGGATCAGACAAGTTCCGGTTCCTGATCGCATCCAGCAACTGTCCATGAGTCATCACCATTTCCCATTCTTCCTCCCGCCTGCCTTCCTCCAAGAGCGGACACGACAGAGACAGCCCGTTTTCCGTTCTTTCCCGGGAAAGGGTGTCACTCAGCATCCGTCCCTCGAACATCGCTTCCCAGTCCCGCTCACGGACGGGCAGGCCGAAGATCCGGTGCAGCCCCACATTATCTATCAGTATGCAGGATTCCTTGTCGCCCAATTTACGCAATCCTCTCCCCACCTGTTGCAGGTATTTCGCCAGTGAAAGCGTGGGACGAGCCAGCTGCACGAACTCCACATCGGGACAGTCGAAGCCCTCGGAGAAGATATCCACATTGACCAGTACCCTGATCCGCCCCTGTCTGAAGCCCTCTACCAGTTCCCTACGCTCCGAAGCTGGGGTTTTGCTGTCAATAGCCACAGCCGCCACTCCGTGTGCATTGTAACAGGCAGCTATCTGGCGGGCATGGGCGATGCTGACGGCATACACCATTCCTTTTTTCCCGGCGGCATACCGCTCGACGCTCTCATACAACCGCCGGATGCTGACCTGGCGATTCAGCACCTCATTCATTTCCTTCACCTGATAATCTCCGTCCGCACCCCGTTTCTTCAACGAATCAATCCTCTGTTGCTCCCTGCTGTCCGCACGGATGGACACGTAGTCGAAAGCCGACAGCCAGCCTTTCCCGATGAATTCCGCGATGCTCCACGAAGTTATCAGCGCATCAAACAAATCCGTGAAGCCCTTGCCGTTCAGCCGGCAAGGGGTAGCAGTCATGCCCAGTTTCCTTGCCTCCGGATATCTTTTCCAAAGCTCCCGGTAAGTCTCCGCCAGGGCATGATGCGCCTCGTCAATGACAATCAATCTGGGGGCTTCCTCCCTATTCTTCCAGTTACGGGACAGCCACTGGATGGAGACTACCCGTACCCTCCCGGATTCTTCCGGCATACTGTCTTTCCCCGTCCTTCCGTTCTTTCCCGTTTTGTCCGGTTCTTTTCCCATTCCATACCGGGCTGCGGTTTCCTCTATCTGCTCCACCAGCTCCCGGCGGTGTGCCACAATCCACACCTGCGTACCGGCACCGATACCACAGAGAAACTCTTTCACCACCGCTGCCAGCAGATGTGTCTTTCCTGTGCCTGTAGGCATTTGCACCATGACACTCCGATGGAATTCCCACTCCTTAAAGAGCCTGAGCTTCATCTCCTGCTGGTAGTCACGAAGACCATCGTTCTTGCAATACATCATGGTGCGGATGCCGGTCGCCACCGGCAACAAAAGCGGGAAAGGCTGCATGCATCATCGCACACAGCCTATCGTGAATATTCTATCTTTATGGATTCATTTTTTATCAGCGGCTTGCTAGTTGATATCGTAAATATTTGATATCGCTAATTGTTCCGCCACTGAATTTAATACGAAACCGATGACAGGGGCTATTTTTCTATGAGCCAGTCGCCCAACAATATATTCCGTCTTATCTATTATAGAGATAATCCTTGTTGATGATTTCCTCAAAAGTCTGTATCCCTATCGGGCATCTCTTCAATGACTGTTGCTTCATGGCGCGCTACTTTTTCGGATTGTACTACAAAGGAACAAAATCTAACCGGAAATTCCTAGCCGAATGCTCTTTTTTATTATTTCAGATGGACTTTAAAGACAAGACCTCCGGAGAAGTATTTCCCATTATTCAGTTCGGCAACAAGATTTACATAGTCTTTCCAGAAACTGTACTCAAAACCTACATTGCAAGTTCTTGCATCGTACTCCGCCATCAGGTTCAAGCCATTCGCTGCCTTGCTTATTATAGATGTTTCGGGAAAAGCAAAACGGAAGTTTATGCCGAATGAAGGACGTTTATAATGCTCCATACCTTTGGCATTACCATATACAAATGCGGCATGAACACCCCATTCACCTATGTTCTGAAAATTCAGATGTTTGGTTACAGCCAGATAATAGCGTGTAGCG
>NZ_BAKM01000066.1 GCF_000614185.1 Phocaeicola sartorii JCM 17136 = DSM 21941 | reverse complement strand
GTGAGGGCAATGCTCTCACTTTTTAGCATGCCCTCACTGTTGGTAATGGTTTTATAATGAGAAGGTTATGGGTAAAAGTGAGGGCATGAGGGCATAAGTGGGTGCAACTTATTATTGTTTTGACAGCTTTGATTGGGAAGATAACCTGCTTTTCAAGTCATCTATCACACGTCCAGTTATATTATTTATCAGTTTGGGTAATTCCATTTTCTTTTATAAAAGACTATTTAATCAGGTTTTACGGCTGATGATAGGCATGTATAGATGCAAAGATACAAAATACTTTAATCACGAAGTAGCACTGGCCGGTAATTTTGAAGAAACGGTTTCGTATTCTATTGAAAAAAAGTAAAATAGGGAAATCCCTACCAACTAATAGGGATTTTCTTTGTTATGAACTGAAACCTCTGACTATCTTTGCACTAGAAAAAGTAGATAGAATAACAAATAAAACAGGTACGAGTATGAAAAAGATTGTATTAGCTTCGCTTATGATGGCGTGCTTGCCTTACTTGGCAATGGCACAAAGCGTTGATGACGACCTTTATTTCATCCCTAAGAAAAAAGCTGAAAAGAAAGAGGAGGTTAAGCAAGAGGTGAAAGTGGTGGTTCCGCAGAAGCAGAACACGACTACCGTTTACGCAGCTCCCGGTTCTACAGTGGTGGTGAAGGATGTGAAAGGAAAAGTGCGCGATGTGGATGAGTATAATCGTCGTTATACTTCACGAGATAATAACTTCTCGATGGAGAATGATACCTTGTATATTGAGGAGAAACCTTTGAATGAGAGAGGGGAGTGGGTTAATGGTTTTGAGGGTTCTCAAGACGATTATGAATACGCCATGCGTATCGTCCGTTTCCGCAATCCGCGTTATGCCATTCCGGTGAGCAGCCCGCTCTATTGGGATGTGGTTTATGGCGCCTATCCCTCATGGGACTGGAATGTGTATGATGACGGACTCTATGCATACGCTTTCCCTACTTATACAAACCGCTTGTGGTGGGACTGGAGATTCAACTATCCGTATGGCGGAGGCTGGGGGATGAGTTGGGGATGGAGTTCTCCTTGGTACTATAATAGCTGGTACTATCCAGGTTACTGGGGTGGCGGCTACTGGGGTGGCTATTGGGGTGGTTACTGGGGCTACCATCACCATCATTATTATCCGCATTATTCCGGTCATGGTTGGGGCGGTGGCTATTGGGGGGGTGGCCATGGATGGTATGGCTCAAGCGGACGTAACCCGGGAATACATGCAGGAAGATATACCAATAGTTATAGTTCGTCCCGTCCGGGCCGGAGTAACTATGTGAATAGTTCTGATAGGAATAGTCGGAATTCGTACGTAGGAAATTCCAGACAGAATATCCGTAATAGCGCTAACAGCTATCGCAACGCAACACGTAACGGCTCTTCATCGGGAAGAGTGGTTTCGGGATCTGACAATGTAAACTCGGTTCGTCCTAATAGAAGTGCTGTCAGGACCCGTACGGGGGAAATGCTTTCACCGGGTCAGGCGGCAGGAGTTCGTCCGGGCAATTCTTACTCGCGTCCGACAGAAGGAAGGGGCTCTTCTTATACCAGACCGAGCAGCACCCGTAGCAGCGTGGGAAATTCTGCAGGATCTACTTATCAGCGGACAGGGGCTGCGAGTCGTGGTGCTTATCGTAACAATAGTGGAGTCTCGAACTCCCGCGGCAGTTCATATTCCCGTAGCAGTAGCCCTTCTCGTAGCAATTCGTCTAATTCTTATCGCAGTGGTGGAACTTCTTCTTCCCGTAGTAGTTTTTCTAGTGGCGGTGGGGTTTCCCGTAGTTCCGGCGGCAGTGTCTCCCGTTCCAGTGGCGGTGGTGGCGGAAGATCGCGTACCAGATAAGTGGCAGATTAAACCAGACAGTTGAATTTAATAGAATTGATGTATGAAGAATAAAGTAATAGTAACCGCTTGTGCGTTGCTGGTAATGGCAACGGCAAGCGCACAAAATGCTTATGATGCGGAAAAGTTGCTGGGCAGTGACTTGAATGGAACGGCAAGGTTTGTAGGTATGGGTGGTGCCATGGGAGCCTTGGGAGGGGATATCTCTGTCATGAGTTCCAATCCTGCAGGTATCGGCATTTTTCGTAGTAATGATGTGTCTGTCTCTTTTGGTTTTAATAATACGTCGACAAAGAGCAACTTTAGTGGCGTGTCGATGAATGAGGACAAGACACGCGCTTCATTTGACCAGATTGGATTTGTGTATAGCAATAAGATCGGTAATAATACTTCTTTGCGTTTTGTGAATTTCGGATTCAATTATCATAAAAGTAAAAACTTCAACCGCCTTTTCTCTATGGGAGGGGCATTGGATAATTTGTCGCAGAGTTTCCAACTGGCTCAGGAGATGGAAGGATACGGATTGACGGAAAGCGAGTTCAATGACATACTGGATGTGAAGAACCCTTATACCAAATATTGGAACCAGTTACCTGTTTTAGGGGTTATGGGGGTGAGAACCGGTGTGGTTGACTGGGTGAATGATTCTGAAAAAAACATTCATGCTCCATGGGGCTGGAATGGTTTTAACAATAACTTCTTCAGTAAGGAAACAGGTGGCATCAGCCAATATGATTTTAATGTTTCATTCAATATGGAGGATCGGATTTATTTCGGTGCGACCCTGGGGGTATATGATGTGAATTACAATCGTTTTACTTCTTATACGGAGAACTTGAATGATGACAATGGCGCGGATAATGGTGGCTATACTTTAGATAATTATTATGGGCTGGAAGGAACAGGTATAGATTTGAAGTTGGGTGTTATCATACGTCCTATGGAAAGTTCTCCTTTCCGTTTGGGATTTGCCGTGCACACACCTACATGGTATGATTTAAGAGAAAGCTATAATGCCACTTTATCTTCTGATATTTTAGCTGTTGAAGGAGCCTATAACCAGACATTGAGTGATTTTCTGGTAACTCCGGAGTATGATTATTTGACTTATGATTATAACCTTACCACTCCGTGGAAATTCAATGTCAGCGCAGGTACTACTTTTGCAGGTGCGGTGGCAGTAGGTGCGGAATATGAATATCAGGATTATTCTTCCAGTAAGCTGAAGGATGTGGATGGATATGAATTGGGTGATCAGCCCAGCGTTGAAAAGTATCTGAAAGGTGTTCATACTTTTCGCATAGGTATGGAAACGCGTATTGTTCCTGAGTTCAGCATCCGTGCAGGATATAATTATTCTTCGGCTGCATTTGCTAAAGATGCTTATAGTGCTTTATCTTTATATAGCACGCGCACTGATTTCAATAATACGGAGTCAAAGAATACCCTTACGTTTGGTCTTGGATACCGTGGCAGTGTAATCTATGCGGATTTGGCTTATAAATATGATATGTACAAGTCTAAGTTTTATGCGTTTGATGATATAGACCTTCCGGCAACTAAAGTGGACAATGAACGGCATCAGCTTCTGCTGACAGTCGGTGCCCGTTTCTAAGAATTAATTGTGAGTCTAATATAATTAACCTGTGATGGGGTTGTGCCAGCGTTTTGACACAACTCCATTTTTTATTTATCGCGATACTCTTTCTTTTTCCAGAAGTTGAACCCTGCATATACACGAACAGTTCCGAATGTATTGGTGAGAGAGAAATTCCTTTTCCGATAATCGTATGTATGCATCACCAGTGAAGCACCTACAAAGTACTTGTTGGTATTATAGACCACGGCAGCACGTGTTATCAGATCAAAATTGATATCCTTTATCCAATGATTGTCAGTGTTAGGCGTATCGTCTATTTTTGATTTTTTATAGGCAATGGCCGGTAAAAGCGAAAGATTGGAAACCCAGTTTTTTGCAAATACCCAGTTATAACCATAGCCCACGTTGATGCTATAATCGGAATATTTCACTTTCTTGAAAAGCAGGGCATCATGTAGTTGAGCCCTCACTTCACCGGGAAGCTTATCATAATCAAAGGATATTCTGTGCTGGGAATAAGAGAAGCCCGCCATCAGGGAACCTGCGCTTTTACGCTGGTTGGTGGACTGGCTGTAGGCCGCCGGATAGGAGAATTTCTTATAGTTGAAAATCCAATAGGCGTTCAGTCCCTTGATTTTGCTTTGCAAGCCATTGAAATTTAGATTCTTGATAGGGGTGTTCAGCTCAAAACCGCTGGAAGAGCGTATCTTGAAATCACTCCCTGTTTTCCTGTAATATAAATCCACACCAAACTTGGAACTATAAAGATTCAGTGCCATTTCTGTTTTCTTGGCTTTGTTCTTGTGTCCGCCGAAAATATCTTTTACATCAAAGGAATACCCTAGAAAGATCCAACGCCATCCGAAATAGACCCCCAGTTTGAAACTGGCATTGGGGGAGAATCCCAAACTTTGTTCGCCGTTGTTCCCTTTACTGCCCAGCCGGTAGTATTCGTACCAGCTGCTGGATTCTAGCATGAAAGCCAGATTGTAGAGGTTGGGCGTGATATAGGTGGTGTCGATCGCGTTGAATTCTTTTCCTACTTTCCTGATTTTTCTTCCGGTGTGGCGGACCGTTGTCGCTATTCCATCGGTCAATGTAATAAGAACACCCTTGTTGTCCTGTACTGTCGAGTCTTTCTGTTCCGTTTGTGCATATACACCAAGAGCGGAAAGAAAAGACAGACAGAGCAGGCATATTTTACGAATGTCCATAGGCGGGGATCATAGCTTGTCAAGAATACGGTCCATGACCCAGTTGGTGGGGGTCGCACTGATGCCGTCGCAGGTACAGATGGCTTTGCCCTGCAGGTGTTCTACCACGGCTTTTATCAGCGGAAGTTGCACATGGGGAGGATTTTCAGGAAGGAACTCCTCACGTCCCCTTTCGGTATGCAGGGCGATGGGGTCGTAGGTAAAGACGGAGAAACAGATCATCCCCTTGTCTCCGATGATTTCTATACGGTCTTCCTTGGCTGATTCGTGGGCGACGAAACACCAGGATCCTGATCCCGGCAGGCCGGAGTCAAATTTGAAGCAGGCACTTATCGTATCTTCTGCCGGATATAATCCGCCACGGTTGCTCTTGTATCCTTGGGCTTCGAGAATGCAGCCGAACATTTCTTGCAGCAAATCCAGTTGGTGGGGGGCTAAATCATAGAAATAGCCGCCACCGGCAATATCAGGCTGTACACGCCAGGGCAGATTGGTGCTGTTGTAGTCCAGATCACGGGGAGGCTGGGCGAAACGGATCTGTATATTGATGACATTCCCTATTTCCCCGTCCTCTACCATCTGGCGTACTTTCTGGAAATAGGGAAGATAACGTCTGTAGTAAGCTACGAAACAAGGAATCCCTGTTTCCTGTGATATGCGGTTGATGCGTGCACAGTCTTCATAACTGGCAGCCATTGGTTTTTCGATATATACGGGTTTTCCCGCTTTCATGGCCATGATGGCGAAAGTGGCATGAGAGGAGGGTGGGGTGGCTATATAAATAGCATTGACATCTTCATCTCCTATTAACTGCTGCGGGTCGGAGTACCAGCGGGGGATGTTGTGTCTTTTGGCGTATGATTGAGCTTTTTCTTTGTCACGGCTCATCACGGCCACTACTTCTGAGCCTTCTATCAGGGCGAAGGCCGGTCCGCTTTTTTTCTCAGTCACTTCTCCGCAACCGATGAAGCCCCATTTTACTTTGTCTAATTTAACCATGAGTAATCACTTTTTTATCATTTCGCTTAAAATGATAACTGTTCATCTTGCAAAGATAGGATTATTTTGCAATTTTTGTCGGATAAAAATCAGTTATTGTAATATTTCCGGCGCAACTGTTTGAATGCGGGAGTCTTGATGTAATCATTCAACCAGGCATTCAGGCTGTCTAGCAATATTGGGGAATGTTTACTGACTCCCCATGAATAGAATTGTGAGAAGCTGATGGCTGTTTCTATATCCAATTGGGGGAAATCATTGATGGAAGCTTGGGCAATGCTCTCGTCGCACACGGCATAGTCTATGTCACCGTGTGCTACCATGGCCAGTAATTGTTCTTGTCCGTATTTCTCCACCTCTTTGATATAGATGGTATCGCCTATTTCGTTACTTAAGTTGTGGATGCGCAGAATGGCGGGTGAACCTTTGACCAGATGTAAGGTTTTACGGGCCAGCTCCAACTGGCTGTGGATGTACAAGCTGTCGTTTTCTCCTTCGGGTTTGCGCTGTACCAGCACTTGCTTGTTCAGTATAATAGGCCGGGTGAACAGCAGGGAGTCTTTGGATTCTGTGGTGACTACCGTGCTGTTGGCCAGTATATCGTATTTTCCCTTTTGTACGCCTTCCAGTCTTTTGTAAAAACTCATTTCGGGAGTGATTTCCGGTTTCAGTCCTTTGCTGTATGCAAAAGCATGGAGCAGTTCGTAGTGGAAACCGGAAATGGTGTCGCCGTCAGCATGAAAGCTGATAGAGTTGTACTCGGTGACGGCACGCAGGATGCCCGATTCTGCTATTTCTGCATAATCACGGGGCTGGCTGGCTTCAACTTCCGTTTTCTTTTTGAAGAAGATGAAGGACAGGGCTACCGCAAGAATACCCATCAGGATGTATTTCAGATACTTTCTCATACAAACCGTCAATCAAAGAAATTCCATGAAAGGCCGAACTTTATCATTCGCGGATTGATAGGGTAGTGCGGTGCCAGGAAGTAATTGGATTTTCCCGAACCGGCATTGACGTGGTACATCATGATAAAGAAACGGGTACGTTTCAAATGCAGGTTGGCATAGACATTGACAATCGGGAAAGCTCCTATCTCGATTTTGTCATTAGGATTCTGGGTGTAGAACTGTCCGATGACGGGGGAATAGTCTGGTGCGTAATATTTGCTGAAGTAACGCACATCCGCTCCCATTTCTATTTGGAGTACTTTTTTGGCCAGACCGAATTTCATGTACAGGTTGCCGTAAGCCGATAGTTCCGGTAACGGCAGTATGTCTTGTTCACTTGATTTTTGATAGGCCACTTCACCGTCGAGATGGAAAATTCCGACTTTCAACTTTTGTTGCAACATGGCAGTGAATACTTGTATGTTGCCGGAGTGTTGTCTTACGGCGGCATTGTTCTTGAAACCGGTGACATTTCCTTCGCTGTCTTTTACCGGGATGCTGGCATTGGCAGATAGGTGTAATTCTTTATATTTTCCACTCCGGCACGCAACTGGGTCCCCCATCTGTCCAGACTTAGTTTTCCTTCCAGGCGGGTTCTCATGATTTTGGATAAGTCGTTGTTGTCCCACCAGTAATGTTTGGACTGGAAATGCCTGAAATAGAAGACGGGGTTCTGGTTCTTGATGTATGCGTTGACATCCAGTCTCACTGTATCTCCGAATAAACGGAGATTCAGATCCCCTTTGCCTTCTACGCTGAATTGTCCTGCATCTTCACCGGCTATGGCCAATTCTCCTAGAATATTGTAGTGTAATAGTTTGCCTTGTTTTTTGGATAGTTCGCCACCGATGGAGAGTGAACTTTCCTTATAGTGGTTGATGATGCGTTGTCCCGGTATGTCTGTTGTATCGGTCAAGGCGAAGTTTCGGTATTCATAACTTAAAAAGGCGGTAAGTCCGGCTTTCGCCCATTTGTTGAATCCTTCTTGTAAGGCAATGCCAATGGTGTTTTTGATGGATGTCCGCTTGGTCTTGTCTATGGAGTCGGTACCCAGATAGTTGTATTCAAAATACGTTTGATTCTGTGCGTCGTCGTAGGAGATATACTTACGATTATTCAAGTCCACTTGTAATGTATGTATGAAGCTTGTGACAGGAACAAATACCTGTGTTGTTCTTACAGAGTCTGTATCCACACTGTCCTGTTTTTCTTTATAAAATCCTAGGTTGTAACGGTGTGTCAGGAAGGCATGGTAGCTGGTGTTGTGGTTCCATATCTGATTCAGACGGGTCGGAATTTCGTTGGCGGAATATTCTTTTTTGCCTTCTGCCATGTCCAGTGGGTTGGTGATATACCGGTCGTCCGCGATACCTCCGTTTTCTGCCATTTTCAAGTTGTCGTTGTTGAATATGAAATGCATGTCATATTTATCTCCCCGGTAGCTGGAGAACAGGCCACCGTTGAAGAAGGCTGTGGACTGATCTTGATAAAGCCCCCGGCCATACAGGTAATCTATGTAGAATCCGAACCCTAGTCTTTTGTTTGCATTGATGGCAAAATAGGATTTGAAACGCTCTTCTCCGTCACGGCTGCCTCCTCCTTTGTAATAGGACAGGTTTGTGAATGGAGAAAATGTATTGGTGAAAATGACATCTTCCGGACGTTGTACGCAGAAGTCGTATGGGTCGGTGAAAAAGTATTGGCTGGGGTCCCGACGGTCAAAAAAGATACGTGAGAGGCGGGGGGAGCCCAAATTTCCCAAGTAATTGTATTGTCCGGTGTAGCCGCCCATGTCATTCGAGTTCTGGAAAGCGTGCTGCAAGGTATCTACAGGGATATAAGTGACATTGCCAAAACGACTGTCCACTTTCCAGGAGTACAGTCCGATGGGGATTGTGTTGGCATCTACTACGGCTGCCGTGTCTATGGGATTTCCGTTACGGTCATATCGGTCTCTGTCCAGTCCGCTTGCTGAGGAACCGAACTGGTTGTTCAGGGTGTTCATTGTCCGCTGTGCCATCAAGGAAGTGTGGAAGCACAGGAATAATAGGAAAATGATAGAGAATATTCTTTTCATAACGGCGACAAAGATACAATATAAAAATAAAAGGAAGAGCTTTTCCACTATGGAAAGTTCTTCCTTTTATTATTCGTTTAGAGTTATTTTAACTTACTGAGGTCTAATAATCTCCATTCCGATCCGGATGGCTTCCTCGTTCATCGGTATCAGATGATGGTGACGTTCGGGCAATGTCTTGCGTAAAGCTTTTATTACGCTTTCAATAGATACTACGGGACGTAGTTTCAGCAAGCCTCCTAAAACAATCATATTGAAGGTCTTTGCCATTCCTTTCTCATTGGCGGCATCCATGGCGTCGATGCGGTAAATCTGTATATCCTTCCGTGTCGGAGGTTCGATGATTCCGTATCCGTCATAAATGAGGATACCACCCGGTTTGATTTTGTTTTCAAACTTCTCCAATGAGGGTTGGTTCAGTATGATGGCTGTATCATATTGGCTGAGAATGGGTGAAGAGATGCGTTCATCACTGACAATCACCGTTACGTTGGCGGTTCCTCCCCGTTGTTCGGGACCGTATGCCGGCATCCAGGTTACTTCCTTGTCTTCCATCAGTCCGGAATAGGCAAGTATCTTACCCATGGATAACACACCCTGACCGCCGAATCCTGCTATAATGATTTCTTGTTTCATGGTTTCTGTCTTTTTATTCTTTATCTTTCAAATCACCCAGCGGATAGAAGGGGAACATGTGTTCCACCATCCAGTCATTGGATGCCTGCGGAGTCATTTTCCAACCTGAATTACAAGTCGATACAATCTCTACCAGATTGGATCCTTTGCCGTTCATTGAGTTCTCGAATGCTTTGCGGATAGCCTTTTTTGCCTTGCGGATGGCAGGAACCGTATGTACGCTCTGGCGGGTAACGTAGGCAGTGCCTTCTAAAGTGGCGGCAATTTCTGTCATTTTCAGCGGATAGCCATGAATGGCTACATCACGGCCATAGGGACAGGTGGCTGTTTTCATGCCAACCAGAGTGTAGGAGCCATTTGTCCACCGGTCATTCCATAAATGGCGTTGTTGATAAAGATAATAGTAATGTTTTCACCACGATTTAAAGCATGGATGGTTTCGGCAGTACCGATACAGGCCAGATCACCATCTCCCTGATACGTGAATACCAGACGTCCGGGCCATAAACGCTTGATGGCCGTAGCTACGGCAGGGGCACGTCCATGAGCGGCTTCTTGCCAGTCGATGTCCAGATAATTGTATGCAAATACGGCACATCCCACCGGTGACACACCGACGGTTTTGTCTTCCATGCCCATTTCTTCGATGACTTCGGCTATTAACTTGTGAACCACACCGTGACTGCATCCGGGACAATAGTGCATCGGATTGTCATTCATTAGTGTCGGTTTCTTATAAACCAGGTTTTCGGGTTTTATGATTTCTTCTTTTGTCATAGTTTCTCCTCCTATTGCTTATAACATGAACCGCATAAAGAATTCCATCAGCTTGAGAAAAATAGCTGCTGCACAGACATAGATGAATACTTTGAAGTCACTTGCCACGAAGTAAGTGATGACAGCTGCCAATGCCAGTGCCATGAAAAGTATGTTCAATATATTTCTGATCAGATCAATATTCATACGGTCTTATTTTATTAGTTTCTCTTTCAGTGCAGTGATTACTTCGTCCGGATCGGGGACAATACCGCCCAGACGTCCGAAATGTTCTACGGGCACTTTGCATGCTACCGCCAGGCGGACATCTTCCACCATTTGTCCGGCGTTCAATTCTACAGTGAGGATACCTTTTACCTGTGCGGCACGTGCTGCGATAGCTTTTGACGGGAACGGCCATAGGGTAATAGGACGGAGCAAACCAACCTTGATGCCTTCCGCGCGAGCCATCTCCATTGCTTTCTGGGCAATGCGGGCACAGGAACCGAAGGCTACGATCAGGTATTCGGCGTCTTCGCAGTGAAGTTCTTCGAAACGTACTTCGTTCTCTTCTATTTCTGCATATTTCTTCTGGAGATGGATATTGCGTTTTTCCATTTCGGCAGGGTCAAGTTCCAATGAAGTAATGATGTTGGGCTTGCGATGTTGGGTTCTGCCGGTAGTCGCCCACGGGCAACGGGCGATGACTTCTTCATCTGTCAGGCGTGTGCGCTGTTCGGGCAGTACCACCTTTTCCATCATCTGTCCGATCACACCGTCTGCCAGAATAATGGCGGGGTTGCGGTATTTGAAAGCCAGATCAAAAGCTATACCTACGAAATCTGCCATTTCCTGCACCGATGCAGGAGCCAGGGCTATGAGGCGATAGTCTCCGTGACCGCCGCCTTTCACTGTTTGAAAATAGTCGGCCTGACTGGGTTGGATGGTTCCTAATCCGGGACCTCCGCGCATGACATTGACAATCAGACAGGGGAGTTCGGCACCGGCAATGTACGAGATGCTTCCTGCTTTAAGCTGACGCCGGGACTGGAGGATGAGGTCATTACCATTTTACCGCTCGCCGCACCGCCATATACCATGTTGATTGCTGCGACTTCACTTTCTGCCTGCAACACCACCATGCCGGTAGTTTCCCAGGGTTTCTCTTCGGCCAGCGTTTCCAATATTTCCGATTGGGGAGTGATGGGATAGCCAAAGTAACCGTCAACTCCGATACGGATGGCGGCGTGGGCTATGGCTTCATTTCCCTTCATTAAAACGACTTCTTCTGCCATATTTGTTACATTTATTGTTGTTTTACTTTATACACAGTGATGCATCCGTCCGGACAGACTGTGGCACATGATGCGCAACCATTGCAGGTATCTTCCAGTACCTGATGGGCGAATGTGTATCCTTTTTTATTCACTTGTTTGGCATTGAGCTCGATTACATGCAGCGGACATGCCACTACACATAGATTGCAACCTTTGCAACGCTCCGTGTCTACTACAATAGCACCTTTAATCTTTGCCATGGGGTTAGTTGTTATTGATTATACATGTCTTTGTTATAGAAATTCAGAATATTCATGAGCATGTCACGGGCGGAAACAGCGGGACTTTCCGGGTTACGCTCGATAGCTTCCAGATAATTGTTCAAGGCTTGTTGCCAGTCTCCCATCTTGCGGTAGGCATTACCCAGTAAATAATAGGTTCATCGTTGATGTGCGCATCGTTTCGGATGAAATTAGTTAGCGCATGAATGGCTCTTTCCGTATCACCCTGTTCGATAAGTGTCTTTATGTCCTGTAATTGTTCCGTCATAAGGCATGATTGTCTCATTGTTGTTTACAAAGATACTCTTTATTTGTTATGAAAGGGAAGATTGGAGCAGAAAAAACGATTTTCTTGCTAAAAACATTTAAAAAATAGAGAGAAAACAGGAGGAAAATGGTGGAATGATTTCTTCTAATGGTTTGATTATTATGGAAATGGTTTCAAGTGAAACGGTTTGGTGGGGGGGAACGGTGGTTAGTTTATTTCTTAAAGGGGGGAAGGTGTCGTTGAATTG
>NZ_BAKM01000067.1 GCF_000614185.1 Phocaeicola sartorii JCM 17136 = DSM 21941 | reverse complement strand
GGGATTTGTCCGCATGGTGGGAGAACCGTATCGATCAGCCAGGTACGTAATATCATTTTGTAATAACCGTAATGATGCTTTATGGTGTAACGCTTCGATATCGCTTTCTTTTTATTCTTGTAATTGTACAGTAAGTCTCCTTTTATAGTAAACTTGCTGCTTATTTTAAGATTGTTTCTAATTTGTTAAAAAATAATACTATCCATTTATTGGACATGGAATAAAACCATATCAACGGAATGAAACAGAATAGAAAACGCTTGGCAGAGTAAGCTAAAACGTTGTGAATGGAATCCCATTTATAATCTATTTGATAAAGTACTATCATGTATAGCAAAAGAGAGAATGCAATCATAACAAGTAGTGGAAGATTATCCTTCTTCTTCCAGATAAACCAACTGTTGCATAAAACTGATATTGTAAAAAATAGGAAACTTACGCCATAAAACTGCTTGTCAAGGCATAGGGATTTTATACCGTTCCATATAATGTTAGCCTTTTCCGAATCCCAAAAGAGGTGAGTAATTGCAATACTTTCTGAATAAAAATTGTTCATTTTACAAAAAAACATCCAAAATAGTGCAGGAATAAAAGCACATAATGGTGAAAGGAATGTTTTCCATTGTTTATTTTTAATTGAGATGAAACCGATTACAGGTAATGCACCAAGTACGAATACAATACCATCCGTTCGGGTCCAAATATTTAAGCCCAATAGTAATGAACCGAGCAGGAGATCTTCTTGAGATTTGTATTTAGTCCATAAGGCAATATAAATAATTCCTAATGATGCACTGACAGCATGAATGACATTGGTTGCAGATAAAGAAGAAAAAGCAATCATTTCAGGAGTTATCATAGTGAGAAAAGTTGCTACGGCTGCACATGTATGTCCGGAAATTCTTTTCATCACTCCATAGAATGTGATAAGAAAGAAAAGAAATATAAAAGCTGGGATAAGTTTGGAGGTTTCGGCACCAAGCAAATATACAAAGGCATAACTTAGTTGCGTCATAGGTGCATATGTAATGTAACTTCCTGCGTTGTGGATAGATGGCATATAATCGTGCTGAAAAAGGCTTATATGTCGGAAGGTATGTTCTTGTGCTATTACGTAGCCTATCGTATCGAATCCGGCAAGGCTGTCACGGTCAAATGTAGGGAAGTACATGCATTTCACAAAGTTCATGTATTCGAAGTATATGACAAGTCCGATAAACAGTATCCATACCATGTTATATTTAGATGTGTTTAAACCTTGTATGGGAGGTAGATGTGTCTGTGAGTACCTACGAAAAAGAAGGACAAGCAGAACAAAAAGCATCAGCAATCCGGAAGAGAGAACAGAAATAGCGGTTAAGCGCAGTCCGCAAAGGTTGATGAAAGCCATGAGCATGGTTTGAACTCCTATTCCGACAGGGAAAGAGAGACCAATTTTTTCAATACATGAAAGTTCTTTTGAGATGAGACAAACAATGAGAAGTCCCATAATCAGTATTATAATAATTCCAATGGTGAGCATACGAATTTAATTTGAATGGGAACTAACAGTGAAAACTACATGTGGAGGAATGGAATCGGTTGGAAGAGTGATTCCATTTGGTATTTCTCCATTAACGATAGCTACATGAGTTATCTTTCTAGCATATTTACTTGCGCTTATTTCGCTTTCTAAGACAAGTTTTCGCGGATATAGAAAACGTGTGGCACATATTTTGTTGCTTATGCCATGTGTAAACGGACTACCTTTTTTATGAAAGGCTGTTGCTGATGGGTATAGTATGATTGCATTCTGTGGAGTTGCTTCCCGAAGGTACATTAAATATTGATAATCAGCACCTAACTTAATTTGCATCTTTTGATCAAAAGTCAGATGTGGGTATCTTTTCTTTTGTGTCATGTTTTTCTTGAGTAAATCTGCATAAACCCAATGATATGCAGGAAAATGACAGAACAAGGTAGATATAAGTAACAATGATATGATTACCGCGAATATGTTTTTTACAGTCCATTGAACTTCAGTACCTTTTTTGAGATTGACACTCTCATCAATGTTTCCCCATCTGTATTTTATGAGAAGATAAAGTGCTTCTGCTCCATCCCGCCATTTGATTTTTTTTCCTTCCTGTTTTGTACGTGGAAAGTAATTGATAGGTACTTCCTTTATCTGTATGCCTTTTCGTAAAATCTTAGCGGTGACTTCAGGACAGAAACCAAAACGGTTGCTGGTAAGGGGAATGGATTTTAATAAGGAGGATTCAAACATTTTATAACAAGTTGGTTCATCTGTTATTTTTTGTTTGAATAGTATGCTTGTGACAAAAGATATAAAACGTCCTCCCCAATAAAAAGAGTGATAGGAATACTTGTTCTGTTGGTTTAATATCCTAGAACCATATACAACCTTGCATTCATCATTAATCAATAGCTGAAGCATATTGGTATAATCGTTAGGATCATATTCTAAGTCAGCATCTTGTATTATGATAGCTTCGCCGTTTGCCAATTTGATACCTGTTCGTACAGCAAATCCTTTTCCTTTATTTTCTTTGAGCTTGGTATATATTATATGCGCATTAGGGTTGCTTTGTTGTACTTTGCTTACTTGTAAAGCAGTGTTGTCTGTTGAACAATCATCAATGATGATTATTTCTTTTTCTATGCCACTAGGCAATGGAACATTTATAACACCATACAATATTTGTGCTATCGTATTTGCTTCATTATATGCAGGTATAATGATTGATAGTTTTCTTATGTTCATATAGTTATATTTTGGTGCAAAAATAACTAATTTGTTCTATATGAGAAAATTATGTATTGGTATTATGAGTATTGTGTTAATTTTGTGTAAAATGTTATTTCTTGTTGAACGTTTTCATCGATTGATTTGTCTATTATAATGAAGCTAATATGCATATGACTTTATAACAAGAATGTAAAACCTTAATTAAAATTAGATTATGGACGAGAAAACAGCAGATGTAAAAGCCGTAATCGACTATTCATCACAATTAATGCCAGGTGCAGCATGTAGCGCCATGAACGACAAGTATGCAGTTGCCGAGAACAATGTTGTAACAATCAGCTTTAGCGGTTGGGCTAAATCCAATGCAGGTAATGACATGGTTATTGCAACGATTCCAAACGCTTTAAGACCGAATGTTAGTAACCTTTTCTTTACAGCATTTGATCACACTTTGAAAAAAGCATTAGGTTGCCGAATCAGTGGAAATAGTATTGTTGCTAATAACCTGAGTGCCGGTAATGCCTTTTGGGTAGCAGTTACATATGTGAAGAAATAAACTGTAAGATATTGTAAGAAAAAGAGGAAGTGTTTACATTTCCTCTTTTTTTATAATTCTGTATGAACTTTTATTTTCCCTATAGTCTTTTGTTCGTCACGTACCCGGCACAGTTCCCGATGCGCCTTTTCCTTGTACGCCTGCAAAGCGGAGTTTTCGGAGCGCAGTCGGGCAATCTCCCTTTCTTGTTCTTCGCTTTTGGCTTCTGCCTTTGCTTTTTCTTCGGCAGCATGGGCGATTAGTTCCGGCGCAGGGAGTTGCTTGGCGGTCTGTTCCCGGACAGTTTGGAGGAGCTGGCGCACCGCTTCCGTTCCCTCGTTGTGCCGTTCCATGATCTTTGCAGATTGTTCCAGCCGCCCGGCAACCTTTTCCAATGGGGAGAGGTCAAACGCTTCACCCCGGAGGTCGAACCCGGTTCTTTGGAAATAATCAACGGACAACTCAACAAATTCTTTGCGGGTTATACCCCTACCCTTTAAATATTCATCTAATTTTTGGGCGTACTCTTGGCTTATCGCTATGGTGGTAAGCGGTGTTTTCCTCTTTTGCTTGCTTTCTTGTCCTTTTTCCATTGCTGTAAAATGCTATATTCTGTTGCAAAGGTAGTTATAAGTTTTGTTATTGCAATTTATCGCAAATGTTATTGCAGTTTATTGCGGTTATAGCAAAATAAATCACTCTGTTATTAGCTGGAAGTCATGGTAAACGCCCCCTTTTCTTCCGCAGGCTTCCGGACATGGTTCAGTGAATATCACTGTTACGAATATTGCCCCGGCGAACTTCTCTATCTCTGTAACCATTGCCCGTAAATCCCTGCCATAGCCGTTAATTTCGGCTGGTACGATAACTTTATCACCTGTTTTCATACTTGTATTTTTTATTCTATTCCAAAATCTTCCATTAAGCAAACCCGGATGATAGCCCCTATCTGTTTGGCTGGCTTGTCTATATATTGCTCAAATTTCTTTTGTATCTTTTGCGCCACCTGTACGGCTATTTCCGGGTGTAACTGTACGGCGTTCACTACACGCTTAACATACCCTTTGTCATTTTTGGAGAACCTCGAAATAGTGGTTGTTATGTAGATGATTGCTTGTTTGGCGCTTTCGTATTCCAATAGCTTTTGTTGTTCGGTTTGCCTTGTGTAAACGTAAAATTTGTATTCGGTCACTTCCTTGCCTTTGTAGCTCTTTGGCTCGAACTCGAAATATAAATCGCATTGTCCGGCATTGTACAACTCCCGGAGTTCCTTTTGCGGATCGTCAAGTACACGCCTTTTGAAATCGCATCCCCGTTTGTATTTCTTTTCCAACATGAACATTTTCCGGAGCTTTTCGACTGTGTAGAAGAAGAACCCGGTGTTTCGGTATTGGCAGCACAGTTCGTAAAACCTTTGCGAGAATGTGCTTTTGAGTGCGATTGCTACCGTCATGGAGTAACTCGTGAAGTTTTGGGCGAGTTCCACGTAATAGGGTAGTACCTCTTTGGAAACTTGCACCTCAAAATACGATTTATTTTTGATATGCTTGACGTAATTGACAAAACCGATACTTAGCCACATCTTTTCGTTGTTAATCTCTATATCGCGATTTCTAAGCCGTTTTAGCGCATCGTAGATGTTTTGCATCTTGGTATTGTCACCGCATTTCTTTAGTTCTTCTTCGTGTATGGTGATAATCAGATCATCGAATAAGTTCCGTCTGCCGTTCTCGTTCTCGATGTATTGCGCCCGGATATTTCGTATAATGGAGTATAGGGCACGTTTTTCGATAAGGTCGAACTTGTAGCGTGCGGTAGTCAGCGCATTGTCTTGCGACAGGACTATATCTCTCTGTTTCTTGTCTTTCTTCTCCATGATTTTAATGCTTTTCGCAAAGGAAATATTTATCTACGACAAAATCAAATATTTGACGTAGAATATTTGTCGTAGATAGCCGTTTTTTTCGGAAATTTGTCGTAGATGCTCGGAAATTTGTCGTAGATGCTCGGAAATTTGTCGTAGATGACCTTTGTAAAATATTACAGCACAATGTGTTATGCTATGCCATAAAAGTAACTAAAAAGAAACTAAAAATTACCGTAAAGCAATGGAGTGTTTCTTTTTTGGTTTATAGAGGTCGCTTCGCTCCACTTTTCAGCGTGTCTTTTGGTACGATGAATTTCCGGAGAATGGGAGAGGGTGAAAACAGGTAAAGCCGAGTGCAACGGATTAGGAAGATTTTCTAGCGTGTTAAATTTTGTATAATTATGCTTTTTTATGTATAAAGCAGGGCGTTTCCGAAAGTGAAAGTACACTCCGGAAACTATATAATGAATTGCTTTATAACGTGTTATGTCGTTCACAATCCTAAGTCTTTGACAATCTGTTTAACCACATTCATCTTTACGTTTGATGCATCTGCTTTGTCGTAGATAAGCAGCAGGTATATTTTTCCCTCTTGTTCTGCAACGATAGCATTGTAAGTAATGACACGAGCACCGCCAGATTTGCCTCGTCCTTTGGCTGTTATAGGCATTCGGATCTTGCGGATATTGGGAGCTATTTCCGTACCTTGCAGGGGATTTTCTTTCAAACTATCTAAAAAAACTTCATAATCATCGGCAAGCCCTCTGTAACGCTTTGCCAGCTTTTTAAGTTCCGTAGCGAAATAATCAGAGGGAACAAACTCTAAGTTCATCTAACAAGGCTTCTGCCGATTTGAGTTGTATTTTTCCGTCCATGTGGTCTTTAACCTGTTGCAAAGCTCCTTTGAGCTCCGCCATTATGTCCCGTTTGTTGATAATGGTATCCTCTTCTTTGACAGGGACAAGTTTGAAACTGCCTTTTTCCCTTGACTTCAATACGATGTCTTCGCCGTTATTGACCATATCCAAAAACTTAGTTTGGTTGGCTCTGAAATCTCTTGTGCTGATTACTAACATAATTCTTTGCTTTTATTGTTTCTGTGGCAAAGATAGTGTTTTATTATTTGGCTACCAAATTGGACGCATTTTTTTAATTGTGTAATGTGCATTACAATTTTTGGTCTTGTCTTGATGCAGCCTGTTGTGTCGTTTTGACGTGTGTTTTTTTGTTTGTGGAATAGGTTCTTTCTTTGTGCCTCGCTTCGACATCTCCCAGCCCCCCCCTTGTACGAGCTTTCGCCGTACCGCAGGGGAGGGTGTTCGTCGATTGCTCGGCAGTTGAAAGAACAGCAAGAGGAAACCGGGCTTTGCCCTGTTTTTCCTCTTGCCCTACGGGGTTACGGCTGATATTCAACCGTTTAAGATTTTTAGCTACAATTATTTTGAAATTGTAGCTAAAATCATATCTTTGTAAATCAGAGATTTAATAATATAATCAGCAATTAAAACTGCAATTGTATGGATAAGGAAACAACCACTTCGGTAACCATTGACCGAAAAACGTTCACCCGGCTTGACAGGCTGGCAAAGTCCAATAATGTATCAAAGAAAGAGTTCCTTTCCTGTGCGCTGGAGTACTTCGAGAAGTACGGCATCAACCCGGTTGAGCATGAAAGCCCGGCAAAGGAAATGCAGAAACTTATCAAACGCTGTGATCAGGTGATAGCGTTCATCCGGAAGCAGGAGCAGGATTTCTTGCGTCCGGCTTGTGAAGCCATGAACAGCACAAGCACGAGAGTAACCATGAGCATGGACTCGATACTTACGGAAAAAAAGTTCAGCCAATACCAAAAGGACAATGACCTATTCATGCGTGACCTTGTGAATCGTACCGGGACAAGGGAGCAGGCTTTGGACCGGACGGAAAAGGCAGTCGGTCAGTCGAGGGATATGCTTCTGAAGAACCAACAAGCCATTTATGCAAGGCTGGACGCTGTGACGCAAAGGCAGGAGAAGATCTTCTCCTATATCGCAAGCTACATCGATGCGAAAGGAAAAGCCGGGCTTTTCGATGATATAAAAGCCTTGTACAAGGACGAGAAGAACAAAAGGGAAAAGAAATGAACGTGAAGATACAGGGAGGCGGTAACGGCACTTATGCCAATACCGGCAGTTGCGTTTCGGTGACGAACTATCTCCAGCATGAAGACTTGGAGAGGATGAAGAACGGGGAGGAGGTGCAGCCGTTCTTCAACCAGTTCCGGGACTACGTGAGCGCAAGGGAGGTCACGTTCAAGATAGACAGCAACAAAGCTAAGTTAAGCCGTACTGACGCAAAGTTCTATGTCATCACCGTCAGCCCTTCGGAGAAGGAGCTGCACAGCATGGGCAGAACTCCGCAAGAACGTGCAGAAGCCTTACGGCGGTACATCCGGCAGGACGTGATGAGAAACTATGCGGAGGGCTTCGGAAAAGGCTTGAAAAGCGATGATGTGGAATATTACGCAAAGATCCATTTCAACCGGGACGGTGACAGTGACAGCGATATGCACGCACATATCATCGTCAGTCGGAAAGACAGGAGCAACACCAAGAAGTTAAGCCCTAAAACCAACCATACCGGGAAGAAGAACTGCGGCAACGTGAAAGGAGGTTTTGACCGGACGGATTTTTTCCGGAAGTGTGAAAGCTCTTTTGATCGGCGCATGGGGTTTGACCGGGAGCCGGAGGAAAGCTTCGACTACCTTAACGCCGTCAAGAACGGCAACCCGGCAGAAATTGCCCGACAGGTGGAGCGTGCGCAGCGCATCAGAAAGGAGAAATGGGACAATCTCAAAGCGGAGATTCAAACCCGGCAGGAGCCGGAGAGGTCAAAAATCCGACAGGTGGAGAAAACACCCGACATCGAGCAGCCCACCCCTAAGAAGCAACAGGAGGAAGATTTGGAACTCCGACAGAAACCAAAAAAAAGCAGAGGTTTCGGCATGGGGATGTGATTTTTCTATTTTCCGGCACAAAGGTAACTCCGCACGCCGCATTTGTAAAGGGACGTTTCACTCTCCGGGTAAAAATCTCCTGTGCTCGCTTCGCTCGTGCGGTATTTTTTACCCTTCGCCCTTGACAAATACTCTGTGCTTCGCTGGCAGGTGTTTAGGAAAAAAGAAAAAAATGTTGTTCTTTGGTGGGGTGTCCGTTTTGTCATTCTGTTACC
>NZ_BAKM01000068.1 GCF_000614185.1 Phocaeicola sartorii JCM 17136 = DSM 21941 | reverse complement strand
ACTTCATCTTACTTGTAAGGATGGTTGACGGAGTTAATACTTAGTTATGATATCAGTTGACGCTTTCAAGATGAACAAGGCGGACCGTACGCATCACCAGCTCCGGACACCAGCCCCGAAAAAAACAGCCGGAAAGCACCGGTCATCCGGAAAAAAAACGAAGAAAGGTGGTGGCAGCAGCCCTTTTTACCGCATAAAAAAAGATGCTGCCACCACCCCTTGAAACGCCCTGTCCATCGTGGTTTCAGCAAAAAGGGTGGTGGCAGTGGCAGCACTTTTGCAAAACTTCAGGAGGGGGAAAAGGCAGAAAAGAGAACCCCGAAACTACACAAAAAGGAAAGAGTTCATTTTCTTACATATTGACAGTTGTCCAAAAGCACTATCAACTTCAAAAAAATACTTGCATCCAGCCAGAAGCAACAAAACAAACACATTATCCATCGAGCCACATATATTCCGCTTCATGAATAAAAGACAACTGCCCTATTTAAAGAAGAAAAGTTTTCAGTAGATTTGCACCATAAAAGATATACAATGAAAAAAGTAATTATCGCCATCGATTCATTCAAAGGCTGTCTAACTTCAGCAGAAGCAGGAGAAGCTGCCGAAAAAGGTATCAAAAACATAAATCCTTCCTGCCACACTTCAGTTATTCCCATCGCCGATGGCGGTGAAGGTTTACTGGACGTACTCGTCACAGCCACCAAAGGAGAATATATAACCCTATCAGCACACGACCCACTCATGAAAATGACAGAGACACGTTACGGTCTGTCCGGCAACGGCAATACAGCCATTATAGAAATGGCCGCCATCAGCGGACTGCCTCTCGTACCCATTGAACAAAGAAATCCTATGCTGACAACCACCTTTGGCACAGGAGAATTGATAAAAGACGCATTAGACAAAGGATGCAGGGATTTTATAATCGGCATTGGCGGAAGCGCGACCAATGACGCAGGGCTAGGAATGCTACAGGCACTAGGGTTCCGCTTCCTGGATAAATCAGGACATACATTAGGGACAGGAGGCCGAATCATGGAAGCCGTGGCCAACATAGACACATCCAGTATTCACCCCGCACTAAAAGAAGCGCACTTCATGGTAGCATGCGATGTAGCCAACCCTTTCCACGGCCCTGACGGAGCGGCATATACCTTTGCACAACAAAAAGGAGCCGACCCTGAAATGGTGCAAAGGCTGGACAAAGGCCTGCAATCGTTAGCCGAAGTTATAAAAAGAACGACAGGAAAAGACCTCACAAACTACCCCGGTGCGGGTGCGGCCGGAGGCATGGGTGGCGGACTGCTGGCTTTTCTACATGCAGAATTAAAGCCGGGAACAGAATTGTTATTGGAAGCTACCGGCTTCCCCGAGAAAATAAAAGGAGCAGACCTCATTATTACGGGCGAGGGAAAAGCAGACCGTCAGACTGCCATGGGAAAAGTGCCATACGGAATACTGAAGGAGGCACAAAAAGAACACATCCCCGTCATTGTACTAGCTGGCTGTATAGAAAACCTGCCGGAATTAAACAAAGCGGGATTCAAAGGTATATTCTCCATAGCCCCCGGCCCCATCACCCCGGAGGAGGCAATGAAACCGGAGTTTGCTAAAGAAAATATCACCCGGCTGGTGTCCCAGCTCTGTTCTGTTATAACTAGCTTCGGCTAATCTGCAAGCCCTTGTCGGACAAAGTCATATCAACAAAGCGGGCACAACTGTTGGGTGGATTCTGAGTAAGGATACTCCGGATACGTATAGCAGCCTCGGGATCTTTAGCCACCATATAAAGATAGCCGCCTCCCCCCGCACCTGGCAATTTATACCCCAGGCAATAATCATCAATCCGACGAATGACAGCCTCAACCGCCTCAGGATTAGTGCCGGGATCCAACGCCTGGTTCAGTTTCCAGCTTTTACCAACCAAACGTCCCATTTCATCGAAGTTTCCACACTGAATGGCTTCATATAAGTCAAGGGCATGCCCCTTCATACCGCCAAGTATAGACAAATGCTCTGTGGAGTTGAGGAACATGCTGCGCACGATTTCAGCTAAAATTCCTTTGGCTGTACGGGTAATTCCCGTGTAATAAAGCAAATGACACTTTTGATATTCGCCGCCTGTAAACAAATAATCGGGCAGCCAGCGCACCAATGGACTCTGATCCATACCTGCATGGGTCTGTAATAATTTCACTCCACGAAGCACACCTCCGTATTGATCCTGCCAGCCCCCTCCGGTAGTCAGCAGCTGTTCCAGAATAAGCGTACGGTTGCATACCTCGTTCTTATCCCAGTTCAGCCCGCAGAAATCAGCGACAGCCCCCAGCACAGTCGATGCAAGAATAGAACTTGTACCCAGACCGGAGCCCGCAGGAATCGCAGAAAGCAGCGTTATTTCCATTCCGGAGCCAAACGCCTTCAACTGCTCTTCCAGTGAAGCGTACGATTCGGTGGAAAAGCCCGGTTGAAAACCTGCCAGCACCAATGCCGCTTTAGGTATGGAGAACGGAGAACCCACCTGCATGAAATCCCTCAGTTTCTCGTAAGTGTCAACCTCCTCCATAGCGCCTAAGTCTATGGAGCGAAGAATTATTTTATACTCCCGGCAAGGTTTCACATAAACCTGCAAAGGAGGCTGCCCGTTCAGTTCAATAGCTATATTCACCACATTCCCTCCTTCGTTCAGGCAATAAGGCGGAGTGTCCGTCCATCCGCCGGCCAGATCAATACGGACCGGACTGCGCCCCCAGACAATCTGATCGGAGTACACAGACAGATGCGGCTGCTGTCTTTTGGCCAAGGCCGAAGCGGTGAGCCCGTCGCGCATCAGGCGGAAAGCCTCATCCTCATATTCCCGATAAGCCATTCCCTTGAGCTGCTGCACCCGGCACGGAACATGCTGTCACTGATACGCGTCATCAGCGGAACCGAGTCCGATAAAGGCTCAGGCAACGACAGGTCATACCGGGCAAATTCTCCGGCAGCATTCTCCAGATTGAGCTGATAAAAGACACTTCGCTCATAATTGTGCGCCAATGCCGGCCAATTCTTTACCCGGAAAGCCTCACGCTGTTCTGCCAGACGGTGAAGATCAGCATAAGCGGATATTTCATCGGCAGACAACTTACGGCTGCGTTGCCATATTTCTTTTCCTTCCTGTAATGCCGGTTCAGAGACCATCCAGCGCATAACCGCCCCCAGTTCTTCCACAGACGAACAAACCGGGAACAGGCGTGCGGCCTGCAAATCGTGACCATTCTCTATTTCCTCCACCGAAAGACCGCGCACTGCACACCACTCGCCTACAGGCATCCCTTGGTAACAGGTTCCAGCCTCGGACAAAGCCCCCTTGAATGTATCATGGAAGCCGTATGGACGCGCCACATAGTCAGATTCTCCGAAAGGCACCACATCAATGCAGACACCGGACGGAACCTCCAGATTCCAATCATTGACCGGCACACCTGTTATGATGGTCTGCTGATGGATGTTCCACGCTGCTCCTACACAACTGTTCTCTATCCATATTTCCGAATTCTGCGAGGTCAGCTGATAACCTACCTCAGCGTTCTGGACAAACATAGCCGGATGCGGTTTTACCTTCCTGTGCATGATCTCCCGCTGGTCGTTTACCAGATTTTGTACAGCCAATGTAGAAGAAATAAGCTCACGACTGGTTCCGTAATGATAAAACTCACCTCCGGGCAGCGGCAGAATAGCCACGCTCAGCGCGTTAAGCTCATCGTCCATCATACGCGGATGCTCTCCCAATGTCAGTCCGAAATCGGAATACATGTCATAATAAGAAAGCTTTCCTTCCTGATGCGAGCGCTTCACCAACAAACTGACCGCACGGTCACTCAACAGCCAGATACCGATGTCCATCAGGAAAAGATGAGTCTGCATTAATTTCCCCAATTCCTCCACCGAAGGCTTCTGAAGCATAAAATCGAGTTTGTCGGGAGTGGCCCGTGAAGAGACAAAAACGCCATGGTTCTTTGCCAGATTAGGATCCACCCATAAACCGTAACACACCACATCTGCATCAGGAATAGCCTGAAGCGGCTGGCCCGCACGAATATAGACATCCCCACTGGCAATCAATGTATGAAGAGAAGACGGAGCCTTCTCCATGATCCGCTCGTATAAAGGAAGTTGGAGCGAAAGCAGGTTTTGCGACAGTCGTTGTCCTCTGGCCCATCTGAACACAGGGACGGGGGTAAGAATTTTGCCGGACGGCGCATATCCGGGCAAACGGCGGCTCTGTCCGCCTGCATGAAGTAAAATACGTTTTTCTTTTCCCAGCCAGGTAAGAAAATCACTGTCAGAATCCATTTCCTGACGACAAGCTTCCAGCAGCCATGCGGTCCCCCCGCCCGACCCCAGCTTGCTGCCTATAGGATCGGAGGTACAAAACCATTCAGTCCGGTCTGCTTTCTCTATATCATGAAAACATTCCACCAGATTAGGAGGAAGTGATAATAATTTCTTCATAACGCATCTTTGTTTTTATTGCACACAAAGATGCTCATTTTCCCCTAATAAGCCAAAAGAAGAGGCATGAATTTAATCAGTGAACTCAAAAACGCGCTTGTCCAGCGGCATCACTTCTTTAGGCCCCGGTTGCGCAACAGGCACACCGAACGGCATCTGTGCTATCAATTTCCAATCGTCGGGCAAATTCCAGGCTTTACGTACTTCATCATCAATCAACGGATTATAATGTTGCAAAGACGCCCCCATTCCGGCCTCCTCCAGCATAGTCCATACCGCCAGCTGATGCATGGCGTCGGTCTGTTCCGACCAAACAGGGAAATTCTCCTTATAGGCAGGAAAACGTTCCTGCAAAGAACGGACAACAGCCACATCCTCGAAATAGAGAATAGTACCGTATCCGCAAGCGAAACTGCCGTCAATCTTCTCTTCGGTCTTACTGAACGCCTCTGCCGGAATCCGCTTGCGCAAGGCATCTTTTACAATATTCCACAACCTTTCATGCGCCTTACCTGTTAATAATACAACACGTGTGGATTGAGAATTGAATGCCGAGGGAACATGTTCTACAGCAAAGCGGATCAGATCTCTTATTTCTTTATCAGACAACGTGGACTTGCTATCGATCTGATAAAATGTGCGACGGGCTTTCAGGGCCTCTTTGAAACTTTTTGTCATATCATACAACGTATTTATGGGTTATTATAGAGGAAGAACAAACAGGCGACAAAAGAAGTTCACTTTTTTTTGCTTTTTTCAATGCAATAACCTATTTTTGTTAGCTAATTATTAACATTAAAACAACACATTCAATGAAAGATTTTTTAAAATTTACGTTCGCCAGCGTCATCGGCGTCATTCTGGCAGGCGTAGTGTTCACGATACTAGGGATTATCACTCTGGTTGGCGTAGTTGCATCATCGGATACCGAGACGGTGGTAAAGGACAACTCTATCTTTGTACTCGACTTTAAAGGCAGTTTGTCCGAACGTGTACAGGAAAACCCACTCCAGCAGCTGTTGGGCCAGGAGTTTGAAGCATACGGGCTGGATGATGTTCTGGCTTCCATCAAGAAAGCAAAAGAAAATGACAAAATCAAAGGAATCTATCTCCAACCTTCTTATTTGGGAGCTTCCTACGCTTCCTTAGAGGAGATACGCAACGCACTGCTGGATTTCAAGGAAAGCGGCAAGTTCATCGTTGCCTATGCAGACCAATATGCACAGGGAATGTATTATCTCTCCAGTGTGGCCGATAAAGTAATTGTCAATCCACAGGGAAGTATCGGATGGCACGGGGCAGGCATGCAACCTGTCTTCTTCAAAAATCTGGTTTCCAAACTGGGACTGGAAGTGCAGGTATTCCGGGTGGGTACGTACAAATCGGCCGTGGAACCGTTCATCGCTACAGAAATGAGTCCGGCCAACCGCGAACAGATGACCGAATGCCTGGAGTCCGTATGGCATCGCATCCTGGCAGATGTGTCCGACTCACGCCACATCCCGACAGATTCCTTGAACGCTTATGCTGACCGGTATATGGATTTTTGCCAAGCCGAAGAGTACGTTCAATGCGGACTGGCAGACACCCTGATGTATAAGGACGAGGTAATTTCCTATCTGAAACAACTGAGCGGCCGTGACGAAGACGACAACCTGAACAGTCTCTTCATGGAAGATATGATAAACGTCAAGAAGAATGTGCCCAAAGACAAAAGCGGAAACGTAATTGCCGTATATTATGCATACGGAGAGATTCTGGACGCCCCCGGCAGTTCCACCGAAGATTGCATTGATGTACAGAAGATGTGTAAAGACCTGCGCAAACTACGCGACAATGAAGATGTAAAGGCTGTCGTATTACGCGTCAACTCACCGGGTGGCAGCGCATACGGTTCAGACCAAATATGGCGTGAAGTAGTAAGACTGAAAGAGAAAAAACCGGTTATCGTCTCTATGGGTGATTATGCCGCATCAGGAGGCTATTACATTTCCTGTGCCGCCGACCGTATCTTCGCCGACCCCACCACGCTGACCGGCTCTATCGGCATATTCGGCATGATGTACTCGGGTGAGAAACTGTTCACTGAAACCTTAGGACTGAATTTCGATGTAGTGAAAACCAACAAGATGGCTGATCTGGGCGCCAGCCTGGGCCCTGTCCTTACCCGTCCATTGAACGCATCAGACAAGAGTTAATGCAGAACTATGTCAACCGTGGCTACAAGTTGTTCGTAAGCCGTTGTGCGGAAGGCCGAAAAATGACGACAGAGGCTATCGAAAAAGTGGCTGAAGGCCGTGTATGGACCGGTGCTATGGCAAAAGACCTCGGGCTGGTGGATGAACTGGGAGGTATAGACAAGGCTTTGAATGCCGCCGCCACCCAAGCCGGTATAGAAAATTACAGCATTATCAGTTATCCCGAAAAAGAAAATATTTTCGCAAGTCTGCTAGGCAGCCAGAAAAAACATTATGTAAACAGCGGAATCAAAGAATATCTGGGAAGCTACTATAACAGTTTCAAGGCGTTGGAGAACATAAAAGACGCCGACTGCATACAGGCACGCATGCCGTTTGATCCTAATATTCAATAATTTGCGCATGGAAGGTAATCTTATCAAAATAAACAAGTGGCTATATCCGGTTTCATGGCTTTATGGAACCGGTGTATGGCTGCGTAATAAATTGTTCGACTGGGGGATATACAAAGAACGCAAGTTTGATATCCCGGTCATCTCGGTGGGCAACATCACCGTGGGCGGAACCGGAAAGACCCCCCATACAGAATACCTGATAAGATTATTGCAGAAAGATTACCAAGTGGCCGTACTGAGCCGTGGCTACAAACGCAAATCCAAAGGCTTTGTACTAGCCGGACCGGACACGCCCGTACAGATGACAGGCGATGAACCTTTCCAAATGAAACAGAAGTTTCCGGAGATCTATATGGCCGTGGACCGGAACCGTTGCCACGGCATAGAGCAGCTATGCAACAGTCACGTCGCCCCCGGAACAGAAGTGATTATTCTGGATGATGCCTTCCAGCACCGGTATGTGAAACCCGGCATGAACATCTTGCTTGTGGATTACCACCGGCCGATTTGCGAGGACGCCTTGCTGCCTGCCGGACGAATGCGCGAACCCGAAAGCGGAAAAAGCCGGGCGCATATTGTCATTGTCACCAAATGCCCAGAGGACATCACCCCGATGGATTTGAGAGTCCTGAGCAAGCAAATGGAACTTTACCCCTATCAACAACTCTATTTCACGACATTGACATACGGCAAGCTGTATCCGTTGTTTACAGCAGAACATGCGGTTTCATTGAAAGAGACAGGAAAGGACCAGCATATCCTACTGGTGACAGGTATAGCCTCACCGGCAAAACTCATTCAAGATTTATCACCCTACAATGAGCATATTGACTCGCTGGCTTTCAGTGACCATCATGACTTTACAGCCAAAGACATGGAACTGATAAAAAAGCGTTTCATGAAACTTCCGGAAGGTAAACGCATGATTATCACCACAGAAAAAGATTCAGTGCGGCTGGCCGCCCATCCGCTGATGGACGAGACACTGAAACCTTATATATATGTGTTACCCATTGAGGTATCCTTTTTACAAGACCAACAAGAACTGTTTAACTCAAATATAACCGACTATGTTAGAAAAAATTCAAGAAACAGCAGCTTTTCTTAGAGAAAAGATGCATACCAGTCCCGAAACTGCTATCATACTAGGTACCGGCTTAGGAAGCCTGGTACACGAAATTACCGATAAATACGAAATCAGTTACAAAGATATCCCCAATTTCCCTGTTTCAACCGTAGAGGGACATAGCGGCAAATTGATTTTCGGCAAATTGGGCAACAAAGACATCATGGCCATGCAGGGACGTTTCCACTTTTATGAGGGATACTCCATGAAAGAAGTCACTTTCCTGTACGGGTAATGCGTGAATTAGGTATCAAAACGCTGTTCGTGTCCAACGCCGCAGGAGGTACGAACGCAGACTTTGAAATCGGTGATCTGATGATAATCAGAGACCATATCAACTTCTTTCCCGAACATCCGTTGCACGGCAAGAACATTGAATACGGCCCCCGTTTCCCGGATATGAGTGAGGCCTACTCCAAAGAACTGATTGCCAAAGCACTGGAGATCGCCAAAGAAAAGGGTATCAAAGTGCAACAGGGAGTATATATCGGTACACAGGGCCCGACTTTCGAAACTCCGGCAGAATACAAGATGTTCCACATTCTTGGAGCTGACGCCGTAGGCATGTCCACCGTTCCCGAAGTCATTGTAGCGAACCATTGTGGCATCAAAGTGTTCGGAGTATCAGTCATCACAGATCTGGGTGTGGAAGGAAAGATTGTGGAAGTTTCACACGAAGAAGTTCAGAAAGCGGCAGATGAAGCGCAGCCGCGTATGACTACCATTATGCGCGAAATGATTAATAGAGTTTAAAAAAAGATATGCAGGAAACAAACAGAACAGAAATAGCCACCTTGGGCGAGTTCGGTCTCATCAAACATCTGACAAAAGATATCGAGTTAAAGAATCCGGAAACCCAATATGGCGTGGGAGATGACGCAGCCGTGCTGGAATTCAAAGACAAAAAGGTTTTGGTGACCACAGACTTGCTGATGGAAGGAGTGCACTTTGACCTGGTCTATACCCCGTTGAAGCATTTGGGATATAAATCGGCCATCGTAAACTTCTCGGACATTTACGCCATGAATGGCACTCCGAAACAAATCACAGTCTCTATCGCACTGTCCAAACGTTTTTGTATCGAAGATCTGGAACAGTTCTATGACGGGCTGAAACTGGCTTGTGAACTACACCATGTAGATATTGTGGGGGGAGACACAACTTCTTCCGTAACGGGGCTCGCCATCAGTATCACTTGCATAGGCGAGGCGGACAAGGACAAAGTGGTTTATCGCAACGGCGCACAGGACACGGACCTGATTTGTGTCAGCGGCGACTTGGGAGGAGCCTATATGGGACTTCAGCTGCTGGAACGTGAAAAGGCCGTCTTCCAAGGAGAGAAAGAGGCTAATCCGGATTTTCGGGAAAAGAATATATTCTGGAACGTCAGTTAAAGCCTGAGGCACGCAAGGATATTATTGAAAAACTGGCAAAGGCGGGAATCAAACCTACCGCATGATGGATATTTCCGACGGCCTTTCTTCGGAACTGCTGCATATATGTTCACAAAGCAATACCGGTTGCCGTGTTTACGAGGAAAGAATTCCCATTGACTACCAAACGGCTGTGATGGCGGAAGAACTGAATATGAATGTGACAACATGTGCCCTAAACGGTGGTGAGGATTATGAGCTGCTATTTACTGTTCCTTTGACGAAACATGAACAGGTTTCGGCCATAGAAGGCATTAAAGTGATTGGCCACATCACCAAGCCGGAACTGGGATGTGCCTTGATAACCCGCGACGGACAAGAGTTTGAACTGAAAGCGCAAGGCTGGAATCCACTAAAAGAAAAATAAATTCAGCAGAATAGCACTGATAATAAGCATATTATGTTTTTATCAGTGTTTTTTCTTTAGAAATAGTTTGCAGATTTAAAAAGTTTCACTACCTTTGCAACCGCAAACGAGAAACAATGGTGCCATAGCTCAGTTGGTAGAGCAAAGGACTGAAAATCCTTGTGTCCCCGGTTCGATTCCTGGTGGCACCACTTTTCAAGAAGGCAAAACGATGTAAATCCCTGAATTTCAAAGAAGTTCAGGGATTTTTTTTTCCAAGAATAGGCAAAATTAGTGGGATTGAAGCAAACCATACGTCCTTATTCAAGGGACTGGTTTTAAAAGCCCAGAATGTTCCACCACAAAGCATCTACTTCATTCTTTTACAGCACGTTGCACTATTTTACATAACAGGGTTCTCGGTTCGATTTCCTAACTTTGTATCATTAAAAATTGAGCCGTATGGAAAGAAAAAGATTCAGCGTGTTGTTCTTCATCAAGCGTAGCAAACTGTTAAAAAACGGGGAAGCACCCGTGCGTGTGCGTGTCACTTATGACCGCCTATACGTGGAACTTCAACTAAAGCGGAGTATCAAAGTCTCACTTTGGTCGCAGGAAAAAGAGAAATCGACAGGCAAAGACCGAAATTCAGTCGAACTTAACCATTACATTGACGCCCTGCGTGTGAAATTCTATCAGATTTACCAAGACTTGGAACTGGAGGGAAAGATTATCTCCGCACGTGCCATAGTGAACCGCTATCAGGGAAAGGACGAAACTTTCAAGACATTGTATAATGTATTCAAGGAACATAATGACAACTGCCGAAAGCTAATCGGGACGGACTATGCCGACATCACCGTAAGACGTTACGACAATTGCCTTAAATACCTCATGGAACTGGTTAAACGGAATTACAAGGTAGATGATATACTGTTGCGTGAGGTAAACGGGGAATTGGTGCGTAAATTCGATTTATACCTAAAGACAGAAAAGCATTGCGCACAGAATACCGTTATCCGGTACATGAAATGTTTCAAGAAAGTGATAAACCTTGCCATTGCCAACGAGTGGCTGACAAAGAACCCGTTTGCAGGAATCAAGTTTCACGAGGTGGAGGTGAACAAACAGTTCCTAAGCCAAGCCGAGATAAACCGGATATGGCAGAAAGAGTTCAGGATTGAACGGCTGGAACTGGTACGGGATGTTTTTATCTTCTGCGTATATACCGGGCTGGCATTCATAGACGTGTATAACTTGCGCCCCGAACACGTTTCAGAGGACAGCAACGGCAACCTGTGGATAGTGAAACCCCGTGAAAAGACAAACAACCTCTGTAACATCCCGCTTTTGAGCATTCCCAAACAGATACTTAAAAAGTATAAGGATAACCCCTACTGCATGGATAAAGGAACTTTGTTGCCCGTTCCCTGCAATCAGAAGATGAACAGCTACCTGAAAGAGATTGCCGACCTGTGCGGTATCAAAAAGAACCTGACCACGCACACAGCCCGGCACAGTTTCGCTTCGGTTATTGCGTTGGCTAACAACGTGTCACTGCCGAACGTGGCTAAAATGCTGGGACATTCATCCACCCGAATGACACAGCATTATGCAAAGGTATTAGACCAAACGATACTAAGGGATATGCAAGCCGTTGAAAAACAACTATCTGTATAACAAAAGATTACTTAATACATACTTATAGAACTAATACTTCCTAAAATTGTGAGGAAAATTTTCCTCACAATTTTA
>NZ_BAKM01000069.1 GCF_000614185.1 Phocaeicola sartorii JCM 17136 = DSM 21941 | reverse complement strand
GGACGGGGCGCCATACTCTACACGATAGCACTCACCTGTAGGATGCATAAAGTGAATCTGTTTGAGTATCTCACGGATGTGATAAACAGAACAGCTGAATGGCAACCAAACACACCACTTGAAAAATACAGGGAACTGCTTCCTGACAGATGGAAAAAGGCTAATGGATAAAAAGGGAGCATTAGCCTTTTTATTTTAGCAAACTATATAGAATCGCGGAGAGCTTACGCCACGCTGAAAGATCTTTTCCGGCTGAAGGATTTTATCGTGCATATCCTTCAGCCGAAAAGCCGATGAACAGGGCGTTTGCGGGGAGGCTGAAACTTCTGAAAGAAAAATAAGGTGTTTTGCCATGTATATACAATACGAGTGGAAAAGCATCAAAATGTCCTGTTGTTTTTCAACAAGGAACAGACGTTGTTTTGAAGCCTCTGTCGTGCGGATGAAACACGTACTATGGTGAGACGCAACACATACTAACGTGTAGCATTATACGTACTAACGTGTAAGCCGGAAGGTTAGTAATGTAATGACTACACGGTCATAGCAGAATAAAATCCCCCATCAAAGACAAAGACGCTTTTTAAAAAGATCAAGAACTTTTCAAAAAAGAGCAGGAGCTTTTCCTGAAAGACCTTGAGCTTTTTTAAAAATGTCTTGAGCTTTTTACCACAGTCGGGAATCGTCCGGAAAACCAAAGAATCTTTCAAGAACCAAATATGTAATAAATGCGTAGCGAGAGTAAAAAAAGACCCCTTGAACTATCTCTAATTCAAGGGGTTTTCTAAAAGTTAAAAGTCTTTTTGTGGTGCCACCAGCAATATAAATATTAAATTATTATCAATCGGATTAAATTTAATTATATACTAATATACTGATATTAAGCCGAATTAAACAATTTTCAATTTAGGCGGATAGCGGCTGTTTTAGAAATTATAGTGACTATTGTAGTGACTATTCAGGAAAAGTCACTAACTTTGCAGTGTCCGATTCATAAGGAATCGAACCTTGGATTCTATGGCAAAATCTCTTTCCCGGTTCTTCATCCGCAAGCAGGACGAGAAGAACGAAATCGCAACTCTTTTCTTTAGGGTGCAGAACAAGAAACACAAAGTCGATACGCTCTTTTCCTCTCAGATACGTGTGAATGTTGCAGAGTGGAAAGAGGCTTTGTCGTGTCCTGAAAAATGGATGCGACATCAAAGGGCGAACTTCAATCTACACGACTCGCTCAATAGGATTGAACTGGTAGTAAAGTCGGAAGTCGAGGGCATGTCTTTCGATAAGTCACATGTTGAGGCCGAGATCCTCTCTATCGCCAATCCGAAGAAAGCAGAAGCCATAATGAAAGCTAAGCGTGAAGAGGAGGAACGGCAACGCGAGGAAGAACGCATAAAGGAAGAGCAGGAGCGCCTGATAAAGGAGGGCATCGATGCTGAACGCGCCAAAATATGGAATTTCATAGACCGATTTTGCAATGAAATCAAGAGCGGTGCCAGGCTTAATGGTCATGACAGATACGCGCCAGGCACTGTGAAGGCATGGAATAGCTTTCGGAAACTATATGACCTGTTTGACAGAAAGCATCGCTACACATGGCATGATGTAGACCGTGCATTCGTCACCAAATTCCTAAACTTTATGGAGAAGAAAGATTATATGGTGACTGCGCAGAATAAATACCTGGTCGATCTACGAGCAATCATCAGCTATGCCTATGCCGACGGAATACACAACAATGACCGCGCCCTGCAATATTTCGCAAAAAAGAAAATTGAAGAGAAAGACAAGGCTATTGAAATATACCTTACCGAAGCAGAGCTTCAGGCATTGTATGAAATGCCACTATCAGGCAAGCAGGAAGAGGTGCGCGATATATTTCTTGTCGGGTGCTACACCTGTCAACGCGTGAGCGATTACAACGACATTGACAAGGATTGTTTCACCACTACTGCCAAAGGAACACCGGTAATACGCCTCATTCAGAAGAAAACCCGCAACGAGGTAAAGATTCCTATAATGAATCCCAACCTAAAGGCTATATGCGAAAAATACAACTACAATCTCCCTTATGTTGTTGACGTGATACTCAACCGCTACATAAAGGAGATTCTGAAGGAGTTGTCCGATAAAGTGCCCGACTTAGCCAAGATGGTAGTAACCAAACTTACTCAAAAGCAGAAGAAACTGGTGGAGGACGGCAAGCTCGTTGTCGAGCACAACGAAAAGGGAGAGGTGATAATGCCTCGCTACAAGTGCGTGACAACCCACACAGCCCGCCGTAGCGGAATCACCAACATGTACCTAACCCACAAATACTCCATAGTACAGATGATGCACGTCAGCGGCCACAAGACACAAAAGACCTTTATGGACTATATCAAACTCTCCTCGGACGAAATCGCCGACGAGATAGACGCAATCGCTAATGGCGCAAAATCCGAAGTATTTTGACTATTATTACTCGGAAACAGCTACAAATCAAAATATAAATTGTAATTTTGAATATGGAAACAAATAATTCACAGCTCGTAATCTATCAGGCGCCGGACGGAAATATGTCGATTGATGTGACAGTTCAGAATGATACCGTATGGCTGAGCCAAGGCAGATGGCCGAACTCTTTGACAAAGATCAGTCAGTTATTGCCCGCCACATCTCTAATGTTTTCAAGGAAGGCGAGCTGGAGAAAGAGAGTAATATGCAAATTTTGCATAATACTCTGTCGAAGTACAAACCGACTCAGGTTTACAGCCTTGATGTTATTATCTCTGTTGGCTATCGCGTTAAATCCAAACGTGGTACTCAATTCCGCATCTGGGCAAATAAGATATTGAAGCAGTATCTTCTTCAAGGCTATGTCATAAACGAGCGGATAGCTGCACAGAAATATGACGAGCTTAGTCAGTTGATAAAAGTGCTCGGCCGCACAATCCAGAATCAGGAAAGGCTTACGGAGGACAGCCGTTCATTGCTCGATGTTGTTGTCGATTACACATACGCCCTCGACACTCTTGACCGCTACGACTATCAGGAACTGAAGATCGAGGACACCACCGGTAAAGAGTCGTTTCATGCCACTTACGAAAACGCCATGGAAGTCATCCGCGAGTTACATGAGAAATTCGGTGGCAGCACATTGTTCGGCAACGAAAAGGACGATTCCTTCAAAAGCTCCATCGGTCAGATTTACCAGACCTTCGGTGGCGTTGACCTATATCCCTCAGTGGAGGAAAAAGCTGCCATGCTCCTGTACCTTGTTACCAAAAACCACTCATTCAGCGACGGCAACAAACGCATTGCCGCCACACTGTTCCTGTGGTTTCTCAACGGCAACGGCATTCTCTACAACGGAGACGGCTCCAAGCGCATTGCCGACAACACCCTCGTCGCCCTTACCCTTATGATAGCAGAAAGCCGCACCGAGGAAAAGGACACAATGGTAAAAGTCATCGTCAACCTAATCAACAAGAACAACTGAGGATAAGACGAAACAACACCCAAAATATGTACGGCTTAACGACTTCATGCCGAGGATTGACCTGTCGGTGCTGAATGATTATGTAACGGCTAATCTCCGCGCTGATTTTCATACTCGTTTGGGACATTTGTCACACCGAATGTCGATTATTAGTTGTAACTTTGCTTAATTACAGATAATAGACTCAAATGAAACTGCTAAGAGCCTTATTTTACCAATATTATTGGTGGCAGAAGCGACAGGAACAGGATGGATTCTTCGTTCCTCTGTTGGCTGTGCTCAGTGTCCTGTGTCCGATTTTTGGGATAATCGGTTTTGTAATGATTTCGGCTGATGTTACAGATATTATTGATTTGAAGAAATTTGATGTGAAAATATTAATTTCAGCCATGTTCATTCTCGAACTCGCCGCTTTATGGTGGTTGCTTTTGCGAAAGAAACGATATAGAGCGATAATCTGCGAGCATGATGTCTATAATATTTCTGTGTATCGACGACTCGCAGTGATTTATCCAATTCTATCTGCGACACTTTTCTTTATTGGACTGTATATCGGTTATCTATATAATTCGACAGCGATCAGCCAATGATTATTAGCGTATGAATCGCCACATCAGTAGATTTCAGCGACAAGGATTCATAATCCTGATGATATGCTCGGCTATAATGCTTGGCATAGGAATCTATATGTTTGTGGCTGATTTCAATTCGACAAGCATCGTAACGGGATGGCGCTCCAATCCTTCCGAGCAAACTATATCATGGCAAACTCCGGTATTCGGAGCGATCGTCATGCTCATATTGGGTATTCCAATCAAAATAGACAGGCACAAATTACCGAAAATGGACATCCAAGGCAAACGCACTTTCGTATTTGAAAAGATAACGGATTATCTGAAAGATAATGATTTCAAGAAACGAGGCAATCATTTCTTCAAAAGCAATGGTTCGATAGGTTATTGTGTGAACATTCAAAATGATAAATGGAATGATGCCAATCAAATCCGCTTCACATTGAACGTAGGCATATTTACCGATGCTTTTTGGCTCAAAAGTCTGGATTTCAAGAAAACCGGGATTATCCCTACTTTCCCTAAGGAGTATGAGTGTGCTATTCGGGAGAGAATCGGCGACTTGCTTCCGGTCAAAGAGGATAAATGGTACTGCATTACCTCAGGCACGGATGTCATGAAACTATGGAGCGAAATAGAGCGCGACCTCAACGAATATATCCAGCCATTCTTTGCCCGTTACAACACCGAGTCCGATGTCATACCCAACCAATGTATCTACCGGAAAGGAGGCAAGCAATGAAAACATGGTTTGATACAAGCATAAAAATTTGGTGGCTTCTTCAAGGCATCATATTATTGGTGTTTGGATTTTTTGTTTGGACTCCAATCTCTGCTACGGGCATACTTGTAATTATTTGCGACTGTATGTATGACAATCGCAATCATAAGGTTCGCGTATTATCTCGAATCATGCTGATGATTTGTGCATTAGCGTGTATGATTTATGTCGGTATGTTGATAGCCGTCGGTTCACCACAGATTGGGTTTGCGTTAGGACTGGTAATTGTCGGGATTGCCAATGTGATACTGAGCATAAAATTAGTCATTAGTTCATTATTAGGAAGATAGTATGAAAAAGTGGCAGAAGATAGTAGGCATTGTAGTGTTGATGGTTTTGGCAATTCTAAATATTACCAATTACATTTTTTATACCGAATACCCAATATCATTCTATTTTGATTCGGGAAGAAATATTCAGGATGCTATTGAGATTCTTCGGATTCATTTACAGAACGCTATAAACAATACGGGGCATCTTGTGTTCGCAAATTATGCCTTAGCTCTATTTCTGTTTATAGCCATTTGGCGGAAAGGAGGTAAGCGATGAAATCACAAGATTGCTATACGGCGAAAGAGGCGTTTACGTTTCCTCTTTTATGCCTTGTCTGTTTGGCTTTCAACATCTATTGGGGTTGTTCTGATATTTGGCCTGTCGGAGCAATCGTTGGTACATCATTTTTCGGAATATTCATACTGGTATATGTCGTCAAATATTTCCGATTCGGTCGTGACTTTCTTAGGGTGGATGCCAATGGAATTGCATATAAAGAATGGAGCAAAACCGTTACTCTGAAATGGTCTGAAATAGCGAAATGCGCCGTATGCTATAGACATTCCTATGTAGGTGGAATCCTCTTTTACAGAGAGTTGGACATAACATTATTATCCGAAGCTAAGCGCCCAAAGAGTATTTTGGTCAGACTATCCGGAATGTACTGCCGCAATAAAAATGTTATCAATGCCATTGAGCAATTCGGCGGCTCAGATTTCTATGACCGCCAGTCTTCACACAACAATAACAAATATGTGGCGAGCATATTCTTTGCGGTTATTATTGGCTTTATTATCATTTTTGCATATTCAATCATCCAAGCTAATTCAAAGGACATAAACCCAGACAAAGAAACATCATTAGAAATGGCATTAAATACAGAAAATAAACAACCGGAAGATTTCTTGCAGTTCATTGATAAATTTCATTCAGATACAATCTTTCAAGAACAGAGATTAGCAAAGTCATTGGTACTGTACGATTCTAAAATCAATGTTCAGGTTCCTCACGATGGCGACAAATACGATGCCTATTATTCTTGGGAAGATAAAGATGTCATTACTATGCTTCATCGTATAAACATAGACAGACTCAAGCCAAGGTGTCAGACAAAAATTATGCACATATCCGATACTGTTATCTGTGAGAACATATCGGATCCGGATAATAATCGCTTATATTTTCTTGAGTTTTCCAAACAGAAGAATAAATGGCTTTTAACCCAATTACTTGTGAATTGAAGATTATACCGTTAAAGCATTAACCGTAGGTTTTGAATGAAAAAGTCTTTATATCTCACTGCCATTGTCGGCAATTTTCTATTGCTGTTTTACGCTGCCGTCCTTATTGTCGGAATAAGTGGCGGTTGGCTTGACCGTGAGTTGTGGCTGCATTCCTATGTGGCTAAAGTAGCACAGCTACTGCTTATGGCTTCGGCGATGGGATTGTTGTTTGCCAATATCCGTATTAGCCGTGTACGATACGGTGGCAGGTATCTATCATTGATACTCTGCGGAAACTTCTTTGTCAATCCCTTCCTGAGTTTATATTTCCTGAGCGGCAAGGCAGACGGCAAACAGGAATCGGAGACATTTCCAAAGCGCAAGGTCTATCTATTCCTTTGCAATGTGCAACTGTTTTGGCTGCTATATACATTAGCGGCGGTATTCTATACGCCACTGATTGACTCGAAAATAGGCGGTATATTTTATATCGCTTTGATTATCGCTGTTTCTGTGTTCATCCAACGTAATATAGCGATTGCTATAAAACAAGACACGCCCGGATACATATTGCTAAACGTATGGTTCTGCTTCTTCTACGCCCCGATTTATTCACGTCGCGTCCTTAAAAACAACTGGCTATGAAAAACAAAGAGAAAATTCAAAGCGTAATTAACAGCTGCAAACGAAGTGGTGATTTTAAGAGGCTTCGTATATATCTTCGTAAGTTATTGGCGGACATGCAGAATGAATATTATCTGTTAGCCGAGCTGTCGTCTGCCTGCTATCAATTAGGAAAGTATGATGAAGCACTCACCCATGCACATAAAGCGTATGACATCGCTCCTACAGACTATTGGGTAAGATATATCTATGGCTGTGCATTAACTGCAAACGACAAATTGGAAGAAGCGGCTGAATTGTTTGATTCCATCATAGCCTGCGATGTTATGTTTCTTGCAAATTATGAACACGGCGAGGGGAAAAGATGGGCTGACTCTTTATTGAATGACAGCCTATATATGAGGGCTGTTGTTTTCCAGCAAGAAGGCTATAGTATTGAGGCTCGCGATATGTTCCTACGCCACAAGAGTCTTAGGAGGCGAGGGTTATACAGTGATTTCTCTATTCGTCAAGTTGATAATCACCTTAGAATTTTGGATGTTAACATAGGCAATAGCAAGATGGATTATTCCATTTCTAAATATTGCCCTAAATTATATATCAAAGGCGATTATATTAAAAATGAATGGACATCAGTTTCAGATATTGGAAAGTCGTTTGATGACGATGTTTTGACTTCCACCGAATATCTCAAAATTGAACAATGCTATATAGATTCAGCAATAGAACTGGCACGAAAATCGGGGTGCTCTTATCTGATAATTGATTATCTCGAAGGTGAGCCACATGACATTATACTTGATGCTAAAAAGAATCCTATTAACCGAAACTTAATTGATGCAGCCAAGAATATCCGGCTTGGATTGAGAGTACACATATCCCAATGTGCAGATTATCTCCGACTTTGTCTGCGTGAATGTTGCTATGCCACATTTTCCAATCATGCACATAATTTCTATGTCGATTTCGGGTATGACTTCTATATGCACGTTCATACTGAACTGCCCAAGCTGCAAGTTGAAAACATTGTCAAGACAAATAATCTATTTATCCGACCATGAAACTGACCGATAAGCGATTTTGGATATTTGAGGCTTTTGAAGCTTTTGTTTCAGTAGGAACAGGTTATAGTATGTTGTATATGGAATGGGACATATACTATACGTTTATATTCCTATTATGTAGTTTGTTGAGTGGATTCATTGCATTTAAGTGGTTTAGGAAAAGTATTATCAGACTTTCTTTGTCGGTCTGGATAGCTAACAGCTTATCTGTTGCAATCTGTTTTCTTTTACCCAATCTAAATAAATCCACAACTCAGATTACCTGATATTATTTTTGATAATGTATTCGTTAATCTCAATTATCCCATACATTGTTGTGACGAAAATTTATTCGCTTATTTCAAAACGACTATGACACATAAATTGGATGTATTTTGGATTGCGCGGGGAGCGTTGCTCGTTCTCATGGTCGGGTGTTGCTTGTCCGAGGGTTGGATTGAAGATACTGCACTGCTTGGCGGAACTTATGTGTTGTCGCTGTTTTCGTTCAAAGTACTATTATCTTTTTTTGACCTTTGCGCGTTATTACTTTATGAATTAGAAATTTCACTATGAAAAATCAGCAAGATAACTTAGGCAGTCAGGATGGAAAGATTGATTTGAAGATGTGGATGGAGGAGCATCCGCAGGAATATGGAGAGCTTGCTGCGGCGATGGGCGAAGCGGACTCGCTGGAGGTGTTTTTGTTGGGTGCAGCCGCATTTCTTGCATCGCCGGAGTTTCAGAAGCGATTGGAGAATATGATTGACCTTGACAATCTGGACTTGGATGAGCTTTTGAAGATTCTTCAAGAATCGGATTTTGCTGAGAGAATATTTGGCGAGCATGCCGAAGGAAGCGAATGGGCCAAATATCGGCTGCCTTTTGCTACATGGCTCAAATATGGACGCTCTTCTGAAATGATGATAGATAATATTGAAGACGCAGCACTGTTGATTGACAACAAACAGTACCAGTGGCAGCTTGCAAAGTTCATGAAGACATTTCTTGCGAGGGAGGTAGAGGATAAACGACGCTCGCGCAAGGATTTGAAGGAGTATCTTGATTATCGCATGAGTGTAGATAACGGCAATTTGGCTGATTGGGCGTTGGAGGGTATTGATGAGTCTAAACCGACTGCTAAAATTACAGAAAACGCAGAATTATCTCATGACCTTCTTTCCCTTTTGGCATCTCACGGCAGTGAGATTGTTAAGCGCATTGGCAAATGGATAGAAACACATATCCGTGGCGTTGACATAGCGCACTTATATGTCGCACTTGTCGAGTCTGGCGAGCTGGATCCGTCAACACCTGTCAAACGATTTGTCGAGATATTATCCGCCACATTCCCTGAATGCAAAATCGTCGGCGAGCGTCAGGTGCAGAAGAGCGTAAACACGCTACAAGATTTATCTCCCAATCGTAAGCGATTTATCAAAGACGAGCCAGAACATCGCTTCGCTATTGACTCTATAAAGACCGATGTTTTACGAATTGACCCAGATGGAGTAGACTGAAATAGCCTCTTTTCGATTCGTTTGATTCGTTTTATAGTTCGCGAACTTAACGAACCATCAATTCTTTTTAATCCAAGAAATTACGCTATACTTTTGCGCCATCGTTCCATTTCGGAGCGGTGGCGTTTCTGTCTTATGCCGCCAGTAGAAGCGTCGAACAATGTCGGCAATCAAAACAAAAATGCGAGATTTATTAGATATGCTCAATGAGGGTCGGGCCCATGTCAAGGTAGAGATGAACGCCGAAGACCTCAAAGCATTTTCGGAGGACTTGATCCGCCGCGCAAAGGATGAACTCGGCTCGATGGTCGAGGCAGCCAAGAAAGAACGTATGCTCACCAAAGCCGAGGTAAAGGAACTCTTTGGCGTATGCGATGCCACACTCTGGCACTGGGCAAATAAAGGTATCCTCAAACCTGTCAAGACCGGCAACAAGATTATGTACCCGGAATATGAGGTACGCAAAGCCCTCGGACAACGTAACATCAATATCTGAGCATCATGAAAGCGAATGGCTATTATAACCATCCACGCTTTCCGTTGGAAGCCGGATGTGGATTGATCGAGGAGGATAGCATTGCCTTTACCAGCGATTCCGGTAAAACTACCGAAACTCCTTCTTTCCCTCTGGAGATATTTCCGAAAGCAATCCGCGACATAATCGAGACTCTTGAAGAATACGAGAACTATAATGTCGATTTCACTGCAGCCTCTTTCCTTACAGTATTCGCGGCTGCTATGGGCAACACTTGGTCAGTCCGCTTCATGACCGGATGGGTAAGCCGACCGATAATCTACATGGTGCTTGTAGGCTCGCCGAGCTGCGGCAAGACTCCGCCATTGCAACAGGCGGTCACACCTCTTCTCAAACTCGACGGAAAGTATGACATGATCTACTGCAAGGAGATGGAAACCTACCGTCAATGGGAACGCATGTCGGCAAAGCAGCGTGAGAAACATTCTCTACCTGAAGAAATGAAGATGCCTCAGCGAAAATGTCATGTAGTGGTTGATTCCACCGTAGAGGCTCTTATCGGAGCTTTGCGCGACAATCCGCGCGGAGTGCTGATTTACAAGGATGAGATAGACAGCCTCCTCTCCAATTTCAACCGCTATAATGGTTCAGACGAGAGCTACTTTCTCAGTCTGTTCAGCGGCACGCCTTTCAAGTACAGCCGAAAGTCAAACAACGAACATATCTTCCTCGCCAATCCCTACTGTTCGATTATAGGCTCTACTCAGCCGGGGCGCCTGGACGAACAGTTCGGCGGCAAGCGCATGATGAACGGCTTTTCATCTCGATTCCTGAAAGTCTATCCCGAAATTGACAAGATGCCATCGTGGAATGACACCGCCATGCCTGACGGCGTTCTTGAAGAATGGGGGCGAATTATCCGAAAGGTGGTAACAGTCACTCCTTCAACAGACCAAGAGGGAAAAGCAACCTCAATAGAGCTAATGTTTTCCCAAGAGGCAAAGCTCCGCGTAATTCAATGGAAAGACGAGGTCAATAACAAGGCTTATGCTGAAACGGATTCGGATGCTGTCAGGGCGTTGTGTGGCAAACTGGAAACTTATCTCGTCCGCTTCTGCCTGGTCATACAGATTATGCACTGTATCTGTGGAGAATCGGGCATGGATAAAATTGAACCGGGAACTGCCGAACTCGCCATCAGGCTCACCGAATATTTCAGAAACATGGAGAGCCGGATTGCACCGGAGATTGAAACCGGTATCCTTGACAACCGGTTCACCGAGTTACTCGGAAACCTCAGGGATTCGTTCACCACGGCAGAAGCTGTCCGGGAAGCCCTGCAACTCGGAATCTCGGAATCTTCGGTCAAAAGATTCCTAAGAGACGGAGGTCGAGGATTCGTGAAGAAAAAGTCACACGGTTGCTATCGCAAAATATGACCCATGCGCTGACACTATGAACTTTTGACATTATGACATTTTCGACCGAGGTCGAACTGACTGAGATACCCCGGTTGCTCACGCCTGATTTGGAGTATAAACCTTGCTTTGCAAGATATGCCGCTTGTGTCCACAACGGCTATCCCGCCTCCCCGAGGTGAGGGTCAATCCCGCTCGAAACTCGCAGTCTTTTATCTAATGATACATTGTCCGTGAACGATGATAGACTG
>NZ_BAKM01000070.1 GCF_000614185.1 Phocaeicola sartorii JCM 17136 = DSM 21941 | reverse complement strand
TAATATTAATAATATAATTCCTCCGGAGGATTCCCGTAAGGGAGATCCCGCCGGAAACGGAGCACGGAAAGCGAAGAAAACGGAAGCGGATGCCGCTGACTTTTTCCACCGGCTCAACACCAACCCCGAGGAAAAGCAGCGGGTGCTGGTGCCGCTCATCAACTCCATAGCCATCACCTATCACTACACCCGCCCAAGGGCATTACAAACACTGGTGATCCTGGTGAACCAATTCCTTATCCCCTACTTCGATGCCGATCCCCGCTTTCCCCGCAACTCGCACGTGGGAAGAATCATCTGGCTGCAAAACCTCATGAAGACGCGCCACGGACAGTCGCTGATGGAAAAAGCCGTCGCCCGGCTGAGCAGCGAGCTGAGCAAAGACCTGGAGGAGAAACGTAGGAAACTCCGTGAATTCCGACCCGTCTCACCCTTCGAGTGGAAGGACGCCGGCAAGGGTCTCCGCTACTACGACGACCCCATAGACGGAAAAGTGGAAATACCGGAGAATGCACCGCCACGACCTGCCGAAACCGCCATCTGGAACGTGCTGTCCAAAGAATGGGTGGTGGTGAATGGTGAGTGATTAGTGGTGAGTGAGCTGCGCATGGGGTGGCTCCGCATGGGAGGCTCATGACGTAGGTGTTTGTTCTTTTATTTTTTAATTCTTAATTTTTATTTACTCAAATGAAACCTTATTATTCTCTTTCAGACTTTCCCGACCGCAAGAATGCGGGAAAGAATTTCATTGCCCGGTGTCCCAAATGCGACACCATGCATCTGTATATCTCTAAAGCCAAAGGACTGTATCATTGCTTCTACGCCGGATGCGAGTTCAATGGCATACTGACCGATTATTGCAAAGACAAACGTCCCATGTTTTCTTACCGGAAAGGAGATCCGTCCCCAGCTGCCGGAACATATCGCCCGTCCGGCAACCGGAATACGGAGAACAGCGTGAACGAAGTCCCCATGATGCCCGGCGACTACAAAGCCCTCGCCCCCACCGTACTGCAGAAAATCAAGCCGCTGGACGGATCGCCCGACTGTACGGACTCCGACCAACTGGCGGCACGCCGTTATCTGGCCGACCAGGGCATCTCCCTCGCCACCGCCATCGCGGCACACATCGGCTGTCTGCGTCATTACTGCATCACCAAAAACAGTGAGGACAAACGCGAGCAGGCGTCCTCCGTCTTTCCCTGCATCGCCTACGTGAACTACGTGGACGGACGCCCCGTCAATGCCAAGTACCGCTCATGCAGCCCCTCGCCGTCCGCCGGAACCGGTGCCTCCGCCAACAGTCCCGCCGCATCCGGAGAGGCCGAAATTCCGGACGGGACAACTACGGAAGAATCCCCCGTGACCTACAGCAAATTCTGGAGTCAGGATTCGCCCACCACACCGTGCGCCCCCTACAACATAGACTGCATCAACCCACTGCTGGTGGAGGAGGAGACCATCCCCCGCCTCATCATCGTGGAAGGCGGAAAAGACGCGTTGGTACTGATGGAAGCGGGATACCGCCACGTCATCAGCGTGCCCTCGGGAGCGGCAAGCGATCTGGCGAAAAGCTTCGAGGCATTCACCTCCTGGCTGGACCAGGTGCAGGACATCGTGGTGTGTGGTGACACCGACCTACCCGGACGCACGCTGGTAAAGCATCTGTCCGACTACTTCGGGGCACGCTGCCTTTTCACCACCCTGCCCGGAGGATGCAAGGACATAGGCGATGTGATGAAACTGTACGGCACCGGAGTGGTGCAGAGCGTCATAGAAGATGCCTGTGCCTGCCACACCACCGATATCATCACCGTGGAACAGCGCCGTGAAGAGGTGATAAACGTGCTGCACGGCAGATACGACCACGGCTACAGCGTGGGCTACGGCCCCTTGACCGACCGTGTTTTCCATCCCACCGACACAGGCGGCCTGATGATCATGACCGGCATGCCCAACAGCGGAAAGACGGATTTTCTGAACGACCTGACCAGCCGCATCATGCGCGATACGGAACGCTTCGTGTGCTACCTTTCCTTCGAAGTGCCGGACAAGGACAAGCATATAGCGCACCTGGTGCATCTGCTGCTGGGTAAAGCCAACACCACCGCCTATACGGACGAGCAGCTGACGCCCTATATTGATTTTCTGAACACTCACATGATTCATCTGGATATGCACGAGGTGCCGCCCACTCCCGGAAACATTCTGCACCGGGCCGACCTGGTGCGCCGCAGACAGCCGTTGAAATATCTGGTGATAGACCCTTATCTTTTTGTAGAGGCGCAAAGTGGAAAAGGCGAGACCGAGACCCAGAGCATCAAGTCGATGCTGACCCGTTTCCAGTCGTGGGGGCGCGAGAACCACATCTGGGTGATCATCGTGGCGCATCCGCGCAGCCTGAAGAAAATAGACGGCAAGAACGCGATGGAGGACATCAACATGTACACCATATCCGGCAGTGCCAACTGGGCGAATCTGGCCGATTTCATCCTCTCCATCACCCGTATCAACGAGCCCGACCGTGCCTTCACCCGTCTGGATGTGCTGAAAGTGCGTGACCAGGAACTGTGCCGCACGGGAACCGTGTACTACACCCGGCAGCCCTGCGGACGCTACGAGGAACACGAGAGCGAGGAGGAATGCGGGAAGTTGGTGGTGAGTGATTAGTGGTGAGTGATTAGTGGGCTGCGCTTGGGGAGACATGTACTTGAAAAAGCGTGCACATATAGTAGCGTCACTTCATACATTAGTACGTATAAGCTTATACATACGTATGTGCACCCCCACACGTACTAACGTATAAATCCCCTACAGTTTCCTTAATTGACAACCTCTCCGCCCCCCACAAACAACACACGCGCAGCCCAATAATCACTAACCACTAATCAAGGTCTTCCCAAGTAATGGAAAATCAGCCTCACTTGCACCGAATTGAAAATACGCTGCCTGTCCACATAGCCCGAGTCGAGCAAATCCTGATAAAGCAACTTGTGATGGTGTATCCAGGCGGAAAGACGGTTCAGTGCCGCCACAGGAGTGATATCGGGGGCGTACCCCATGGCCAGATCCCGTTTGTAATAAGGTTTCACGGGCCATTCGCCCGAATACGTTTCTTCTTCGTTCATAACATTCGTTTTTTTTACTACAACATACCAACTTCCAATCGTCAATCATTCATCGTATATTGTCGGTTTTCCGTTGTTTATCATCCTAGCAAATGTAATGAAAACAGCTCATATACAGAAATATATCACGGCTTTTAATTCACTTTATTTCATTCTCTGCCACAGTGTGTCACACGCTTTCATCCCTGTTCGCGTCCTTTCACATCCGCCCCTTCTCCGGGTATTATCTTTGTCATGTTCAATTCATACTAACCATTAAAAAACAAAATTAATTATGGCATTAAATTACAGTGTTGCATTACGTCCCAATCCGTTTGACAAGGATGCCTCCCCGAAGGCATACGCCACCGCGCAGATCAACGGTGAACTCAGTCTGAAACAGCTCAGCAAGCGTGTCTCCTCGCAGACCACCGTGAGCCGCGCCGATGTGGTGGCGGTGCTCACCGCCACCGTGGACAACCTGCTGGAAGCTCTATGTGAAGGCAAGCAGGTGGATTTCGGCGAGCTGGGCAAGTTCCGTCTCCAGATAGTCAGTACGGGAACGGAGACTCTGGCGGATTTCACCGCCGCCCAAATCACCGGAGTGAACATACAGTATATTCCCGGAGAGGACTTGAAAACCATCTTCGGCGCACTGGAGTTCCAACCCGTGGCCAGCCGTGCCGCACAGGCCGCCGCACTACGTGCTGAAAAGGAGGGAAAAGCCGTGGCGGACTTGCTCAAGGGCAAAGACGAACCGGTACAGCCGGAAGTCTAGCCGGAAGTACAGCCGGAAAACTGGCTGGAAACCTAACTGGAAGTCTAACCGGAAGGGGGATGGAGTTATCCCCTCTCCCACCCTCCGGCTTATTTCTTTAAATAGTATGTATCACTTTTAAAAACTTTAATCCGTATGGAAAATCAACAAAGAAAATCTATCTGGAGCACCATCCTGAAAGTTATCATCGCAGTAGCTACCGCCATAGGCGGCGTCATAGGCATACAAAGTTGCATTTAACCGACCGGAATGCGTAAGATAACATTGATCATCATCCATTGTTCCGCCACCCCCGAGGGGCGGAACCTGGATTTCGAGACCTGCCGCCACGACCATATCCACCACCGCGGTTTCAAGGATATCGGTTACCATTTCTACATCACACGCGACGGCGGGATTCACCGCGGACGCACGCTGGAGCGAATCGGAGCGCACTGCAAAAACCACAACCGGCATTCTGTCGGCATCTGCTATGAAGGAGGCTTGTCTGCAGGCGGCATACCCGCGGACACACGGACACTGGAACAGAAAGCGGCCCTGCTGGCCTTGCTGCGGGAGTTGCGGGCTGTCCTGCCCGAAGCAATCATTGTAGGACATCGGGATCTGAATCCGCAGAAGGGATGCCCTTGCTTTGATGCGGTGAAGGAATATGGGGGGCTGTGAAAACAGCTCCTTTCATACTTTAGCTATCTTTTTCAATTCGTCCACATTGCACTTATATTGATTCTTTTTCAGATACTCCAACCATTCCTTCAAAACAATCATCTCCGAAGCATTATCTAACGCTTTAAAAAGTTTTTTTAAGGCTGAATCATTCTTACTGGTTACAGACTTTGTTATAGACGTAAATTCTTTCAAACAAGAAGTATAACCATATTCTTCCATACTGATTCCTAATTCTTCCGCACATTTCAATAAAAATCCATCCATTGCAGGAGATACCATGATCAAATAATGAGGTTTAGAACCATGTTTCTTAAGCCGTAATGAAGGAGTACGCGCTATCTCGGAAAACTCTTTCACATAACTCACCTGGCGTTTATCTTCATCTATAATTCCTACAGAAAAGGTGTTGGCAAACTTCTGTTGCATCGTCTTCACCACTGTATTGCAACCTTTTTGATGATTACACCCATCAGTTATTATCAAAGTTTCTACCAGATTTGTGTCAATATAACATTCCGGAATGATGAACAAGTCTTTCATTACTTCAAATATGTTTCTATATTAAAAAACAAATCCACCCCGCTCTCATACATTTCTTGCATTTCATCCTCCGTCGCACGTTGCACGGTAGTATTTCCCGACTTCATGTCCACGAAATAGATGGCAACCTCATCATTCAATTGCTCCAGCAGAGCATTGATAATATAAGGGCTATGAGTCGTGATGAAGAACTGGTTGTCCGTCGAGTCTACAACACTTTGCACCACATTAGTGATATAAGGAGGATAAGTGTGCGCTTCAGGCTCCTCAAACAGCAATATGCTCCGCTTGTTGCTCAATATGGCAGCCTTATAAAATATCAGCCGCTGTAATGTATCTGCCAAAGAATGAAACGGTATCAAAAAGATTTCTCCATCACCACTTTCTTTCATCACCTTGATCTCCTGACTGCCCGCATCAAACACATACTTCAGACCGTATTCATGAAATATAGCGGAAAGTTCATCTTTCAATGCAGACAACAAGGAGACGGCAGTCATCAAGTTACCACCGGAAGGAGGCAATAAAAAGTTCTGCAAGCTACTCTCCCTGGTAAAAGATGCCGGAAAAATATAATAACGGAAGGGATTATCCGAGGTGTCCGGTATATTTTTCTTCATACATGTCAATGTACTTGAAAAAGGCAACGTTATTGCCTCTTCTGAAGCTGCATATTGCAAACTCACTTCAATGCCCCCCTGCGGAACCCACCTGAGTACAGCTTGCTTCCCGTCTGCCTGAATCTGTATGTCACTTTCAACATTACCGTTACAGAACAATTCCGAGATATTTTCCACCCTGACAAACTGTTGCAAATCTTTCTTTTTAAGATACTTCAAAAATGGAAGACAAAAGATGGATAAGGCTTCCAGCAAATTGCTCTTACCGACGTTAGGCTTGCCGATCAAAAGATTGATTCGCTTACAGTCTTCAAACCTGACATTCTTTGCTGATTTGAAGTTCTTGATCTGTATATTTTGAATGAATTGTGGCATTGATGTCAATTCCCTTTTTAGTTTGTTTTCTATGCAAAGAAACAAATTCCATTCCGTTTTTCCTAATCACACGTCAGCTTTCTTTGGAATATGCGTCTACAAAGTTTCTTTATGGCTCTTAGTATTCTACGCCACAAAGGAACATGCAGCAAATCCTCCACAATATTCTTCACTGACTCCCCTTTCGCAAACCGTTGAAAGAATTGCACACGTTTAGGATGTGGTCGGGTATATTCCTTGAAACCACCATTCAATGGCTGCACATCTGCCAATGAGGACAAGCGTTTCTCCATAGAAAGCTTATCAAAAAAATGATGTCCACTAGTCGTATTTACCAATACCAACCCCACCCCTTTATCATCATCAAAATCAAGCATCAAGCGATCAATGCCCCAAAAATCAGCAATAGTCAAATCACTGTGACTCATCCCGTTCTTACACTTACATTCATAACAAGAAGGACGCAGATAAATATCAGATAAGAACCCCCTCATAAAAGGATTCTCACGGTGTATATCGGACAACAAAACTGAATTTTTGTCCGCCTTAAAGGCGGACCTTCCACGGACAACAAAACTGTATTTTTTCCAGCCGTGCAGTGTCTTATCTCTAAATTCTATACCCACTATCGTGGGCATGACATTTAGAGAAGGGAAAACTGTATTTTTTCCAGCCGCCGCCCTACGGGCGGATTGTAAGTCATTCATTGTTTCTTTCAAATATCTCCGCCACACGCCGGGACTCGGCACACCGTGACAAAGAAAATCTACAGACAACAAATTAGGATAATCTTTCCGGAGATACTTATGAAGTCCGGCTATCTGACAGGGAGTCCCCGAAAATAAAACATGACGCCCCTGCTTCAAAAAATGTTCAGCATCTGCAAACCCTGTTTCCACCCGTGCCTGCAAATATTTACTTCCCATCATGGGACGAACCCCTTCCAAAGTTTCCGAATAAGTTATCTTCACCTCATAATTCCCGTCAAAGACAGCACCAAACACCACACCGCCCCATGCCAGCACTTCACGAGCCAATGCTATAAACACGCCTCCCGAAGAACTGTGCATTCGATCCGATTCATTTTGATTTTTTACCGCCCAGACCTCCTGCGGAGGAACAGCCTTGTCGCAATTCAGAAACGAACAGACTTTCTCGCACAAACCGCAATCTATACAATGGTTTGTATCTATCCTAGGATAAAGAAAACCTTCTTCATCCTCATACAAAGATATACAATGCTTAGGGCACTTCTGTACACAAGCTGAACAACCGCAACAGTCCTTCTTATCTTGAATGTAAATCATTCCCAACGATTTTTTTCAATTTACGCAACCCCCTATAAAGACAATCAGTAAACTGTATATATACATTATAAATATAACACCAAATGATAGCCGGCCTTGCTCCATAACTCAACAAAAGTCGGCGTACAAAGCGTACATTCGCCTCACGAGCATTACCTTCAGTAATGTCAATAGATGCAATGAACGGAATTATTTCTTTTTGAGTGAATTTCAGTAGTTCGCCCCTACACAACTTCTTGTGATTTTTTAATTTTGTATAATTATAAAGAATACGGGTAATAGGTCTATTTATTCCGTAATGTATTGAATACCATTCTGTTTTACCTTTCCCGACTGGTATTACACTACATAATGCCTTATAGTTACATTTTTGATTATAAAGATAATCAGAAGGTTCTCGAAGTTTACTACCCAAATGAATCAATCCCGGCCACTCAAGATTGACATAAGAAGGACGCGAATAGTGAACAATCTTTCCGGCATACAACAAATAACGGCACAACATTTCCTGGTCCTCGCCCAACGACAGTGTACAATCGAAACGTATTTGGTGCCGTTCAATCAGTGTATGATTAAAAAATTTATTCCATATTGGGAAAAAGGGATTTTCAAAAGGATCGAAATCATTAAACAAATAAGTAGCGGCTACAGGATGCTCTGTACGTTTATTCATTCCGTCAGAAACATGAAGTTTGATCACACCATCAAAGTATTGGCCTGATGTGTGATTAACCATCAGCAAGTCGGCGTGCGATCCTTGTTCATCACGAACGATATCAAGATGACATGGCATCACAGCGTCATCCGAGTCAATAAAACCAATCCATTCACCTTTAGCCTCATCCAATCCATGATTACGTGCCACACTGACACCACTATTCTTTTGAACAATGACTTTGATACGAGTATCCGTAGCCGCCACACGCCGGATTATATCCAACGAACCATCGGTCGAACCATCATCTATCACCAGTACCTCAAAGTGAGTATATTCCAAATTCAACACACTTTTCAAACATACTTCAATACTTGTCTGACGGTTGTAAACAGGAACAATGAGAGACACTAAAGGGGCATTCATTTTTATTTATTACAATTAAATTTCTTAACAAATTGATCAGTCACAAATTTCTTTTCATTTGCATCCATACCTACCGAATAGACGGCCATAGCCACTGACAACATGCACACAATTCCCAATGAAGCCATACGCAGAAAGTTATCTGGCGTCACAAAATAGTACAACGACAAAGGCAGAGGTACACCCACTAAAATAACCATCAACAAATTCTTTCCCACTTGTGTCACATAATTGCGGACAGATAATCCGATCAAAGACTTGAGGATATAAATACGTGCAATAGCTGCGACAACACACACAATGAAATGGACCACAAATACCGCCGGAGGTGCAGCTCCCAATTTGAGCGCCACATAAGCGACAGGTGTAATAAGCATAACCACTCCGCCAACAATCGTCTGGTAATGACGTACATGCCCTGTAGCGGTAGCAGCAACCATCAGAGGATTAACCATAGCATCCACTGTAACTATCATCAGCGAAATTTTCAAGAAGACAGCCGAATAATCAGGCACTCTCTTCAACCACAATTCCAACACCTCTTGCGTCATCAGAAAAATGGGCAAAGAAAGAAAAAAAAGCAAGAAGAACGAGAAGCGAGAGCTACGGATAATAAGTTTGTACATAGCCCCCCTATCGCCTTTGGCATAATTTTTAGTAATCTGCGGATTGAGCGCAGTCTGGAAGTTTTGTGAAAATTGAAGTACAGCATTTTGTACTTGCACGGCAACACCTCTAGCGGCATTGACCGTAGGGCCAAAGAAAATATTAAGCAATATATTGACACCTTGCGTTGAAAGAATGCCAGCACAATTACCCATTAAGTTCCATCCGGCAAAACCCATCATTTCTTTAAACATGGATTTGTCCCAGATACAACGTAGTTTTGTCTCTTTAAAGTGACGATTACAATAACTACCATAAATGAAGCGCACCATAAGTTGCACTACAAGCAATAACACGGCATAGAAAATCAGTTTATCGAAAGGTGCCACAAGCAACAGAAAAACAATACAAAGTTTTAATACAACTTCAACAACGGAGATGTAGCAAAGGCCGACATCTTTTCATGGGCAATGATGGTAGCGTTATACGGTACACTGATAATAGATACAGCCATAGTCAAGACTGAACATTGAAACACCCAGAAAGCAGCCGAATGACGAGATTGATCAATCACCATTTTATTCTCCAAGAACCAGAGTCCAACTGTTTCACCCAACAGAACTACAATTAATGCAATAAACATATGTATCTGCACTGAAGTAGTAAACACCTTCTGTTGTTCACTCATCACTCTTCTACCCAATTCAAATGTAATATAACGTTGAGTAGAAGAGGACATCGCACTATTCAAGAATCCAAACATTGATACGACTCCTCCCACCACATTATATACACCAAAATCCTCTACGCCCAACGCTTCCAGTATTACACGCGAAGTGTAAAGGCTGACCAGCATCATGAATATCATGCGGAAGTAAAGAAGTAATGTATTTTTAGCTATTCGCTTATTTGTCAATGATGTTTCAAACATAAATTTTTCTTAGCAAAGAAACTCATGTTCCTGATTCAAACGTTCAAAGAGTCCAATATGCTCCACTTAAGTCACTTTTTCATTTCAGCAACCAAACGAGTAAGCTCAGCGACACTAGCATTAATGCGCTTTCTCTCCTTCTCACGCTCTTCGCGAGAGGAATGAAGACTAAGCGTTTCAAGAAACATATCTGCATCTTTACCTGTCAATATCGGAGTATTCCTAATAGACTTGCCCATAAATCTTATTTTTTGCAAAGGTTAGCTTTTCTTCCGGAAAGAAAGACCTATTCAAAAGAATTTCTTCTTTAGTCTTTTTTGAATGAACTCACTTATCTATCATGCCTAAATGTTATACAGTTCTTTTTAGCCAAATCAGAAATGGCTTGTCACTCCACCTTCTCGAACGGAAAAGCATGAAGATAACTCACCGCCACCGTCATATTTCCCAAAGCGAACACTAGCCTTGTATTCCGGTGCAGACGCATGATGCACCCTTCCTTTCCTCGGAAAACACCACCGGTAATGCGAATTCGTTGTTTCTTCTGAAGATAGTCCTCCAAAGGACGGTTCATCAGTTCGATATTGTAAGGCATGGATTCGTACAGATAGATAAATTCCTCCATCTGGCTTTGAGGGATGACAGCCGCACGATGCGTGTTATAGTCCGTCACCAGATACTGGCGGGGAAGCATGGCAGACAGAATACGCTCCAACTGATCCAAGGGAGCACAGACAAACAGCCAGCCATTACCTGCAATTTCCTTCTCGTCCGTCAAAGTATTCAATTTTTGGGTGGAACCGGTAGCAAAAGCCTCTTTTACCACCCGGGCTGAGTCACGGCGGGCAGTATATTCCTCCTTAGTATAAGCACATTGCTCAAAACGTTTCCTATGATCGGCAGCTGTATAGGAAAACACTTTGAAACAGAAAAATTCCTCCTCTACACTCCCCGATAGAGTACGGAACCGGACAGCTTTCCTACCGCTGAATACACTGATATAGCGTTTCAGCTCTTTATTAGACAGATACAGATAATACCAACTGAGTTCCGGGTATTCCTTTCCTATTCCCGCCAATGGCGTGACTCCTTCATTTGACCCCAGGTCTGAGCCGGAAGCGATTGAACTGCAGAGCAGTAACTTAGGCGCTTCGCTCGTTATGTTTTGATTGTCTGACGGGAGTACTTTTACAGATTCCGCATCGCTCTTTATTGCCATCAAAACATTACAATTTAAGTTCATAATCTTGAAATATAAGGCTCAGGCAAGCCCTTAAATTTCTTCTTTTTGGA
>NZ_BAKM01000071.1 GCF_000614185.1 Phocaeicola sartorii JCM 17136 = DSM 21941 | reverse complement strand
CCCCAAAAAGACAACTGAAAAGAATCAACAGCAAAAGCCAACAGCCGGAAAAAATAGACAAAAGTGGTGGCAGCAGCCCTTTTTACCACCTAAAAAAAGTGCTGCCACCACCCATCCAAACGCCCTGTCCATTATAGTTTCAGTAGGAAGAGTGGTAGCAGTGGTAGCACTTTTACCAAACTCCGGGAGGGGAAAACTAAGGGTAAAAAACTGAGACTGTTTTAGTTTTACCACGATTCACACCGGAAATTGCATGGACAAAAAAGAAAATACAAAACGATATGCTGCCATTGGCAGATAACTATTTATTCTTCTATCAGCTCGTATTTTCCTTTCGGGATCCAGCGTTCCAGTATATTATCCACCTCCGACTCTTTTTCGGGAATCACATAGCGGCATACTTTCTTATAAGCATAAACCAAAGATACCGCTTCGTCAATCCATCCGATAACCGGCAACCGCTTTGCCGAGACCAAATCGACCGGCAATACCAGATACGAAAGTGCCGCCACAATCAGCATTTTATCCGAAGAGGGAGTTTCGGGACTTCGCAATACATAATACAATAGAAGTACAGGACGGGCAGTCCCCTACCGGCAGCCTTTGCGTAATCCGTTATCCTCTCCCACAGCAGCTCATAATCCATCATGTTTTTCTTCATTTTCATCGATATTAAGGGTAGATAAATCTAATAGAAAGCAGATCATCGATATAGTAGTAATTATCTAATAGTTAAAACAAGCTCATTTTTATTTATTTTCCACCATTTGACCTATATACGCAAATCACTGTATTATAGCGTATTTTAGCAAATTTTCTCTCCAAATAATTTGCATCGTTTTCCGATAATCTCTATTTTTGTATGCAAATCGTATGCACATACATTTGCATACAGACCAAGTAAAGAACCATCAAAAACGGCAGATTATGTACAAGTATTCAAAGGACGGAATTTCGGTGCTGTCGGTACTGGACGCACGCAGGGCGAAGAAAAGCGGCTTGTTCCCCGTGAAGATACAAGTCATACACAACCGCAGGCAGAAATACTATTCCACGGGGCAGGAGCTGTCAAAGGAGGATTGGGCGAACCTTGCGGAAAGCAAGAGCCGCAGGCTCACGGAGGCACGCTCGAACATAGAGAACAGCTTCTCAATCATCAAGGGCAGGTGGAGGCACTCGCCGAACGTGGAGATTTCGCGTTTGACCTTTTGAGTGTCCGGCTGGGCAGATGCTCCACCGCGACAGTGAACGCCGCGATAAAGGCGAAGACGGAAGAGTTGAAACGTAACGGGCAGGCGGGTACGTACCGCAGCTATCATGCACTGCTGACGGCGGTGGAGGAGTTTGCAGGGAAAGACATTCCGTTTTCTGCCGTCACGGTGGACTGGCTGAACCGCTGCGGAAGATTCTGGACGGGCCAAAAGAAAAGCAAGTCCACGCTCAGCGTCTATTTCAAGATGCTCAAGGCGATAATGAACCGGGCAAAGGCGGACGGCATAATAAAGGAGGCGCACTTCCCGTTCGGCAGGAACAGGTTCGAGATACCCTCAGCCGAAGGCAGGAAGCTGGCACTCACGCTGGAACAGATAAAGAGGCTCGTCACCTATACCGACGGGAGGGAGGAAACCGAGCTTTACCGGGACATGTGGTTCTTCTCCTACCTCTGCAACGGCATCAACTTCCGGGACATGCTCTATCTTACTTACGGAAACATCGTGGGAGGTGAAATCTGTTTTGTCAGGGCAAAGACGATGAATACTTCCAAGCAAGTGCGTACCATACGTGCGGTGCTCACCCCCGAGATGCGGAAAATCATGGACCGCTGGGGCAACCCCGACGACGGAAACCCCGGCACGCTCATCTTCAAGTTCGCCACGGGGAAGGAGGACGGCTTCGCCACCAAGCACCTTGTCGATACGGTCATACAGAAATGCAACAAGGTATTGGGCAGGATAGCCGAGGCGGTGGGTCTGCCCCCCGTGACCACGTATTCAGCCCGGCACTCGTTCGCCACCGTGCTCAAGCGCAGCGGGACGAACATCTCCTACATATCCGAAAGTCTGGGGCACTCCAACCTTGCCATAACGGAGAACTACCTTGCCAGTTTCGAGCGGGACGAACGGATGAGGAACGCGCAGTTACTTACCAAATTCGACTGACCATGCCAAGAAAGAAGACCAGAGAGATAAAGATACGGCACCTCAAATGTTTCGGTGCCATATGGGAGGAGCTTTCCGGACATCCCGGGCTTGCCGGATATGAGATAACGGAGGCCGTGATACGCGTACAGGAGCGGGTACGGCCCACCATAAACAATGTGGAGGCGGTCATCGAACGCATAAGGTTCAGCCATGCCACCCGCAAGTACAAATACCCCGTCATCCTCGGCAGGGAGATGATAGGCCAGAGTGTACTGGCAAAGATGGCGGGCGTGAGCCGCCAGACCATAGCCCGGTGGGAGGAGCTGGGCTTCATATCGCGCTCCGATATCGGGATACCGGGAGAGAAATATTTCGTAATAGAAGAAGTCATTTCCCAACTCGGAAAGTTAAAGGGTGTGAAATAATAGTACATTCCGAATCACTTGACATATGTGTGCAAAACGGTGCCATTGGAGGATTATATCCGCCTATGGCACCGTTTCCCTTTTTACCCGCCCCACGCAGTGTCACCAAAAGTCATGAAACGTCCATAAAAGTCATATCCGTGTTAAGTTATTTGCGGTTCGATATTCGCTTTCCTTTATTCTTCCTTTGCGCCACAACCGGTTGGAACGGCTGTGACGACAGCCATAGTACAAACACCCAAAAAGAAAGGAAGAAAATGAACCAGATCATTCTTACCACGCCCGAGGAACTCCGGGCAATCGTGAGCGAGAGCGTCTCGCAGACACTGGCAGGGCTCACCCTGCCGAAGGACGAACCCGACAACCTCACGCCGGATGCGGCTGTGGGGGTACTCGAACAGCACGGGTTCCTGATTTCGAAGGCCCGCCTCTACAAGCTGACCGCCAAGGGGAACGTACCGTTCCGCAAGTACGGAAACAAACTGCTGTTCTCCCGCAGGGAGCTGCTCGTATGGGCCGAAAGCCTCGCAAGACGTGTGAACGACAAGGGCGAGGCGGCACTCGCCATCGCCAGAAGCGCAAACCGAAAACTCCGCAGTCATGGAAAGTAACGAGCGCATGGAAGAAGTGACCCGTGAGAACGCCATCATCATCTGGCAGGCCTCACGGCTGAGCATCGGCATGAAATGTGAGAAGGCTCCCGAGATACTGAAGGCTAACGGCACTGTCGTCGGCACGCTGGGCAATTTCAGCGCGTCCATCGGCAAGGCGAAAAGCAAGAAGACGTTCAACGTCTCTGCCATCGTCGCGGCGGCGTTGAAGAACGGCACGGTACTGCTGTATTCGGCGGAACTGCCCAAGGACAAGCGGAAAATCCTCTACGTTGATACCGAACAGAGCCCGTACCATTGTCTCAAAGTGATGGAACGCATCCTGCGCATGGCAGGCCTGCCGACCGACCGGGACAGCGAGCACCTCGAATTTCTCGCCCTGCGCAAGTACACCCCGAAAGAACGCATCGCGGCTGTGGAGCAGGCCATCTACAATACGCCGGAACTGGGGCTTGTCGTGATAGACGGCATCCGCGACATGGTGTATGACATCAACAGCCCCAGTGAATCCACACGCATCATCTCCAAGCTGATGCAGTGGACGGACGACCGCCAGATACACATCCACACGATACTGCACCAGAACAAGGGCGACGAAAACGCAAGAGGGCATATCGGCACGGAGCTGAACAACAAGGCTGAGACGGTGCTGCTGGTGGAGAAGGACAAGAATGACAGCGACATAAGCCGGGTGTCGGCCATGCATATCCGGGCGATGGACTTCGAGCCGTTCGCCTTCCGCATCAATGACAGGGCACTTCCCGAACTGGTGGAGAACTATGTCCCACAGGAGAGGAAGGCCGGAAGACCGCAGCAGGGGCCGTTCGACGCGTATAGGCACATCACGGAACAACAGCACCGCATCGCTCTGGAGGCGGCATTCGCACTGAAAAGCGAATACGGCTACAAGGAGCTGGAGGACGCGCTGATAAATGCCTATGCCGCCGTCGGCGTGAAGCTGAACCACCACAAGGCGGTATCACTCATCACCACGCTACGGAGCAAGCGGATGATAGTGCAGGAGAACGGCAGGAAATATACCTTCATGCCCGATTTCCATTATTAAACCGGCTGCGGAAAAACGCTTCACTTTATTCACGGTGCCTATATATAAGGGAAAAGCGAAGCGGTACGCGGACATCACGCAACCGCTTCACTTAATACCCGTATCCTATATATACGAGCATTTAAGTGAAGCTATGTATATGCCGTACCTTATATAAGAAGGTGCGGGCGAAAAAAACAAAAACAGTCATTCATTCAAACACTTACACGTATGGACATTCAGACAGCGAAACAAATCAGCATAGCCGAATACCTGCACAGTCTGGGGTACTCACCCGTAAGACGGCAGGGCGGCAACCTATGGTACAAGTCACCGCTGAGGGAGGAAACCGAGGCCTCGTTCAAGGTGAACATCGAACGTAATCTCTGGTACGACTTTGCCACCGGGAAAGGCGGCAACATCATCGCACTGGCGGCGGAACTCTACGCATCCGACCATGTACCCTACCTTCTGGAAATGATAGCAAGGCAGGCACGCACGTGCGCCCGGTCTCCTTCTCTTTTCCCCGGCAATCCCCTTCGGAGCCGAGTTTCCAACAGCTGGAAATCGTGCCGCTTTCCTCCCCCGCCTTATTCTCCTATCTGCGGGAAAGGGGGATAAATACGGAACTGGCCAGAAGAGAATGCAGCGAGGCGCATTTCACCAACAACGGCAGGTGGTATTTTGCCATCGCATTTCCGAATATGTCGGGAGGCTACGAGATACGCAACAAGTTCTTCAAGGGCTGCATAGCCCCGAAAGACATCACCCACATACGGCAAACGGAACCGGGGGAAACCTGCTACCTCTTCGAAGGTTTCATGGACTACCTCTCCTTCCTCACGTTGCGGCAGGCAAGGCGTCCCGACCGCCCCGCCCTTGACGGGCAGGACTATATCGTGCTGAACTCGGTCTCCAACCTTTCCAAAGCCCTGCGGCCACTGGGGGATTATGAGCGGATACACTGCTTCCTTGACAACGACCGCGCCGGGCTGGAAGCTCTGCGCGAAATCCAAAGAGAGTACGGTTCGCGTGTCCGCGACGCATCATATGTGTACAGCGGATACAAGGACCTGAACGACTACCTGAACGGAAAAAAGTTGTCACAACCGGTGGACCCGGTACAGCAGGCAAAGCAGGTACAGAGAGTGCAGCAGCCGGACAAGAAAAAGGGGAAGGGACTCGGGATGTAACCGCACGCACCCCCGCAGGCTTTTTGCACAGTGAAAAGCCATAGCTCAATAGGGCGTTTTCTTCACGCAGCGCAAGCGCAGCTAAAAACGCCCTATTGAGGCGAGGGGCCGGCCCCTCTGCACACCCCGTTCGCCGTGCGGACATACCGCATGGCAGGCGGAATTGTCAAACCTAAAAAGACTTTACAATGGGATATTTGTCACTCGATTTCAGAAAAGCGAAAGGGGCATCCGACAGCCGGATGTCCGACCATATCGAGCGCAGGGTGATAGCACCGAACGTCGACCCCACGCGCACGCACCTGAACCGCGAACTCGTCCGGATGCCCGAAGGCATCAGGGAGCGTGACGACGCGATTGCCGCCCGCATCAGCAGTGCGGGCATCAGAAGGAAAATCACCCACGACCAGGTACGCGCCATCCGTGTCATGCTCTCGGGGACACATGAGGACATGACGGAGATAGAGAAGGCCGGAAGGCTGGACGACTGGTGCCGGGACAGCATGGACTGGCTGTACAGGACTTTCGGGCGGGAGAACGTGGTCTCGGCGGTGCTGCACATGGACGAGCACACGCCGCACATACACGCCACGCTCGTACCGATAGTGACGGGAGAGCGCAGGAAGGCGGGACAGAAGAAGCCGAAGGAGGGAGGGCGAACCTACCGCAAGAAGGCGAACGCCGTCCGGCTGTGTGCCGACGACGTGCTGAACCGCACCAGACTGATTGCCTACCACGACGACTATGCCAAGGTCATGGCGAAATACGGCCTGCAACGCGGGGTAAGAGGCTCGGAAGCCCGGCATGTCTCCACCGCCCAGTATTACCGCGATTTGAGGCGGCAGACGGGCAAACTGGAAGAGAACGTGCGACAACTCCAAGCCGAGCAGGAAGAGGCGGAAAAACGACTGGAAACGGCCAGAAAGGAAATCAACACGCAGAGGCTGGAGGCGGTCAAGGTGGAGGCAAAGACCGCCATCATAGCAAAGGTGGGTTCTCTTTTGGGCAGCGGGAAAATCAAGGAGCTGGAGGCGGACAACCGCAGCTTCAGAACGAGATAGCGGCCCGTGAGGAGAGCATAGAGGACCTGCAGGCCAGCCTGCAACGGCAGCGGGCACAGCACGGCAGGGAGCTTGCCACGGTGCAGACCGACTACATCCAAAAACTGGAAAGGGAAAGGGAGCGGACGGCATACCTGCAAAAATGGACGGACCGCGCATGTGGCTGGTTCCCTCTTTTCGCCGATGCGATGCGCATGGAGAGGTACTGCCGTTCGGCAGGCTTCACGCCCGAGCAGACAGACCGGCTTTTCACGTTCCAGCCGTTGGAGTACAGCGGAAACCTTTACTCCGAGGAACACAAGAGAGCCCTCTCCGTGACGGGTGCCACCGCACAGATGGGGATAGAGCAGGGAGAGAAAGGGAAACGCTTTGTCCTGCGCATCAACGGGAAAAACATCCTCGACTGGTTCTGGGAGCAGTTCGAGAGGCTACTCCGACGGATACGGCCAACGATACGGCAACCGCAACGGAAAAACAGGGGATTCAAACTGTAATGATTATAAATACTTATGTGCCAACATAAAAATGCAGGAAATGTTATTACGCTTCCTGCATTTTTTATATTTTTGCGTTTGGATTGGGGTGTACCCTCTCCAAGACATATTAGAAAAGAAAGAAGCGTTATGCTTATCTTGTAAATCGAAAACGTAGGAAACTTTCAGATTTAGCACAAGGAGAGCATAGTGGTTCTCACGCTATAGCGTGGGCTGCTATACCCATATCTGTGCTAAAGGTTTTTCCTACGACCTTCGATTTAAGACGTGGCATTTGCAGTTCCACGCTTCGTGGTTTTAAAGGTCTTTTGGGAACTGGAAAGACACTTTTCATCAGTATGAAAAAGATATTTATCGGTACGGGAACAATCCGTAAGACATGGATTGCGTGTTCCATGATGTGCGCCTGCATGCTCGGGTTGTCTTCTTGCGGCGACGACTACAACGATTCGGAACTCAGAAGCGACATTGAGAACCTTGAAGACCGAATAACAGCCCTTGAAGAATGGCAGAAATCCGTCAACACGGACATACGGTCATTGCAAAGCCTTGTCGCAGCCCTTGAAAACAAGGATTATGTTACGGCGGTTACACCTCTTGAGGACGGAACGGGCTATGTCATCTCATTCCTCAAAAGCGGTAATATAACCATCAAGCACGGCGAACGTGGCGAGCAAGGAGAAAAGGGCGAGGACGGAACAACGCCCGTTATCAGCGTGAAGCTGGACACTGACGGGAAATACTACTGGACTGTGAACGGCGAGTGGCTGCTTGATAATGGAAACAAAATGCCCGTAACCGGGGAAAAAGGCGATAAGGGCGACAAAGGTGATAACGGAGCTTCCGGCAGCGATGGTCTGACTCCTTATATCAGTGATAACGGTAATTGGTGGATAGGCACAACGGATACCGGAGTAAAAGCGCAAGGCAATACCGGGACTGACGGGCAGACACCACACATCGGCGACAACGGCAACTGGTGGATTGGAACGACCGACACGGGTGTAAAGGCGCAGGGCGATAAAGGTGCGGACGCTATCGCTCCGCAAGTTCGCATCAATACAGATACGAACAAATGGGAAATCTCGACCGACGGCGGTAAAACGTGGACTTCAACTGGAGTCAAAGCCACCGGAGATAAAGGAGCTCAAGGAACACAAGGTCCTGCAGGTCCAAGTGGCGCAGCGTGTGGAATTTCCAATATAGAAATAAATGGCAACAATGTAATATTTACCATAGGGACAGGGGCGGATGCACAACAGATAGCCATTCCGCTATGCACTTCTATCCTAACATTCAATGATTTGGATGTGATAACAAAAGGAAATAACACATTTACGACTGAAAGCAACCTTTTCAGCCGGACTGATTTGGTCGTACAGACTCGAGTAGAAAGCAAGAGTGCTGACGGCACGGATATTTTAACCCGTTCCGCTTCCGAGCGGTGGAATATCAGTTCTTCCTTGTCCGGCAACGAACTGTCGATAAAAGTCAATCCGTCAGAAGAAACCGCTTTGAACGAAACAGCCGTATTGAAAGTAACGGTAACTTTGGCAGATGGACAACTGCTTGCTTCCGGACAAAAGGTGTTTGCCAATGGCATCTTTACGGGAGTTTTGTCCGTATCTTCTTTAGATGATTTGATGTCGCAACTTGACATGGTGGATAAGACTGAAGCTACGGACATCAAAATCACCGGTTGTTTTGACAAGGTTGTTACATCTTCTGAAGTAATAGACTTGATAAGCGAAATAAACAAATTCACTCAAATTGGCACGCTGGAAATTTCCGTTCCGCAAATACAACATCTTACCAATAACATTGCGAATGCGAACATAAAGGTGTTCAAATCGGAATATATTTCGTCTTTGGACTCTGACGGCGGTACGTTTTGGAACAGCGCGGTGGAAGAAGTGTATTTGCCTAATGTCACAACTCTTTATCAAACAGAATTTTCCGGATGTAGCAGTCTTCGAAAAGTGGATTTGACTAATGTGACCAGCGTGCAAGGAAGTCAAGTCTTTTATAACTGTTCTCAACTGGAGACTTTGAATTTGCCCAATCTTGAAACATTTGGGTATCTTACCTATGCTAATTTTGCAAGAGGATGCTATCTATTGAAGGAAGTGAACATGCCGAAAGTTACATCGTTGCCCAATTCAGCTTTTCTGGATTGCTATTCGTTGACGCATCTTAAGTTTCCGGAGGTTACAACGATTGGAGGCAGTGTCTTTATGAATTGCACTCACTTGGCATCTGTATCGTTACCGAAGGTCGCAGTTTTGCCGAGACATACATTTGCAGAATGTATTTCATTGAACGAAATCGGAGGATTGAAAGCAGTCGAAGAAGTAGGAGAGTCCGCTTTTTCGGGATGCTCTGCATTAAAAACGGCTACCCTTAAAACAGTAAAAAAAATAGGCAAATCGGCATTTGCGGGCTGTAGTAAACTGAATATGTTGGGCTTGGGATGTGTCGCGGAAATTGATGCAACTGCTTTTGATGGTGTAGATACGGAATCTTGCGGTCTCAGATTTTGGGAAGGGACGCCAACAGCCGGAGGGTTGAATACATCTCAACGAGAATGGTGCAATAAAAAATGGAAAACGGTAATGGTATTTTAATGAGGGAAAAAGAGGTTATGCCAAAAGGTCGGCATAACCTCTTTTTTTCCTTTTGAACTTTTTATCATCCAACCTTTTGCTTCTTCGAGAATTTCACTACTTTTGTAATTGAAAGAGTTATTTGACAGTACAGCACCGCAAAACGCTGAAAATCGCACGGTTGCCAATTTGCTACCGCCGTTTCTCAAATACTCCACTAAATGTTTATTATTCAAATAGTTGTGTCAAACTGTCGAGAATCTATAATAATATTGTTACTTTCAATTAATAATCAAAACACATTTTATGTACATTAGTACAAACGGAAGAAAATAGTGCTAAAAAGGGCTTACTATTTTTCATTTCAAGATTTGTATTTTTGCGTATTTGCTTTCTTGGATTTGGAACTTTTGTATGCAAATTGCATGTTTTAATATAAATAAATCCAATCTAATTACATATTAACATTCTGATTATTAATGTTTTATAGCAAAAATTCAGATGGTATATTTTTAACAAGACGTTAAAGTGAATGATATTAATTTCTGTTAAGTAAAATCTGTTTATGGCTTCTATAATGCCAAGTAAAGTCTCAAAAGTATTTCTTATCTATTAAATAATAAAAACTTCGCAAACATAACGATCCTAGTTGAACCATACAAAAAGAACCGTAACTTATTAGGATTTTAGGCTGTTTTATTGTTTTAAATTTCTATATTTGCATCAAATAACGCTTTTAATTAAGCGTATATTTGATTATTTGCGAAAGCGTTAAGATATTATCCTACTTCGAAACTTGGAACATTTTGAATCTCGTGGATAATAAACATAATGCTTACGCCTTGGTTGTATATGTATTAAAATCATATACCTCTTAGGGCGTGGGCTGTTGTTTGTTATACGAGATAGGCAGTTCCAAGGCCTCGAAGGGTAACATCGACAGTTCCCACGCTCTCCTTTTATATACAAACCGGCTTCCCGGGGACAAGGCCACCAAAACTTAACACTATGGAATTGACACCATTCGCTTCAATGTCAGGAGCCATTGTTCTTGGATCAATCTGCTCATGTTTGTTATTTACTTCCTGCTCATCGGATGAAGATCCGATAAAATCTTACTCCAATTACCGGATTACGGTTGACGCTGCTTCTCCCGTATCATTTACCGCATTGGGGGAAACCCGAACCATCACTGTGTCTGCCAGCAAAGAAATCTGTTGGGACGGCAAACCTTCCGGTGAAACGGAACCTGCAAAGGTTACGGCAAGTGTGGAAGGAGAACATTTCATGTCTGAATCATCACAGACAGAGGCAGGTTTGCTGTTGAAAGTTACCGCCAGGGAAAATGAGACTGAGGAAATGCAAAAGGGAAAGATTGTACTGACTGTACAGGATGACACTGCTACCGAAACACGAACTGTGGAACTAAATCAGGATGCCGCC
>NZ_BAKM01000072.1 GCF_000614185.1 Phocaeicola sartorii JCM 17136 = DSM 21941 | reverse complement strand
CTCCAAAAAAACAGCCGGAAAGGATCAACAGCAAAAACCAACAGCCGGAAAGAAGAGAAAAAAGTGGTGGCAGCAGCCCTTTTTACCACCTAAAAAAAGTGCTGCCACCACCCATCCAAACGCCCTGTCCATCATAGTTTCAGTAGGAAGAGTGGTAGCAGTGGTAGCACTTTTGCAAAACTTTGGGAAGGGAAAAGAGGACGAAAAAATAAGGGGGAATATTGTCCGTATATATAAAACGGTCATTAAAGTCAAGTTGAGAGTAGAGTTATATCTTTTCCAAACAGCAACTGCCCATGCCGCTTGCAACCAAAAACCACTCTTATGACCTGTCTTCCCCATTTATTTTGTACCTTTGCCACCTATTGAAAATCAATAAAACCGAAATAGTATAAAACTATGGCAAAAGAATTAGAATTAAAGTACGGCTGCAACCCCAATCAAAAGCCGTCACGCATCTTTATGCAAGAAGGGGAACTGCCTATCGAAGTATTGAACGGACGTCCCGGATACATTAATTTTCTGGATGCATTCAACAGCTGGCAACTCGTCAAGGAGCTGAAAGAAGCTACCGGACTGCCCGCCGCAGCCTCCTTCAAGCACGTCAGCCCGGCAGGAGCCGCAGTAGGGATCGAACTGAATGACACCTTGAAGAAAATTTATTTTGTGGACGATCTGCCCCTTACTCCATTGGCTACCGCATACGCCCGTGCCCGTGGTGCAGACCGCATGTCTTCTTATGGTGATTTTATCGCATTGAGCGATACTTGCGACGAAGCAACCGCACGCCTCATCAACCGTGAAGTTTCAGACGGTGTCATAGCTCCCGATTACACACCGGAAGCACTGGAAATCCTGAAAAACAAGCGTAAGGGAACATACAATGTGATTAAAATAGACCCTGCTTACCATCCCGCCCCCATCGAACACAAAGATGTATTCGGCATTACTTTCGAACAGGGGCGCAACGAAATCAAACTGGACGAAAGCCTGCTGACTCACATCCCGACCCAAAACCAACATTTCCCTGACGAAGCAAAACGCGATCTGATTATCGCCCTCATCACCTTAAAATATACACAAAGCAATTCAGTCTGTTACGTAAAGGACGGACAGGCTATCGGTATCGGTGCAGGCCAGCAAAGCCGCATCCACTGTACACGTCTGGCAGGCAACAAGGCTGATATATGGTATTTGCGCCAACATCCCAAAGTAATGAATCTGCCATGGGTAGAAAAAATCCGCCGTGCGGATCGTGATAATACAATTGATGTCTATATCAGTGACGACCATGAAGATGTTCTGGCAGACGGCATCTGGCAACAATTCTTCACGGAAAAGCCGGAAGTGCTGACCCGTGAAGAGAAACGCGCATGGCTGGATACCATGAAAGGTGTCTCACTGGGATCGGACGCTTTCTTCCCGTTTGGCGACAACATAGAACGCGCGCATAAAAGCGGAGTAGAATACATTGCACAAGCCGGAGGTTCGGTACGTGATGACCATGTAATTGACACTTGTGATAAATACGGCATCACCATGGCATTCACAGGAGTCCGTTTGTTCCATCATTAAGTAGATTCAGCACCGGTTTAAATTCTGTCCGGCATGCTTTTAAGCGTTCCGGTTGAAGGAAATGCAAACCGGTGCTCATACTCCGTACAAATAATAGCACGGATTTCACAGACTAAATCCTCACTTGCTTTACAGCTGTGTAAATCCGTGTTACCATCCATCGAAAAAATCATCTTAGAATTTATACCCCACTGTCACAAATCCGGTAAGATTCTTCCCTTGAAGTTCTTTCTGAAGTTTGCACAGTCCTAAGCGTCCTTCCATCCCTATCATATAATGCCGGTATTCCACCGACAGCCCTATCCCCACTCCATAATCGAAGCGGCGCAAATCAAGCCCGTCTTTGCCGAAAGTATCTATTTCAATCACATTTCCTGTACTCCAGTCCGGTGTGGAAGATGATGACCAACTGTAGCCTAAGGCCTTGGTTTTTCCGCCAATCCCCCATGCTCCATAGGGACCCGCGGCAACAAGTATATGAGTGTTCCGATCCATCGCAAACCGGGCCGCCACCATTACAGGCAACTCCAGATAGGATGCATTGACCTTTGCCTGAGCCGAAATTCCATCTGTTTCAACAATCGTATGGTTCGTCCCTTTGGAAACAAACGAAACACCGGTCTGTAAAGACCAGACCTTATCAAAAGGACATTCCAAACCCACACCCAATTTATATGCCAGCTTTACTTTGGGAGATTCCATTTGACCACCTATAATATTGGCCATGCCGATACCGGCTTTTACACTCCAATCTATCTGATTCTGAGCCGGCACTACCCTTGCTGCCAGCATGAGCAGTGCAAAAAAAAGTAGTTTCCTTACTAACACCTTATCTGTTAATGCCATATCCAAAAAGTTTGTGTTCTTAATTATATCTGCAAATATAGCTTTTATTTTATAAACCACCTTTTATATAAAAAAGAAGGCTGCTTCTTCCCGAAAGAGAAACAGCCGTTCTTTATATATATATGACGTATCAATCTGTGATCAGAATTTATAACCGATAGTGGCTAATGCAGAAAGGTTATAAGCACCAGCGCCACTGGCTACTTTAGTAAAGCTGGTACCGGTCTCCACACCTACTACTATTTTACCAAATTCAAAGGCGACTCCCAAACCCAGACCGGCATCGAATCTTTTCAAGCCGTCATCACCGAAAGTATCAGCCTTTTCGGACACACCGTCTATTTTAGCTTTTCCTCCAACTCCATAAGCCAGATACGGACCACCTTTGAAAAGAAGATCAAAATTGCTGGCTGTATGTATCCGGGCACCCACCATCAAAGGCAGTTCCAGATAAAGCTGGTTGATCGTCACATCGACCACGTCCCAAGCGTCAGTTACTCCATTGCCTTTCACACCTTTAGAAATAAAGTTCAAACCTGTCTGGAAAGACCATACATCAGTATTAGCAAAAGGCACTTCCAAACCTACACCCACTTTATAAGCAAATTTAGCATCTGTTCCGTCCGTATCATCACCATACCAGCTTGATATACCGATACCCGCATTTACATTCCATTTCAAATTTGATTGTGCGGAAACACCTATTGTAACCAATGACAATAAGATAAAAAAGGCTAGTTTCTTCATGATTGTTTGTTTTTAGTTAATAATAAATTTTAGTTCCCAATTCGTTTGTGTCATAATTATGTTCACAAATATAAGCTTTATTTTGAAAACTTACTCTAATGTACAAAAAAAATGAGCGAAATCTTTCATTTTATAAAAGAAGTCCGCTCATCAAGTTATACGAATGCAGTCATACCATCCCTGATAATCAGACACACCTATCTTAAGATTTCATCTCAATTTATTAACAACCAAGCCTGTACAAAAGTTTGATTCTTACTTATTCTTATGTCTGTTCGCACGCTTCTTACGGAAATCGGCTTTCATTTTAGCAGATCCCGACCCATGCAGTCCTGTTATATAACTTTTCTTCTTAGCCTTGGTCTTCACTTTCTCTTCCTGTTTACCATTGGGTGATTTCCCACCTTTGAATACAATTCCTTCGGTAATTACTTTTTCTATATCCATCGTCTTATTTTTTAGGCGTTAATTTCGGTTTTACTATCACTCCATTGCCGGCTTTGGTGCAAACGATTTCCGTTTTGCGCAACGTACGGTCTTTCATATCAAAAATCAAGTTCGGATTGAAAGGTTGTCCATCTATCCGGAATTCCAGATGAAGATGTTCGGTAGTGGCACGTCCGGTTCTGCCTGTCAGCCCCAGCGCGTCACCGGCCTTCACCACATCACCGGATTTTACCAAGTTCCGGGAGTTGTGACTATAAATACTTTCCAATCCATTATCATGCCGCACGACAACCACATTTCCATAAGCCGCGTATGCTTTCGCCATACGTACCACTCCGTCAAACGCACAGCGGATCGTATCATTGGCCTTGGTCTTTATATCCGTCCCGCTGTGCCCCCGCCGGGCTCCGTATGCAGAAATCACTTTTCCACCGGGAAGAGGGAAACAATACTCATGATCCCTTATACTATCCAGATGAATGGAAAAACTCTTGCGGCCATCAAAGAGACCGGGAGTCCTGACTCTGATATGGTTGACCTCTCTCGTGGTAAAATGACTCTTGGCCGGACCTCCGGCCCATGCCGTCACACTGACAAACAATAAAAATAGCAATTGTGCGCTTTTCATGACCTTATTTTAAAAACAAATCAATTCTTCATCCTCAGACGCCGCAAACTCTTTCAAGAGTTCCAACATATAATCCGCCGCTTCCCGCAGGCCTTCCTTGCCACTGTATCCATTAATAATGGCCAGCAGATGCGTCGTTCCCTGTTCCAGTTTGGTACGCTCGTTGTCACTGGTAGGCGTACCGATTCCACCCACAGCATCTCTGTAAACGGGCATTCCCTCAATGTTCAGTTCTCCACGTCCTATCCCTTCGTAGGGTTCTCCGGCTTTGCCGATACCCAGCACCAGCGTATCTCCTTGTATTTTGTCCGCATCAAAGCCACCGATGGAATATCCGTAACGAATAGACACCAAATTAATCAGATCCACCAACGTATCTATCTGATACAAGGGAATGCCCCGCAGGATTCTACGGCAAAGCGCTTCCCCCGACGGACGGTAACGGCTAGGGTCTTTTCCACATTTCTTGTAAGCCTCCCGGGTGGCATGGATCGTAACCATGTCCTTAATGGAATCCGTAGTGTACATTTTACGATAGCGTACAGTGAACTCGTCTATCTTTTTCCACAAAGCTTCGCTATAAGCAGTGTTTTTTACCGTAGCACGAATGGCTATACCGGCAAACTGCGGACAGGCTTTCTTTATTTCTTCCGATACTTTTATTTCCATATTCATTTTTATACTGCGTTGTTCCAATGAGTATTCCTCAAACACCTAAAAGTATACCCGACAATATCCTTCCCGACCGGATTCCTTGCCGGCGGGCCGAAAAGAAATCATCGTTGTTATGATACGTACAAATGCCGGATATCTCAATATTTTCAGGTTTCACCCCGTATGCCAGCAACTGCTGACGGTTGGCCTCCCACAAATCAATGTGCCACTTCGCTTCCTTACGGGCAATCAGATCCATATCAAATCCCGCCTCATAAAAAGCCTGATAAACTTCATCCCCTACCTCAAAAGCTTCCAATGAGATACTGGGACCGATGCAGGCAATGAGGTCTTTTCCTTGCGAGCCATATTGATGGTTCATGACCGCAACAGTCTTCTCTACAATCCGGGCCACCGTACCACGCCATCCGGCATGAATGGCAGCCACCACCTTCTTCCTGGTATCGTATAGCAAGACAGGAACACAATCGGCCGTAGATACACACAAGCAATAACCGGGAATATCAGTCACCAATGCATCCACTCCTTCCAGTCCAGTATCCCTGTTTACATCAATAGCATCCACTACTTTCACACGATCGCCATGAGTCTGATGTGGAATAACGAGTTCCACCGAATCACCGGGCAGCAGACTGCGCAGCAATTCCCGGTTGCGGTTCACATCTTCCGCCTCATCCCCGCAATATCCGTTACAATTGAACGAGGCATAGTTCCCCTTGCTGCACCCTCCGTAACGGGTGGTAGAAAAACAAGAAATGTTGGGATATGCCTTCATCAGCTCATATCCCAACATTTTATTATCTGATGTCAGCCGTTTCATTTCCTTTCCTCTTCTTCGTCCCAATCCTCGTCTTCATATTCATAATCGAAGTCATCATCGGCATCTTCCTCATATTCATATTCAAAATCCTCATCCTCACCCATGTCCTTCAACTCTTCCTGGAGTTTGGCCACGTCTTTGGCGCGATGAACAATGGTTTCCGTACGGACACCTTCCAACCGGTTGCTGTCCTTGTTCAATTCCGTCCATAAAATATCCTTCAGCTGCTGTATCCCCATACCGGTCACTGACGAGATAAAGATATGCGGAACATTATCCGGCAAAGTCGGTTCCAACATGGCAATCAGCTCTTCGTCCAGCATGTCACTTTTGGTAATGGCAAGCACACGTTGTTTGTCCAACATTTCCGGGTTGAAGGTAGCCAGCTCATTCAGCAGAATTTCATATTCCTTGCGGATGTCGTCCGTATCACCCGGTACCATAAAGAGCAACAAAGAGTTACGTTCTATATGACGCAGGAAACGGAGACCCAGTCCCTTTCCTTCACTGGCCCCTTCGATAATTCCCGGAATATCTGCCATGACGAAAGATTTTCCTTCACGGTAGGACACGATACCCAGATTCGGTTCCAGTGTGGTAAACGGATAATTGGCTATTTTAGGGCGTGCCGCCGATACGGTAGACAGCAAAGTAGACTTTCCGGCATTGGGGAACCCTACCAGACCTACGTCCGCCAACAGTTTCAATTCCAGAATCACCATCAGTTCCTGCATGGGTTCTCCCGGTTGTGCAAAGCGCGGTGCCTGACGGGTCGCTGTACGGAAGTGCCAGTTTCCCAATCCTCCACGTCCTCCTTTCAGCAGGATGATTTCTTGTCCGTGTTCAGTGATATCACAGATATACTCACCGGTCTCGGCATTATAGACCACTGTGCCACAAGGTACTTCAATCACTTTATCCTCACCATCTTTTCCAAAGCTCTTGTTCTTCGAGCCATTGCCGCCGTGTGTGGCAAACACATGGCGGTCATACTTCAGGTGAAGCAATGTCCAATAATTGCGGTTTCCCCGCAAAATCACATGGCCTCCTCTACCGCCATCACCACCGTCAGGGCCACCATTGGGTACATACTTTTCACGACGCATGTGTGCAGAGCCTCGCCCGCCCTTACCCGAGCGGCAATATATCTTCACATAATCAACAAAATTCGATTCAGCCATAATTAATGATTTGCTAATTTTTCAATTTGCCAACAGGCTAATGAGGCTGTGCCCCATCTACCACATGGTAATTGGCACACCGCCACATCAGCACATTAGCACATTCTTATAATTTTTCAACAGCAGCAACGATATCAGCAAAAATAGCATCCATCGTACCCACACCATGAATGTGCTGATACTTGCCTTCGCTCTTGTACCAGTCAATCAGCGGAGCCGTCTGCGAGTGATAAACGACCAAGCGTTTCTTTATTGTTTCCTCATTATCATCAGCACGTCCCGATTCCTGTCCACGCTTGATCAACCGAGTCATCAGTTCTTCTTCGGGTACGTCCAGATCCAACATGACAGATACTTCCTGTCCACGTTCGGCCAGCATTTTCTTCAACGCCTCTGCCTGGGCGATGGTTCTGGGGAATCCGTCAAAAATAACCCCTTTGCTTTCCTTGAAGCTATCCAGCGTGCTTGCCAGGATATCAATAATCAATTCATCAGGAAGCAACTGACCCTGATCGATATATCCTTTGGCAGTCTTGCCTAATTCTGTACCATTCTTAATCTCAGCACGGAGCACATCACCTGTTGAAATGTGGTTAATACCGAATTTCTCTACAATACGTTCACTCTGAGTACCCTTACCAGAACCCGGAGCCCCAAAAATTACAATGTTCAACATCTTGCTTTATCTTTTATTTTTATATTTAGTTGTATAAATCTCATTCCATTACGGTGTATATATCCCGATAATTACGTCCCAGACCGTCATAATCCAGACCATAGCCCACAATAAAATCATTGGGAATGCGCATCGCCACATAGGGTATGTCCAGCTCCACCTTCAACTTATCAGGTTTCAGCAACAAGGTCGCGATACGGATTTCTTTCGGTTTTTTAGCCTGTAAGGTCTCCAGCAGGTGTTTCATCGTCAGCCCTGTATCCACTATATCCTCCACAATCACCACAGTACGGCCCTCAATATCATCATTCAAGCCTACCAGTTCTTTTACTTTTCCGGTAGAAGAAGTTCCCGCGTATGAAGCCAGTTTTACAAAAGAAATCTCACTGGGAATGGTAAGGTTACGCATCAAGTCGGCCGCAAACATGAATGCGCCGTTCAACACACTTAAAAACAAGGGATTCGTTCCTTCTAAATCCCGATTAATCTCACTCGCCACCCGTGCCACTTCTTTTAAGATCCGTTCTTCAGGAATGAAAGGAGTGAAACGTTTATCTTTGATTTGAATGGTATCCATAACCGCTATTTTATTAAATTGCTGCAAAAATAACATTTTTATTCCAAGTATCGAAGTATTCACATCACCTCTTTTTGTAAATAGTGTTATCTTTGTACGTTCAAACAAAAGAGATTGTCATGAAAATTATTTCGAGCACCCAACTAAAAGAGCTGGACAAGTACACGATAGCCAAAGAACCGGTTGCCTCCATCGATCTGATGGAACGGGCGGCGGAAGAGCTGGCTCGTGCCATTACCCACCGATGGGATACTTCTTTCCATATTGTAGTATTCGCCGGGCCGGGAAATAACGGAGGCGATGCGCTTGCCGTAGCCCGTATGTTGTCTAAACAAAACTACCACGTAGAAGTCTTTCTGTTTAACACCAAAGGAAAGCTGTCGGAAGAATGCCAGACCAATCTTGAACGGTTGAAAGAATGCGGATCAGTCTATTTCACCGAAGTAAGCACACAATTCGATCCTCCCGTCCTGACAGAAAAACATCTGGTAGTAGACGGACTATTCGGTTCGGGCCTCAATAAACCGCTGAACGGTGGATTCGCCGCCGTAGTGAAATATATCAATGCATCCAAGGCACAGGTGGCAGCCATTGATGTTCCTTCCGGATTAATGTGCGAGGACAACACTTATAACATCCGTCAAAACATGATACGTGCGGATGTCACCCTCAGCATCCAGCTGCCCAAGCTGTCCTTCCTTTTCCCTGAGAACGAAGACATTGTAGGCGAATGGCAACTGCTGGACATCGGGCTGAGAAAAGACTTTATTGATACGGCACAAAGCCCCTACCATATCACAGAGGAAGAAGAGATCCGCAGCCTCATCAAACCGCGGAAACGATTTGCCCACAAGGGAACATTCGGACATGCGTTGCTCATCGCCGGATCTTATGGCATGGCCGGAGCATCCATTCTATCCGCCCGTGCCTGTCTGCGTTCGGGAGTGGGGCTGCTGACCGTCCATGTACCGATCCATAACCACGACTTACTTCAGACAACTGTCCCCGAAGCCATTGTACAGACAGACATACACGACCATTACTTTGCCGAACCTGTAGATACGGAACGCTATCAAGCCATAGCCATCGGTCCGGGATTGGGACAAGAAGAAGATACAGCGCTGGCCATGATGGAACAAATACAAGGTTGTCCGGTGCCTTTGGTTCTGGATGCGGATGCCATCAATATTTTCGGTACCCACCGCAACTGGCTCAGCCGGATGCCGAAGCGTTGCATCCTCACCCCTCATCTAAAAGAGCTGGAACGGCTGATAGGTAAATGCATGGACACTTACGAACGCCTGACGAAGACTAAAGAACTGGCCGCCTATCTGCAAAGTTACATCATCATAAAAGGATCATGGAGCACCGTTGTCACCCCCGAAGGAAATTGCTATTTCAATCCCACGGGAAATCCGGGCATGGCAACAGCCGGAAGCGGTGATGTGCTGACCGGTATCTTGGCAGCCTTGCTGGCGCAAGGATATACCCAGGAAGACGCTTGCCGTCTGGGAGTCTATGTGCACGGCCTGGCAGGAGACATCGCGGCGGAAGAAAAAGGAGAAATAGGAGTCACCTCAAGTGATATTATTGATGCATTGCCTGCCGCATGGAAGAAATTAACAGAAACAAAAAGCAGATTTACAAAAGAATAGCTATATTTGCTTACATATATGATAGAATATAGAAATATGAAAAAAGGATTAATCGCAGCCGGACTGCTGATTTCATTGAGCGGCGCCGCACAGGATGTCAGCACATATACTCCCGGAACCATGGGGGAAGGAATCGTTTACTACTTGCCCAAGACCGAAATAGAGTTGCAAGTCACCGCAACCAAAGTCGCCTACACCCCCGGAGAATTCTGCCAATACGCCGACCGCTATCTGCGTCTGACAGGCATCTCATCCAAGCCGGCAGAGTATTGGGAGATTAACAGCATCAAGGTAAATTCCGTAGGTATCCCCGATCCGGACAATGCATACGCTGTAAAGCTGAAAGACAAAAGCGCCGCCTCACAAGTGGAACTGACTCCGGAAGGAATCATAAAGGCCATCAACACCACTTCTCCTGTAGAAAAAGTACCTCTGACAAAGATCACCGATACGGCCAGAAAACGGGTTGACCCGCGCAGTTTTATGACTGAAGAGATCCTGTTAGCCGGTTCTACCGCAAAAATGGCTGAGCTGGTGGCTAAAGAAATCTACAATATACGGGAAAGCAAAAACAGCCTGACCCGCGGACAAGCTGATTATATGCCCAAAGACGGAGCCGCTTTAAAACTCATGCTGGACAACCTGGATGAACAAGAACAAGCCATGACACAAATGTTTGCCGGAACAACAGACCGCATGGAAAAGACGTTTACCATCCGCATGAAACCGGAAACCGACATGAAAGAAAAAGTCGCTTTCCGGTTCTCAAAGAAACTGGGGATGCTGGATGCCGACAACTTAGCAGGCGAACCTTATTATATCTCCATCGTCAATCAGGAGCCACTGCCACCTGCAGATCCGAAAACGAAAGAAAAAAAGAAAGTGGAAGGGATCATTTATAATATTCCGGGGAAAGCCCAGGTTACCGTATTCACTCCAAGCAAACGCTATTTTGAAGGAGAATTGCCAGTTACACAATTTGGGACAACAGAATGTCTGGTGGACAACCTTTTTAACAAGAAAGTAAACACACGAGTTCTTTTTAATCCTAATACCGGAGGAATT
>NZ_BAKM01000073.1 GCF_000614185.1 Phocaeicola sartorii JCM 17136 = DSM 21941 | reverse complement strand
CCGCTGGTTTAGAGGAAGAACGACCGCAGGATAGTGGCGGCTACAATCAGGAAGATGCACGCCCCGAACCAACTGGCGGCGGTCTTTGAGGTGTCGGGGTCGCCGCTCGAAAATTTGTTATACACTTTTACCCCGCCAATCAAGCCGCAGACCGCCCCGATTGCGTACACCAGTTTTGTTCCGGGGTCGAAATACCCTGTGATTAGGTTCGTGGCTTCGGTGATGCCCGCCTGCCCGTTGCCCTGTGCGTAGGCACTTACCGCAGCGGCAAGGATAGCCGCCGACAAAAAGATTTTCTTTCTCATTGTGATTTGTTTTTAATGCCGGGCGGCGGGTGGGAAGTCCGCCTTTCCCGGCTGGTGAATAATTTGAAATTTTAGTGGTCGGGGATAGTCCCGTTTGCTTGGTTTTCAGGTTGCCAATCAACCGTAGTCACGTTGCTTCATATTGTTAACATTATTATATTATAGGAAATCGTTCATGTCGAACTTTTCGTGTTCCTCGCTTATGTTGCCAGTTCCGGCAGGAGCAGCCGTAGCCAGTTCCGCTTCGTTGCGTCCCAGCAGTTCCGCCACCTTTGCCAGCCCGCCGTTGATGTTCTCCACCACCGCATCGTAGAGGTTCGTTCCCTCAATGCTTGCCAGCGTCCCGGCGGCTTGCCGCTGTTCCGCTTCGGTGGGGTTGTCGGCGTTCGCCGTGCGTACCGCTTTGCCCAGTTCGTCAAAGCTCACGCCCGTAGCCCGCCCGGTATCATCGTCACCGTCCATGTACCCGGCTATTTCCTCGTCCTCGTAGTCGGGTTCGTCATTCTCGTAACCGGGTGTTTCTTCCGTCAGTCCGTCAGCCTGCGGCGCAAAAATAGTATCATTTTCAACCGCTTGCGGGAGGTGTCCCGATTTGTCCTGCGCTGTCCCGATTAGTCCACCCTTGTATCGGCTTTCACCTATCAGCGTGTAGCCTGAAACCCTGTTTCGTGGAAGCGGCGCATCATCCGTTCTGCCCGGTGATGTCCGGCTGTCCGTGTAGCGATACCACAGCCACAGGGCGATATAGTACACCAAAAGCCCGGTTAATATGCAATAGGCTACCATAGCTAAAAGGGCTTTTGGAAGTGGCTTTCGTACAGTGTGTTTATCTCGTCTTGGTACTGCTCGAAGTGGCGCAGCAGAATGTTTTCCACGTAGCTGCTTACCGTCACCTTTCGCCCGCCTATCACCGTCACGATACGCATCAGCTTCTCGTGCGTGGTGCGGCTTACATACAAGGGCTGTCGGTCTGCCAGTTCCACTTTCTGAAAGTAGGTTTCCCGGTAGTCACCCGAACCGCCCTTGCGCTTGCGGGGTGTCGGTTTCTCCACCCGCACCGTTTCAGTCTGCCGTCCCTCGTGGGCGGTTTCCGTTTCGCCGCCGGGCTGCGGTACATCATCCGGCTGGCTCTCCCGCTTGGCGGGTACGCCCTGCGAGATAAGTTCTTTCATGAAATCCTCGTCTATCTTCGGCATCCCGCCGCTTTGCTTTGCCATATCATTTTAATTTGATGTAGTACACTATTTCCGTTATCAGTTCTTCCAAGTTGCTTCCCCTTACCAGCGGGCGGCTGGCGGGAAAGAGCGTGGAGCGGAACACCGCTTTTTTATCCGCCACCAGTTCCTTTTTGTAGCGTTTGGTATCGGGGATAAAGGTTTTCATCAGCGGTAGTTCCAGTTCCTTAATCGTCTTGTCGTAGGCGGCGTAAAGGTTTGTTTTCTCCCGCCCGTCCACCATGTTCCAAAAGAGGTACAGCCCGGCAAGTCGGCAGGCTTCATTCTTCACCAATAGCTTTTGGATAGCCATTGCGAACGACAGGCTGCTTTCCAGCACCACCTTGTCGGCGGAAATGGGGGTGAAGATGTAGTCCATGCCCGCAAGAGAATTTATCACGCCCTCGCTGTTCACCGTGCCGGGCAGGTCGAAAAACACGATATCCGGCACGTGTCCGGCGGCTATATATTCGTCAGCCGTTGCAATCGCCTTTTCGGGCGAACTGCACAATACTGGGTAGGCTTTCTTCTCCAGCCGGGTGAACTGTTCATACGCCATGCGCTTGTAGTCTTCATCCGCTCCGACCTGTTCGGCATCTCGCTTTCGCATCCCGGCAATGGAGTGTTGGGGGTAGTCGCAATCGACCACCGCCACATCGTAGCCTTTGAGGTAATAGAGGTAACTCGCCGCCAGCACGGTAAAGGTGGTTTTGCCGACCCCGCCCTTTTGTGTGGAAAAGGCGACATAAAGGGGTGTTTTCTCGTTTTCCATATTGCTTTCGTTCATTATTGGTTGATAGATTTATTTATTGCTTTCAATCAATCCAGCCATATAGCTTTCTTTGTTTCCATCTTTCAATCTTGAAAGATTGTTTTATTTCAATCTTGTTTTCCTGCTTTCATCCTTTCTTGAAATCTTGAAATCCTGCAATCACGTTTTCTTGAAATCCTGCTTTCTATCCTGCTTTCTTGCTTGAAATATGGCTTTCAATCTTGAAATCTTCTGCAAATAAAAGGAGAAAAAACGTTCGTTTTTAGATGTGTCCCGATTTGTCCTGCGTTGTCCCGTTTTGTCCACCAACCGCCTATTTTACAGCATTATAAATCACTGTTACTTTGCAGCGGAGTAACAAACCGCAGGGGGCAGAGGTGTAAAACCGGCTGGTGAACGGCAGGGCTTACCGTTCCACGCTAACCCCAATCCGTCCGTGACGGATTTCGATTTTCGTCAGAAAATAGCAAGGTGTGTTCTATGGCACATAGAACCGTTTTCCGTGCCTGAAAACGCCTTGCCCCTTGCGGGGGTAAAAATCACTCCGAAGTCGTAATTTTTTAATCCAAAGAAGCATGGAAACAAGAAAACCTAACAAGGGCGGTCGCCCCGCCCTCGCAGACCCAGCGAAGCATCGCCATGTCCTTTACCTGAACGACCGGGAGAACGCCCGTTTCCTCTCGCAGTGGGAACAGTCGGGCGTTACGAGCAAGTCCCGTTTCATCGCCGCCCGGTTATTCGGCGAGCCGTTCCGGGTGGTGAAAGTGGACAAGTCGGCGGTCGAGTATTGCGCCCGTCTGACCGAATTTTATGCCCAGTTCCGTGCGGTTGCGGTCAATTACAACCAAGTGGTAAAGGCGTTGCACGGCAACTTTTCGGAGAAAAAGGCATTGGCTTTTCTCTATAAATTGGAGAAAGCGACCACTGAATTATCTATGTTGAACCGTCAGGTTATCGACCTGACAAACGAGTGCAAGGAACTATGGTTGCCAAAATAAGCACGGGCGGCAATATGTTCGGCGCACTGGCGTACAACCAAAACAAGGTGGACAGCGAGGAAGCAAAGGTGCTTTTCTCCAACCGGATGCTGTTGGGCGAGGACGGGAATTTCTCTATCGGCGAGTGTATGCGCAGCTTTGAGATGCAGATGCCCGTCCAGCTATCCACCAAGAAGCCGATACTTCATATTTCCATAAACCCGCACCCGGAAGACGTGCTGACCGACCAGCAGCTTTCCGACATTGCCAAAGAGTATATGCGGAAGTTGGGCTATGGCGACCAGCCTTATTTGGTGTACAAGCATACTGACATCGACCGCCACCATATCCATATCGTGGGGTTGCGGGTGGACGAGAACGGCAAGCCGCTTAATGACAAATTCGAGCATCGGCGCAGCAAGCAAATCACCCGTGAACTGGAGAGGAAATACGGGCTGTACCCGGCAGAGCGAAAGGAACGTGCCGAACGCCCGGAACTGAAAAAGGTGGACTATGCCGCCGGGGACGTGAAGCACCAAATCGGCAATACCGTGAAAGCGGCTTGCTACGGCTACCGCTTCCAGTCGTTCGGGGAGTACAAGGCGTTGCTTGCCGCTTACAACGTGTGCGCCGAGGAAGTCAAGGGTGAAGTGAACGGCAAGCCCTATCAGGGCATTGTCTATTCTGCCACGAACGACAAGGGCGAAAAGACAGGAAACCCGGTAAAGGCTTCCCGCATTGGCAAGTCGGTGGGTTATGAAGCGGTGCAGCGCAGAATGGAGAAATCGGGCGAAGCAATCAGGAACGGGAAACTGAAAGAGCGCGTCCGGAGGATTGTCGCCACTGCCATGCAGACCGCCCGCAGCCGCAAGGAACTGGAACAGCAGTTAAGGAACCAGGGCATTGACGTGGTATTCCGTCAGAACGACAGCGGGCGCATCTATGGCGTTACGTTCATCGACCACGACAGCCGGGTGGTGTTGAATGGCTCCCGCTTGGGCAAGGAGTATTCGGCGAACGTGTTCAACGAACGCTTTTCGGACGAAACCGGAAAGATGCACCAGCCCGAAGTGGCAGCACCGCAGCAAGACCAGTCCACGCATCAGAACCAGCCGGGCTTCACGCCGAAAGCCGACATCGTTTCGGGCGTGGCTTCCGTGCTGGGAGCTTTCGGCGGATTGTTGGGCGGCGGTGCATCAGGCGGTGACGAGCCGCAGGACAACGCCCGCCAAAAGAGAAAGAAGAAAAAGAAGCGCACAAGGCGCATCAACTAACTAAAAAACATTACAATCATGCAACAGGAAGATGATTTGAGAGGGCTTGCAAGGGTCATGGACTTTATGCGGGCTATCAGTATTCTATTCGTGGGAATAAACGTGTACTGGTTCTGTTACTCCACCCTGAAAGAGTGGGGAGTGACCTTTGAAGTGATAGACAAGATACTGTGGAACTTCCAGCGCACCACCGGGCTGTTCTCGTCTATTTTATGGACGAAACTTTTCTCTGTGGTGTTTCTCGCCCTGTCGTGTATCGGCACTAAGGGCGTGAAAGAGGAAAAGATAACGTGGACGAAGATACATTGTAGCCTTGCGGCGGGTGTCGTGTTGTTTTTCCTGAACTGGTGGTTGCTGGAACTTCCGTTGTCACATACGGCGGATGCCGTGTTTTATATCGCCACGCTGTCGGCAGGTATATCTGTATGCTCATGGCGGGTACGTGGATGTCCCGGCTGTTGAAGAACAACCTAATGGATGATGTCTTTAATACCGAGAACGAGAGTTTCATGCAGGAAACAAGGCTTATCGAGAACGAGTATTCGGTAAATCTGCCTACCCGGTTCTACTATAAGAAGAAATGGAATAATGGCTGGATAAATGTCGTGAACCCGTTCCGTGCCAGTCTTGTACTGGGAACGCCGGGCAGCGGTAAGTCGTATGCGGTGGTAAACAGTTACATAAAACAGCAAATTGAGAAAGGTTTTGCGCTTTACTGCTATGATTATAAGTTTCCCGACTTGTCGGAAATTGCTTACAATCACCTGCTTACACACTTGGACGGCTACAAGGAAAAGCCTAAGTTTTATGTTATCAACTTTGACGACCCCCGCAAGAGCCACCGATGCAACCCGATAAACGCCAGCTTCATGTCGGACATTGCGGATGCTTATGAAGCGAGCTACACGATTATGCTTAACCTCAATCGAAGCTGGATAAGCAAGCAGGGCGACTTCTTCGTGGAAAGCCCGATTATTCTTTTGGCGGCTATAATTTGGTATCTCCGTATCTATCAAGGCGGTAAGTATTGCACGTTCCCGCACGCCATAGAACTGTTGAACAAGAAATACGCCGATGTATTCACCATTTTGCGCAGCTATCCTGAACTGGAAAACTATCTTTCCCCGTTCGTAGATGCTTGGGAATCAGATGCTCAAGAACAGTTGCAGGGGCAGATAGCCAGTGCGAAAATTCCGCTTTCAAGGATGATTTCACCCGCCCTTTACTGGGTAATGACGGGTGATGATTTCTCGCTGGACATCAACAACCCGAAAGAGCCTAAAATACTGGTTGTCGGCAATAATCCTGACCGCCAAAATATCTACTCGGCAGCACTGGGATTATATAATTCCCGTATCGTGAAGCTGATAAACAAGAAAGGTCAGCTTAAAAGTTCGGTGATAATAGATGAATTACCGACTATATATTTTCGTGGGCTTGATAATTTGATTGCCACCGCCCGAAGCAACAAGGTTGCGGTTCTGTTAGGCTTTCAGGATTACAGTCAGCTTACCCGTGATTACGGGGACAAGGAAAGTAAAGTAATACAAAATACCGTGGGTAACGTGTTCAGCGGTCAGGTAGTCGGTGAAACGGCGAAAATCCTTTCCGAGCGTTTCGGTAAGGTGTTGCAGAAACGGCAGAGCATGACGATAAACCAACGGGAAAAATCCACCTCGATAAGCACCCAAATGGACAGCCTGATACCCGCCAGCAAAATATCCAACCTCACGCAAGGTATGTTCGTGGGTGCTGTGGCGGACAACTTCGATGAACGGATAGAACAGAAGATTTTCCACTGCGAAATCGTGGTGGACAATGAAAAGGTGAAGCGGGAAACCGCCCGTTACGTGAAGTTGCCGCAGATAATCGACTTCACCGACAAGGACGGCAACGACCGGATGCAGGAGGAGATACAAGCCAACTATGACCGCATCCGTCAGGAAGTCCGGCAGATTGTCGAGGACGAGATAATCCGGATTAAGAACGACCCGAAACTATGCCATTTAATTAAAGAGGAAGAATAACCGATATTCTTTCCTGACAGACAGTATTTTTACTAATTTTGCAGACAAAGAAATGATTATGAATGAAAACCAAAATACGGAATGGAAAGAAAGCTGGCGTGACGAGTATCTGAAATGGATATGCGGCTTTGCCAACGCCACAGGCGGCAAGATATATATAGGTATGAATGACAACGGTAAGGTAGTCGGCGTTGCCGATGCCGACAAACTGCTGGAGGATATACCGAACAAAGTGCGTGACGTGCTGGGTATCATCGTGGACGTGAACCTGCTGGAAGAAAACGGGCTGAAATATATCGAGATTGACGTACCGCCTTATTCCAATCCTATCAATTACAAAGGTCAGTACCACTATCGCAGCGGCAGCACGAAACAGGAGTTGAAAGGTGCTGCGTTGAACCGTTTTATCCTGCAACGTACTGGCAGGCATTGGGACGAGTTTCCCATAGAGTGGGCAGGCATAGAGGAACTTTCCCCCAGCGCATTAGACCGTTTCCGCAAGGAAGCGGCGAGAAGCGGGCGTGTGGACGAAGATGTGTTGAAAGATACTACCGAAAACCTGTTACACGATTTGCGGCTGATTGACACCCAAACCAACCGCCCGACCCGTGCCGCCTTGCTGTTGTTCCACCCCGACCCGGAACGCTTTGTAACAGGGGCTTATATCAAGATAGGTTTCTTCCGGGATGATAAGGGTAACTTGGAGTTTCAGGACGAGGTTCACGGCTCTTTAATGGAGCAGGTGGATAAGGCAATGGATTTGATAAAGACCAAATACCTGATTTACCGCATTTCATACGAGGGCATTTCCCGGCGTGAAACACCGCAGTTCCCGGTGGAAGCTATCAGGGAATCACTGATGAATTGTGTGGCACATAAAGACTATGCCAGTGCCGTACCCATTCAGATTAGCGTGTTCCCCGACCATATCACCTTTTGGAACGCCGGGCAGTTGCCGGAAAGCTGGACGACTGAAAAACTTTTTGAAAGCCACCCGTCTTCTCCTTATAATCCGTTAATCGCCAACGCCTTTTTCAGAAGCGGGGATATTGAAAGCTGGGGACGTGGCTACAAGCGTATCTTGGAAGCTGTCAGCGCATACAAGTTGTTGCCGCCCAAACTTGAAATGTTAAGCGGTCTGATGATTACCTATTATACCGATATACGTTCGCAGCTATTGGCGCAGCGGGTGGATGAAAGGTATATTTCAGTTGTCGAGTATGCAGCCAAGAACGGACGTGTCACGAACTCGGACGTACAGAATATTTTGGGGGTAAGCAAGCCAACAGCATCCCGCATACTCCAGCAAATGAATGGTTGGTTGGAAATGCAGGGCAAAGTGGGAAAAGGAACTTATTATGTACCTAAATGGCTCACTAACGTATCGCAAGCATAATACAAGTTTTAATAAATCGTTGATTATAAGGAATAAGAACTATAATTAAATGGCTCATAAATGGCTCATAAATGGCTCATCCAAAGAGAGTGATTAACTTCGCTCTCTTTTATTTTTTATTTAAAAAGGTAAATCATCGGCGATTTCTCTTTTTATTGAATCAAATCGCATCCATAAATTATTAAGTACAATAATTTTGCGTTCAGTTGATAATTCTTTCCACCATTTACTGAAAACAGCCAAATTCTCTACTGGAATTATAGGTTTTGATTTATACCGATATGGTGGACATATAAAACATGCAATAAATAAATTATTATTTTGAATGTATTCTTCAAGTATAGATTTCTGCAATAAATCATTTAATGATTTGGTAATTAATTCTATATCTTCTTTGTATTTTGTTGTTGGTTCAACACTGGGACAAACGCTCATAAACGAATTGGCAATATTCGCATAGATTTCTTTTTCTTCATCGCTAAAATCTATATATATGGCATTTTCAGACATTATATCTCTTGTTACGTCATAAAAAGAAGCAATCCTTATGTCATGATTAGTTATAATCATTTTATCTAATGCCACTTTGTATTTAAATATCTGATGTAGATTGTTGTCGTTTATTATTCTTTCAAATAGCTTTCCAACGAAATAAACCTCTGTCTTAAAGTCATATATAGACATACTAAAATCATTCGGTAAAGAATATGTCCAATTCAATGTTATGCTTTTTTTATAATCCACTGATTTTTGTACATCCTTTCCAAATCCGAAATCAATTATTTTAACGATGCCATCATTAGAAATCAGAATATTAGAAGGTCTAATATCTCTATGTAAAATATTTCGCTCCTCTAAATATTTAAATCCATTTATTGTTTGAATGAATAAGTCATTTATCTTATTCGGATTTACAGTTAAATACTGTTCAATATCAACCCCGTCAATGTATTCCATTAAAATATATCCTGTTGATTGTTCAGGATATAGGTAATAACTAAATACACGGACTATATTAGGATGATTTATTTTGTATAGTATTTTAATTTCATTTACAAAGTTTTCGTAATATAGAGATTGATGTTCCGGATAATATGTAGAATATTTTTTACACACAAATGTTTCATTAATAGTTTCATCTTTAATCAACTTTGTTTTTCCTGTACCACCTTGTCCAATATCCCGTATTGCTGTATAATCTTTTGATTTTAGAAATTTGATAATATTATTTTCCATGATTTATATCTGCTGTTAAAATTACCACAAAGTTACGAATAATATTCCATGTTGTGTTATAGATAAGACAAATCAAGACATCGTTGGACAAATTCGGACAGCCTTTGCCGTCCGTCCAAATATAGCATATTTAGTCGCTACCTTTGAGCGGGACTATTCCCGTAACCACTAAAATTCCAATTATTTATGGCAAACAGAATGACCCCGCCCGTGGAGGGGCAGGAAAAAGACGTGCTGCTGGTCTTGGATAAACAGCAGGGCAAGGTGAGTGCCGTTAAGGGTATCGACAAGGACGGCAATTTGCAGACCGTGCCACCCACTACCGGACATGGCGGCGAGTTCATGCAGGTGGACAAGAACAGCGATGTGTTCAGCAACTTCATTTCCAACTTCTTCCGCAAGTTTCAGGACACTTCCGGACTGGAACTTTTCAGTGTTAAGGCTTCCGAAGTGGAGCAGAACGCAAAGGCAATCGAGGACAACCACCGCAATCCCACGCCGGAGGGCGACAAGCGGGCTGAAATGTTACGAGTTCCGAAGCCCGACTTCCACGAGTTCAAGCAGGGCTACCGCTTCGACGTCAAAAATAGACTGGGAGAATCTGAAAAAAGTCGGCATCACCGCCGACACCCTGAAAAACACGAAGGACTTCGACCGGGTGATGCGTGGCTACAAGTCCCGCAACACCTACACCGTTTCGGGGACGGTGGGCGGCTTCTACCTGAAACCTACTGATGTCAAGCTGTCTTTCTATCAGGCTAAAGACGGCACGGTAGTACCCAAGCTGCACGGCGTGCAGCAGGACGAAAAGCTGTTGCAACGCCCGTTCCATGAACACGGGTTCACCAAGCAGGAACAGGGCAACTTGCAAGGCACTGGCAACTTGGGCGGCATTGCTGAAATCAAAGACCCGAAAAGCGGCGAGCAAATCCCCGTGTTCGTCAGCCGGGACAGGTACACGCACGAACTGGAGTATATGCGGGCTGACAAGTGGAAATGCCCCGATACCATTTGTGGCGTGCAA
>NZ_BAKM01000074.1 GCF_000614185.1 Phocaeicola sartorii JCM 17136 = DSM 21941 | reverse complement strand
TTTCACGCCGCAAATGGTGTCGGGGCATTTCCACTTGTCAGCCCGCATATACTCCAGTTCGTGCGTGTACCTGTCCCGGCTGACGAACACGGGGATTTGCTCGCCGTTTTTCGGGTCTTTGATTTCAGCGATGCCGCCCAAGTTGCCAGTGCCTTGCAAGTTGCCCTGTTCCTGCTTGGTGAACCCGTGTTCGTGGAACGGGCGTTGCAACAGTTTCTCGTCCTGCTGCACGCCGTGCAGCTTGGGTACTACCGTGCCGTCCTTAGCCTGATAGAAAGAGAGCTTGACATCGGTTGGTTTGAGGAAGAAGCCGCCCACCGTCCCCGAAACGGTGTAGGTGTTGCGGGACTTGTAGCCACGCATCACCCGGTCGAAGTCCTTCGTGTTTTTCAGGGTGTCGGCGGTGATGCCGACTTTTTTCAGGTTCTCCCAGTCAATTTTTGACGGGTCGAAGCGGTAGCCCTGCTTGAACTCGTGGAAGTCAGGCTTCGGAACTCTTAACATTTCAACCCGCTTGTCGCCCTCCGGCGTAGGGTTGCGGTGGTTGTTCTCGATTGCCTTTGCGTCCTGCTCCGCTTGGGAAGCCTTTACGCTGAACAGTTCCAGCCCGGAAGTATCCTGAAACTTGCGGAAGAAATTGGAAATGAAGTTGCTGAACACATCGCTGTTCTTGTCCACCTGCATGAACTCGCCGCCATGTCCGGTAGTGGGCGGTACGGTCTGCAAATTGCCGTCCTTGTCGATACCTTTAACGGCACTCACCTTGCCCTGCTGTTTATCCAAGACCAGCAGCACGTCTTTTTCCTGCCCCTCTGCGGGCGGGGTCATTCTGTTTGCCATAAATAATTGAAATTTTAGCGGTTACGGGAATAGTCCCGCTCAAAGGTAGCGACTAAATATGCTATATTTGGACGGGCGGCAAGGGCTGTCCGAATTTGTCCTGCGCTGTCCCGATTTGTCCGTGGCAGATGAAAATATCCAACCTACAGTTGGAGAAATAAAAACATCTTCGGCAAAATATTTGTTATGTTTTTGCAGGTGATTACATAATATACTATCTTTGCAGTATAGAAACAAAGTACATAAATATGGCTTCATTCAGGAAAGAGATACTTGGGCAGATTGAACGGATAGATACCGGGCGTATATTCACGTTCCGGGATTTGTCGTTTGAAACGGAAAAGACCGCCAATGTTGCGGTGCTGCTCTCCGAACAGAGCCGCAAAGGAGTACTGGTACGGGTTGAAAAGGGGGCGTACTACCGTCCCAAGAAATCAGTGCTGGGGCTGGGAAAGCTGCCTGTCTATCAGGATGAACAGTTCCGCTACCTGACTGAAAAACTGAACGGCTATATCACGGGTGCTTACGTCTATAACAAAATGGGGCTGACCGAACAGGTAGCCACAACCATAACGATAGCCACTCCTAACCCGGTTCGCCGTTTCCGTTTCAAGAACTTGGATATAGAGTGCGTGAAAGCCTACTGCATGGACTACCCGGATGAAAGCCTTGTCCCGTACTTGCGGCTGCTCGATGCGATAAAGGACATGAAGCGCATACCCGGAACAACCGGGCAGGACATCTACAACCGGGTCAAAAGCCAATATTTCAACGGGTACAGCCTGCCGGAACTGGAAAAAATCGTATCTTTGGCAAAAAGTTACCCGCCACGTGTCAGAAAGGTGGTGGCGGATATACTGGGCGACATCAGACAAACCGTATTGCAAACGGAAATGGCAAAGACTATTCTTCCCACGACACGGTTCAACTTGGATTATAAAACGGCATAGGACAGAAATATGAATTTACATTCGGACAAGGAAGCGTTCAAGGAAATCATCGCACTGGCGGCTGAACATTTCGGCTACGAGCAGTCACACGTGGAAAAGGATTACTGGGTATCGAAGATACTGCGGGATATTTCCATGTCCGAATATGCGGATAAGACCTACTTCAAAGGCGGGACTTCACTTTCCAAAGCCTACGGGCTGATAGAACGCTTCTCGGAAGATTTGGACTTGTTCGTGTTCACGGGTGATAAAGGTGCGTCCAAGCAGGCGGAAAAGACATTGAACAAGAAACTTTCAAAGTATATAACCGAACTCAACAGTGACATATACAAGGAAGATTTGTCGGAAACGGGCGGTAATTACCGCAAACTGTATTTCTCGTATGACAATGTATTTCAAGGCGTTGGGCTTAAAGAGCATTTGGAAGTAGAGATAAAATCTTGTGACCTGCCGGACAAAAAACTGATGTTCTATCCGGCGGACAAACGGGTTATCAAACCAATTGTGACCTCCTTTCTTGAAAGCATCGGGCAAGATGAACTGATAAGCACCTACGGGCTGGAAAGTTTTGAAACGCAGTGTATCAATCCCCGAAAGACTATCTGCGACAAGGTTTCAAGGCTGGTAAAGCTGTCTTACAATGAGGATGCAACCGCACTATTGGCAAAGCATATCCGTGATGTTTACGACTTGTCGGCACTCTACCACAATCAGGAATATAACGATTACCTACATTCGGAAGATTTCTTGGATGCCATGTACCGTGTGACGATAGAGGACGGACTAAATAAAAATTCCCGTTCGCACTTGTCGCTGGCTGATGCACCGATATTCAAGGATTCCGAAACGGTCATGGCGTTGCCCGAAGTAACTACGGCGTACACTACCGATTTGAAGAAACTGACTTTCGACAAAAGCAAGATGCCGCCGATAGGCAAGGCTGTGGAAGCATTGAAGAACCTACACGAAATACTGGTGCGCTTTGAAGCCTACCGAATAAAGCAACAAAACAAAGAATAGCTGTTAATTAAAAATAGAAGAAGCAATTATATGATTTTCAGAGAAATAAGAGAACGATTAACTGGTATAAGTTGCCCCATTTTTGGTGTATCTTGGAATCCGTCTGAAACAGAACGTACAAAAGCAATTAAAATTATACGTTTTTTAGAAGACAGAAGAGTATTATATAATCCTTATGAACAAGAATGTCCTGACCATTGTATTCATTCAATAATTGAAATCAGACATTTTCTAACAGATAAGATACAAGATATATCATCAGAAACCAATCTTTATAATTACTTAAAAGCAATGCGTATTGCATGTAGGAAGTTCTTAAATCAATATACTAACGAGAATAATAAGGTGCATTTTTATTTGCACAATTATGATTGTATAAGTAGCTGGAAATTTAATTCTACATTAGGCGAATTAAGAGGTACATTTGGTATAATGTTGGCGCAAATGGCTGTGGCTTATGGGATAGATATTGAAGATGAATTATCCTCAATATTGCCTGAAAAAGATAGCGAGGAATAATGTTCCTCGCCGTTTATTCTTCCTCTTTTATCAAGTGGCATAACTCCGGGTCGTTCTTAATCCGGGTTATTTCGTCCTCGACTATCTGCCGGACTTCCTGACGGATGCGGTCATAGTTGGCTTGTATCTCCTCCTGCATCCGGTCGTTGCCGTCCTTGTCGGTGAAGTCGATAATCTGCGGCAACTTCACGTAACGGGCGGTTTCCCACTTCACCTTTTCATTGTCCACCACGATTTCACAGTGGAAAATCTTCTGCTCTATCCGCTCATCGAAGTTGTCCGCCACAGCACCCACGAACATACCTTGCGTGAGGTTGGATATTTTACTGGCGGGTATCAGGCTGTCCATTTGGGTGCTTATCGAGGTGGATTTCTCCCGCTGGTTAATCGTCATACTCTGCCGTTTCTGCAATACCTTACCGAAACGCTCCGACAGGATCTTCGCCGTTTCACCGACTACCTGACCGCTGAACACGTTGCCCACAGTATTTTGGATTACCCGGCTTTCCTTGTCCCCGTAATCACGGGTAAGCTGGCTGTAATCCTGAAAGCCTAACAGAACCGCAACCTTGTTGCTTCGGGCGGTGGCAATCAAATTATCAAGCCCACGAAAATATATAGTCGGTAATTCGTCTATTATCACTGAACTTTTAAGCTGACCTTTCTTGTTTATCAGCTTCACGATACGGGAATTATATAATCCCAGTGCTGCCGAGTAGATATTTTGGCGGTCAGGATTATTGCCGACAACCAAGATTTTAGGCTCTTTCGGGTTGTTGATGTCGAGTGAAAAATCATCGCCCGTCATTACCCAGTAAAGGGCGGGTGAAATCATCCTTGAAAGCGGGATTTTCGCACTCGCTATTTGACCCTGTAACTGCTCTTGGGCATCTGATTCCCAAGCATCCACGAATGGAGAGAGATAATTTTCCAGTTCGGGATAACTGCGCAAAATGGTGAACACATCGGCATATTTCTTATTTAGCAGTTCAATGGCGTGCGGGAACGTACAATACTTACCACCTTGATAAATACGGAGATACCAAATTATAGCCGCTAAAAGAATAATCGGGCTTTCCACGAAGAAGTCTCCCTGCTTGCTTATCCAGCTTCGATTGAGGTTAAGCATAATCGTGTAGCTGGCTTCATAAGCATCCGCAATGTCCGACATGAAGCTGGCGTTTATCGGGTTGCATCGGTGGCTCTTGCGGGGGTCGTCAAAGTTGATAATATAGAACTTAGGCTTTACCTTGTAGCCGCTCAAGTGGTTAAGCAAGTGATTGTAAGCGATTTCCGACAAATCGGGAAACTTATAATCATAACAATATAGTGCAAAACCTTTCTCGATTTGCTGTTTTATGTAACTGTTTACCACCGCATACGACTTCCCGCTGCCCGGAGTTCCTAACACGATGCTCGCACGAAAAACATTTACAACGTTAATATAGCCGTTGTTCCATTTCTTTTTATAGTAAAACCGGGTCGGCAAATTTACGGAATACTCGTTTTCGATAAGCCTTGTTTCCTGCATGAAACTTTCGTTCTCCATATTAAAGACATCATCCATAAGGTTGTTTTTTAACAGACGGGACATCCACGTACCTGCCATAAGCATACAGATATAGCCTGCCGACAGCGTGGTGATGTAAAACACCGTACCTGCCGTATGGGGCAGGGGAAGTTCCAGCAGCCACCAGTTCAGGAAAAACAGCACCACACCCGCCGCAAGGTGCAATGTATCTTCGCCCATGTTATCTTTTCCTCTTTTACGCCCTTAGTGCCGATACACGACAGGGCGAGAAACACCACCGAAAATAGTTTTGTCCATAAGATAGACGAGAACAGCCCGGTAGTGCGCTGGAAGTTCCACAGTATCTTGTCTATTACTTCAAAGGTCACTCCCCACTCTTTCAGGGTGGAGTAACAGAACCAGTACACGTTTATTCCCACGAATAAAATACTGACAGCCCGCATAAAGTCCATGACCCTTGCAAGCCCTCTCAAATCATCTTCTTGCTGCATAATTGTATGTTTTTAAGTTAGTCAATACGCCTTGTGCGCTTCTTTTTCTTCTTTCTCTTTTGGCGGGCGGTGTCCTGCGGCTCGTCACCGCCTGATGCACCGCCGCCCAGCAAACCGCCGAAAGCACCCAGCACGGAAGCCACGCCCGAAACGATGTCGGCTTTCGGCGTGAAGCCCTGCTGTTCCTGATGCGTGGGCTGGTCTTGCTGCGGTGCTGCCACTTCGGGCTGGTGTATCTTTCCGGTTTCGCCCGAAAAACGTTCGTTGAACACGTTCGCCGAATACTCCTTGCCCAAGCGTGAACCGTTCAGCACCACCCGGCTGTCATGGTCGATGAACGTAACGCCATAGATGCGCCCGCTGTCGTTCTGACGGAATACCACGTCAATGCCCCGCTTCCTTAGCTGCTGTTCCAGTTCCTTGCGGCTGTGGGCGGTCTGCATGGCATTGGCTACAATCTTCCGGGTGCGTTCTTTCAGTTTCCCGTTCTTGATTGCTTCGCCCGATTTCTCCATTCTGCGCTGCACCGCTTCATAACCTACCGACTTGCCGATGCGGGAAGCCTTTACCGGGTTGCCTGTCTTTTCGCCCTTGTCGTTCATGGCGGAATAGACAATGCCCTGATAGGGCTTGCCGTTTATCTCGCCTTTGACTTCCTCGGCGCACACGTTGTAAGCGGCAAGCAAAGCCTTATATTCCCCGAACGACTGGAAGCGGTAGCCGTAACAAGCCGCTTTCACGGTGTTGCCGATTTGGTGCTTCACGTCCCCGGCGGCATAGTCCACCTTTTTAAGTTCCGGACGTTCGGCACGTTCCTTTCGCTCTGCCGGGTGCAGCCCGTATTTCTTTTCCAGTTCACGGGTGATTTGCTTGCTGCGCCGATGCTCGAACCTGTCATTCAGCGGTCTGCCGTTCTCGTCCACCCGCAACCCCACGATGTGGATATGGTGGCGGTCGATGTCGGTATGCTTGTACACCAAATAAGGCTGGTCGCCATAGCCCAACTTCCGCATATACTCCCGTGCGATGTCGGAAAGCTGCTGGTCGGTCAGCACGTCTTCCGGGTGCGGGTTTATGGAAATATGAAGTATCGGCTTCTTGGTGGAAAGCTGGACGGGCATCTGCATTTCAAAGCTGCGCATACACTCGCCGATAGAGAAATTCCCGTCCTCGCTCAACAGCATCCGGTTGGAGAAAAGCACCTTTGCTTCCTCGCTGTCCACCTTGTTTTGGTTGTACGCCAGTGCGCCGAACATATTGCCGCCCGTGCTTATTTTGGCAACCATAGTTCCTTGCATTCATTGGTTAATGCAATAACTTGGCGGTTCAGTGCCGCCAGTTCGGTGGTCGCTTTCTCCAGTTTATAGAGAAAAGCCAGTGCCTTTTTCTCGGAAAAATTACTGTGCAACGCCTTTACCACTTGGTTGTAATTGACCGCCACGGCTCTGAATTGTGCATAAAATTCGGTCAGCCGGGCGCAATACTCGACCGCCGATTTGTCCACTTTCACCACCCGGAACGGCTCGCCGAACAACCGGGCGGCGATGAAACGGGACTTGCTCGTAACGCCCGACTGCTCCCATTGCGAGAGGAAGCGGGCATTCTCCCGGTCGTTCAGGTAAAGGACATGGCGATGCTTCGCCGGGTCTGCGAGGGCGGGGCGACCGCCCTTGTTAGGTTTTCTTGTTTTCATGCTTCTTTCAATTAAAAAATTACGACTTCGGAGTGATTTTTACCCCCGCAAGGGGCAAGGCGTTTTCAGGCACGGAAAACGGTTCTATGTGCCATAGAACACACCTTGCTATTTTCTGACGAAAATCGAAATCCGTCACGGACGGATTGGGGTTAGCGTGAAACGGTAAGCCCGGTTATGCACCAGCCTGATTTTACACCCCTGCCCCCTGCGGTTCGTTACTCCGCTGCAAAGTAACGGTGATTTATAATGCTGTAAAATAGGTGGTTGGTGGACAAATCGGGACAGTGCAGGACAAATCGGGACAAGGTTTTCAGGGGACGTTTTTTCTCCTTTTTTTTGCATCGGATTTCAAGATTGAAAGCAAGATTGAAAGAAATATTCCAATCAGGAAAGAATGATTGAAAGCATGATTGCAGGATTTCAATATTTCAAGAAAGAATGAAAGCAAGAAAACAAGATTGAAATAAAACAGTCTTTCAATATTTCAAGATTGCAATATGGAAAGAATGAATGAAAGACTGAATGATTGAAAACAATAAATCTATCAACCAATAATGAACGAAAGCAATATGGAAAACGAGAAAACACCCCTTTATGTCGCCTTTTCCACCCAAAAGGGCGGGGTCGGCAAAACAACCTTTACCGTACTGGCGGCGAGTTACCTATACTACCTCAAAGGCTACGATGTGGCGGTGGTCGATTGCGACTACCCGCAACACTCCATTGCCGGGATGCGCAAGCGGGATGCCGAGCAGGTCGGGGCTGATGAAGATTACAAGCGCATGGCGTATGAACAGTTTACCCGGCTGGGGAAGAAAGCCTACCCGGTGCTGTGCAGTTCGCCCGAAAAGGCGATTGCAACGGCTGATGAACATATAGCCGCCGGACACGTGCCGGATATAGTGTTTTTCGACCTGCCCGGCACGGTGAACAGCGAGGGCGTGATAAACTCCCTCGCGGGTATGGACTACATTTTCACCCCCATTTCAGCCGACAAGGTGGTGCTGGAAAGCAGCCTGTCGTTTGCGGTGGCTATCCACAAGCTGCTGGTGAAGAATGAAGCCTGCCGACTTGCCGGGCTGTACCTCTTTTGGAACATGGTGGACGGGCGGGAGAAAACAGACCTCTACGCCGCCTATGACAAGACGATTAAGGAACTGGAACTGCCGCTGATGAAAACCTTTATCCCCGACACCAAACGCTACAAAAAGGAATTGGTGGCGGATAAAAAGGCAGTGTTCCGTTCCACGCTCTTTCCCGCCAGCCGCCCGCTGGTAAGGGGAAGCAACTTGGAAGAACTGATAACCGAAATAGCGTACTACATCAAATTACAATGATATGGCAAAGCAAAGCGGCGGGATGCCGAAGATAGACGAGGATTTCATGAAAGAACTTATCTCGCAGGGCGTACCCGCCAAGCGGGAGAGCCAGCCGGATGATGCACCGCAGCCCGGCGGCGAAACGGAAACCGCCCACGAGGGACGGCAGACTGAAACGGTGCGGGTGGAGAAAACGACAAACCGCAAGCGCAAGGGCGGCACGGGTGACTACCGGGAAACCTACTTTCAGAAAGTGGAACTGGCAGACCGACAGCCCTTGTACGTGAGCCGCACCACGCACGAGAAGCTGATGCGTATCGTGACGGTAATAGGCGGGCGAAAGGTGACGGTAAGCAGCTACGTGGAGAACATTCTGCTGCGCCACTTCGAGCAGTACCAAGACGAGATAAACACCCTGTATGAAAGTCACTTCCAAAAACCCGTATAGCTATGGTGGTCTATTGCATACTTACCGGGCTGGCGGTGTACTATATCGCCCTATGGATTTGGTATCGCCATGCCGACAACCATACACCAACGGACAAGGCGAATGATGCACCACTTCCGCAAAAACAAGTGGGCGGCTACACGTTGATAGGTGAAAGCCGATACAAGGGTGGACTAATTGGGACAGCGCAGGACAAATCGGGACACCTCCCGCAAGCGGCTGAAAATGATACTATTTTTGCGCCGCAAGCTGACGGACAGTCGGAAGAAAACATTTCGGAAGCAGCAGCCGAAGCGGAAGAAACGCCCGGTTACGAGAATGACGAACCCGACTACGAGGACGAGGAAATAGCCGGGTACATGGACGGTGACGATGATACCGGGCGGGCTACGGGCGTGAGCTTTGACGAACTGGGCGAAACGGTACGCACGGCGAACGCCGACAACCCCACCGAAGCGGAGAAACGGCAAGCCGCCGGGACGCTGGCAAGCATTGAGGGGACGAACCTCTACGATGCGGTGGTGGAGAACATCAACGGCGGGCTGGAAAAGGTGGCGGAACTGCTGGGACGCAACGAAGCGGAACTGGCTACGGCTGCTGTCCCTGCCGGAACTGGCGATGCAAGCAAGGAACACGAAGCGTTCGACATGAACGATTTCCTATAATATAATAATGTATAACAATATGAAGCAACGTGACTACGGTTGATTGGCAACCTGAAAACCAACAGACGGCATCCGTGCCGCAACCACTAAAATTTCAAATTATTCATCCGCCGGGTGACAGCGGACTATCCACCGCTGCCCCGGCATTAAAAATCTATTCGTAATGAAAAAGAAATTCTTTTTGTCGGCGGCTCTCCTTGCCGCCGTGGTAAGTGCCTACGCACAGGGCAACGGGCAGGCGGGCATCACCGAAGCCACGAACCTAATCACCGGGTATTTTGACCCCGGCACAAAACTGGTGTACGCAATCGGGGCGGTCTGCGGCTTGATTGGCGGGGTAAAAGTATATAACAAATTTTCAAGCGGCGACCCCGACACCTCAAAGACCGCCGCCAGTTGGTTCGGGGCGTGCATCTTCCTGATTGTCGCCGCCACTATCCTGCGTTCGTTCTTCCTCTAAAACGGCAG
>NZ_BAKM01000075.1 GCF_000614185.1 Phocaeicola sartorii JCM 17136 = DSM 21941 | reverse complement strand
TATCGGGTATAAGACTCAGGAAGTGGTCGTAGGCAAGAACGCTCAGATCACCATCAAGATGGAACCGGATACACAGGCGCTGGATGAAGTGGTGGTGATCGGTTATGGTACCGTCAAGAAAAGGGATTTGACAGGTGCGGTAGCGTCTATGAAAAACGAAGATGTGACAGTAGCCCCGACAACGAATGTAATGGAAGCTTTGCAAGGAAAGATTGCGGGTATGGATATTGTGAAGTCAAGCGGACAAGTAGGAGAAGATGTTTCTATTACATTACGTGGCTCTCGTTCTATTTACGGTAATAATGAGCCACTATTCATTATTGATGGTGTTCCTGGAAGTTATAACCAAATCAATCCTTCGGATATAGAAAGCGTGGATGTATTAAAAGATGCTTCTTCTACGGCCATCTATGGTTCAGCAGGTGCTAATGGTGTTGTTATCATTACAACCAAACGTGGAAAGGAAGGCAAGGCGACTGTGAATTTCGATGCCTATTATGGCTTTAGCGGATCGCCCAACTACAAGCATGGTATGACAGGAGATGAATGGGTTACCTATCAAAAAGAAGCATATAAATATAAAAATGGAGAATACCCATCGGATATGTCGGCACTATTTGGCAACCAAGCTTATACAGATGCCTATAATAATGGAAAATGGATTGACTGGGTTGATGAAGCCTCAGGGAATACCGCCACTACGCAAAAATACAGCCTGTCTGTATCAGGCGGCAGTGAAAAGACTAAAATATTCGCTTCCACGTCTTACAATAGAGAAGAAGGTTTGTTGAGTAATGACAATTTGAATAGATATTCGTTGCGGTTAAATATCGACCAGCAGATCTTCTCATGGGCGAAGATTGGTTTTACTTCCAATCTTGCTTATCAAGACAGGAATCAAGGCGTGAAGAATACCTTTACCAAAGGGCTTTCATCTTTCCCCTTGGGAGATGCTTATGATGAAAACGGAAAAATCAACCATGAATACATTTCCGGACAATACTCCCCACTCGGAGACTTTATTGAAGACCAATTCGTGAACAACACTCGTTCCACCTATCTGAATGTAAGCGGATATTTAGAACTTAACCCGATTAAAGATTTTACTTTTACCAGCCGTATCAATGGAACATTAAGCGATTCTCGCCAAGGACAATACTGGGGAAATCAGTGTAATGCCAATCGTCCCAGTTATGCGGGCTCACCACACGCTGCAATTACCAATAAAAATGCTTGGAATTATACTTGGGAAAATGTCCTTTCGTACAATACGACAATTGCCAAAGATCACAATGTCGGAGCATCGTTTATTACTTCATGGAACAAGAATCAAGATGAAAGCAGTCTGGCTGCCGCTAGCGGGCAAATGGTAGACCGTTGGTCGTTCTGGCGTTTGACTTCGGGTGCTTCGCAACATGTGGAATCTGATTTTGCGCAAACACAAAAAATGTCTTTTGCGGTACGTTTTAACTATTCTTATAAAGGCAAGTATTTATTCACCTTCTCGAATCGCTGGGATGGTGTATCACAATTCTCCGCAGGCCATAAATGGGATTCATTCCCTGCTGGAGCCGTGGCATGGCGCATATCGGATGAACCGTTCATGAATTCTACCAAAAACTGGTTGAGTAATTTAAAACTTCGTATCGGTTATGGTGTTACCGGAAACTCGGGTGGTGTAGGTGCATACGGAACAACGACTCAAGCTTACGTATATACAGGAAACGGGTTGACATTGAATGGAAATAACTCTTCGTTTACCCAATATACAGGAACTTATGGTAGCAAAGATTTAGGTTGGGAAAAATCCTATAACTGGAATGTGGGCTTGGACTTCGGACTGTTGGGAGGCCGTTTGGATGGCTCTATAGAATGGTTTAAGACAAAGACCGAAGGGCTGCTGTTTAAACGGACTTTACCTATTACCAGCGGTTTGACAGGATGGGGCTCTCCGCTGTCCATCTGGCAGAATATAGCAGAAACAAGCAATCATGGTGTGGAAATGACAATCAATTCTCACAACATCAAAACGAAAGATTTCAGCTGGGATACCACATTGTCCGTTACTTGGAGTAAAGAACAGATCGAAGAATTGCCTACCGGAGACTTGATTTCTGAGAATTTATTTGTCGGACAACCCATTAAGTCCATTTATGGATACAAGTACACAGGAATCTGGGGTACAGACACTCCACAAGATATACTGGATACGTATGGTGTAAAACCTGGTTTTATCCAAATTGAAACGTTGGAGAATGACGGTGATGGCGGAGCACATAAATACAGCACCAATGACCGTCAGATTTTAGGTCATACAAACCCCGATTGGATTATCGGTTTGAACAATACGTTTGCTTATAAGAATTTTGACTTGTCGGTCTTTGCCATGGCACGTTACGGACAAACGATCAACAGTAACCTGCTGGGCTATTACACCGCCGAGCAAAGTGTAACCACCAATCAGCTGGCAGGTGTGGATTATTGGACAGAGAGCAACCAAGGAGCCTATTATCCCGCTCCCGGTACTGGTTCCGAACAAAGTACAGTCTATTCGGCTTTACGTGTACGTGATGGTTCATTCATTAAGATAAAGAATATCACGTTAGGATATACTTTACCCGTGAAGGTGTCACGTAAAGCTCTAATGGAAAAATGTAGAATTTATGCGACAGCATATAATCCGTTCATTTATGTGAAAGACAAGCAATTAAAAGGTACTGATCCTGAAACAAACGGTTCGGATGCTTTCCCTACTTTCAGACAGTTTGTATTTGGAGTCAATTTAACTTTCTAATCATATAGCAGACATATAGATATGAAAAATATATTCAGAAAACTATCTTTATATTCAGTAGCTTTGGCTACTGTCTCTTTCGGCTCCTGTTCGCTGGAAGAGTATAATCCGGCAGGTTTTACAAAAGAAAATCTAGCCACTTCCATTGAAGGTTATGAAACCTTGATAAATCAGTGCTATTTCGCTATGGAACGGTACTTCTATGGAACAGACAGTTGGATGAGCCTGACGGAAGGGGATTCTGATCTTTGGACCTATCAAGCCAATCAGTCTACCAGTTATACTCAATGGTTTTGGTTCTTTGCCGGTGCAAGTGCCAACACAACCTATACAAACAATTGGTGGAATGGAACTTATGATGGAGTCGGTTCTTGTAACGAAGCCATTGCTTTAGCCGGCAACGCTCCTTACAAGACAGAAGCAGAACGCAATGCCAAAGTGGCGGAAGCCCGTTTCTTACGTGCCATCTATTACTTTAATGCTGTTGAACAGTTTGGCGGTGTGGTTATGTTGACAGAACCTGAAACAACAGTCAACTATACTCCCCAACGTACCGACCCTATGACCATTTATAAAGAAGTGATCATTCCCGACTTGGAGTTTGCCGCTGAATGGCTGACCGTAGGAACAGATGCCACCACCACTACTCCGACTAAAAAAGCCGCTTTAGGTTTCTTGGCAAAAGCTTGTCTGCAAACTTATGAATATGGTTCTGAAGAATATCTCCAAAAAGCGTTGGATACAGCAAAAGAACTAATAGCCGACTGCGAAGCAGGCGGTGGAAAGTATAACACGCACATGTATCCTACTTACGAGGAAGTTTTCAAAGAAGCTAACAACTGGGAAAACAAGGAAGCCTTGTGGAAGCATAGATGGTATGCCGGAGCAGACGGGCATGGTTCCAGTAATGGTAATTACAAGCTGAACAGAAATAACGAATATTTCTTATGCAATGTCAATAAATTCGGTGCACGCGAAGACAATCAAGAAACCCGTTTGACATGGGAAGGATGTATTTCAGGTATATTCATGCCGACACAACATCTCTTGAATCTTTATGTACAAAATGACGGTACGCTCGACCCTCGTTTCCACTCATCATTCACCACAGAATGGAACGCGAATAAAGACTATACATGGGATGCAAGTGCTGTGAACATGTACGACAAAGACGCTTCAGTGGTGGGGCAATCTCTGAAAAAAGGGGATCTGTCTATAAAGTTCATTATGCCGCAAGATGCAGAGTATACTCAAGAAAAAGCAAACAGACATACATCCGATTATTTATTGATAGCGTATGAAGATGTGTACAATGACGGAGAGCGTAATGTAAACATGCAATACAAAGGAACGGAAAATCAATTCAGATATTTCTATCCTTCTTTAAACAAACATAACAGCAGCCGTTATTACGTAGCTAACGCTTCCAAGAAACGTAATGGTAACCTGAATGCTACTTTCATGATGCGTATGGCTGAGGTTTATCTGATAGCAGCGGAAGCTGATATTTATGTAAACGGAGGTACTAATGCCATGGGATATATAAACAAGGTACGTACCCGTGCCGGAGCAACTCCATTAACAGGGACAGCGACAGTGCGTACAGTCCTTGATGAAAGAGGCCGTGAACTTTGTGGTGAATACTGCCGTTTCTATGACTTAAAACGCACCGGCATGTTTAAGAATAAAAACTATCTGGAAGAAACGCATCCTGATTTGGCACAGTTCTTCGATCCGAATTATGCATTACGCCCTATTTCAACAACATTTACCGCAACGATAACCAATGGTGCGGAATTTCAGAATCCGGGCTATTAAAGTTCAACGAATGAGGCTTCCTTGAAGGGGCTGGTTTTATAGAAAATAAAAAAGAAGGATTGTTTTCCATCAAGGGAACAATCCTTCTTTTGCAAACTATCAAAAAATGATATTAATAGCCATTAGTACCGTATTCAGCCGAGTTCTCAATCTGATTCAGGAATGTATATGAGATAGGACGTAAATAGTTCTTCTGGCTAAAGCTGACTGCTGCACGAGGATTATATTTAGGCAAGCGCGTTTCAAAAGCTTTATGACGTTTCAGCAAAGCCCAACGGGTAAACTCGCCACACAATTCACGAGCATATTCATCCAGCACATCGTCTTCAGTAGCAGTAGTCAATTTCATATTAGCTTCGAAATCAGCCTCGTTACGACAAGCACGCTTACGAAGGACATTCAAATATTCAGCCGCTTTTGCGCCATTACCCAAACGTTCTTCCGCTTCAGCCGCAATCAGATATACTTCAGCCATACGCATAATAAACATGTCGCCTGTCTTACACTGCAAATTACTTCCATAAAAACCTCCCTCGAAATTGAAATTAAACTTATTCAATGAAGGAAACAAGGTATAAGTATTTGTCTGCTGGGCATCAATGAATGTTTCCTTGTATTTACCATCCGCAGCAAACAAATCATCAATATTCACACAAATATATCCTCGTTTTGCTTTTTCAGCATCACTCAAATACTCTTTTGACAAATAAACGATAAAACGATCTTCATCCTCTGCTAATGGATAAGGATTCACATAAGGATTCTTCACTTTAACCAGTTTGTTTACATCACCTGAATACTCCCCTTTGGGCCATACACTGGCAACATATTGATTACCACCATTAGATCCCAGATTAATAGCATCAACATCGACATACGGATATATCTTCTTTCCTGCAAATTTAGCATCAATGCCATACTTAGCGCACAAATTTTCAGTTAATGTAATCGTTGCATTCTTATCATTGTATGTGCGCCATCCGGCCTGTACCATGGAGAACAGAGAAAAAGCCGTTGTGAATGAGTTTTCCCAACGTTTATCATAACGTGCGTCAAAACAATCCACTAAATACTTAGAAGGTGCATAAAAATTATTATTCACACGACCATAGAAGTAATTTTGCTTACTGCCCACAGGATAAATATCACTCAGTTTATTAGGATCACAGAAAGTGAAAGTAAATAATTTATTCGCTCCATACGAACCGTATGTAAAGGCATCAGTTCCTGCCTGAGGTCCTGAAGCTATAAACAAAGCTTCTTTATTGTTGCGGTTGTTACTTTGTGCCCATACATCTTCCACATCATCATACAAATATGCATTATAAGAAGACATGTTGGCAATCAAATCTTCTGCTACTTCTTTAGCACGCTGCCAATAAGAAACACCATTTTCACTCAAGCCTTCACCAGCTCCTTGCGCATAAGCTCTGGCTAACAAACCTAAAGCAGCTTTTTTTGTTACTCGTGCATAATTGCCGTCCATAGGAGTGGTATTCAAATCGGCAGCCGCTTCTTGCAAATCAGTTATAATAAGATTGTAAATCTCCTCCTGAGATGAACGAACGGGATTCATAATTTTAGTATCTGTTGATTCCGTAGTTACCAAAGTCACATTGCCGTAATTGGTAACAAGTACCAGATAATAATAAGCACGCAAGCATTTCGCTTCAGCGACTACCACTTTCAGCACATTCTTATCCCCTTCTGTTACATCTGCTGCACGATTTATTACTGCATTACAAGTATTAATACAAGTATAAGCCTGAGAGAATAGTTTGTCTGTAGCATTAGTACTGGTAGTCAGCCCCTCATAATAGAACAATTGCTGCAATGTTGTTTTATTATTCTGGGTAAGCCATATATCTGTACCTGTTTCTGCTACAGCCAAATAATCGGAAGCAGAAAACATTTGGTCATAAAGTGGAGAATAGCAATAAGTGCCCAAATTTTTCAACCCTTCTACAGTTTTCAACTCTCCTTCTCCAGATGTATCGCTAGGATTATATTCATCCAAAGAGCATGAGTACATAGCAGCTGCTGTGCAAATGGCCAAAGCCATATTATATAATGATCTTTTCATCTTTTTTTGTCTTTAATGTTTTTGTTAGAATGAAACATTCACACCAAATACCAGTTGCTTGGATAACGGATACTTCAAAGCACCATTCATTTCGGGATCATAATCTTTCAATAAATGACTTTTAGCAACGGTTAACGGGTTTGTAATAGTAGCATATAAACGGCATTTACTGATACCGGCATTCTTCAACAGACGTTCCGGGAAAGTATATCCTAATGTAATATTCTTTATCTTAAAGAAGGAACCATCCACATAGTTCAAACTACCATATCCTATATAACTTTTTGTTTCACGACTAGCATTCAATGCCGGAAAATCATTGGAAGGATTAGATTCTGTCCAATAGTTAAAATAAGTAGGGAAGTTACCCTTACCTGTTGAATCATACCAACCTAACATTTCATAATTAATCATCTGTCCCCAACGGAAATAAGCGTAAACTGTCAAGTCAAAATTCTTGTATGTGAATGAGTTCTGGAACCCCATTGTCCATTTGGGAGCATTATGGCCTAAGACTTGCGAATCAGCGTCACTGTAAGTATATCTGTTATCTTTGGTATAATAGATAACATCTCCATTCTTGTCAGTCAGTGGCTGACCATCATCCCCTACTTTATAGAACTTACCATCGGCTTCTTTAATCATTCCCGGTACATTAATTTTAATATCACCGGGGGCACAACCAAATGCTACCGCATCTGTTTCCTCACCTAGCTGCCACATACCATCAATCTTTGGAGCATAGAATGAATTTACAGGATAACCTATAGACAAGTAATAATCATCATTCTTAACATGGTCTGCCGTACCGCCAATCAATGATTTAACTTTCTCATTATTCAGAGTGAAAGTCAAAGCGGAGCTCCATGTGAATTCTTTATTCACAATATTACGTGTATTCAAGGTTAATTCCAAACCATGATTCTGTGTCTTTGCAATGTTCTTGCTCATATAATACAACTTAGAAGCATTGTATGCACCATTGACAACTGGTAAATTCTGCTTCCAAATTACACCATCCGTATTTGTTATATAATAATCAGCAGTTAAATCAATACGGTTATTGAAGAAAGATGCATCCAAACCAATATTCCAGTTGTGAGATCTTTCCCAAGTCAAATCAGCATTAGCTACGTTTTCTGAAAATTTATAGCTGTTTGTCTTATGACCGCCCAAACTATAATATCCGTCCAATTCTACAGTCGCAACAGAAGAATAGGGGTCAATAGATGCAGCACCAGTCACACCATAACCCAAACGAAGTTTCAAGTTATTCATCCAGTCACTAGTTCCCTGCATAAATTTCTCATCCGACATTCTCCATCCTAAAGATACAGCGGGGAAAGTACTCCATTTATTACCTTTTGCCAGTCTTGAAGACCCATCCTGACGAACAGATGCTGAGAATAAATACTTACCTAAATACGAATAATTGATACGTCCTACCAAGCCTAACCCTTTAGACATGGTATAATTGGAATAAACAATTCCTGTACCATCCATATTATGCCATAAATACGAATTATTCTTAATATTGTCCTGCTTCTGCCAAGACTTATCTGTTTGATTATGATCCCATGAAGTCACTGCTGTTACAGTAAATTCGTGTTCATTCTTGATATTAAAATTATAAGTGAAAATATTCTCCCATTTATAATTATAGTTTCTATTCTGATCAATCTGAGCATATACACTGGCAGAAGTTCCAGAAGCATTCGGACCATCTGATGCATAATATTGATATGAACCAATACCTTGGAAGTAATTCTTTTTATCGTATCCCAGACTGGCATTCAACCGTGACTGGATAGTCATTCCTTTAAAGGGACGAATCTCAATATAAGGATTCAAGAACAACTTGAAATTTTGATTGTTATCACGGTATACGCTCTTGTCTCGATTCAACAAAAGATTAATCGTATTTCCATCACCCGGAACCGGAGTAACATTGACACTTCCATCTTCATTGTAAACGGATCCCAAAGGAACAGATACCAATGAATTAATGAATCTGGAGTATGCTTTATTTCTATGTACATAGGATCCTTGCATATTCACACCCACACTCAACCATTTTTTTATTTCATGGTCAATACGCATATTGGTAGAATATACTTTATAATCATCTCCTGTAAATTGTCCCTGCTCATCAGAGAAATTTAAAGAGAAATATGCTTTTGTTTTTTCTGTACCTCCGGATACCGACAAACTGTAATTTTGTGTGACACCAGTCTGCAACAGTTCATCAGCCCAGTCTATATATTGTCCGTTCACATGCGCCTTATAAGCTTCGGGCGAAGAAAACAGCGCCTCATCTGTAGAATATGTTCCGGCAATTTGATTTGCTTCACGAAGTACATTGATATAACTGTCACCACTACGCATCTCTGGAACCGTAGCCCATCCGTTGAAACCAACATAGGCATTCAGATTGATATTAATCTTTCCCGCCTTACCACTTTTAGTTGTAATGATAACAACACCATTGGCACCTGCCGCACCATAAACAGCTGTAGAAGAGGCGTCTTTCAAAACTTCAATGGACTCAATATCATTAGGATTCAACGTAGAATAATCACCCGGCATACCATCAATAATAAACATCGGGTCACCACTAGCTGTAAATGAACGTGTTCCGCGCAATTGCAGTTTAGGTCCCTCACCCGGTTGTCCTGAAGCCTGAGTAATATCCAGTCCGGCAACACGTCCTTGAAGCGCCTGCATAGGATTGGTAGCAGGTGTCAAAGTAATATCCTCATTTTTAACAGAAGAAACAGCACCTGTCAAATCCCGTTTTTTAACCGCACCATAACCGATCACCACCACTTCATCCAGCGCCTGTGTATCCGGTTCCATCTTGATGGTGATCTGAGCGTTCTTGCCTACGACCACTTCCTGAGTCTTATACCGATG
>NZ_BAKM01000076.1 GCF_000614185.1 Phocaeicola sartorii JCM 17136 = DSM 21941 | reverse complement strand
CGGTTGGTGGTGATTAATCCGTACCAACATTTATTTATTTAATACTGAATATCAGTTAATTATGGTATAAAACACATCAATATTAATATTTTTAAAGCATACAATTTGCATACAAATAGAGTGATTATAAGAAAACAGAAAAGGATATTTGTTGTTAAGGGGTAAATGTGGTAGGAGATGTTTTTATATCTGTTTTCTCTCGTTTTTCAGTGAAAAATAGACATGATACTGGCAAAAAGAGAAAGAAACTCTGTTTTTCTTTTTTCGCCAGCATATATAATTTGCTGTCTAAATAAGTTTAGTTCGTTTTGGATATACAGACAAAGAAACGTACTAAACCTTTGAACTTAAAAATATAACAAACATGTTATGTTACATACTTTTTTGAATATTTAAACAATGTAGTTAAGTACTATCAAGCATATTTCAGGCATTTTTTATACATTTGCACCAATGACAAGTAAATGATGACTGAATTTAATTCATATATGAGCAATATAGACATAGATTTTTTTAAAGAATTGTGTCTAAAACATGGAGAGTTACGACATTATAAAAAGAATGAGTTTATTCTCCATGAAGATGATGTATGTTCTTTCTTCGGGTTTATCTTGTCAGGTGTAGTCAAATACAGTTGTACCAACCGGACAGAAAACAAGCCGTATAATGTCGGTTTTTCCTTTCCAAATGAATTTATAGGCGATTACCCCACTTGCTTATATGGCATGAAATCAGAATTGAATATACAGGCAATAATCCCGTGCGAGATTTACATCTGTTCTTCTGCATTCTTACAGCAAAAATTCGAGGAGAACAAAGAAAGCCAACGGATAGCCCGTATCGCAGCCGAACAGATGTTTTTCCAATCATATTCACGTTATTTGGATTTATTCAGATTCACACCGGAAGAGCGTTACCTCCAACTTTTAAAAAAATGCCCTGCAATCCTTCAAATGGTATCACTAAAAGAAATAGCATCCTACCTTAAAATTACACCCGTACACATGAGCCGAATCAGACGCAAGCAAAGTCTTGACAACAAAAAATAAACATAGGTTTAGAAATTTACATTCATAACAATATTCCAAGAGTATCTTAATCTGCCAAAGGATTCTTCTTTTTATCTTTGTCTTATCTTTGGTTGGTTCAACGAAGAAACAAAATAAAGATTGAATGAGTTAAACAAAAAATAAAAAAGAGAATATGAAAACAAAAGAAATTCTTGGAATACTTATGCTATTCCTCTGTACATTCTGTTTTATAAACTGCGATGATGATAATGAACAGACAAATGAATTAACCCCCGAAGCACTTTATCAGACTTCATGGCGTGGAACAGGGCATTGTGAGGCTTGGACAGTACAAAATATGGGGGTCGGTATGCAATTTGTAGATACTCAGAAAGGGAAAGTAAATTGGGAAGGTTACGATGAAATTGATATTACTTATACAATAGAAGGGAAATATATCACATTTAATAGCAATGCTTTATATTTGGGTGGAGCCCCTTGGATTATCAAAAGCTATACCCAAAAACATATAACCATTATACAGAATGAAATTAGTCCAGATAAAGAGAAAGTAGCTACGATTGAATTAGAGAAAATAGATTAAACTGAATCATAGGAACATTAAGTTGCATAAATGTATGCTACAACAAAACAAAGAGAACCGTGAGATTCGCAAATTGAGCAAAGAAAGGATGAAAGAACATATAAATACCTTGTAAACAAAGGGAAAATGCAGATTCATCTAATATTCCTTTATGTGCTATTATCGGGCTGGTCTATGTGCTGAAATACAAGGAAAAGAGATTCACCTTGTTCTCTTGTATAGGATTGGTTATTGGGATAGGATGAGCAATTTATATGCTACTGATAATAAGGTCAATGTAAATCAAAGTAATATGAAACTGAAATATATATTGAATGCTATAATATTTGTTTTGGCATTATCTTTTTTGTCTATGTGTATATTTAAGACTACAGAGTTAAGTTTGAAATGTATGCAATTTGCTGTATCTATCTCCTGTATAGGAGCAATGTTTTCTACAAAAAGATATAGATACATATTTGCATCTATTGCTTTAATCATTATAGGAATATCTTTTTTACTTTAAATGTCCATAATAACGATAATGATTTGATTGTTGCTAATGTCTTCAGTCAAGTATATTTACTTCAGCAAACGCCCCCGTAGGTGCAGTTCCTATTCACAATTAAATCATTGCCTAATCATCATCCAAACAATTCAGCGGATTGGGGATTTTGGGCTTTTCAAATTAGACTATCCGCAAATATAGAAAAAGTGCAATACACCACGAAGATGCACTGCACTTTTCTCCATATATTGGGTGGGCTTTAACATTTACAGTTTGTATCCTTTGTTTTCCCGATTTATGGCTTGCCCAGTCGGTTGGCTTCCTTTTTCAACCGCTCGGCTTGTTCATTGAGCAGCCTTGCACGTTCCAACGCTTCCGCCTGCTTCCTGCTGCGGTATTCAAAATCCGTCACCGAATCAGTCAAGTTTTGGATGAAAGCGTTATCCCGTTCCCTACTGAAATTCGTTTCCAGCAAATCAAGGCAGCCCCCGTCCGCTTCCCCTTTCATCAGAATGTAGCGGTATTTCATATCGTTGTCCTGCAACTGCTGCATTCGTCCAGCCAAACGGACATTCAGGAACAAGGAAACGAAACAGACAACCAGCCCTGCCAAAAAAACAAAAAGTTTCGGGCGTAACAAACCGCTTATCCTCCGGGACAACGATGCAGGTTCGGTTTCCGCTTTTTCTGTTGTGTGTTCCTTATGGTAAGAATCCAACACATCCAGCATTTCTTTCAGACAACGGTAGGTAGCCGTTACAAATTTTCTCACTTCTCCTATGGATTGCTGCTGCTCCTGTTCCGTATTCTTTATGTCGGCAAGTTGGCTTTGGATAGCCTGCAATTCCTTTTCGGGAACAGCCGGATTATTGTGCAGTTCCGACAATGCCTGTTCGATTGCGTTCAGCCTTTCGATAGTTTCTTCCCGACTGGCTGGCGTTACCTGTGCTTCCTGCTTCTCTTTCAATTCCGTAACCATTGAGAGAAGCCCCTCTAAAATCAAATTTTCCTCCATGTATTTACAATTTAAGTTGTTTTTTCTTTTTCTTCTTCTTTCTCAAATTAAAATTAGGTTCTTCATCCACTGGGGGAGAAGAAGCGGAAAATAGACCGGGCGAACCAGTTATCAACGGACTGTCAGCCTTTCCCTGCGTTGGCAATGGCTCCCGAACGGATGTAAAAGCTGCCTGCCGCTGATTTCCGATTGTATTCAGTCCTGCATCCCCGAAACACTTATCCAGTTTGGAGAAACTGAAATTACGGTCTATCTCCGAACCCTTGAACGTGTATTCGCCTTTGGAAAAGGAAACACCTTGTATCTCGCTTGTCTGCCCCTTGTACTTGAACCGGACAGTAATACCCTTTTCCGCTAACCGCTCCTGTAACTGCCGCCAGTTCTTGGACTTCCCGATTTCGTTCTTCACAGCCGTGTAAATCTCGTATTTCGACTTGTCCGGCTCTTTCAGTCGGTGCTGCTTTACCTGTTCTTTTCCACCAGCGAAATAAAGCCCGTGTTTGGCTTTCAGCTTCTTGCATACCTGTTCGTTACGGTACATATCGTTCCTGTCCGAAATGGTCTTGCCGTTATTGTCTATGCGGTTGAACACGATATGCACGTGCGGATGTTCCCGGTCTTGATGACGCACGATGATATACTGCGTATCGGTGATTTTCATTTCACGCATATACTCCTGCGCAAGCTGTACCATCTTCCCGTCTGTCAATTTGGGCGTATCCACTGTCGAATAACTTAACGCAATATGTCCGACAGGCTTCTTCAAATCGGGATTCATCTCGGTCTGCATACAGAAGCTGCGGATTATATCACCCCGGCTTTCAGTCAGAACCCCGTCCGCATGAAGCAAAACCGCCTGCTCCTTGCCGAGCACATAGTTCACACAGCCCTTAAAACCGCTTCCCTTTTTTATTTTTCCAATCATCCGACAAATGGTTTATGATTCCAATAATCCTGTTTTTGAGCTTCACCAGTTCCACCGCCACCAGTGCGAAACCTCCGGCATTCGCCCGGTGCGCCAACTGGTTGATGTTGTTGGCTTCCCCTGCCAGCTTGCGGATGGTGTCCGCATCCTGCCTGTTCAGCCGGGGTATGACCTCTGCCGAAACAACCGCCTGCCTTACATACTCACTGACACGCAACCCGGCTTCCCCGGCTCGCTTCCTGATGGCGTAATACTGCAACTCGGTCAGTTTCGTACTGACAACCCGTTGCTGCTTCTCTATCCGTTTCTTTGCCGGACGTCCCCCCGGCTTGTCCTTTATACTCGTCATGGTTTTTTACGTTTGAATGGTGTCTTAAAAATTGCGACCAACGGGAGAAATTTCTTTGCGGTGAGCAAAGCAAGGTAGTTTCGGTTTACCGAAACATAACCTTGCTCTCCAAATAAACCGCCAGCCGTTGATAGTCCTGCCGGATTAAATGCCCCTGCCTCTCTTTTGTCTTGGGGCGGCACGTTGTCCGGTTTCCTGCTTCGTTTCCTGCACTTGGCTGGCTTCGTTTTTCTGTTCCTGCTTCCTGCCGCACAGGTAATCGTTCAAGTCCGAATATCCCCTGTAATTGTGTGAGAAGTCACGTACACGGTAGGAGTATTCCAACTCGATATCCCGTGTCGCTTCATATCCAGCCTTGTCATTGTCAAGCATACAGTGGATGCGTTCATACAGGGACATCACGTCAAGGGCTTTCGACACATTGGCGGTAGAGTTAAGAATGACATAATCCTGCCTGTCAAGGTCGGGCATGGTCGGACAGTTCCTCATACGGAGCGTAAGGAAAGAGAGGTAGTCCATGAAACCCTCGAACACCAGACATTTCTCTCTCGGCTCTCCCTGCTGCCGTATATGGGTGATGTCTTTCGGGGCGATGCAGCCTTTGAAAAAAGAGTTGCGCACCTCATAACCTCCTGTCATGTTCGGGAAACCGATAGCGAAGAACGGTCTGCCGTTATTGGTAAAATGGAGTTCCTTACATTCTCTTTTTGCCAGTTCGATATTGATACCCCGTCCCTGCAAGTAACGGAGCAATGCCGGATGGGTAAGGTCACGGACTTCCAAATGCTGGAAACTCGGTTCTTTCCTACGCTGGGGAAAAGAAAAACTGACCGGACGGATGTGCGGTGTCTGTTCCGCTATCCGGTTTAAAAGGTATGGCAAGCTGTCTGAACAATAGAGTTCCTTTGCCAGTGCGATGAGGTTGCCGCCCTTGCCTGCGCCAAAGTCATACCAAAGGTTGCGGTCAGTGTTCACCTTGAAAGACGGTTCGTGTTCCTCCCTTAACGGTGATTTGTACCATAAACCGTTACCCTGCTGTTTGACAGGAGAGTAACCTAAACTGTGCAGATAGTCTGCGATGGGTATTTGTTTCACATCTTCGATGTTCATAACATTTTCTTTTTGGGGATAAAAAAATAGTTGAAAAGTGCACCAGTCCTGTTTAGTCCGTTATATATACACCCGTACCATACTAAACCTGCCTGTTCCGATACTGGGAAATAGTAAGTCCGTTCCTCTTGTATATACACCCGGACTAAACCAAACTGACTTTTAATAATGGAAATCGGGATTATAGCGGTAGCCCTTGCCCTCTTTCACAATCATGCGCTTGTTCACAAGAAACTTGTTAAGCGACACAAGAACATTGCGTCCACGCTCGTAACCGATACTCGCATAACCCTGTTTCAATGCCGCTATGACATTGGAATAGCCTTGTACCACCTGCTTGCCGAAACCGTTCTCCAACGCTTCCCGGTGTTGCTGTTCAGTCAGTTCCGTAAGCGAAAAGTTCCTGTCCTGCTTAGGTTGTTGGAATACATAATCATCCACGATTTCGGGTAAAGCGTTGTCATTGATACGGAATGCGAACGGGTCAAATTCCCGGTCACGTATGTGCATCGCCTTTACCTCGCTTATGTTGCCGTCCTGCTGGCTTTTCGTGATTTGCAGGACGGTTTCAGCCTTGTTGTTCAGTTCCGTACCGATATGCCCCCTTGTGTTGTCATCCCCCTTGTTCAAATGCAGCACGGTGTGGATATGCAGGTTATACCCACTTGACCAGCGCATCAAAAGGTTGATTAGGTCGGTTGATTCGCTGGGGCTGTTGATGTCGTACATCAAGTCACGGATTCCGTCAATGATGAGCAACCCCACATCGGGCATATTTTCAAGCATATAGCCGATAATCTGTTTCCGCTTGTCGGGGGTCTGCTCTCTTAGCACGATGAAAACAAAATCGTCCCTGTCCTTGTCGGTAGGCAGTCCGGCAAGTCGCAAAATACGCTCCATGACCTTATGGCAATGGTATTTGCTCTGCTCGGTATCTACATAGAGGATTTTCCGTTTGTTCGGTGGCAGGTATGCCGAATACTTCAGTACCTCGTCATTCTTCAACGCTGCCGCAACAATGGCGGAAATATTGAATGTCTTTTTGCTCTTGGCTTTGCCTGTGGATGCGCTGAAATTACCCAGCGTGCCAATGGTAGAGCCGTTCACCCAGAGTATTTCGGGCGGCACTTCGTAAGTGTCCGTCACCTTTAAATGAATGGTTTTCCAAAGGGCTGCGAAATCCTCTTTCTGCATGGTAACACCCTGCCCGGCTTCTTCTTTCCTCTTATTTTCCATAGTTACGGATTTTCCGGTTTGCGCTCTTGGCGATGGCGAGTGCCGCCTCGTCCTTGTCGTTCACCCTTTTTGTAAGGTTTTCCGCCCACGTGAGAAGCTCTTTCCGTGAGAAAAGCAATTTGTTCCCGTATTTGCGGAACGGCACTTCCTTTTTTGCGGTCAGCTTGTAGAGCCGTGCCTTTGAAATCAGAAAACCGTGTCGTTCCAGCACCTCTACCGCCACATCGGGCGTGAGGTTGTCGGGTTCGTTCCTCGGCTGGGTGAATCCTGCCAATGACTGGGAAACGGTTTCGCTCACGATAGCCCGGAGTTCTTCGGGCGTTGTCAGAATAATGTTCGTCATATTTTCTTCCTTTTTTAGTTATTACTTGGCTACCGTCATAGCCGTTGCAACCGGTTGATGCCGCAAAGGAAGAATAAAAGAAACCGATTATTCAATTACTAATCACTTGACACAGACCGGACAACTTGGGACAATGCAGGACATCCGGCAAGATTGGAGCGGGATAAAAAAAGGGACAAACGATGTATTGGTGATTTTGTCCTTCCAACACACCGTTTGTCCTATGTATGTTAAGTGATTATGCGAATGCCGCTATTTCACATCCTTTAACCTTTCAAGTTGGGAAACGACTTCTTTTATTACGAAATATTTGTTTCCCGACAGCCCTATGTCCGAACGGGATATGAAACCGAGTTCCTCCCACCGGGCTACGGTCTGCCTGCTCACGCCCGCCATTTTCGCCAATGTCTTTTGGTCTATCAGTTCCCTGCTCGAATACGGGGTACTTGTATTTACGGGTGGCATGGCTGAACCTTATTTTCTCTATCGCCTTGTCCACGTCTTTAACAGTAGGGGGAATATATGATTTCACTTGCAGTACGGCTTCTTCTATTTCGTAGCCTGCGTATTCGGGATTCTGCGCCAGTTCCTCGTAAATGGCACTGAAACATTCAAGGTGTCTAATCTTCACCGTCTTGGTTTTCTTGTTCGGCATGGCTCAATCGAATTTGGTTAATAACTGCGCATTCCTTATCCGCTCCTCCTGCTCGAAACTGGCGAGGTAGTTCTCCGTGATGGCAAGGCTTGAATGCCCCAAACTCTCGGATATGTAAGCGATGTTCGTTCCGCTGCGTTTTAAGACAGTCGCATAGGAATGCCGGGCGGAATAGGTCGTGAAACGGGGGACACCGACAGCTTGGGCTATTTTAGCCAAAGCGATGTTGCAACGGTGCGTTACCCGTCTGACAATATTGGAAATGACAAATTCGTCCTCCGTTTCTCTGGCGTACTTGAACAGGAAAGTATCGGGTTTCCCATCGTCAGGGTTTCCCCACCGTTTTATAATATCCCGCATTTCGGGAGTGAGTACCGCCCTTATTTCCCGTATATGGTTGGACGTGTGCGATGTCTTGGAGCGTACAAAGCAGATTTCACCGTCCACGATGTTCCCATACCGCAAGAAAAGCATATCCCTGAAATTGATACCGTTGCACAGGTAGGAGAAAAACCAAAAATCCCGGTACTTCTCAACGGTCTTGCTGCCCTTGTATGTCACGACTTTTTTTATCTGTTCCATCGTCAAGGCTAACTTTCGGCTGTTGCCGCTCGGAATCTCGTACTTCCCCCTGCCGAACGGGTATTGGGCTTCTTTTAAAATCCCGTTGCGTCTTGCGTCATTCACCACGCATTTAAGGGCTTTCATATAGAAATTTATGGTGGTGACGGTCTTGCCCTCGTTCCGCAGGAACTTGTCAAGGCGTGACAGCCAGTCCGCAGAAACCGCAGAGAACGGCACGCTGCCGCCTGCGAACCGTTCTATGCTTTTCAACGTGCTGCGGTAGTTATAATAGGAATTTACCTGCCCGTTGAGTTTGAATGCGTCTATTTTCCCCTGTATGGCTGTGTTAAGGGTTGTACCGTACACCTGCCCAACCTCATGCTGAGCGCATCGAAACAGAAGTCCCCACGTTCCGCAAGGGCTTCCACTTGGCTTTTTATGATGGAGAAACTGTTTTCCACGCTTGCCCGTATCTCAATCAGTCTGCGGCTCTTGCTTTCGGCAAGGATTTCCCAGTCCTCTTTGGACAATTCCTTTCCGGTGGAATAATATTTCTGCTTGCGGTTGTGTATCACTTGTATCTTGACAGGGAACAGACCGCTTTTCTTCGCCCTACGTGCATCCAGTACCGATAGTACGGATATTCCATCTTTTGAATACTTGAACATAGGCTGCCTTGTTTATTGTTATACGTCTATTTTGTACATACGATTTGCATACAAAAATAGAGATTATCGGAAAAAACAGCAAATCAAAAGCCAAATCATTTTCCTAATAATCTCTAAATATCAGTTATTTATATACAAACTCAAACAATATAAAAATGGTAAAAATATAGGGTATTATTACGGTTGG
>NZ_BAKM01000077.1 GCF_000614185.1 Phocaeicola sartorii JCM 17136 = DSM 21941 | reverse complement strand
GTGGATATTTAATTCATTCCAATGCGTGTACGCCCATTTCTCCTGTTTGGGGGCAGTCATCCCTATCCAGAGCAAATCAGGATTTGCCTTGTTGATGGCTTCGACTATCGCCCGATTCTCCTCTTCCGAAAACTCCGGCTTATAGGGTGGCGAATAGGTTTCCACTTCGATGTGAGGGAAATCCACCGCTGCACGCCGTTTGATCAATGCCAGCACCTTTTCGCTGCTGCCCATGAAAAAACATTTTCCTCCCCTCCGGTTCAACTTGTTCATTTCAAATTCGAACAAATCCCAGCCGGCAATGCGCCCTGCAGGTTTGGATTTGGCATTCAGCCAACGACACGCCTTCACGATGCTTGCCCCGTCGGGGATCAACACATCCCCCCGCTGCAAAGCTTCGGCAAAGAGCTTGTCTTTTTGGGCCGTGTTGTAGGAATGGGCGTTGATGGTATTGATCAGGAGTTTGCCTTCCGGCAAAGCGGCCAACCCCTGGCGACTTTCCACCAGGGACAAATTTGTCAACTTCAATAACATGAATATGGCAGTTCTAAAATATTATATTATTTTTGTGGCCCAACAGCGAACGCATGAGCCGATTAAAAGATTTTCCGTCCATTCATGACCGCATCCACACCGGATACGGCAATGCTTTACACTCCCTTTACGAGATAGGCAGAAACCTGTCCGACAAGGAGCGGCAAGAAGTTATTGCCCGGGTCCGTGCAAAAGGATACCGGGTGGAGGAACTGGAATTTTACGAATATGCCCCGACAGACACCATGCGACATTTGTTTGTACGGATGGAAGGCGAAGCGGAAAGTATTCCTTATTTTATGCTGGACAAAGAATGCTGGAATGAGATTGTGGATGCGCTACTGGTTGTTCACACATCGCTAAGTTAGTCTATGAAGGCTACATATAATAAGATTCTAAATTTCATGAAGCGGAAGCTCTGTCCTCATCTTTTTGATAATCGTCAACATGGAAGGAAGGTTGTTTTTACCACCTCAAAGACAACCAACATGGCATCAACCATCTCCTTCTTATGCATATATTCCTTCCTCCATTATATTTTGTTTCAGCAACTTGTCCATATCTTCACGCAATCTGACAATATCAACGGCACAACCAAACAAATGCTGAAGTTCGTCCTTTATATGGACCAGACAAAACATACTGGGAGTTTGCAATTCCACACACACATCCACATCACTATCTTCGGTTTGCTCGCCACGTGCAACCGAACCGAAGATTCCCATGCGCATAATGCCATACTTATGAGCGTTCTCAACCATGTACTTACGCAATAATGCCATATATTCGGAAGTCGTTTTCATATCCATACATCATTCTTCGATAGCAAATATACAGATTCTTATTCTTTTGAACAAGAAAGTAATATAAGAATTTGATAGTCTCTCCTTTAATTTGCTAATGTCAGGATGAAAACAGATTTTGATTTAGTATGTCTCTCATTCTATTTTCAAACTGATCTAAAGTAAACTCCCGACAGAATTTCTCATAACCGGCATTTCCCATTTTAACTCTTAATTCTTCATCATCCAACAACTCCGCCATACAATCAGCCAACGAAACCGGATTCTGCTTTTCACAAATCAAACCATTTTCTCCATCTTTCACCATATCGGGGATGCCGCCTTCATTGGTGGAAATGACCGGCAGTTTATATTCCATGGCTTCCAAAATGACCAAAGGGAAACACTCATTATAATAATAAGTTGGAAAAACAAAGACATCCGCTTGTCTAAAAAAAACCTCCTTCTCTTCTCCTATTTTTCGACCGACATAAGCAACCCTATCATTCAAATTCCGTTTATCCACTTCTTCTGAAAACTGTACAGCCCCTATTTCTGATGTTTCTCCACCAACAAACTGACAAACAAAAGTATATTCTTTCTCTTTTAATATTTTAAGTGCATCAAGTAATACTGTTACGCCCTTACTGATCAATAAATTAGAAAGAAAAAGTAAATGAGGGACTTCGTTATTCCGTCTTGCTTTCAGTTCTTCCTTACATGAGTTTGGTATGCCATTCGGACAAATATATACATCTTCCCTTTTTACATACCTAGCTATATCCTTATAAAGACTCTCTGCCAACAGGATTACTTTCAGATTACTGAAAAAACGTTTATAGAGGAAGTTATAAACCCATTTACTCTGATAAGCCGAAACTCCTTTATTGTGATAATGAGCTATGACTTTACATCCCATAATTTTGAGCAGCTGTACCACAATAAAGTCTTTGAAGAAAGCTTTTCCTCCAGCATTCGGGGTAATATAAACCAATTCGGGACGAATTTCTCTTACAACGTGAGAAATATGCTTCAGAAGCAATACATATCTCAACAGTTTTTTGAAACTTGTACGTCCGATATCAGATAAACTGCCGGCTGTCGCTAAATTTATACAATAAGAATCGAAAGAAGAGTCTATCAATTCGCTTTCCTGAATGTATTTTCCCATCATGGCTGCGCCATGTATGGGAGGAGGAAGATGAAGGATGAAAAGAATACGAGGCTTCATTTTTCTATGTTCTGAAAACTACACAATCACTTCAACTATCAGCAAGTTCTTTTAATTATTTTAGCCGGATTCCCTGCCACCACAGAATAATCGGGAATATTTCCCTTTACCACGCTCCCGCGCCTATGATACAATATTTTCCAATAGTACTTCCGGGCAAGACAATACAACCTGCTCCCAAGAAAGACCAGTCTCCGATCCTAACACTTTCGAATATACCTGCATCCTCTTTAGGCAAATTATCTATACAAAATAAAGTGGGATTTGCCATCTGTCGCACGTTTACAGAATAATCGTGAGTTAGAACTATCACTTTAGTGGAAACAACCACACGCTCACCTATATATAACCCTCCGCTACCATCCAGATAGGCATCCGGATGAATATAACGGGGCATTCCGCAAAACACCACACCTTGGCTCCGATAAGCAGCCATAGCCAACCTCATGGTCAGATTCCTGTTATGCAACGCACGCGAGCAAAAAGACAATGCCAGCATGATATAATAAAAAACTCTTTTCAACACCTGTGTCATGATACTCTTTTTTTTGTTTTAACTGATTGGACATACCGCTTTGCCATATTCCGGACTCCCAAGGGCAGCACGGCAAGCAATAGAATGGCATACTGCCCTATACAAGCAGGATTGTAACGAAGAGACTTCATCCCATACTTCCAACATTCTCTTTTCCGACCGGCTCTGAAATACACAGAAGACTTCATTTTGAACCAAAGACCTATGTATTTGCGCAACGATGATTTATACATATAGCCAGCATCCTTACGCAACAAAGCTATCAGTTGTTGTTCCACATAATCACCGTCAAAAAAACGGGTAGGAGTTGAGGTCAGCTCCAGTTCTTCCCTCAGTATATACCATGCAAGGCACTTCTTACTGTAGGCTATCTCATACCGATATGCCAATCTGGCCCAAGTAATCAGATCCTCACCCGAAGTGATTCCCACAGGAAAACCTCCCACCGACTCCAGACAATCTTTCCTTATCACAACGGACGAAGCACATACAGGAGGCTGCGAAAATGCCGCCACCCGGAAATAGTCTTTCAGAATACCGTCCATGCCACAAAAATCCAAATGATTTACCCGGTTCGGCACTTTTGCTCCCGATGAATACACATAACTGTAGTTTACTGCAAATACTCCGCACTGAGGGTATTTTTGTATCAAATCATATTGCTCTTTTAAATAAGAAGGCTCCCACCTGTCATCCGCATCCAACAAGGCGATGTATTGTCCAGCCGCCTGTCTGATACCTGCATTGCGGGCAGCGGACACTCCCTGGTTTTTCTGCGAGAGCAACCGTATCCTGCTGTCTTTTATTCCCTTAACTACCTCCATACTCCCATCGGAGGAGCCGTCGTCCACCAATACAACCTCAAAATCAGTAAAGGACTGCACCAGTACTGTTTCCAATGTACTGCGTATCTCTTTTTCCTTGTTGTAAACAGGAATCACTACTGAAAATAACATAATCTATTTATTTTAATGAATACAAGAGCCTGTCCTTCTGGAATGCACCGTGCACTTCGCTCATCATACCCGTACCAGAAATAGCATCTTTTATCTATTTTTTACAATAAGTCAACAATCCGGCAGCAAGCTGTCCTTTATCACTGACACCACCGCACATGATGTATAATTTTTTCGAATAGAAACGTAGCCGTGCACCGCCAGATTCATACAAGCCGAAACATCAGACAAAACTTTGTCTAACAATACGGTATAATCACTATCCGACCGTGCCACCAACAAATCCACCCCATCCGTCAGATGAGCGTCAAAACCCTTGAAAGCAAAATCCGAAACGACACAAATCTTCTTCATGGCCAGTGCCTCCAATACCTTTATATTAGTACCCGCACCACTATACACCGGCGACACCACCACAGAACACTTTCTATACATTTCCTTCAAATCGTCCACAAAGCCCAATACATGCACATGGGGGTATGACTCCCATGCCTTACGCAAATGTTCCGGTGTCCCTTTCCCCACCACATAAAAATGCGCGTCCGGATGCTTCCGGCATACATTCCTCCATATATAGTTAATAAAATGGTCCACCCCCTGATAATTGGGAGGGAAAGCCATGAATCCGACAAACAGTATGTTTTTATTGCAAGCGGACACATAATCCTGACTCTCAAGAATGGCAGGAATATTAGGCAGATATCGGCTGTTATCGGTGAGGCAGTCTTGAGGATTGGCCGTATAATATAATCTGCATCGCTTCATGATTCGAGAGGCAACCCTCTTTATCCCCCAGCTTTTGTATCCGAAATAAACCCTTTTAATCCAAGAGTACGATGGGTTTTCCGCCATCTTGTGATAATTGTGCCAAGGTATATCGTCTATGTCAATCACTACATCCGCATAATCTTCAACACCACACATCACCGCTGTAGCCAAATAACGGAAAACAACGACATCGTATTTCCTGCGCTGAATCATTTCGCGATAAATGCGGCTGCACCGCCCGTTCTTCAGCGCTATTACATGCTGTCCAAACGGCACACAGCCTTTCAGTTTGGATAAAGCACCGGCTTCAAGATCTACATCATACATAAAGACATGGCTATCTGTTATCGGTACATTCTTATCATACAGATTAAAGAACAATACGTCCACATGTGCCGTCTGCTTCAGCGCATTAAACAAATGCCGGGTACGTTGATGCGCACCGGTTTTCTGCACATACGGATTGTAAGTAGTTACAAACAATATATTTTTATCGCACATAAGGAGGTGAATCAAAAATTGAATAATAAGGAAATAAAGCCGCAGGAAAAAGGGAGCAAAGTCTGATGAACTTGTATACACAATACAAGACCAACAGCATAAACGTAATATATTTAAACCTGGTCTTCAAATAACATTCTGTTATAAAAGAAAAAGCAATAGGCAAGCCCCAGATAAAACAACCGCCCACCCTACCTAAATCGCCCAGACTTTCGGGTATCACCTGAGATATGCACGACATGAACAGATAGGCGTTTACTGAAACTCTATACAGAATATTTTCTTTCTGTATAGGCTATAGTGCATCAGCACTAAAAATGAGACCGCCATGACATAAGACATCGAGCCTGATACCACGCTTTCCAGTCCATAGTCAAAATTGGAGTGCAGATAGTTTTGAGCTGCCACCTGAACGGACGAAATAGGAATCAGCAACGACAGCAACAGTATTATTTTACTTATAAGCGCCTCGTTTATCATAAAGGTGCATACCGTATACAAGCCTATTTGCAAAAACAGCCCGAAACGGCAATGCAGCAGCCAATAAAAAGGAAGATAGACAATTGTAGCCTTATGAATGAAAAAAGCCAGAAACGTTACAAACAGGAAGGACTTGAAGTCTTTATGCACCAACGACGGAATCGTCCACATCAGAACAGTGACAGCCAGCTCCATCCTGACAGGAAAAAAGCTAGCGCACAATAGCAGCAAAGCAAACGTAACAACAGGCTTGGGCGTATACTTTATACTGAACCAATAATAAGTGTACAGAACAAACAGGTTAGTCACCAGCAAGAACAATGAATAATTACCAACAAAGCCCACCAGCACATTAATAAGCGCATAAAGCGGCTCCAAAGTCTCATCACCCCCATATCTGGAATAACTGAACACATTATCTATGTTCAAATATTGAAAATGCCACAAATATTGCGACCAGTCTGTGCCCGTATTCCACCTCAATCCACGGAACAGCGTAAACAGAAGTACATAGAAACCAAGAACAGCTTTCTTTGCAGACAATGACTTCCTTACCGCATCATATAATATGCCCGGCAACAGCATGGAATAAAGTATAATATATATCAGCATTTCACTCAGCTCTAAGACTATGATTCAAAAAATCCTCAGACACCCGTCTGAACTGTTCAATGTTTCTATTTATCGCCTGCCAATCAAGATGTTCCGTCTGTTCTGAGTCTATCATAAACATCTTATAGAGTGAACTTAACCGCATATTCCCGCGTTTCTCATTACCGCAGAATACAAACGGTTTGTTGAAAAGAATGGAGAATGCCACTCCGTGGAAAGAGTCGGTTATCATCAAACGGCACGTATATATGTTGTACAACCATTGCTCAACAGACACCTTTTCGGTATCTTTTAAGCCGACTGTCACAGAAGCCGACTCCAACTCCCTTTCTTTACACCGAATGATGTCTTCTATCCTTTTATTGGTGTCAAGTATGTAACAGAAAATTCTATTCTTCGCCGCATTGTCTACAGTCTCTTTTTCCGTTAGCGTCACATAATCTTCCTTTTTCAGCAAGAACACCGGGTCAAGAACATGTTGCGCACGCGGCTCCGTCCATCCATATTCATCAAAGAGTGCTACCGACTGAGATTCCCTGACAGACACAGCACTGAATTTATTGTAAAATTTAGAATACCGCTGCACTTGCGCACTTCCTAACCGTTGTTCAGTTCCTAAAGATACCGCATAGGCTATTTTCTTTATGTGTTCATCATGAATAAATCCCAGCATATAATTATCCAGCCCCAGCACACCTTTTACCATGCCATGCCTCCACACCTGATCGGAACCGACAACAACAGCTTGGAATTTATTTTCCCTGCATACTTGACCTATCTCTTTTATTCCATAGACAACACGAGTATGGTTCACATAACGCTCATAAAAATTTAACGCATTTATTTCCATCCGCTCGTCTTCCCTTTTCCTTTCCTGTTCTAAAAAAATGGAAGATTTAGAACCTAGCAGTTTCATTAACAGTCTTTTGGCATAGCAATACGGTTTTTTATAAAAAGGCAGACAGTACGAGTATCGCAGGTTTATGTGCTTCACATCATGCCCCATCTCCCATAATACTCTTGCCAGAGCATACCGCTGTAAATTACCTCCATAATTATTGTCAAATGGAAGATTTAGTATTCCTACTCTCATAAAAAATAAATAGATGTTTTAATTAAGCTGGCATTCCATTTTTTCAGTCCATGCGGTTTACCGTGATTACGGTAAAATATCCTCACAACTCCTCTTTTTTCTCCCCCGTCAGATACTCCCACGAGTTCTCCGTCACCACATTCCACCACTCGCGTTTCACCGCCTCTATCTCCTCGTCCATTCCGCAGTCGCCATAATTTTCCACCAAAGAATGCATGATAGTAGCATAAAAATTCAAGTTGTCAGTTTACTTTTAAGAGCACTGTAATAGCTACGTTCCGTCATGTGGATAGATTTACAAAATTCTTTTACATTAACACCACTGGCTTTTCTAAGAGCTTGATGCTCTCGGCCAACTTCTTTGTAGAAAACTCTCTGTCTTTCATTTTTTTCAGTTTAAACATTGTTAATAATACCATCTGTCTCATAATTGTCTGTCCACAGTGGACAGACGCGTCTATTTTTTCCTTTGTAACTTCACCGCCATTATTACAAAAACAAGTATACATGGCTATAAAAGCATTGAAACAAAACGTCTCCATCAGCGAGACACAGAAAATGATCCACCAGTGGAAAGCAAAAGGAATCACTGATTCCGCCACACTGAAACTGCTGGATCTCTATCTGGGACTGACACCCTACATGACTGCCGAAGGAATATATCCCATGCGCAACCTCTACCAAATCTGCCAGTCCATGAAAACCACGCATACCACCACCTTGCTGGAAAACATCAGGAAGTGCTGCTCATTCGGCCTCATCTGGAACGAAAACCGTACCCACCTGCTGGGATTCTACTCCCCCCTGTGGTGCGACGGACTGAAAAATACCCCCGCGCAAGCAGCCGGTTCTGTTGCCGAACTTACAGTTCCTGTTGCCAGTCCGGCAACTACAGCTGCCAATCAAGCAACA
>NZ_BAKM01000078.1 GCF_000614185.1 Phocaeicola sartorii JCM 17136 = DSM 21941 | reverse complement strand
AAGTAATCAGGGTATCAAACAAATCCGTGAATCCCTTGCGGTTCAGCCGGCAGGGAGTAGCAGTCATGCCCAGTTTCCTTGCCTCCGGATATCTCTTCCAAAGCTCCCGGTAGGTTTCCGCCAAAGCATGATGTGCCTCGTCAATGACGATCAATCCGGGGGATTCCTCCCTATTCTTCCAGTTACGGGACAACCACTGGATGGAAAATACCCGCACCCTCCCGGATTCTTCCGGCATACTGTCTTTCCCCGTCCTTCCGTTCTTTGCCGATTTGTCCGGTTCTTTTCCCATTCCATACCGGGCTACGGTTTCCTCTATCTGCTCCACCAGCTCCCTGCGGTGTGCCACTATCCACACCCGCATACCGACACCGCCACCACAGAGAAACTCTTTCACCACCGCAGCCAGCAGATGTGTCTTTCCCGTGCCGGTGGGCATCTGTACCATCACACTCCGGTGAAGCTCCCACTCTTCAAAGAGGCGGAGCTTCATCTCCTGCTGGTAGTCACGGAGACCGTCGTTTCTTGCCATACATCATCCCTTATTTCAGATGTATCCTGAATACCATCCCTGCACTGGGATACTTACATTGGGTCAGTTCCACCACACCACCGATATAATCCTTCCAGAAGTTATACCCGATACCGCAATTCACCGAATAACTATCGTATTCCGCTATCACATTCAGCCCATTCACAGCCTTCATCCAAAAAGAGGTAGCCGGCAGGGCAAACTGAAAATTCACCCCCGCCACAGGTCCGTTCCGGTGATAATCCAGCCGCTTGTTATAGACATAACCGAAGTGCATCCCCAACTCCCCCACATTCTTCACCCGAAGTGCTTGGTGGCAACTATGTAATAGCGGTTCCAGTGTCCGTTACCCACCGAAGACGTACCCGTAAAACCATAATCGTCCTTATCGGGGTCGCCCAGCACATCGTTGGTGGACGGATCGTTCGCCCCCACCACTATCTGCGGTGTCCACTCCTTCCACCATCCCTCCTTCCATACACGCAGCCGGGCGGAAAACTGGCGGTCCTGATTGCGGAACTTATATGAATAACCATACTGGGGCAATCCTATTTTGTGCAGCGTACAGGTATAGCCACTTCCAGCCACGGAAAGAGGGTGATGTTTATGTAGTAATTCCACGTGTCATAATTCCAATGCTTCGGGGTAGCCGCCACTTGCAGATAGGAAAACCCGCACAGAAAAGTCTTGTCGCGCTGCATATCCGCGCTGGGGGCGTGAAGAAGCCCCGTGGTGCCATATACATATTGCGCTTTCGTTTGCTGCAAGCATACAACCATCAGTAACACTGTCCCGTAAATCAACTTCTTTATCATCATCCGTTTTATTCTTATTTCAACAAACCCTCATAAACTCCCATCACCTGCTTTGCAATCTTGTCCCAATCATACGGAGCCATGTCATACTGCACACTATGATAATCCTCGTCTATCACCTTCTGCAATCGAGCGGCAAGAGCACCCACATCTCCACAATGAAAATAGCAGTCAGAAGAAAGGCCTACCTCCAGATTGGCAGGAATATTACTCACCACCACCGGCAAGTGATAACTCATGGCCTCCAATAATGCAATAGGCAACCCTTCATGCGATGAAGGCAGGCAATAACAGCGAGCATTTGTCAGCAACGAGTGCAACTTACGTCCCTTCACGAATCCCGTCAGCACCACGCCTGCCTCTTGCGCCATCTTCTTCAACCCCAGTGAATATTCATCTTCAAAATCCGTATCGCCCGCCAGCACTAACTTACAATCTCCAGCTTCCAACTTCTTAAAAGCTTCTATCAGGTGATGGAGGTTTTTCTCCGGCACAAAACGACACATGCCAAGGATGTACTTTCCTTTCTCAATACCCAGTTCTTCAAAATAGTCGGGATAGTCGCAAATTTCAGGCTTCGGCACACCATTGTAAATCAGATGTACCCTCTCACGCCGATGGTACTTCCGGGCAATCAGATCCTGAATTACTTCAGATATGACGATTACATCATCTGCAAACCTGCATCCCAACCGCTCCCCCAGTTTCAGCACACTTTTGGCGGCAAAGCCCCACTTGTCACGGTCATAGTCGGGCCCGTGATGCGTGAACACCACCTTCATGCCGAGCATCTTGGCGTATGGCACTAATAGCGCAGGCCCGATGGCATGAATATGCACCACGTCCGCCTTCCACTTTTTCGCCAGGTTGATGGCACGGAATGTATGGACAATCGCTTCGTAAGATTTCTTTTTAGGCGCATCAATGTCCACCAGTTTCACACCCTTCCATTCCGTGAGTGAATCTCTCACGTAACTCCTGCGGCGGATTACGGTCGTATCCACATCCCTATCCGCAATGCGGGGAAACAGTTCCTCGCAATGCGTCTCTACGCCACCCATGATATCGGGGATACCACGGGTGCCGGTAACTACTAGTTTCATCAGAATTTAGATTATTATTAATGAAGCTACAATCCGAATAGGACAGCCACAATGCATTTAGCCTCATTTCCTGATACAGGAAATGAGGAGATAAGTTTTATCGGTAAATATTAGTTATTAAGAAACCACGCCAAATCCCTCAACAACCAGACAAAGGCAACTTCGCCCCAATTATTTGGCTTTCTATAAAAAATTATTCAATTCTTCTACAAGCCTATAAACAGTAGTAGAAGACTCTTGTTGTGCCGGATTATTCCCATCAAATTGTTTCATGATAGTTTTAGCGTGATTAATGGCTTGTTCTTGTTTAAGAAATAAAGCATTAAACATTTTAGAGCTTACGCCCGACTTCTTTGTATAAGCAAATCCGAGCAAAGTACTCAACATTTTTTCATATCTGGAACGATGCAAAGCCCCCTGATACAGATTGAAGTGAAGCAAGAACCAAAATTCAAAAGCCTGGTTGCTATAAGCCACTTCAAAACCATTCTGGCGAGCTGACAGGATTGCGGAGTTAAAGTCATTTTCTGGAAAATCATCTTTGTCAAAGACCACCCAATTCTGATTGTATGTCCTTCCTCTTTGCCTTTCCTGCTCTTTTATATTGATAGCTTTCTGTACTAATGCTAATGTCCCCATGCCTTGACCGATAGCTTTCACAGTGGCAGAAGTCAAGCGGAAGGCATTAAAGTAGTCTGGTTCAGTATTAACCCCCTCGCAAATAATCAGAAATGTTTGTTTCACTTCACGCACACCACTGATACGGGTTATCTTTCTTTCGATACGCGGATTCATATTTTTCCTTTTTGTAGCCGCCATAGTTTATTTTTCTTGCGTATTAAACAAACGGGTTAAATCTCCGACAATTGGAATAGCTCCATACTTTCCGGACAGGTAATCTTTTTCAAACGAAGCATCATTACGAACTTTATACTCTGCCAATGAATAAAGTTCGGTTGCTCCATAACGGTCTTTTTGTGTAAACCAAATCTGATCTCGTCGGAATATATTAGCACTCAACAAGTTTGTATCGTGGGTAGTGAAAATCAATTGGGCATTTTTCGGATTTGTTTCTTTTGAATTAAACAAGGTAATAATTCTACACGTAAGAAGTGGATGCATTTTGGAATCAAATTCATCTATAATCAGACGCTTCCCATTATCCAAAGCATCAATAATGGGATATGCTAAAGAAAAATACTTTATTGTACCTTCCGATTCATTTTTCCTGAATGGGAAGGTAACAGCTTTGACTTCATTACCTTCATCATCGTATTGTGTATGCGTACTGACAATAGTATTATCAATTTTTTCAATATTTTCAATACCTAAATCAGCATAACGGGAAAACTCCACAATTCGCTGTTTCATTGTGATGTCATCCAGTTGGATGGTGGCGGTATTCCATATCTTCTCATCATTAGAACCTGAAATAATAGTGGTATCGTTCAACCATTTCATGATCTCCACTGCCGTCGGATCATTGAATTGTGCCGCAACAGAAAGTAATAGTGCATTTGCTCTCACCATTCGTTTACCTGCAAGCTCTTTACCAACGGCAAACTTGGTATGAATATCAAAACTGTCTTTTTCCCGGTAGAATAATTCCACCTCCTTAGCCCTTTTCTTATTAGCTTTTTGATAGAGCCATTCCGAATGTACCGATGAATTGTCAGCTTCAAAACCATAACGATATTGATTATCCTCATCACAGAATATGGCTTCAAAATAACCTGGTTCACCTGCTGTAAGCGAATTTAACCGGAAACTTTCTATATTGACACGTTCCCCTGCCTGAATATCCTTCGATGAATTTATCACATACCACTTGAAGAACTCAAATGCTTTAATGAAATTGGATTTACCGGATGCATTGGCACCGTAAACAACCGCACTCTTCATTAACAATAATCCGGCAGTCCCTACACTAAAGATTATATCTTCAGCCGGAACCTGTATTTCTTTCAAAGCCGATGCCGCTAATGACAATGTAGACTGTTCTTTGAAAGATAGAAAATTTCCTATTGTAAATTGAATAATCATACTTTAATCGCTTCATTCGAGATTTTATCACAAATATAGCTTTTATTTTTCATATAAGGATAACTATCAAGTGAATTATATTATTTTATGTCTAACAACATGTAACAGTTCCTCGCAATGCGTCTCTACGCCACCCATGATATCGGGGATACCACGGGTGCCGGTAACTACTAGTTTCATCAGAATTTCTCCCTTAAATCACCTTGCTCAGGATCTTGCCCTACATCGCACCATTTCGGTTCCAGACAAATATCTTTTCCTTGCAGTGATTTCAGTTTATTGACCAACGCCCACTTCAGCGGATACTTGATATATTTGTGCATCACAGGACTGGCAGTTCCCACCATCCAGCAGTTTTTGGGACAACGGCGCACCATGGCGCGAACCTCCTGTGCCTGCTCACTCTCCCATATAGTCATAAAGTCGGGAGTTTCATGAATGTTTCCCATCGACTTCTTCCAATACTTCTCTTCCAGCCCATTACAAGGATATACATCACCAAAGGGATCAATGAAGAAGTTAGCCGAACCGGCCTCACAAGGCAACATACGGCGACCGCCTTCAATATAATTTATCAGTCCCATATTGAACCAGGCACGGAACCAGCTCTTCGGATGACGCTCCTTCAGCTGCCATTCAATGAGTTGCTTGAAGTCACCACACACCTCATTTTTATTAGTGATTACATTGTCTTCTTTGTGGAAGTAGTACGAATTATGAAAAGCAGCTGTGGCGAACTCCATCCCCAAGCTCTTGCTCAGTTGGTAGAGCGAAAGCATGTCTTTAGAATTATTGTTAGACACCGTGCAGCCGAAACCGATATCTTTCAGCCCCATTTCCTTCAATGTCAGCAGTGTACGAAGTCCCTTGTCGAAACCTCCCGCATGTCCACGCAGTTCATCGTTCTTACAACTCAATCCCTCGATAGAGATGCGGATGCCGATATTTGGAAACTTCTTTGCCAGCGCCACCACACGATCCTCAAACCATCCGCTGGTCGAAATGACAATACGGTCGGTATGCCGGTAGCATTCCTCCACAATCTCCGCCAAATCCTCGCGGACGAAAGGTTCGCCACCCGTCAGGTTGATAAACTTCAACTTAGGCAGTGTTCTCAAATCACTCGCTTTTATCTCTTCGCTTTTGTTGGTGGGATTAAACCAGATGTTGCACATCTTGCACTTCATGGGACAACGATAAGTCAGGATGATACTTGCGTCCGTAGGAATAGGAACAGTTTTTTGATAAGCCATAAATATTATAATATTTTTACATTTTATACACTGTGATTATTTCATTATAATACCTTTCCGCATTATAACGCTTATGTGAAGCGACAGCAATCTTAGCATTGTTGAAAGTCCGACCGTACATCGCTTCAATTTTTTTCTTTAAGTCGGCCGTATGGCGGCTTTCGAAAGTCATGCCCGTTTCCTCTGATATCAATTCAGGGATACCTCCAATCCGGGCACCCAGCACCGGAGTACCCAAGCACTGAGCTTCTATCACCGAAAGCGGATTGTTCTCGTACCATTCCGATGGGATGACCGAGAAACGGGCTTTGCCCACCAAGCGCTTGATTTCGCTCCACTGTTTAAAGCCTGCCAGCTCAATGTGCTTGCCTGCCATAGACTTCAACTCGTCTTCCAAAGGCCCTCCCCCAATAACCACCAGTTTATGTTGCGGCAACGCATTGGCCGCTTCAATCAGAGTCTTGGCACCTTTCTCGTGCGAAAGGCGGCCGATAAAGCAATAATAATCATCACGTTGACTGTAATCATCGGCCACACATGGGGCTACATCGATAAAATTGCACAATGTGTGCAACTTTGCAGTAGCAAATCCACCCTGCTTCATCTTGTCGCGCATAAATTGTGAAGGACAGACGAAAGCGTCCGTGCAGTTCTCCAAGCGCTCCCGGTGCCATTTCATTGCCTCACCATAAGAGAGGAAACTTGCTACTTTCGAGTTTTTCATGCATTTATATTCCAACACCTTGTGCTTGTCTGCAAAGCAGGATTCACATACCGTTTCCCCATTTCGCAAACAATCGTATCGAGGGCACAGCAATTTATAGTCGTGCAGGGTCCACACCACCTTTATACCTCTTTCGTGCGCCATCTCTGCAATGACCGGCGAAAGTTGCGAATGGATGTTGTTGAGATGTACCACATCCGGATGGAAATCATCGAGCAGCGCATTGAACTTCCGCTGTACCTCCCGCGTGCCAAACGGTCTCATCAGTGCTTCAATCATGCCCGTTCCGAGTTTGAACTTCACCTCAGAAGGAAAATACTTGCTCCATTGAGTTTCCAGATTTTCAGGGTAGTCCATGGCAAACACAGCCACTTCGTGACCGTGCGCTTTGAGCAGTTGCTCCAAGTTGAGTGTATGGACACAGTCACCGCCCCGGCGGTAATAGAATTTATTAGCCAGTAAGATTTTCATATATCAACATTAATTATATGACCTGCAAGATTTTCAAGGCTGCAAAGCCTGATTAAGTTATTTTGTTATACACTTTAAGGGTAAAGAATATCGATCAATTCTCACATCTGACATTCGCACAACTCCGCCAGTTTTTCCATCGATCTCTCCCGCTCTCTATGCATTATCTCATTCTCTCCTCACATTATTTATCTGCGTACGAATATTCCCCGTGGACGTCCCCGACTTGAACGTCAGGAACTGCTGGAGCGCCTCTATGAAATCCTTGCTTACCATACGTTCGGCACTAAGGATGGTATGCTTATACATATCATTCACCACCAGGTTCGCCAGGTCCGACGCACTGCGGCAATCAGCTATGCGGCGGATGATATCATCCAGTTCCCAGTCATCAGAGTAGTAAATGCACAACGTGCCACGGGCAACACGCACTGCCTCATCCTCGTCTTTCTCCTCCATACCCTTGTTCTGTTTTCTCACATGGGCGAACTCAGCACCATAAAAATTTTGCACTACCTCTATAGCATTAGGCAGTATTTGGTTGTTACCACCATGAATGTTGATGACAACACTTGCTCTCGCAGTATTTTGAGATTCTTTAGTCTCGTTTTTCATTGTTGTTTTATCTTATTTTCTAATTATTCCCGATTATTTTAAATCATAGAGTGATTATTTTAAACCACTATTGTCCTCCTGAAAATTTACCCTGTACTTTGCAGACACAAAATTCTACGCTATACATTATGAATAAAGATTTTTTCAATTCAAGCAACCCGTCTCGCTTCCACTCCCTGCGCGACACCCGGCCCGAACCCACCACCTGGCAGGTTCTTTTCAAGGAGATAACCGACGACACCCATACCGCCGCCACCCGTCATTACCGCACCCATCTGGCCACGCTGCCCGCCATCGAGGCGACAGGCGACGCGCAGCAGCTGGAGCAATGGAAGCTCACCAAGAGCAACCTCAAGAACGCACAGCCGGCATTCATCCCCTCCGTCCTGCTGGAGGGAGGGAGAACCTACGCCCATGTCAAGGGATTCACGGGATTTATCATGGTGGACATAGACGGCATCTCCCCCGAGCGGTTCACCA
>NZ_BAKM01000079.1 GCF_000614185.1 Phocaeicola sartorii JCM 17136 = DSM 21941 | reverse complement strand
CATTTCCAACAGGTAGCGGGTAACGTGTTTCACCAGCTGTTCTTCAATATCCCTTTCGTCTGCTTTTTCTTTGGCTCCTGCCAAATCAAAGATGTACGGGTCTTTGAGTAGGTAATTGGCAAGGTCGCTTTGTGGAGCCGGAAGTGTGGTCGTGAAATTGTTTACCTTGTTGTTGCTGATTTGTCGGCTATACAAATCACTGTCAATTTGCATTTTCAATACATTGCTGCTCCATCCCATTTCCACAGACTGCTTCATGTACCAGTAGCTTAGACCTAAAGGTAGCGAACTGTCAAGTATAGTCATTTGGCTTGTCCAGTTTATTTTGGCTATAGGAGAGGTCAAGAAAACTTCTTCTATTTCCCTGATTCCCATCCTGTAAATGGCAGACACGGTTTTTCCCACATCTTCAAATTGCGCAGGAACTTCCTGCGTAATTGCTAATGATTGACAATCAATCGATTGCATTTGCGCAGTAAGTTCCTGCGTAAATTGCTTGTCATTCAGTTTTAATACTTCATTGGTCACACTCTGTATGGTTGGGACAGACAGGCTTGCATCTGTTTCTATGAAACTTTGCAACGCTCTTAAAGGATATGCTTTTGCAAACTGGCACATATAGGTAAGGTTACGTTCCGAATAGCCTTTCTTTTCAGGGTAATGCAGTCGGATAGCCTTTGCCAACTGCTTGATGATTTTGCTTCCCCATCCGTGCAGCTGCTGGTGATAAAGGATGTAATTGCCTATCTTCCAGTAATGGAACAGCATTTGTGCATTGGCTGCAACAATCAGCCTTACTTGTGCCTGTTCTATTTCCGAACCGACCGCTTGTATGAATGCATCAAAATTCGTTTTCTCTATGTTGGATTCCTTGTTGCTCATATTGTGATGATAATTTCTACAAATATAGTCATTGGTAACTATCTATGAAACTGTTTGATACTTTTATAGTTGATTAAACTTGTTCATGGCATTTGCCTTAATATCATCCGCTATGTCAATGTAGGGTTTCATAGCTTTGTAGTCGCTGTGTCCCGTCCATTTCATGACCACCTGTGCCGGGATTCCGAGAGCCAGCGCATTGCAGATGAATGTCCTTCTTCCTGCATGGGTACTGAGCAAAGCGTATTTGGGTGTGACTTCATCAATACGTTCATTTCCCTTGTAGTAGGTTTCCCGTACAGGCTCGTTGATTTCTGCCAGTTCGCCCAGCTCTTTCAGGTAATCGTTCATCTTCTGGTTGCTGATGACGGGCAGAGCCATGTAATTCTCGAAATGGATGTCCTTGTATTTGTCCAGTATGGCTTTGCTGTATTTGTTCAGTTCAATCGTCAGGCTGTCGGCAGTCTTGACTGTGGTTATTTCGATGTGGTCGGACTTCACATCGCTTCTTTTCAGATTGCGAACATCCGAATACCGCAAACTCGTAAAGCAGCAGAACAGGAAAACATCACGCACACGTTCCAGGTATTGCTTATCCTTGGGTATCTGGTAGTCTTTCAGCTTGTTCAGTTCATCCCAAGTCAGGAAGATTACTTTTTTCGAGGTGGTTTTCAGTTTCGGTTTGAACGTATCGTATGCAATGTTCTGATGATGTCCTTTCTTGAAGCTCCAGCGCAGGAACCATTTGAGGAATCCCATTTGCTTGCCGATGGTGCTGTTTCTCATATCCTTGGTGTCACGCAGGAAGTTGACGTATTCGTTCAATCCAAACTCGTTGAAATAGTTGAACGTTGCATCCTCCTTGAACTCTTTGAGGTGGTTCCTCACTGCTGCAAATTTTTCATAGGTGGATGCCGTCCAGTTATTCTGGTTACCGCACTCTTTTACAAACTCATCGAACACCTCCCAAAAGCTGACAGGGGCTTCTTCCGGCTGTTCTTCGCTGGTGTCTTTCATTCTCATGTTGAAAGCTTCCTTCAACTGTTGGGTCGTTGGCATGACCTCCTGCACCTCAAATTCCTTGAAAATATTCTGGATTTCGGCATAGTATTTCAGCAAGTCCGTATTGATTTCGGCTGCACTTTGCTTTAGCTTGTTGGTACATCCGTTCTTTACCCGCTGCTTATCTGCATCCCATTTGGCTACGTCAATCCGGTAGCCCGTTGTAAACTCGATGCGTTGGCTGGCAAAGATGACACGCATACGGATGGGTACGTTCTCTACGATTGGCACACCGTTCTTTTTCCGGCTCTCCAATGCAAAAATGATGTTGCGCTTGATATTCATAATTGGGTGCGTTTGAAATTCTACACCCAAATATACACCCAATTATTGAGATAGCAAAAGACATTTAGAAACATTTACTTTTACTCTATATTGTAATTTACACTTGATTATCAGTCGTTTGCAGTTTTATGATATTCTGTGAAAGTATAAGTTCGAGAGCCTCTCTCTCCGCTGAACGTGCTGGACAGAAATGGTCAGCAAACGGACAAAAAGCTACAAATCAATGATTTGTGGCTTTTTTTATTGCCCAAAAGTCCTGCTTCCAAGACTTCAAAAGTACGGTAAAAGACAAAGTTTCGTTACTAAATCGTTACCTATTCCCTGCCGGACAAAAACGGTAACGATTTGTCCACAAATGACCTGATAATGACTTGATTAGTCCATAGTCTGCATAACTCGAAAACGAGAGGTGAAAATTAATTTTGCAACTAAAAAAAGTGAGTTATGAAATCGACATTCAAGGTTCTTTTTTATTTGAAGAAAGGTTCTGAAAAGAAAAACGGCGAGGTTATGATTATGGCACGCATCACCATAGACGGCAAACTTTGCCAGTTCAGTACGAAACAGAGCATCCAGCCCGACAACTGGAACACGGCTGCGGGCAAAGCCAAAGGCAGGGATGCCGGGAGGATAAACGCCCTTTTGGACGACATACGTTCTTCCCTGAACACCATTTACCACGAAATGCAGCGGCGTGACAATTACGTGACCGCCGAGAAAGTGAAGAACGAGTTTTTAGGTCATAGCGAGAGCCACGAAACAATCCTTTCGTTGTTCCAAAAGCACAATGACGATGTGAAGCAGCTTGTGGGCATATCCAAGACGATAGCGACCTACCGCAAGTATGAAGTGACCCGCCGCCACCTCGCCGAATTTATCCAAAGCAAGTACAACGTATCGGACATATCCATAAAGGAGATTACCCCGATGTTCATTACCGATTTTGAGTTGTATTTGCGTACCGCCTGCAAGTGCGGCTACAACACCACCGCCAAGTTCATGCAGTTCTTCAAGCGTATCATCATCATCGCCCGCAACAACGGCATACTGGTGGGCGACCCGTTCGCCAGCTACAAAATCCGGCTGGAAAAAGTGGACAGGGGTTATCTGACAGAGGACGAGATAAAAATCATCCTTAAAAAGAAAATGGTTTCCGAGCGGCTGGAACACGTCAGGGACTTGTTCGTCTTTTCCTGTTTCTGCGGTCTGGCTTACAGCGATGTCGCCAACTTGCGGCAGGAGAATATCCAAAAGTCATTTGACGGCAACCTTTGGATAATCACCAAGCGGCAAAAGACGAATACGGACGTGAATGTCCCCCTGCTGGATATTCCCAAGATGATTTTGAAGAAGTACAAGGGCAAGTTGCCGGACGGCAAGATACTTCCCGTAATCAGCAATCAGAAACTAAACGCCTACCTGAAAGAGATTGCCGATATATGCGGTATTAAAAAGAATTTGACATTTCACCTTGCGAGGCACACGTTCGCAACGACCACCACGCTGTCAAAGGGCGTACCCATTGAAACAGTGTCCAAGATGCTGGGACACACCAATATCGAAACGACCCAAATTTACGCCCGCATCACCAACAGCAAGATAGGCAGCGATATGCAAGGGCTTGACAAGAAGTTTGTCGGCATCGAGAAAATTTACAAGGAAGTCGCCATGTAAATTTTCAGTTACCTATATACCGTTGGTAACAAAACAGGTAACGATTTCGGTAACGAAATTCCACCTAACAACCTATATCCCAATAAAGTACATTCTTTCACCTTGCGGGCAGTCCACCGACTACCCGCATTTTTTATATCCTTTTCCAACTGGCACATTCCCCGAAACGCCAGCCGTGCGTGGCATGGCTGACTGTATTCCGTGAAAAGAGCCGTTGGAAACCCGCACAAGCGTACCGCAAGATAAACTTGCCATACCCTTGCCTTTCCCGCCCGCATGGAGTGTTCCCTAAAAGACGAAAGGGAACAGGCACTTTTCCCCTGTTTCCCTATCTGTAAATCTTCCTCATTATGCAGTCCCCCAGCCGGGACAGTCGTTTTTATCATTTCAATAGGCAAAGGTAGCTACGGGGGCTTTTGGCTCTGCAAATTGGGTTTCATCGAAAAAAATTGTTCCAGCTTCCCGTTGGTCGGAAAAAATTTTTGTCGGAAAAATTTGCATAGCAAGACCCCTTCACAAACCAGCCTATGTGAAACGAAAACGACCGACCCGACCGGAAGACGCATAAAAAAAAAAGTCGGATTTACGGGAAACAGGAAAAAAGTTCAGTGAAACTTCAACTCCCTCACCTCTCAAATCCGCATAAAATTAAAAACTTAAAAATTACAGCAATATGGAAGCAACGAAATTATCAGCAGCAAGCGTTTATGTAGCACTTATGCCAAGTACAACAACGGTTCTTTGTTTGGGGCATGGCTCGACCTTTCGGACTACTCGGACAAGGAGGAATTTTACGAAGCCTGCCGGGAACTGCACAAGGACGAGGAAGATGCGGAATACATGTTTCAGGACTGGGAGAACGTGCCGGAGGCTTAATCGGCGAAAGCTGGATTTCTGAAAACTTCTTCACCCTGCGTGATGCGGTGGAGGATTTGAGCGACACCGAGCAGGAAGCCTTTTTCGTGTGGTGCAACTACAAAAGCCATGATTTGAGCGAGGAAGATGCGGACGACCTTGTACGTGATTTCCGGGACGAGTATCAGGGGGAATATGACGATGAAGAAGATTTCGCCTATGAAATTATAGAAGAATGTTACGACCTGCCGGAGTTCGCAAAGACCTATTTCGATTATGAAAAGTTTGCCCGTGACCTGTTCATGTGCGATTACTGGTTTGATGACGGCTTTGTGTTCCGGGCGGCATAACAACCAATCCGGGCGGGGTGTCAAAGCCCTGCCCGCTAAAAACAACCAAGCGATGAAACGGAAAAGCATTTATAAAATCCTTTGGCGGGCGTTCCTGCTCTGCCTTGCATGGCGGTTCACCAGCGTAGCCGGAGCAGGCACGGCGATAACGGCATATATCGTATTTCGTGCCGCCTGTTTCCTGCTCCGTGTCTGCCTTTCAGCCTTTATGCGCTGGGCATGGCTCTGCTTTTCCTGCTGTTGCTTTCTTTACTGATATTATAACGACCATTAAAAAATAGAACATCATGCAGTCACTTAACAAAAACGGGGTAAGCATAACCCAAACACCGGGAGAAGAAAAGTTCGTGAAATGCTGTTTAGGGGCTTTCAGGGGACAAATTTATTATCAATATGACTACCGCCACACGGACGGCGAACTTTTCAGCACGGTAGCCAAAACGCTGGACGAGTGCCGCCGCAGGCGTGACGAATGGGTAGCGAAGAAGAACGGAGTAATAAACAAGTAAATTTTAGGGACATGAAAACAACAGAAGTAAACAAGGAGCTTATCGGCAGGCGTTGCGAGTGCATTTTTACGGGCTTAATGGTAACGGGCGTTATCGAGGGCATCCAAGACGACCAGCATTCCATAGCGGTCAAAGTCCGTTTCGACCACCCGCACCAGTGGGGCGATGATTTGTATAATGATGTGTGGGCGTGGGGGCGCAAAACTGACGAGTTCGGCACGCTGCACCATTTGCAACTGTTAGAGGACAAACCGGACTTTCAGATAATGACGGTAGTTTTCGGCGAGCCAATCAGCCGGATAGACCGCAGTGTTTTTGAAGATGTTGCAACGTGGGGTGTCTGTTCCCTGCAAGGCTGGGTAAACAGCTACGAGAGTGTCCGGTTTGTTGCCATAAACGACCATACGGCAATCATCACGGGCGAATATAACATGGAACAGGTAAAGGTGTGGTTAGAGAAATACACGTCCATAAAGAGCCTTAAAACCAGTTGATAGAAAACGGCGGCTGCTTGCCGCCGTTACTTTCTTCCGTGAGCCTGCCAGCGGGTGAAGAAAGTAACAAAGAAGCCTTTCGTTTTCCCTATCATGGAAACAGCCCGCCGATGCTTCCCGGCGGGCTGTCTGCCCGATATTTACGCTTTGCGTATCATTCCATACCCGGTTTCCCAAGAGGATGATAAAAACGGATGTCGCAACTATAAATCCTCATAGTGAATAAATTTTACACTAAGTATGCACACGGTTTCTTCTTCCTCGATGTCATATTTCCATGTCCGCTTAGTGACAAGCATTTCCGTGTCGCAATCGAACCATACCATTACGGGCGCATCATCTTCTTCGTCCGCCCATTTGAAAACCTGATTGGACGGTATTTTCCACAATTCAGCACTGTCACGTTCGGAAATGCAGTCCTTATCCACTATGATGATGTCACCTACTGCCGGAACTATATCCGTTTCCAACGTGGTTTCTATATACCACGAGATACCTTTTATATCCAATTCTATTTTTACCATGTCATTTTATTGTTTAGGGGTTATCGTTTCCGTTTCTTCCTTGCTGTTGTCATTATTGAACGATAGCGAAAGTTGCTGCACCTGCCCGAAGCTGTCGATGATATAAATGTCAATCCTCTGCTGGTCTGTCGATGCCGAGGTGTAATAGAGCCTGAACGTTTCTTTTTCCAGCGGGTACAGGTCATTGGGCAGGAACACCGTGCCGTTATCCATTTCCAGCTTCCCTTTGCCGTCCGGCTGGAAGTACCGTATCTGATAGGTTGTCGGCTGGTAATAGCCGCCACGCACCAACTGGCAGCGTATTTCGGCGGTTTCCCCGACTTTCAGCCTTTTGGGTACTGGCATCGTTTCGATGCTGAACGGGTATGCCTGCTGAATATCCAAGTTGTCATTACAGGCGGTGACAAGTACAAGGGCGGCCACGATGTAGCAGCCCATGATGATTTTATACATTACATTCTTCATATACATTATTATATAGCGGTCAGTTGATAATGAATTTCAGTCCCAAAGATACCTGCGTGTGGAACTTGCCGATGTCCGAGCCGAACAACGCCCGTTCCTTGCGTTCAACAGCAGAGCCACCCGGTCGGTCAGGTAGGTTTCCAGTTCCAGCGTCAGCGCACCGCCGTAAATGAAGCAGTCCTTATCCAGCAAGGTAGAGCCGTCCGGCAGCAGCTTTTCGCTTCGGTTGCTTGTTTCGTACCCGGCGAGAGCCGACAAGCCCAATGAAAGGAAAAAGGTCTTTCGTCTGTCCGATAGGAATTTCAGGTAATAGCCGCCCTCTGCGGTGAACTGTTCTACGGGTATCTGCATATCCTTGTAGTCATACTTCTTGTGCAGGTATTCCCCGCCAATCACCCAGCGGTTGGCGTTCTTGGTGTAAACGCTGTACGCCGCCCCGATGTGGTAGGCGAAATCACTGCCAGCGTTCCAATGCACCCCGTCCGCCATGCCCGCCGTGACCTGCAAGCCTTTCATGCCCGGCAGGTATCTTTGTGCGTGTGCCTGAAACGAGGTCAGGCACAGCGCAAAGAGCATCATTATAAAGATGTGTCTTTTCATTCCCTATTTGATTTTGAGTTCGTCAATCACTTCTGCGTTCACGATGTCGGCGTTCTCCACCCGTATGGTCTGATGCCGCCCGCCGTTCTTCTCGTAGAGTTCCACGACCAGCAGCTTGTCGTCAGGAATGGTGAACTTCGGCAGGGCGTACACCGTGCGCACGGTACTTTTTCCTGCAATCTCTATCACCTCGTTGTAGCTACGTACCGCATCCAGCACCGTTTCCTGAATAGCCGTGCGCTTGGGC
>NZ_BAKM01000080.1 GCF_000614185.1 Phocaeicola sartorii JCM 17136 = DSM 21941 | reverse complement strand
GGCAAGGGATTTTCTTTTATTGGTAACCAATACCGTCTGGAGTATAACAACAAGGAATATGCGGTGGATATGCTCTTCTTTCATAGGGGCTTGCGCTCGCTCGTTGCTATCGAATTGAAGATCGGTGCTTTTAAGGCAGAATATGTTGGCAAAATGAATCTCTACCTTTCGTTGCTTGACCGATTGGAAAAAGGAGAGAATGAAAACCCATCAATTGGTATCATTCTTTGCGCCGACAAGGATCATTTAGATGTAGAAATCGCTTTGCAAGATATAAACAAGCCTATCGGGGTAGCTGAATATCAACTACTGTTACCTAAAGACGAACTTCAAGCATTACTAATTCAAGAGATTAATTCTATTGAAGAAAATACAGATTCAGAAAGGGAGTAGCAACATTTATTTTGCTACTCTAAAAACTTTCGTACCTTTGTATTCGAGTTAAAGAACTACTCGAAAAAAGTAGCCAGACTCTTTGCTCAATCAAGAAGATTGGTGCCTCACGGCTCCCCTATCGCCCCCACAATGAGCAACACCTGTGCCGGCATATACGTACGGCACCTCAAACCACTGCCCATCGCCTCCAGATCCTCCCTGAGGTGAGGATAATAGTCAATCCAATACTGCAACTTACGGTAAGCTACCTGCGGATTCAAATCCGGGAAATAACACAGGGCCAGCTCGGTGCGGCCATACGTGCGTATCTCAAAATTCTCCATACTTTTCATACGTTTCATTTACTTCCATAAAAGTACAAAAAACGGACGAGAGGAAAGAATGTTTTTCCAACAATAATCAACTAGAATCAACTGTTATCAACTACAATCAACTACAATCAACCACAATCAACTTTCCTGAATCCACCCATCGTATCTTTGTAATGTCGGAACGATGAAGGCGAAAGATTTATAATCTTACAGCCGTAAGATATAGCATCTTACACGTGAAAGATATAAATCTTTTTGAGTGGTTAACGGTTAGTGGTTAACGGTTAGTGGTTAGCGGTTAGTAGTAACGGTCAGCAGGGTTAGCAGTCAAGTGGCTTCATCTTCCGGCAACAGTGATTTTTTAAATTTTCAATGATCAACTTTTAATTTTTAAAAACTATGGTAAATTACAGTATCGTTATGCGTGGCAATCCGATGGATGCGGACGCCGCCAAGAAGGCATACGCCAGTGCACAGTATTCGGAAGTGATGGACATCAACCGCTTTGCCGAGCACATCGCCAGCCACGGCTGTGTGTACAAACGTGCGGACATCGTGGCCATCCTCACCATGGCAGTGGACTGCATGCGCGAGCAGCTTCTGGCAGGACAGAAGATACAGCTGGGCGACTTGGGCGACTTCTCCGTGGGCATCAACAGTCTGGGTGCGGAATCCGCTGCCGAGTACAACCCCGTTGTCCACGTCAGAAAACTGAACGTGAACTGGAGTGCCGGACCACGCTTCCGGAACCTGCTGGAGGACGCCGTGTTCAATCTGGTGGCCACACGCAAGGCAGCCCGTCTGGTGGTGAAGGCACTGAAAGCCGGCAAGACCAATGTGGATCTTACCGGAGAGGAAAAAGAACCGGAAAACGGAGAACAGGCCTGAGACGGGACCAAGGTCTGAGATGAAACCAAGGACTGAAACGGAACCGAGGACTGAAACGGAACCGAGGACTGAAACAGAACCGAAGACTGAAACACAACGCTAAAAGGATGAATGTGCCCCTATGACCCACCGTTCTCATTCGGGCACATTTCCTTGAATACCCTTCGCAATTCATTTATTATCAACTTACTAAAACCAAAGAAAAATCTATGAACGAAAGAACAAAGAAAACTACCTGGACACTGATTCTGAAAGTGATCATCACCGTAGCCACCGCCCTTGCCGGCGCGCTGGGACTGAACGCCTGTATAGGATGACCATGAGAACCATCACCCTGATTATCATCCACTGCTCCGCCACCCCCGAGGGGCGGAGCCTGGATTTTGAGACCTGCCGGCAGGATCACATCCGCCACCGTGGTTTCACGGACATAGGATACCATTTCTACATCACCCGCGACGGAGAGATCTACCGCGGACGCCCCCTGGAGAAAATGGGAGCGCACTGCAAGAACCATAACCGCCACTCTGTAGGCATCTGCTATGAAGGCGGACTCTCGGCGGACGGCACCCCTGCCGACACCCGCACACTGATGCAGAAAGGAAGCATGCTGGCACTGCTGCGCGAGCTGCACCTCCTGTTCCCCCAAGCGCTGATCGTGGGCCATCATGACCTGAATCCCATGAAGCCGTGCCCTTGTTTTGATGCTGTGAAGGAATATTTGACACTCAATTAAAAAAAAAGAATGAAAATGAACTATCTGATCAATCAACTCATGACCGTGGACAAAACTTTCTACCGTCATTATCTGGAAATGCTGCTCACCCTGGACCGCATCCATGCCCTCACCCCCTGGCAGATGTCCATGCTGCTGTGGAGGGCCAAGCTCTTCCATGTACAGGTGCTCTACCCCGAACTGCTGCGCATCAGCCTGTGCACCGGACAGGAAAAGGACGAGATACGCTTCATGAAAGGATGGAAGCTGAAGGAGCTGGAGAAAATAATGCCCGCATGGCAGCGACGGCAGTGCGAGGAAATAAAAAAGGAACGGTGGAGAGGGTTTTAAACGCTTAAATGTGTCAAAACGAAAAAGGCCATCGCGAAAAGTCACAAGTTGTAACGACAAGACCTGAAAGAGTCGTATCAAGCTCCATTCCGAGCATTGATACGGCTCTTCTTCTTGTCGTTAAAGGCAATGATCCCTCATTGACCGGAGGAAATTTCTTTGCAGACTTGCCCACTGTAAATCTACCCTTCCTTGCCGTACTCCAGCTCCTGCTGTCCGGGCTTCAGCTTCTCCGTCAGGAAATTGGTACGATCCCACTTCGGTTCGGGCGGATTATGATCCAATGTCCTCTCCTCGGTAGGGGTGTAGCGTCCGTTGTAGGTGCTGAAAGCGAAGAAGGCATCTCCCGGTCCGCCCAGATGGTCGAAACGTACCTTGGCCACACGTACCAGCACCTGCCCCAGCTCATCGTTACGGTCTATCACCATGCCATAATCCGTCTTGTTGAAGAAGGCTGCCGAGCCGTTGATGTCATAGAGTGTGGGCACCGGCCAGCGTTTGCTGCCCGGTTCGCGGCGCAACTTGGTGGGGTGCGCCACCAGGATGAGCAACACCTTGTGCTTCACGGCAAAATTGGAGAACTCATCGAAGATGCGGCTGATGTATTGTGTTTCCGTCTCCCAGTCGGGAATCTGATGCTCGAAGCGGTTGAAGGGATCCACTACCAGTACCTTCACCCCCTTCCGGCTCACCAGCTGGGCGGCAATGCGGAGTATGCTCTCTACCGAGAAGTCCTCTTTCGGCATAATGGAGAAGACACTCTGCGCCAGGTAACGGATGGCCTGTCCGGCTTCCGGCAACGGCATCCCCTCGTGCTCGAAGCGCTTGCCCACCACGCGGCGTATCAGTTTGCGGTAGTGATAGGCCAGCGGGGTGTTCTCGGGACTGAAATAGCCCACCTTCCAGTCGTGGCGCAGGAGCAGGCGCATGGCGATCTCGTCCACAAACTCGCTCTTCCCGCTGCCGGGCACACCTGTGACCGTAAGCACAAATCCCCGCTCGAACTTGATCAGACGGTCCAGATTCTCCAACCCCGTATCGGCCCCCTCCGGCATGCCGTTGTAATAAATATCCATCAGCGTATCCCATTCGTCCATGGGGCAGAATACTCCCTCCAGAGGTATTTCCGCCGCTTGCTCCACCTGTTGGCGGAGCCGGGGGAGGTCATATTTCAGCAGATACTCGTTGGCGTCCTTGCAGCCTTCGCCCCAGGCCACCACCTTGCAGCGGTCCATGCCCAGGCGGCGCACCAGCTCGTCGCGCAACTCCACTCCGCGCTTGTCGGTATCCATGGCCAGGATGATTTCCGTCTTGTCATCGAAGTGCGACTCCACGAAGCGGTCCAGCCACTGAAGGTTCGCGCCTCCGGCTCCGTTGGGTACGGACACCACTTCTTCCAGTCCTGCGGCTATCAGGCTGAGGGCGTCAATCTCGCCTTCAGTGATGTAGCACTTTTCCTTCCCTTTTATGGCGTCTATGTTCCAAGGAATCAGCTCGGCTCCTTTCACCATCTTGAAATGCTTCGCGGCATCCCGGAATTTCATGTTTTTCATTACTCCGTCCTCCAGGTAAGGGAAGCAGATGCAGGCTTCTTCCTTGCCGGTCTGCGGCAGGAATTCCATGCGTTCCTCTATCTTCATCCTTGTCAGGACGTCCATCGGAATACCTCGTCTGCCGACCATGTATTCCATCATTTCTCCATTCATAATTTGTTTGTTTTTATTGATTACCGGGCATACGTAATGTACAGGCGGTGGCAGGGGGATGTGCGGCTTGCACGGCGGCGTGTTACGTTGCTGCGCCATGTCACGTTGCTGCGAGGCTGAATCCCTCTGCTGTTTCTGCCGTTCCCGGTCTTGTTGTTTCTGTTCTCTTTTCCGCATCTCGTCCTCGTTCCACGCTATGGCGAAATCACAATGAAAGCACTTCGCCCATCCCCCTTCACGGGTGATATGCACACTGAACGAAGGGTCTTTGGGATTGCTTCGCGTTGCGGAACATTCGGGACAAGGCATACGGAAATGGTCTTTTCTACGCGGCAGGCTTTTCAGCCACCGCACATAGGCTGCATGTTCTTCGCGCGTCATATCCACCTCTTTTTCAGGTTATCCCAAGTGACACGTCCGTTGGGACGCGGCGGTGCATCGGCGGGAAGGGGCACTCCGCAATACGAACGTTCGCCGGTCTGCGGGTTGTACGACTCGTAGGGCGAGAATGAGACTGATTCTTTTTGCATCCGGCTCCTTTCTTTCAACTTTTCTTCCAGAAAAAGACGGGTGGGCTTCCCTGGACGGATATAATTGGCAAAATAGGCCTGTGCTTCGGACACAGAAATAATGCGTTCCGTACTTCCCTGAGCCACAACATGTTTTTTAAACATGGAACGCATAAAGGGAAGGTTTTTCAGAAAGTCTCCTTTCAACCCCGACATCATTCCCACAGTTTCCACCCAACTTCGATTCTTAAAAGCTTCATCGATATGGCATTCCCATTGAAGCATCTTCCCGGCTTCTTTTCCGGAACAGAATTTCATGCCGTCGTCGATGTCGATGTTTGTTTCTGTTACATCTACATCATCTTCTTTTTTCTTCTCTTCTCTATTCTCTTCTTCTCTTATAAAGTTTTGCTTAAAGCTTGCTTGCGAAGGCTCGTTACAACACTCATTATCAACGCATTGAATCGAATTTTCGGTTAAAAACGCATCCATGTTTTTTTCAGCCGTATTTTTCATGCTATCCGCACTACTTTTCACGTTGTTTTCTGCACTGTTTTCCATATAGATTTTTTCCTTGCTATCCATGCAGGGTGCATCACTGCCTTTCCCCTCATTGATTCCGTCCCTCCCTATTTCAGACGCTGTGGGCACAGTTGCTTTCACCGTCTTTTTCTTACAACTTTTTCCTCCTTTACTACCGGCGGCGGCACGTTTCTCCGAAAGTTTGTTCTGATACCCCATCACCTCATCCAGATACAGAGATCGGAAATACCCGTCCTCTGTAATAACAAACAAGTTAAAGTCTTTGATAAGATGTTGCAGATTTTCCACGGTAACGCCCCATTGTTCGGCCAATAAATCCAGTTCGTTAAAATCATGTTTGTACTCCTCCTGTTTCCGCAGAAACAAGATCGTTTTAAGATACAATCCCAGCCCCATGCATTTCATGTCGGCATTCAGCTTCATCATTTTGTAATCCGACATCAAGCTGCAATTCAGCCGGATAAACTGCTCTGTATAATCCATTTTTTTAGTGTTAGCATCAATTATAATGCAAAGGAACACAAAAAAGAAATAGGGCGTTGCTCACAAAAACAGGCAATTGTTAATAAATATTTCGTATCTTTGCCGGGACATTTTGTAAGTAGCTATGATTATGCTATTTACAAGTTATTATTAACAATTTAATTTTTTATTTACATGAAAAAAATTTGAAGTCATCAGCACCTGTATCGGTAATGCCGTACGAAAACACGATTTGAACCCCAGCAACTTGAACGAACAAGGTGTGATAGGCCGAAGTACCGCCACCAAAATTCGCGACGGAAAGATTGTGACTCCAAATTCTTACTTTAAAATGATGAAATGGCTGGAAAGGGAGAGACCGGAGATTTACAAAGAAGCCATGGAGCACATCCTGAAAGGACTGAGCAAGCTCAAAATGGAAGAGTAACCTCCCGGCTTCCACGAGGTGGGAATTTCCCTCTGTAAACGGGGGGAAACGGGAAACCGCCATAGAGCGCCTCTGTATGGAGACTGCCTCTATGGCGGTTTTTACACCTGGGATAGCTATTTTATTATCTTTGCAACAGTTGGATATAAGAAAGGTAAACCCTCAAATTAGGGCTTACGTAAATCATCTGCCTATTCCTCTGCTGACATATTGCCGCCCCAATCGCCTTCGTAACAAGCAAAAGGATCTTCTGTTTCCATATTCTGTTCCTTTGTATACGTATTTCTGATGGAATTTGTCAGTTTTGCAATCAAATCCGGTTTTTCATCTACACTCAGTGAAGACAATACACTCATATACAGGTCTGTTGCCGGAATTAAATTAGCGCATATTCAATTCAGCCAACAGGTTATTTTAATATTTTAATACCGGAATGTTTGGAAGTTCTCCCCCTTATCGGTAACTTTGTCGCATCACCTTTTCCGTAAAGTCCGGCATCCAATTTTACCGCTTCCGGTAAAGCGGAAAGGCTAATGAAATATAAAAGCTATGGGAAATTGGAGTGAACAACAGGAAGTGAGGAAAGAGGTTAAAGAGAAAGATAAGGTAAGGCGTGAAAAACTTGCCAGTCTTTTCTTTGATCTTTGTAAAGTCACTTATACTGTGCTGGTCGTAGGATTGCTGGTTACATTATTCCAGAATGAATTATATACAAACTATTTGATGATTGCATTTGTTGTTGTAGGAGTACTAGTGGCTTTTGAATTTGCAAAGATTGGAAATAATATTTTAAAGAAATAATAATTATGGTTGCATTGATAGGACTAATAATAATAGCGATACCGGTAACGGCTTTTTGGATTTACACCGAAACACCGTCGGGGAAGAAGTGGATAAAGAATCTGTAATCTATGACACAGTTAGGTGGTGTGACTTTTACAATTGTTGCTAAAAGTGGCAGGAGCATTCCTTATATGGCTTTATGCCAAGTCGGGCAAGAAATGGCTGGAAAATCCATATTTACCAAGTATCTCCGGAGATCTTAATCGGATAATCTTTTTATCATTTCAGATGGATTTTGAAGTAAATGCCACCGGAGAAGTATTTCCCGTTGTTCAGTTCGGCAATCAGGTTGATGTGGTCTTTCCAAAGCTGGTAGTGTGCCCCGATGTTCACGGTGCGGGCGTCATATTCGGCCATCAGGTTAAGATTATTAACAGCTTTAATCAAAGGCTGGTCACCGAGTAGCTGAAAACGGAAGTTTGTGCCGAATGAAGGACGTTTATAATGCTCCATACCTTTGGCATTACCATATACAAATGCGGCATGAACACCCCATTCACCTATGTTCTGAAAATTCAGATGTTTGGTTACAGCCAGATAATAGCGTGTAGCA
>NZ_BAKM01000081.1 GCF_000614185.1 Phocaeicola sartorii JCM 17136 = DSM 21941 | reverse complement strand
CAACTTCAAGCAGCTCCTTAACAAGTATCGTGTTGAGTATGCAAAGTTCTTATTGCTAGAGGGTACGTATTCAACCAGTTCTCTTTTTAGGAAGTGTGGTTTTGCATCCCAAAGCGTTTTTTATGCCGCATTTCATAAAATTGTAGGCGCATCTCCCTTGCAGTTTCTATATAAAGCACCATCCGGACACAGAAAAAGATTTAAAGTCCTTTTATAACAATAATATTTTGAGTTTTTAAATTTATAAATTTAAAGTTTTTCTATTATGAACAAAAAATTTTTAAGTGCAATCCTGTTTGGAGCCCTTATGGTCACTTCAACAGGAACATTTGTATCTTGTAAGGATTACGATGACGACATCGACCGCTTGGATCAAGAAATATCCAATGTGAAAGATGCAATCAAGGCCCTTGAAGACAAAGTAGGCTCAGGCAAATATGTCGAAAGCTGTACTCCGTTCACTGATGGTAATGGTGGTTATGAAATCAAATTCAGTGATGGAGAGACCATTAAATTATACAATGGTGCAAAAGGAGAACAAGGTGAACCGGGCAAACCAGGTACTCCGGGTACTCCAGGTACTTCTGCTGATGATTATGTAGTATCAGTAGAAGAAGGTGAATCAGCTTATGAATTAGTTATTACTTATGCTGATGGCACTAAAAAGACTATCAGTATGCCTAAAGCTACTTCTGTAGTTAGCGGAGTTAAGTTTATCCCTACTTTCCTTTCTGAAGGTGAAGCTGCCAGAATCCATTTCCCTACCATCGTTACTGATAGTGTGTCAGGTAAAACAGAGATTGCAGGTGCAGATTGGAGTGCAAATAACTTTAGTACATTTAAAATCGTTTACTCAGGTAAGGCAGACGTGAAGTATCAGGTAAATCCTAACAGCGTATCATTCAAGGATATGGAAGTGGTAGGATTTGTTCGTGATACTGCTGAAATATGGAACTACAATACGAATAACAAGAATTGGGAATTGTTCAATGCTGGACAAAAACTGTACACTGATGGAAAAATCACCGTTGATTCTTATAAAGAAGGACATGGTATGTTGAACTTCCGTGTAAAGGACTGGGCTTTTGCTGAACAATCTAATCTGGACGAAAGAACAGTATATTCATTGAGAATTAAGAACAATGACCAAATCGTTCATTCTGATTTTATTCCCGCCAAGCATGAAGTAATTTTGCAGAAAAACGTACATTTGGTTAAAGTAGCTGATGCATTTGACCAAACTAACGCTCCTGCTCAGATTAAAAATGCAATTGCTCCTAACAAGGTAAATTATAGAGAATTCATCAAAGATGAACATTATCTTAACACCTTGAATCCGACCGGTACTGAAGAGGCTAAATTGAAAGCTTATCAAGCAGATAAAGCTAAGTTCGAAGGTAATGCTGAAAACCAGTTATATAAAGGAGATGCTGAATCTAAAGATGATGCAAACCGTATTGTTGTAGAACTGAATTACACAGGTGATGGACATTCAAAAAATTTGAAAGACATCGTAACTTCATTCTTTGACAAACGTATGGGTAGAGCCCAAGACGCTCAGTATCCTTTGATGGATAATGGTTTTGATGACTATTCATTGGTGTTTGAACCGGTTGACTTCTATTATGATGGCGTTAACCAGACAAAACGCTATTTGGACGTTACCAAAGATGGTGTTGCTACAGTAAAACAAACTCCGGACCCGATTTGGGGCGCAGAAACAGATGCCAACCACACAGCTGCTATAGACAGAACTCCTATTGTTCGTGTGAAACTAGTAGCACCGGGTGAAGACAATGGTAATGTAGTTAAAACAGCAATCATCAAGATTCACATTGTACGCAATGCAGTTGTTGCTCCTGAAATTAATATTACAGAAACAAAAGATGTCACTCTGAAACATATCAATCAAGTTCTTGATATGGATATGGATAAGATATTCAACCATAAAGATGTACAGTTGAGTAAAGACGAATTCCGTAAAACTTATGATTTCGTTCCTGAATTTGCAACGGCAGATGAGGCTAAACAACACGCTGTATATGCATGGGATGGAAAGAATAATGCAGACTATTCATTAGATCCGAACTTTAAACCTGAAGAATACAATCAGCTGTTCGTTACAGTGAAGAATACAGCATTCTCTCGTCATGACGATCACGACGTTTACACTGTTAAGGTACATACAAGCCAAATGCTGATCATAAGGGATTATCTGACATCCATGTTACTTATACTATTAATGTGAAGTATCCGGATGTAGTTGCTCCTGAAAAGACTAAGTTGAACTGGGTAGATGATTCTTACTTCATTGCTCACGGTAGATACGATAACTTTGATGCTCCTACGACTTATGAAATGGTTGCAGCATTGAATGACGAATTCGATTTGATCAACTATAATCCTTATAAGGGTCAGACTCATGATAAGGATTGGGCTAGAGCTACCTTGTCATTCGAATTGGTTGACCAGCATAATAACGCATCTAAGATAGATGACGGTCACGATTCCGGTATCCGTTTGTATCAAGGTAAAGACAACAAGTGGTATATCGCTTTGGAGGCAACAGACGAAGGACGTGCTTGGATCAATGCTGCTGACGCTGAAGATTTGAAGAAGATCAAAATGCGTGCTGTAGTAAGCTTCAACGAAGATGTTGACGGATTGTATGGTACTTGCAACAAGGAAGCCAATGCTCATAACAAGTATGCTAAAGAAGCTTACAATAACTTCTCTTGCAATACTATCAATATGATAAACAATACTCCTTGGGCTGAAGATAACCATACTACTAATTATACTGGTGCTCCTGCTCCTGAAAATGGACGTTCTACAGTGGTTATCGATGAATTTGAAGTTGCATTTGTAACTCCGATGGTATTCCACGCTTACGAAGCAGGTCCTTTGTTTGACAAGTACCAAGAAGCTGAAAATACAGTATCATTGAAGGATGCATTCTTCTTGTCAGATTATCTGTGGTCTGAAGGTGCTCAGGCACAATTCAATAACAACCATGTTATCTATGACCACAAAGATATGGCTGAGAATAATACTTTGGTTCAGACAGGTGATCAAGCTGGTTGGTCAAATAAACTGGTAGTTGACAATAATGTATTCGATGTTAATACAACTGTTAACTTCAAGGTTTCTAAGGCATACTTTGCTGACGGAAGTGAACTGGATGCTGAAAACATGAATAAGATCAAACTTGATAATACTAAGCAGACTATCACATGGATCAACAATGGTGAAGATATTGCTCAACCATTTACTATTGAAGTAGAAGTTTGTGTAAATCACAAGTGGGGCGGTATCTGCGACCATACTTGGAAGAATAGTCTTGGACATTCTGTTGGAACTATCCAAATCCAAGTTAAGAAGCACAATGACAAGTAATTAATACGCTCATTGTTTATTTAAAAAGAGGGGGGCAAAATGTTCCCCTCTTTTAGTTTTTACAATCGTTTATTCAATTATATTGTGTATGAAGTATATATATGCTGTCTGTTTTCTGTTATTAGTATGTGGCTGTCATAAAGAAAATGACACTCCCGCTGTTTTACCTGCACGGACACTATTGGTTTATCTGGGAGGAGATAATAATCTTGATGCGGAAACCTATGACAAACTTGTTCAAATTAAAAATGGATGGGAAGACGAGACAGATGGAAAAATAATAGTGTATCAGGATACACCATTTAAGGACTCTCCACGATTGATGGAAATTGATGGAAAAAGTGAGAAAGGCTATATTACCATACATACCTATGACCAAGAAAACTCAGCCTCCCCTCAAGTGCTTAAACGAGTTATAAACGACGTAACTCGGCTTTATCCTGCTAAAAGCTACGGTTTAATCGTGTTTTCCCATGGCAGTGGCTGGCTTCCTCCACATACATTGGTTAATGGCTCGCGGTCTATCATCATCGATAATGATAATGAAATGGAAATAACAGATTTTGCTATGGCCCTCCCGGACCATTTATTTGAATTCATAATCTTTGAAGCATGTAATATGGCAGGTATTGAGGTGGCTTATGAATTAAGAAATAAAGCAGCATATATCATGCTTCCTCTGCCCCAGTAGTATCTCCGGGATTCACTCCTATCTATGCCGGCAGTATTTCCTGTCTGCTTGAAGAAACTGCTGATTTGCAAAGATTTGCAGAAAATTATTTTCATTATTGGAATTTGATGGAAGGCGATAAACGTTCTGCTACCATTAGCATAATAAAAACTGCCGGATTATCAAATTTAGCGAATTTGATACGACAGATCAATACAGAAATATCTGGTTCTTTCCTCCCGGTCGGTAACCTTCAAAATTATGATGGAGTTTTAAAAGCCCCATTCTATTTTTTTGATTTTGCTCAATATTATCAATCATTATCAGATGAAGATACATACAATGCACTTCAAGAATATATCAGCCAATGTGTGGTTTACAAAAGGAATACTCCTTTTTATGCTACGGAAGAAGGAATATTCCCTATCACAGCATTTTCAGGTATGACCACTTTTATTATGCAGAGAGAACTTAATGACTTAAATGAGGAATATACAAAACTACAATGGTATAAAGATACTAATACACATTAGAGAATATGTAGGATAACTTTCTATGGAATGACATTTGGGGAAAATCTTTTATCAGTTCAAAGAGATAAGACATATATAAAGATCTACTACTTTTTTACATCAATAGAATACAATTTAATTATTATAATATACAGAAATTATCAGCTCAAAGGAATAGAATTAACAGAAGAAATTATTACTAAACATTGATGTTACTATTCAAAGAAATAAAGAACTAAGATAGTTATTCTATAAGTTAAAAGGGGCTGTCCCTAAAAAACAGCCCCTTTATATTATATACCAATTTTAATATTATTCGAATGCAATTGTAGCGGTTGTCACAATGCCTGCGAAGTCAGTGAATGTTAGAACTAAAGTACCCTTATCACCGATTTGGGCATTTACCAATTTAATACCTTCGCTAACAGAAGTGGCAGTAACATTATTCAAGCCGTCTACGCCATAAGCTACCTTAACTTTGTCTGCAGCAGTAGAATTAGATTCTTGAACAGTTACACCTTCGATTACAGGAATGCTATTACATACAGCAGATTCTCCCTTACCATACTGTAATGCCAAACCATTCTTCTTATTATTAGCAATAGTAAGTTTAGCGATAGTAAAGTCCGCACCAACCTTAGCAGTTGCACCAGCTACATTATCAGTATAGTAAACCAACTTAGCACCTTCAAAGATAGACATGATCTTAGTAGTGAACTTAGAAGACTTAACAGTCAAGTCATTTACACCTCCAAATGTATAAGAAGCTACAACACCCAATTCATTAACTTTCAAAGTCTTATTAGTATTTTGGATATTCTTTAGAGTTACAGAAGCACTTGATTGGTCTTCTATAACATCCTTATTATCCACTTTGTCAATTGTCAACTTGATATCATTTACAGCAGCCTTTGTATTGGGAAGGAATGCTCTTGTGAAGTTTACCACAGGTTTATTAGCAACTGAAGCTGCCAAACGGGCAACAAACTTACCATCTTCCCAAGCAGTTGTGTTCTTGAACAGTTTATTCCAAGTAGGCAGAGCAACTGTTACAGGAATTGTAACTGTCTTGATTGTGCTAACGGCAGTACCTGATTTTTGATCCTTGATTGTCAAAGTCAAATTATAGTTACCTGGCTTAGCCTTACCATTAACATTACCATTTACGGCAATCTTCATCCAACGGATATTGCGAGCATCTGAGCTAGCTAATACTACTTCACCATCATTTGCTGATCCATCTACAAATTTATCAGCAGGTTTACCATCCTTATCAGTATAGAATGTTACATTAGTAGAAGTCAAGTCATTTGCCAAGAAATTAACTTGATCTTTAACATTTTCAACAGTAATCTGAGTTAAGTTATCAATTTCTTCAGCATTAGCAGCAGACAAGCTAGAGAAAGCATCCTTCAAATCTACAACAATAGCATTTAAAACTCCGCTGTCATCCAAACCTAATTCATAAGTAGTAGCAGCGATAGTTTGAGTATCATCAGATTTAACACCACCAATCTTCAATGTTATGTTTTTGGTTGTTTCCTTTCCGTCAACACTCATGATATGGACAGTAGCAATCACTTCTTCTGCTTTTGCAGATTCTTTAATAGACAGATTCATACCATTAGCAGAAACGCCTAACTTTTCAGCTTTTGCTGTCTGAGTACCTTCAAAAGCAATGTAACCATCATAGAACTTAGAATCTGAGCAAACTAATGATGAAGAGCCAACAGGTACTTCAATATTACTGTTGTTGTCCAGTGGTTTGTCATGATTGTTTCCTATTGATTTCAGGTTAGTTGTACTCAAAGTAATACCATTTCCAACTGTTGTAGCATTATTTGTAATGGCATTATTTTCAGCCACTTTTACAGCAATTGAATAACCGGTATAAACTTTACCATTAATACGTAAAGCGTACAATTTTGCATTATAGCTGGAATTATCCCATGCACCAAATACTTTTGTAATATTATCTTTAGTAACATCACTCTTCAAAGTGATAGCCAAATTCCATTTGCCATTAGTTGCAGCAGCTCTAGGAGCGGTTGCAGCACCATCAGTACTATTCGGAGTGGCAACGATATTAACGGGAGCGATATCACCTTTTGTGTCAATTAATTCAAGTGTCATGCCTGATAAATCCACACTAGCGGGAGTAACAGATAATAATCCTTCAGCAGGTGCTATTTGTCCAATCATCAACTGATTCGCTGCAATATTTCCTTTGGGTCCTTTCCAATCAATCTTTCCATTGCTCTTATAGCCCCAATCAAGCCCAGTTACAGAAGTAGTGCTGGTAGTAGCTCCGAATGTTAGATCGCCAATCATAATTTCTGTAATTGTAGAAGAGGCAGTCGGTAATTTGATAACCTTTTCACCATCAGCACTATATACAGTCAATGTATAGCCTGTAGCTTCAGTTCCAGTAACAATAATACCAGATACAGGGATATTTGTATTTTCATATTCACCCTTTTCATTCAAAGTGTACCAATATCCACCTTCTGCTTTAACAGGAGCTTTTGCTGCATCTTTGGCAGGAAAAATACCTGTACCTTTACCATCAATCTTCAATTCACCAGTCTTTTCATCAACAGTAACTTGCTGAGCATCTTTACCCGGAGTTCCAGGAGCACCAGCTTCACCATCTTTTACATCCAAAGTAACGGTTACAGTACTTCCTTTAGAGAAAGTAAAAGTCATTCCTTTACCATCAGCGGTCTTAGTGATACCTGTTACATAATCACCATTCTCTACTTTTGTCTGCAAAGCTGCCAGCTGAGATTTCAAATCGGTCAACGTAGCGTTGATCTCATCGATCTCGTCATCATAGTCTTTACAAGATACAAACGTTCCTGTCGAGGTCACCATCAAGGCACCGAACAGGATTGCACTTAAAAATTTTTTGTTCATAATAGAAAAACTTTAAATTTATAAATTTAAAAACTTCAAAAATTGATTTTATTGTTATAAAAGGTA
>NZ_BAKM01000082.1 GCF_000614185.1 Phocaeicola sartorii JCM 17136 = DSM 21941 | reverse complement strand
TATCTTATGATAGGATAGCAAAAACAAGAAAAGTCTTGAAGTCTTATACTTCGGGACTTTTTTATTTTTACACAACGCGCGGAAGAATAATACAGTAGATAATCTACTAATACGTAACCATATTACCATAACGGGTAACAGGCATACGCTCATTTCTAATGGATACACCCTTTCCGTAAATTCGGACCACAAGTAAAGTGCTTTTTGTTAAACTCATTTTATTTTGAAGGAGAAAAACGACAATAAAATTTCCAGATTGGAATATTATAGTTAATTTTATCGTTGTTTTGTTCAGGTGTATTATAAAACTATAGCGTTGCGGATTTAAGGTTAGAATAGAATGATTGATATGATACGTTGGCTTCATTTATCAGATCTTCATTTGGGGAGTACAGATATGTCAACCGATATGATGCGGGATGAACTTCCTGAATTTCTTACAAGAGAAGGGCTTAAATGTGATTATGTGTTCTGTACTGGCGATATTAAGACTGCGGCCCAAAAGACTGTGGGTTTACGGATGATATGGCCATATACATTAAAGAGATATGTCAAGTTGTTGGCATATCTTCTGATAGGCTGTTCATAGTGCCGGGAAACCACGATGTTAATAGGGACCTGGACGAAAGAAAATCATCGATAGAAAAACTAATGTTCCATCGACAAGGATATTACGACCCTGCAAAAGGAATAATTGACAGTGCAGATCTTGTGAATATAATGAAGGGAGAGACCGATTTCAAGGATTTTCTTTTAAAAATATTCAAGCCAGACAGAGTTGCAATGTATGGTAATCCTGACAGACCACACTTTGTAATTGAGACTCCCGACTTTAATATTCTTCATGTTGACACTACAATATCATATACAAAAGACCAAGAGGCTAATGACCTGATTGTTGGTACACATGCACTGTATAAGGAAATAAATAAAGTCAATAAGAACAAGCCTACGATTCTGTTGACACACTACCCAATTACTTCTTTGCTACAAGACGAGAGAAAATATATTTCTAGTATTCTGCAAAAGAACGAGATACGTCTATGGCTGGCAGGTCACGAACACGATCATGTGGCGCAGCCGATACACTATCTGCACCAATTGCAGGCTGGTGAGTTAAGGTATGAAAACAAGGCCAATGCTACATTCTTAATAGGAGAATACGACCATATATCTGGGAAAGTACAGGTTATGGCATACACTTGGTTCCCGGAGGGATGGGCGCAATATCCGATATTAGATCTTGACAACAAGAAGAGAGACCGCTATGAATGTCTGCTTTTAACTGTACAAGATGGTGGATTGTCAAGAACGACTAAAGTTGCAAAAGATGCCAATAAACAGTATTTTTACAGATTACCAGAAAAAGTTGAACAAGGTCTGCTTCCTTCCATTGACGACGATGGCAATATAACATCATTTGAGCAACTGCTGGAAACAACATGGGACAGCAATACTCACCATATCATTATATTGGCTGATGGTGGCATGGGAAAAACGACCATGCTTCTCGAATATTGTCGGAAATCATCAGAACCAATACTTTATGTACCTGTAGAACGATTGGTCGCACTGAAGATTGGAATAGAGGATTATTGTGCCAGGTTCATTTATGACAACGACATACATACATTCCGTGAAAATCTTCAAAACAGGTATTCAAAGCCAACACTTACATTATTCATAGATGGTTTGAACGAGGTGGATGGTAAACATGAACGGTCATTTGTATTGGAAATACAACGGCTGAACATGCTAAAAGGTCTGCGGATTGTGGTAACTTCCCGTTCGAATTTTACATTAAGATATAGTATGCCCGGTTATCGGAGCACAAAACTAAAGCCGCTTGAGGATACACAGATATACAGCTATTTTAATGATATAGAGTGGGCAAGGATAAAAGGAACAAGAGCATTGCATCAGCTGTTAGGCAATCCGATGATGGTAACTATTTATAAAGAAATCTGCTCGGTGGCTGCTGAGTTTATGGATGTTGAGTTTCTCGATTGGAGATTTCCTGTAAAAAATTCCACAGATTTGTTTCATAATTACTATGTGGCACAGATGGCTCTAATGATGAAAAGAAGTGGCACGGACGGGGAGAGGATGTTGCTAACCAAAATGTGTATTAGTTGCATTCTTCCTGCTATAGCCTACAAGTATGAGCGCAAACGTCGGTTGAATTATAGTCTTAGTGAGTTCAGGACATTGTTTAATGAGGTTCTACAAAACATTATTGTTGACAATGATAAACTATTACCCATTCAAGAACACTACAGGGAAGAAAAAATGCCAGAACTTAATGTCACGAAAATAATGGACTTCCTGACACAAGATATGCGATTGCTTCATCGTGACAACACTATCATGGCTTTTCCTCATTAGATTTATCGTGACTATCTGTCGGCTCAATGGATTATCCGTCAAAGCCAGATAAAAGATAACATAATGGAATTATGGAATAGCAGGAAGATTCCATATTCCGTAATGACACACATCAGATGGGGTAGTGGAGAATACTGGAAGAACGGCATCGCTTGTAATGTACATAAAGCAGGTATGGGAATAATAGAAGATCGTTCGCACTTCCTTGTTGATAATCTGTTTAGTTGTTTTCCCGGAACAGCTTCGAGCGGTACTCCTGACTATTCAAAACTATGGCTAAAAGGGCATAGACTGCCAGACAACCCTATTGGTGATGAGAAGATAGATTTGAGTGAATCAGAAATTGATAAGACGACAGTCGGATTGTCTTCAGACGATGTTGTATTATACACTAACCTCTGTCTGTCGGAAGGAAGAGATTTTCTAGCAGCCATAGCTGTTAAAGAACGCGAACGACAAATACAACTCAATATTTTCTCTCTTGATAACGGCATGATGGTGTTTAATCATGAGTTGAATAAGAAAGTGGGGAAAATGGAGTTTCATGGCAACAGGTTGTTTATTGTTGCAAGCAGTATCTATGTGTTCAGTATGGAAGATGACAAGCAATGGCATTATTCCGGAGTAATTGGAGATGGTGGAATGAATATATTTCATAAACTGCAGAAATGTATTATTGCAGATCATATCTTATATCTCTATTATAATGGACGACTACTGGTACGCTATGATCTGCGAGATTGCCATAAAATGGATACAATTGACGGGAAACAATGGGAGAATCCTATTGAAGGGGAAAATGTTACATCTTTAAGAAGAACAACACCTTGGACTGCGAATAATAGTCCCCGACAAAAAGACATTCTGTCGAAAGTGGGGAATGATTCATTTCAGGCGATATCATACGGTGATGGCAGATTGATTGTTGAAAGTGAAGGTGAGCAACAATATGAACTTTCCAGAGGTGCGATTCTACTAATGGATGCAGCAATATCCAGTGATGGGAGGAGTGCCGCGACTTTAGGCTTTCATAGTGTCGGAACAAAGAGGAAAATTCAATTATGGGACTTGGACAATGAAAAAAGAGTAGCAGACTTTGCTTGTCCTTCTATTGTGAAGAACATACATTTGTCAGAAAACGGTAAATGGCTAATGGGAGAAACAGACGATAGTACATGGGTATTGAATAGCGAAAGTAGAAATGAAATATGGTATGGAGAGCACTTTGTATCTAATCATACGGGAAAATTGATAACCTATGGTGATAAAGTGATTAGAAAAAAGGAGAACGATCTATATCTGTTCGATCTGAAAAGTGGGAATGAGGAATGGCTGGAAAGTCCTACACCAAACCCAAGTATGGTGTGTTTCCTGCCTGACAGAACACTTGCCGCTGTAGATAAAAAAGGACAAACACTTCATCTATGGAGCACTCGTGATGGAAATTTACTGTCACAATATATGGACGGTAGCACTATTCTTTCAATTCAACCAATACAAAGTAAACCTTTTATCGCTGTATTTACTAACGACCAAAAGATTCGAATTTACCACACGGGGGTGAGGAAGCAATACGACAAGATGCAATGTCTGATTAAAGAAGCAGGAGAAACGAATGCCAAACAAATGGTCGCCCATCAAGAAAGGCCCTTGATTGCCTGCACAGACGGACGCAGATATTTGGAAACGCGTTTCTTTAAGGAATGGACATCTGGTGGAAAAGATAAAGGATTATGGGAACAAAACAAGTTCCGTGGTAACAGACATATCATTGATGGTGATATTCTTGACATTGCATTCAATCTGTATAATCAACAAATAGTTGCTATTCTATCCAACGGTAAAATAATGTACTGCAGTGATACGCACTGCAAATATATCGATTCATTCAATATTATAGCAGCATTTAATGTGGACTCCTATGACTTTAGTCGTTGCAGTTGCTCTAATGATCTACGGATATCCCTTACAAGAAATGGGACATATTGTAAACCTTCATAAAAGATTTTCAGTATACTGTTCCTGCCCCGCATGGCTGACTGCAGGGTGAGATATCGGTTTATCGGTCAGATCATGGGGGATTTTTGTTTTCTTTAAAAGAAAGTCTGGTCTTGCCTCTTTCGTTTTTAACTATTTTTCTGCACTTTCCTCAGCCTTTCAACTTTTTTGCTTATTTTTGCTGTAAGAACATAAATCAAAATATGAATAATAATACTTATGAAAAACCTTAGACTAACTTTTGCTATATGGTTTGCTGCGGCTTTCAGCCTACCGACATTCGCGCAAAGAGAAGACAAACTTATTAATCAGGATTGGAGTTTTCGTTTTTCCCATCAGGTAAATGCTAATGCGGCACATAGAGTAGACTTGCCTCATACTTGGAATGCACAAGACGCCTTGGGGGGGAAGCAAGATTACAAACGGGGAATAGGCAATTATACTAAAAAGATATTCATCCGTCCCGACTGGAAGGGCAAGCGGCTTTTTTTACGTTTTGAAGGAGCGAATTGTGTGAGCAATGTTTTTGTGAACGGTAAACATATAGGTGAGCACCGGGGCGGTTATGGAGCTTTTGTCTTCGAGATAACCGATAAGGTGGAATATGGAAAAGAGAATACATTGCTGGTACGCGTCAACAATGGTGAACAGTTGGATGTGATGCCATTGGTCGGTGACTTTAATTTTTATGGCGGTATCTATCGGGATGTACATCTGTTGCTGACTGATAACCTGTGTATCTCTCCGCTGGATTATGCATCGTCTGGTGTTTATCTTATACAGCAACAGGTAACGGACAAACAGGCAGCTGTTTGTGCGCGCGTCAATCTTTCTAATGGAACGGGAGAACTTCGGAAAGCAGTAGTCCGGTTGCAGATTAATGATGGAGAAAAGACAGTGTATGAAGCAGAAAAAGAAGTGAGCATGACTCCTCGTACAGATGTACAAGCAGAGGATATAGAGTTCATACTGACGAATCCGCGTCTTTGGAACGGAACACGAGATCCGTTCATGTATCAGGCGGTGGTGACCTTGATTAAGGACGGACAAGAGTTGGACAAGGTGGAGCAGCCGTTAGGATTACGTTATTACACCACAGATCCCGATAAAGGTTTCTTCTTGAATGGAAAACATTTGCCATTGCATGGTGTATGCCGCCATCAGGAGAGGGCGGAAGTGGGTAATGCTCTTCATCCGGAACATCACGAGGAAGATACTCGTATCATGCTTGATATGGGAGTGAATGCTATCCGTCTGGCGCATTATCCGCAAGCTACTTATATGTATGATTTAATGGATAAGAACGGTATTGTTACTTGGGCTGAGATTCCATTTGTAGGACCGGGGGATATGCTGATAAAGGTTTTGTGGATCAGCCTTCTTTCCGTGAAAATGGCAAGGAACAGTTGAAGGAGATGATCCGTCAGCATTACAATCATCCCAGTATCTGTTTTTGGGGATTGTTCAATGAATTAAAAGAACAGGGAGACAATCCTGTAGAGTATATAAAGGAGTTGAATACCATGGCACATAGGAAGATCCTACTCGCCCTACGACTTCAGCAAGTAATCAGGGTGGTGCGTTGAATTTCATTACGGATCATATAGCTTGGAATCGCTATGACGGATGGTATGGGGCTACGCCGGCTACGCTTGCCACATGGCTGGATGCTACTCATAAGAGCTACCCCGGAATAAAAATCGCTATCAGCGAGTATGGTGCGGGTGCCAGTATCTATCATCAGCAGGACTCTTTGGTGCAGACTGTGCCTGGAAGCTGGTGGCATCCTGAGAATTGGCAAACGGAATATCACATTCAGAATTGGAAAATAATTAGTGAGCGTCCGTATGTGTGGGGGAGTTTTGTATGGAATATGTTCGATTTCGGCGCGGCTCATCGTACGGAAGGTGATCGCCCGGGCGTTAATGACAAGGGGTTGGTGACTCATGACCGCAAGATAAAAAAGGATGCCTATTATTTCTACCGGGCCAATTGGAATCCGGAGCCTATGGTTTATATTGCAGGGCGCCGTAATGTGGATCGGGTGAAACCGCTCGTTGATGTACAGGTTTTTTCGAATGTAGAAGAAGTGAGATTGATTGTGAATGGACGTCTGTGTGGAAAGATGAAACCGGACGGATTGAAAGTTTGTTTGTTCAAGGACGTTCCTCTCAGAAAAGGAAGCAATGAAATAGAAGTGCGTGCCGGTGATGGTAAAAAACAATTAATAGATCGATGCACTTGGATATTGCAATAAAACAATTGCTGCAGAGTGGTTATGTATCTATCTCTGCGGCAATTATTTTTATTAGAAAGAGTCAACTGATATTATAACTAAGTATTAACTCCGTCAACCATCCTTACAAGTAAGATGAAGTAGTAGTCAGCCTGAAGCGTTAAGCTACAATGAATGAGCATACGGACAAGGAGTTTCAACCGGTTCCGTCCGGCTGAAACTTTAGTTCCATCCGGTTGAAACTACAGTTCCGTCCGGCTGTAACTTCAGTTCCGTCAAGATGTAACCAGAGTTCCACTGTATTGTTACTGTGGTTTTGACGGATTGCAACTGTGGCTTTGTCTGTATGCAACCGTGGTTCTGTCTGTCCGCAACCGGATTCCCGTCAGGTTGCGGTCAAAGTCTTGTCCTTCATCAGGCTCCGTTCTGCCGGCGTGATTTCCGGTTTCTGTCTGTCCGTACCCGTCTCCTTTTCCCGTCGTTTGGTCCTCCTCCGCCTCCTGTTTTTCCCCCTCCACCGGTCGTTCCGGGGTAAAAAACAGGTGAAAGTGGTGGCAGCAGCCCTTTTTTCCGCATAAAAAAAAGGTGGTGCCACCACCCCTTGAGAGGCCCTGTCCATCGTGGTTTCAGTAGGAAGAGTGGTAGCAGTGGCAGCAGTTTTGCAAAACTCTGTTGCAGGTGTTTTGTGTGAATCGTCCGGGTGTGCACGGAATTCTCCGGATATGTATGTGAAATGCCCTTTCCTTTCCGGCCCGGACGTTCTTGTCCTTTCGGAAAAGGATGAGGCCGTTCTCCAAAAAGATGACGGTCTTTAATAAAAAGATAACGGTCTTTTTTTTAAA
>NZ_BAKM01000083.1 GCF_000614185.1 Phocaeicola sartorii JCM 17136 = DSM 21941 | reverse complement strand
GTACGCGGTTTCCAATCCGGGTGTTACCGATGTGAAAATTACGCAGCAGAGCGGAACATGTACGGGTGTCGTGATAGACGCCACAGGTGAAACCGTTATCGGTGCATCTGTAATAGTGAAAGGGACCACGAATGGAACTATCACTGGCATTGACGGTGACTTCTCTTTATCTGGAGTCAAAAAAGGAGATATTATCCAAATCTCTTTCGTAGGTTACCAGACTCAAGAAATTAAGTGGGAAGGACAACCTTTGAACGTAACCTTGCAGGACGACACACAAACTTTGCAAGAAGTGGTAGTAACTGCTTTGGGTATTAAACGCGAAAAGAAAGCATTGGGTTATGCCATGCAGGAAGTAAAAGGTGACGCTCTAGTATCTGCTCGTGAAACTAACCTTGCGAATGCCTTGACTGGTAAGGTCTCTGGAGTTCAGATTATCCGTTCAAGTAACGGTCCTGCCGGTTCCTCTAAAATCCAGCTTCGTGGTAGTAACTCTGTAACAGGCTTGAACCAACCGTTGATTGTTGTCGACGGTGTACCTATGGATAACTTTACAGGTGCCAGCAATAATGATTATTGGAATCCGTCAACCGATATGGGTAACGGTTTGTCGGATATCAATCCTGAAGACATTGAATCCATGTCTGTTCTGAAAGGTGCATCTGCCGCCGCTCTTTATGGTTCACGCGCAGGTAATGGTGTTATTTTGATTACAACTAAGAAAGGACGTGAAAATCCGGGACTGGGTATTACAATATCTGCTTCCGTTTCCGCAGAAACTATTTTCATGAAACCTGACCGCCAGAAAATTTTCGGACAAGGTAGCAAAGGTGCTTTTGATGCTAAGTCAAGTTCTAACTGGGGACAAGAAATTGCAGGTCAAAGTTATACGGATTGGGATGGAAAGACTCAAACCATGCAATACTTTGATAATGTGGACAATTTCTTTAATACAGGTACCAATCTCAATGAGAATATCTCATTCTCACAGCAATTCAACAAAACATCGGTTTATACATCTATAACCCGTATGGATGATGCCAGTAAGATCCCTGGTGCCAAATTGAGCCGTACCAATTTGATGCTACGCGCTTCTTCTACTTTCGGAAAGGATGACCGTTGGAGCTTGGATGCTAAGGTTCAATACATCAATTCATTAGCCAAGAACCGTCCTATCTCAGGTGCTAGAAGTGAAAATGCATTCTACACCATGTATGCTACTCCTATTTCTTTGGATATCACTCAATTTAAGAATAGCAAAGATGAATTTGGTGAAATGAGATGGTGGGAAAGAGGTAGTGGACTAAACCCCTACTGGGCAGAGAAGTATAACACCAATCAGGATAGCCGTAACCGTTTCCTGTTGAACGGATCATTAAAGTATAGATTTACCGATTGGCTGAATGCTGAGATCAAAGCAGGTAGCGATATGTACTACACTGAAACCGAAAATAAGTTGTATGCAGGAAGCCCGCTTCAAAAGAACGGACGCTATAGTGTAGGCGAGAAGAAATTCTTTGAAAACAACTTTAGCTTCTTGCTTTCTGCACAGAAAGACCAGTTGATTGATAAGTTCGGTGGAACATTAACCTTTGGTGGAAACTTGATGGAACGTAAATCTACCGGATTGGATTCAAGTATGGGCAAACTGACTGTACCTGATTTGTTCTGGATTACCAATGGAGATAAAGCTGACCTTAGCGTTACACAAACTTATAGTCACAAAAAAATCAATTCTTTATATGGAACATTAGGTATTAATTATGATGGATGGGCGTTTATTGATGGAACATTCCGTAATGACTGGTCATCTTCATTGAGCAAGAAAAACCGTTCATTCTTCTATCCTTCTGTTAGTGTGTCATGGGTTATCAGTGACATGGTGAATAAAATTGGTAAAGGGATGCCAGAATGGTTTACTTACGCCAAGGCACGTGTATCTTTTGCCCAAGTAGGTAATGATATGGACCCGTATCAGTTGTATAATACCTATGGTATAGGTTCTGATGGTCATACCGGTGGTACTACCGCATGGGGAAACAAGACTTTGTATAATGAAGATGTTCGCAGTGAGCTGATTTCTTCTTGGGAAGCTGGCGCAGAAGTGAAGTTCTTCAACAACCGTTTAGGAGTTGACGTAGCTTGGTATAAATCAAACGCACGCCGCCAGTTGTTAAATATTCCGATGAATAATTTCTCAGGATATGAATCAATGAAAGTAAATGCAGGTGATATCCAAAACACAGGACTTGAAATTATGCTGAACGCACGTCCTATCGAAACTAAAGATTTCAGCTGGGATGCAACCGTTAACTTCTCTACCAACAAGAATAAAATTATTGAATTACTCCCAGGTGAGGCATACAAGAACATGACCTATACATTAGGCGGTTACGATAATCTTTATGTGTATGCGGTAGCAGGTGGTAACTATGGTGAAATCTGGGGTACCAAGTTCCAACGTGTGGCAGAAGGTGAGCATAAAGGAGAATTACTTTTAAATAGCAGTGGCTTGCCACAAGGTACTTCTAAATCCGAAAAGATTGGAGATCAGCAAGCTACTTGCTTGGTGGGATGGACTAACACCTTTACTTATAAAGGATTTTCATTCAGCTTTTTGATTGACGGACGTTTCGGTGGTGATATCTTCTCTGGTACGAATCGTATGTTACAGGCTAACGGTGTAGCTGCAAAAACTGTAGTTAATGGAAAACGTGAGAAATTCGTAGTTCCGGGTGTTATTTTAAATGAAGATGGAAGCTATACAAAGAATTCTATTGAAATCACTCCGCAAGATTATTGGACTGCAGTAACTACTTCCAGCGGTAACTTGGGTATCGGTGAAGCCAACATTTATGACGCAACCAATATTCGCCTGCGTAATGTGTCATTAAATTATGCATTCCCGAAATCAATGTTGAGCAAGACTCCGTTCCAACAAGTAAAATTGGGTGTTTCTTGTAATAACGTATGGATGATTAAGAGTCATTTGAATGGTATAGACCCCGAGTCTGTATATGCAACAAGTACCAATGCTACTGGTTTTGAAAATGCAGCATCTCCTACTTCACGCACATTCTTGTTTAACGTTACACTTGGTTTCTAATTTTTTAAAACTTGACTAAAATGAAAAATTATAATAAACTATTTATCGGTTTTGGATTGTGTGCCGGCTTGATGGGCAGTACCACCTCCTGTTCTGATTTCGATGATATTAACACGAGTCCGTCGGCTGCAGGTGCGGAATATGTAAAGCCGCACTACGCGTTGGATCAATCTATTATTGATGCTCAACAAAATCCGGATGTAGCGGAACGTACCGTTGTTTACAACTGGGCGAGCGCAGCCCGCATCTGTGGTGAAATGTCATTTTTGAACATAGGACGTTATAATGATGGATATAATGCAGCTTATTTTAACCAAGTGACAAGTTGGTTGAAGAATGCTACTCTGGCAATCAAATTTGCAGATGAAGCGGTAAATCCGTCAGAACATGAAGCGGCATTTTTTGCTAATGTAAAACAATTCGCCCGTGTTTGGCGTGCCTGTCTGATAGCAGAATATACAGATACATTCGGACCTTATCCTATAGAAGCTTTCAACGGAGTGAATCCTCAGTTCAATGGTGTTGAAGAAGTTTACGACTTCATTCTTAAAGAACTGAAAGAGGCATCTGCTGCTATTGACACCTCCGTAGAACCTACAGAGCAGGAAGGAAAGAGCGATCCGGCTTTTAACTATAATGCCACCAAATGGCAGAAGTATGCCAACAGTTTGCGTATGCGCTATGCCATGCGTTTGTCTGAATCTAATCCTTCAAAAGCCAAAAGTGAATTTGAAGATGCAGCAAAAAGCACTGCCATTACTTCGTTGGATGATATGTTTAAAGTGAAAGAATATGGAGGATGGAGTGCATGGGATGGTATCTATACACGCTCATGGGACGATCAGGCTTTGTCCTCAACCATGTCTAATATTCTTGTAGGTTTGGGCGGCATTGCCGTAACTGAACAGCGTGCTGACTTAGCTCCTTACATTAAGGGGATGAATTATATGGGTATGAAATTTGATCAACACTATGCAGAATTCACTGACAATCCGACTAAACAGTTCTGGATGGATGGTATTCCTGAGAACCTTGATCCGCGTGCTCTGAAAATTTTCTGTCTGCCCAATGATCAAACTGCCGCCAATTTTATAGATAAAGGTTCTGTAAAGGGACATGATACGCATGCGATGGCTGATAAAGAAGGTGCTGATTTAGTGAAACTGGATGCTCAATTCACATGGAATTATTATCCGGTAGGACAAAGAGGTGCATGGTCTGATAAATTTTCTAAAAATAAAGTTGCGGGAAATATTTGGGATACAGGCGTTTTGTTAGGCAAAAACTATTGCGACAGTAGTAATGAACGTGTGTGGTTTGCACCTTGGGAAACTTATTTCTTATTAGCGGAAGCAGCTCTTTATGGTTGGTCTGTAGGAACGACAGCAGAAGTGGCTTACGAGAATGGTGTCAAAGCTAGTTTTGAATATTTCGGTATTAGCCAGTATGTAGATAGCTATCTGAATTCTACCGCTTACAATCGTGTGGGTACTTCTGTAAAATTCTCCCACACAGATGAACCAACCAATATGACTGTAAACTATGTGGATGGTTATACCAAGGAGGCTAAAACTATGACTTATCAATATCCAGATGCCAGCAAGATTCTGTATAAAGGTAAAAAGCTGAATGATCAGTTAACCAAGGTTATCACTCAGAAATATATTGCTCAGACTCCTTATTTGGCATTGGAAATGTGGTCTGACCATCGTCGTTTAGGTTTGCCATTCTTCGATATTCCGGCTAATGAAACTACTTTCACAGGTTCTGACATGGAACCTTATTGGTCTACAGCTTCGTATACTAAAGGGCAAAGTTGGAATTTGTATCCGCAACGTATGAGATATCCGACCAGTTTGAAAAATGCTGACCCTGCAGGTTATAATCAGGCACTTCAACTGTTGGGAGGAGAAGACAATATCATGACTCCGTTGTGGTGGAGTAAAGGTAAATAAACCAAATAAAAAAAGAAGCACTTTTCTAAGTGCTTCTTTTTTTATTGAAACCGTTCCAAAACTTTTAGTACATCTTTGGGATTTTCCATTTTAATATTCTCCGTTTCAATGAATTCTTTGATCAGTTGCTGTTTGTCTTTAGAATATAGTTTTAGAAGTGTATTGATATTCCGAAAACTTTTCAACTTACCTTTTACTTGAGTGTAATAAACATTCTCCGTTACCATTTTATAGACTGACAGGTCTAAATCCTGCTCGCCATTCACACGTTGAAAGCGTGTGTTGACATCAATAGCCTGAACACTTCCCTGGGTAACTGTTCCCATAGCTCCTTTTTTTCCTATGCCTTTCGGATTTATTTTCCAATCTATAAAAAGAGTTGCATTCTGCCCGGACATCACTTCCATGAAATGTCCTTCAAACGGAATAAAACGATGTATATCAATGACTACCGTATCAACATCTTCCAGATTTTCTATAATCATATCTGTTGCTCCATTTAAAAAATGCATTTCTTTGTTTATACAGTCATAGTTAAATTTTCCTTTGGCAAACTGTTTGTTTTTCAATAGAACTTTTCCTTGAGTAAACTCCTCGAAGAAATAGCCGGTAGGTTGTTGGGCATTGGCAAACGTTATGCTTCCCAATGTCAGAATGGCAATAAGAATTCCTTTTGTATTCATAGTTATAGAGATTTTAATGATTCATACTAGTCCTTTGAGCCAAATTGCCAAAAAACGATCGTATACTATATACCCTTGCTGTTCTTTTAAGACAAACTCTTTATTTACTAAAGACTTTAATGCTACATTTATGCTGCTAGCCCCTTTTAAATCATATTTTTTTATGAATGTGGCACTGTTAATCTCGCTTACAATTTCCTCTTTTGCTATAGCTTTCAGCAACTGAATCTGATTGGAAGTTAAAAACTGGAAATAGGTTTGATAAGTATATTCTTCCTCCTGTACGATTTCCTGTATGAGTGTATGCAACAGCTCCATAGTTGGAATTTGCTGTGGCAATGAATACAATCTGTTTAAAAGATATTGCATATACCACGTATGTCCTTTTACCGATTGATAAATTTCATGGAAGATATCTTCCTGCAAAGTTTTCTTTCTTTCATCAAACAGTTTCTTGGCAAACTCCCAGTAAGGAGTATAAGGAATAGGGGCCAGAAAAAGTTTCTGCGTAGATTGGTAAAAAGGCCTTTTGATGGAAAAGAAGATAGACTCCATCAAATGCTTTTTGCTACCCGAAAAGATAAAATGCACATTCGGGGTGAACTGAATATACGATCTCAATAAGCCTTCCACTCCTTTCTCCGGATATTCCATTATCTGCTGGAATTCATCAATGGCTATATAACATTCTACTCCCGATTGGTTTAGGTAGGTGAAAATCTCTTTCAAGGTTTCTTCTGAACGTTCCGGAATAAAGTCGAGTGTTACAGATGGCATCCCTGTTATTTCATCGGCACTGATGACCGGACGGCAACTCTTAAAGAATGAGAATAGCGATTTTAAGGTACTCTGTGATAAGGTATCTAATTTCCCCAACACACTTCGCCCCAGTAGAGATACAAACTCCTGAAGATTCTGGGTTGAAAATATGTCCAAATAAAAACAGGCGGCAGATTTATTTTCTTTTTGAATATAGTAAAATACATTCTTTATTAGTCCTGTCTTTCCCATACGGCGTGGACTGATTAATGTAATATTTCTGCCATTCTTTAATGCTGACATTAAAGAAGCTGTTTCTTTTTCGCGGTCACAGAAATAATCGGGTCCTTGGTAACCGGTTATTAAAAATGGATTAGTAGGAATACTCTTCATTGCAGTTTTTATGTTACATAAAACATGTAACGCAAATAACGCAATAAAGTTTGAATTTAGCAAATATAAGAGTTGCATTTTTATTTCATTCCATCAAATTCTGATTTTCTTATTTATAGTAAAGATTTAAGATGATAACTAGTAGAAATTAGGTAGAAACCGCAGATTTATTTCCTCTTTACAAGCTCTGTAATAAGAAATTCTTTAAAAGTCATTGAAATTTATACAATTTGATTATCAGCACAATAACATCCTAAAT
>NZ_BAKM01000084.1 GCF_000614185.1 Phocaeicola sartorii JCM 17136 = DSM 21941 | reverse complement strand
TATCATATTTTTATTGAAAGATTTCTATTAAAAGTCTCCATCACATTTTTATAGGGATATATAATTGTCAATAGTTTACCTATGTCACACTTCAAATCCATTATTTCATTCTCCCTGTAAGGCATTGCACCATAATGCACTGCTGACGCAGAATGCAACTCCGATTTATATAATTCTATAATTGATTTCAATGAAATGCTGCTTCCACTACTCACATTCACTATCTCGCCTATACATTCCCTATAGTTCTCAAGCAAGCCGTGAATATCCTCTGCAAAGTCATCCACATAAATGAAATCGCGTTTCTGTTCGCAAGGAGAAACATTCAAAGGTTCGCCATTCTGAAGCTTGTCTATTACATAAGGAATAAACTTATTTTTATTTTGTCCCGGTCCGAACAGATTGCCCGGACGAACGACCATGGCCGGAAAGGCATAATTACGATGGAGCATCAAGGCTGTATTTGTTGTCAGTTGTTTTACCAAAGCATAAGGAGAATTGGGATATTCCCGGTTTTCTTCCTTGAATGGCGAACTTATTGAACCGTATTCCTCTGAACTGCCGAACTGGATAAAGAGTTTCAATGAAGAGGTATCCTTAAAACGTTCATATAAGTTCAGGAGAACTTTCAGATTGGATGATATCAATTCATCAAACAAGGACAAATCACGCTCGGCGGTCACTATAGAGGCCAGGTTGATGATGTAATCGGGAGCAATGATTTCCGATGGTATTTTATCTGCTACCAAGTCAAGTTGATATACATTTACAGAAAGATAATCTGCGAAAAAATCATGATCAATATACTTGTCAAAAACTGATATCTGATAATAAGGCGACAGACATCGTACCAGATTTTTTCCTATGAATCCACTGCCACCTATCAAGAAAAGGGATTCTCCACTCATCATGCCACCCTCCTTTCCGGCTCAAGGGAAGGTGTTAGAGGGATGATAAGACCTAATTTACCCCCCGATAACTTTATTTAACATATTGATTATTTGTTTATTTGCTTTCCAATTTGGCAGGACATTCCCCACATAAGGTTTCATCACTTCTCGTTGCCGGTAGCAACGTCCTCCCCACTGAATATTCAAGTGTACATTATTCCGTTGCTCATACAAGTGTGCCCATTCTTTAAGCGAATAGGTCTGACCGGAAGTCAGGACATATTCTTCACGGAGAGCAACTGTATCATCCTGTAACATTTCTGCTAATTGAATGAATCCTGAAACCACATCGTCAATGTGAAGAATATCAAGCTGCTGCTTCCCCGGAGACATTGCCAGCTCTTTTCCGGATGTAGCAATCTCATCAAAAAGCGTGAATATTTTTCGTCGGGTGTCATCCGCACCGTAAGTATCACAAAGCTTCAAAGTACAAAAACGAAGCGGGGATGTTTCTGTATAATACTTTGCCACGGTAATAAAAGCCTGTTTACTGGCCGCATAAAGATTTACAGGATTATATTGATCGCTATAATCAGGAGCATTGTAATTCTGCCAAATGGTACCGGTATTCAGAAACCACTTCACGCCAGCCATCTTAGCAGCTTCTAATAAAGCTGTACCTAAATATAGGTTGCTGTCTATTATTGGCTTTATCTGTTCTGTCTTATGTTCGGCGACATAAAGCGATGCCAAATGAATGATTCCATCTATCTGTTCCTGCCGTAAGTAAACGGCCAAAGCTTCTATATTGTCATTAAACGTAAATATACGGCTTACGTTTATAGAGGAGCAGTCGGTGGAAGGTCTTACCAAAATATGAACTTCATGCGCACAGCATTTCAAGTCTTTCACCAGATGCTTGCCTACAAACCCGGTGGCTCCTGTTACCAGAATATTCATCAAAACGGAGATTTAAATTTATCTAATGGTTCAAATGCTAGATCACGCCCGGAAATGATTGGTTGATTTATATTCCAATTAAATCCTATCGAATTATAGGCTATGCCATAGTCATGTTCTTTAGAATACCCGGAAGTTTGGGCATAATTTACTATCGTATTATCTTCCAATGAAAGGAAACCATGTGCAAAACCTTTGGGAATGTAGAGATATTGTCCTCTACAAGCATCGAGTTCCATGGAAAAACATTTCCCATAAGTTTCAGAACTCTTACGGATATCTACCACTACGTCTCTAATTTTTCCCCGGCTGACATATACTAATTTCGTATGCTCAAAGGGAGGCAACTGAAAATGCATTCCCCGTATCACATCTTTATGCGATACAGAATAATAGAATTCTCTAAAGTCGGTATCCAATCCATTCCTTTCAAAGAAATCATAATTAAATGGCTTTTGAAAGCCACCACGAATCTCTTGGAAGTTTACTGTTTCCAAGATATAAAGTCCTTCAAAAGAAGTTTTCTGTATATTCATTCTTGCAAGTATTTTTCTATATGTTCTACACAAAGTGTATATGCATCCTCTTCCTTATAACGTTTATACCAGTCCACAACCAGCTGTACACACTTGCCAAGGCTCATCCTTGGTTCCCAGTCCAATTGAAACTTCGCCTTACTGATATCCAGCATCAGCAACTTCGCCTCATGCAAGGCATCCGGATCAGAAAGATCCTTCAACTCACCACTGCCGTAATTCTCTATCACCATAGAGGCTACATCCCACACATTGGTGATGCTTTCAGCCCTCGGACCGAAATTCCATCCTTCGCAATACTTCACAGGGTCATCCCACATCTTTTGCGCAAGAAGCATATAGCCACTAAGAGGTTCAAGCACATGTTGCCAGGGGCGGATTGCTTTAGGACTACGGATTTCTATCGGTTTACCTGCTTCCAACGCCTTGATGCAATCGGGGATGATCCTGTCCAAAGCCCAGTCGCCACCGCCTATCACATTTCCGGCCCTTACACTGGCAATACTCTTGCCGTGTTTTTCATACACTCCGGGATGAAAGAAGCTCCGACGCCACGAGGCTATGGCTATTTCAGCCGCACCTTTACTACTGGAATAAGGATCGTATCCGCCCATCGGTTCGTTCTCCCGGTAGCCCCAGATCTGTTCCCTGTTCTCGTAGCATTTATCGGTGGTTATCATCACGCCCACTTTCACACTGTCTGTAAAACGGATAGCTTCAAGAATATGGATAGTCCCCATCACGTTGGTCTGATAGGTCTCTACAGGAATGTCATAACTCAGACGTACCAAAGGCTGGGCTGCCAGATGGAACACAATCTCGCTGATACTGCCGGAAGATTTCTTTGATACGTTCACCGTCACGGATGTCGGCACGGATATCCGCCTTTATTCTCTGACCGATACCGGAAAGCACAAAATTGTCACGTTCAGTGAAAGGGTCCTGAGCCACACCGATAACCTCGGCGCCCAGCTCATGCAACCAGATGGAAAGCCAGCTGCCCTTGAAACCGGTATGGCCGGTGACAAGCACACGCTTCCCACGATAGAAATCATGGAAAATGTCTATCATGAATAATGGAGTTGATTAAAAAAGAATGATTAGTTATGCTTCATCATAGTAGCATGAATGGCCACTACATAAAGAGTTGTATTAGTATAACGATAAATAATCCGATACTTGGGATGGGAAAGGAAAGTATAGTATTTAGTCTTCGATGTGCTACGCCGTTCGTCCAATGTGCCCATGGTGGGCATTTGAGCCAACAAATCTATAGTATTCAAAATACCTTGATAGAATTTCACGGCGAATTGTTCTCCTCTTTCGTCCTGATACCATCGCAGGATTTGCAGATAGCGGTCAGTAGCCCTGTTGCTCCAAACTATCTTTCGAACCCCCATCTGGCAAATTTAGCAAGGACTTCCTGCTGAGTTATATATCCGCCCGCTTCAGACTGTCTGATTTCCTCATCCAGTTCCTCTTCTGTGAATGTGCAAGGCATGGAACTTTCATGCAGCAAGTCCCAACATTCCTGCAATTTCGCCTCGTCATTGATGCTGTCAATGGTACTTATCAGCCGGTTCTTCAAACCTTGAAGACCGGAAGCATTATAAGCTGTTGCAGGTTCTGAAACTTTCATTAGTATATTCCTATTCGTTTATGCAGGACAAAGAAAGATGTTTTATTTGGAACAAACAAATATTTTAATGATTTTCACGGTTTTATCACCAAACTTTCCAAGGAGCCTGTCCTTTGTCCCACATCCCATTCAGTTCCGTATTGTCGCGCAGGGTGTCCATCGGCTTCCAGAAGCCTGCATGGCGGTAAGCTGCATCTTCCCGTCCTTTGCCAATTGTTCCAGAGGCTTGCGCTCAAATATCACCGTGTCATCATTTTCCGGTATATAATCGAACACCTCAGGCTCGCACACAAAATAGCCGGCATTGATCCAGTTGCGGTCACCGTCCGGTTTCTCCTGAAAGGACAAGACCTTGTCACTTCCCAAATCGATCTGCAAGGCTCCGAACTTTCCACCCGGCTTGTAGGCTGTCAGTGAAACGGCACAACCGGAAGCTTCATGTGCCCGGATGCTTTCCGCTATATTGATATCGGAAACACCGTCTCCGTAGGTCAGCAGAAAACGCTCGTTGCCGATATACTTCTGCACACGTTTCAGGCGGCCTCCCGTCTGGGTGTTCAGACCTGTATCAACCATGGTTACAGTCCAGTTCTCCGAATGGTTATCCAATACTTTTACACTATTATTGCTAAGATCGACTGTCATATCACAATTATGGCGGAAGTAATTGGCAAAATATTCCTTGATGACATACTGCTTATAACCACAACAGATGACAAAATCCTTAATGCCGTAATGGCTGTAAGTCTTCATGATGTGCCACAGGATGGGCTTCCCTCCGATTTCAACCATCGGTTTGGGGATCAGATTGGTCGCTTCGCTCAGACGCGTACCGAAGCCACCGGCAAAAATCACCGCTTTCATTTTCTACTGGTTTTGAATTTTACTTATGGGAAGCCACAAACTCCTTGATGGTGGAGATCATGTATTGCAACATTTCTTCCGTCATGCCCGGATAGACACCGATCCAGAAGGTATTGGTCATCACAAAGTCTGTGTTCTTCAGCTCACCGACAATGCGGAAACCTTCACCTGTGACACGCATCTCATCGAACGCCGGATGCTTCACCAGGTTACCGGCAAAAAGATTGCGGGTCTGGATTCTCTTGCTTTCCAGATATTCACTGAACTGGTTACGGGTAAATCCTGCATCCGGCTTCACCGACATCAGGAAGCCAAACCAACTGGGATTGGAGTTTTTCATCGGTTCGGGAAGAATCAGGCCTTCCGTTCCCTCCAGTCCTTCGCGCAGTATCTTGAAATTACGACGACGGGACTCTACAATATAATCCAGCTTCTCAAGTTGGGCGCAACCGATGGCCGCCTGCATGTCTGTCACTTTCAGATTAAAGCCAAAATGGCTATATACATATTTGTGGTCATAGCCTGCAGGCAGCTCACCGAACTTGCCTGTGAAACGGCACTTGCACGTATTGTCCACACCGCCCATACACCAGCAGTCGCGCCCCCAGTCACGGAAAGAGCGGACTATCTTGTCCAGTTCGGAATCATCTGTATAGACTGCACCGCCCTCGCCCATGGTCATGTGGTGGGGAGGATAGAACGAACTGGTGCCGATATGCCCCCATGTACCTGTCTTTTTCGTCACTCCGTCAATGGTATATTCCGAGCCTAAAGCGTCACAATTGTCTTCCACCAGCCATAGTCCGTGTCTGTCACAGAATGCTTTGACCGCTTCAAGATTGAACGGATTCCCCAATGAATGGGCGATCATCACGGCTTTTGTCTTGTCTGAAAAGGCTTCTTCCAGCCGGGTGACGTCCATATCGTACTCCGGAATCGTGATATCCACAAAAACAGGAACCGCACCATATTGTATAATAGGAGTTACCGTGGTAGGAAAACCACAGGCGACCGTGATCACTTCATCACCTTTCTTTATTCTCCTGTCTCCCAATTTCGGGGAGGTCAGTGCATAAAAGGCCAACAGGTTGGCACTGGAACCGGAGTTGGTAAGCGCACAATGTTTCACACCCAGCCATTTTGCCAGACGGGTCTCGAACTTATGAGCCCAAGGGCCGGCAGTCAGCCAGAAATCGAGTGACGAGTCGACAAGGTTCACCATCTCTTCATCATTGAAGTAACGGCCGCCGTAATTGACAAAACTCTTGCCCGGTTCAAACACTTTGGAAGTCTTATGGACTTCGTTATAATATTCACGCGTCAACTGAAGTATCTGTTGCTTCAGTTCTTCTTTTCTATCCATAATTATATAATCGTTTTATCATTGATCAAAAGCAAAACTCAAAAACAATCTCATCTCAAAAAAGGAGTGATTTTCTTTACCATTTCATTCCAAGACAAGCACAGGGGAAACCACTTTGCAGTGGCTTCCTCTTAAATAGTGTCAAAAGTTGGATTATCTTTTAATGTTTGTTATTGGCTATTCCGATGGTCATCGGCAATAAATTTTCGTAAACGGTGCAACCCGTCACTATCTGTTTGAAAAATTCTTTCAGATATTGCAGTGCGGAGATGCCTTGCATCATTTTTCAAACAAGTTTATATGGCAGCTTGTTTCTCAAGCCGGAATTCTATATGATTTTTATCTTTTCCGATACACTTTCAGGAAACGATAGCATACTCACAGTTGTTCTATCTCTTCCAAGGAAAGTCCTGTTACACGTGCTATTACATCCGAAGGAATCCCGGCAGCCTTAAACCCCTTAACCAAGGATTTCTTTTCTTCCTCACGTCCTTCCTCACGTCCTTCCTCATGTCCTTCCTCGCGTCCTTTCTCC
>NZ_BAKM01000085.1 GCF_000614185.1 Phocaeicola sartorii JCM 17136 = DSM 21941 | reverse complement strand
GTTTGTATCTTGTAAAGACTATGATGATGACATCGATCAGATCAACAATACGTTGAATGATTTGAAGTCTCAGATTGCAGCTTTGCAGACCGCTGTTGACAATGGTGACTATGTAACAGGTATCACCAAGACTGCTGATGGTAAAGGAATGACTTTTACTTTCTCTAAAGGAAGTCCTGTAACCGTTACTTTGGATGTAAAAGATGGTGAAGCTGGTGCTCCTGGAACTCCGGGCAAAGATGCTCAGCAAGTTACTGTTGATGAAAAGACTGGTGAATTGAAAATTGATGGCGAAGGTACAGGTATCTTCCCGACCAAGGATGCTGCAAAAGCTCCTGTTAAGGCAGATGGCGGATATTGGTACACTTTGAATGAAAAGGGTGAATATGTAAATACCAACATTCCGGTATCAGGTATCACCGTTTCCGGTTCTGAAGCAGATGGTTATACTCTGACCGTGTATGACGCTAAAGGTACTCCTCAAGTTATTGAATTACCGACTGCCTCTTCTTTAATCTCTGAAATAGAATTTGTAGGATACAGAAGTTATACAGGCACAAATGTAAGTAAGGAAAATGGTTTTGTTCCTATGCATCAAGGTGCAGTAACTTACAAGGCATTCCGCGTTGCAAGTTCTGAACCAATGAAAAATTGGAAAGGTAATAAAGCGAAATTGAAAGCCGGTGATGTAACTGTGGCATACAACACTAATGGTTTGGTTGCTCGCATTACTCCGAATAACATTGATGCTTCTACTTTGAAGTTCTCTTTGGTAAATAGCAAGAATGCTGCAGCTCCTTTAACTGTTAGTCTTTCTGAATTTACTAACGGTAATGCAGCTTTGACAAGAGCAGCCTCTAAGAACGGTATGTATAATGTAAACTTCGCTTGTGAAGTGATTGGCAATGTACCAGCTGCTGATATTGCCAACAGCGCATGGGAAAAGAAATTCGGAACAAGTGCTAATCCTATTTTATTCGGTCTGACTTCATCTACTCTTCCTTCTAAGTTTGATGTGGCTATGGAATCTCAAACTGCTGCTATGTCTATTAATAAGGTAAAGATTGATGATACAACAAATGGTACTGACATTACAGCTACAGATCCTACAGCAACTCTTGCTGGTAATCCTCATAAGATTGAATCTAACAAAACTTATACTCTTTCTTTGGAAGAAGCAGCATTTGTTTATGATTCATATCTTGAGTTCCAAGAAGATCAAGCTTTGTATTGGAAAATAGAATATAACCAGGCTGACGCTCCGATGTCATTCACTGTAAAGAGAATGCCTGACTCACAAACTCCTGCAACTATCAACATCACTGTTCACTATGCACAGATGGATGGTATAGTTGGTAAGAAAGTAGTAAGCGTTACTCCGCAAACTAACTTGAACGGTATCCAATTGTCTGACATGAAGAAGCTTGATATTGTTGCTGCTGATGCCAATGATTTGAGCAAGAACTCTATCACTGTTCCTCTGAGCAAGATGGTTGAAGCTTTGGGTAATGATGGTTATATCACATGGAAAGCCGATGCTGATTTAACTAAGACTAGCACTCTTGCAAATGGTAATATTTACATCATTGGTGATAACAATGCACCTATTGCTGACACGTATGTAGTAACATTCTTGAAGAGTGATGGTAAAATAACTACAAATGCTGCTGAAGCTGCATCTGTTCGCTTTACATTTAAAAACAATGCTGCTATCAAGTTGGATCAAAACTATGTAGCTACTATTAACTTCGCTTCTAATAAAGCTGATAAGTATTATGGCAATATTGTAAACACTGTATACTTCCCGTTAAGCTTCTCTATTCCTGCATTCACAGACTTGTTGCAGAAAGACGAAAATGTCTTTATGGATGAAAAACAAGAAGTGGCAAGTGCTTACATGCTTGAAAAATATGATGAAACTGCTAGCGGTGAATGGACTTCTACTTATAAGTTTAAAGGTGCGTTCAAGAATTTGGCAGCTAATGTAGCTAAAGGATTTACTTTCACATTTGCATTGGATAATGATGCCAACAATAAGCCTGCTGATAACAAGACAAGCGCAGAGCTTGCTTTGATTGCTGCTGGTAGCTACAATTCTACAGCTACAACTTCAGTAGCGGTTACAGCAGCTAATGCTAATGATGTAGCAATCACATTGCGTAATGACTATAAGGCTAAATCTTATGGTAAAGCATTGACAGTGAAAGTTACTGCTCCTAAATATGTTGGCGTTTATACTTATGATGCAACAAGCTTCAAGATTAAAGTATTGAGCCCGATTAAGGAAGGTAAGTTCATGGCAGAAGGTGGTGCAGTGAAGATTGCTGCTACCGGAACTACAGACATTACTAAGAATAATGTTTGGGGTGAAACTAGCGGTGCACAGCGTTATGAGCTCTTCTATGGTGCTTCTAAGAAGCAGGATGGTACATTTGACAATGCATGGAGCAGAAAAGACATCAAGGGTGTTAAGTTCTCTTCTGACGGTATTAAGTTTACCGTTGAAAACGAAGATGGTGTACCGACCAAGGCTCAACTGAATGCAGATGGTACTACTAAGGTAGAAAGTACAATCACACTCCGTGCCGTAGGTAATAAGGGTGACAGATCTAAGTTGAAAGTTGCTGTAACTGATAACTGGAATTACACAATCGAAAAAGAAGTGGATGTAGTTGTAGAATAATGTTCTATACAAATTCTTAAATAAAAAAGAAGGTGTCTGAAAAAGGATACCTTCTTTTTTGTTATGTGTAATATTTCATATGTTGTTCCATCGGGCACACGTAATAATCCTGTTTCCGATTGTAGTAAAGATTCTGTATGGCAAAAGCATCCTTCTTTTAGGCACATTTCTGTTCTTTATGGGAATAATTGTACTTGACAAAAACTTTTATACCAGCATTCTCCATAAACTCTTAGTTTTGTTCGCTTCCGTAACCGGCATCAAGCATTACTATGGGAGATTGCCTATGATAAGTCTTTCGATTTTTTTATAGCTCCCGCATCTTCGGTTCGCTTGTAAATTTCCAGATTTGTAATAAACTGATTCTCAGTAGCAATCTATGTGTTATAGGCGGGGTTCAATTGCCCGTTTTTTCATATGATCCTCTTTCATGCGCATGAAGGTTATATTCTTATCTGTCTTTTTCAGATAAACAGACCGAAATTTTGGTTGGAGGTTAACCCTTGCTATAATGTTTGTCTTTTTGCAACGGTAATTACCAAAATAAACAATAGCTAAAGAGGCTATCCGGTTTTTGGGCAGCCTCTTGTTTGGTTAACTAAAAATTCAGTTATCAAATAATAAAAAAGAGATCAAATCTGCAATCTTTACTCTTGTTATTTCTTTTTTCGAGGAATGAGTTCAGCAATGATAGAGGGCGTCCCATTATCTAATTTTCCACGATAAGAAACGCAAACAGAATCATTGACCATCAACGTTCCACCAACATAGGTAACTTCCCGATTATCGAAAGTAATGGTATGTCCTCTGTTATCCTCCACCTTTAACACTTGTGTGGTCACTTCTTTTACATATCCATTGAATTCCTTTAAAGGTTCACCCTTCTTGCTACCTGATGAACAACTGTATATTGCTAGACTTGCCAGCATTAATATTAATTTCATTTTCTTTTTCATTACTTTCAACTAATAAATAAGGGGGTGCTCCCTTACTTATGGATACACCCCCTTTGTTTTTTATGTAAGGTTGTTCAATCTCACGTACAAATTAGTTTTGGAACTTCATTGTAAACGGATCAAATACTTTGACTACTGTACCACCATAGATATCAGTAATTGTCAGCTGAATTTTAGTAGGAGTATCGGTTCCTTGAGAAGATGTTACATTAGAAGTCAATTTAATAACAGCTTCTTTTATATCATTACCTTCGCTGTCTTTGCCTGTTACAAATTCGCCTTCTATAGAAGGAGTATAATATTCATTAACTCTCTTATAATCTGTACCTGTCAATAAAGCAACTTCTATTTTTTCAGCATATCCGTTAAAATTATTTATTAAAGAAGGAGTTGTATATTTATACCAGTCAGTAATCTTAATAGCACTTAACTTGATAAAGTCTACAGCTTCTGCAACACCCGGATAAGTTAATGTCGGAGCAGAACCAATCCATGTGATAGTACAATCGTCAACATAGTTACCGAATACCAAATTGAATGCTGTACCATTAGTCCAGTAAGTCAAAGCATCTTTATCCTTGTCTGTGTCTGCTGTGGTTACATTACCATAATCATAAGAAACTAACATCGGATATTTAGTTCCGTATGCTTTGTTATCTGTCTTCATGATTTCAGCTGGTGCCTTAAATGCAGGTTTGTTATCTGTAGTACTTTCTTCAGCATCAACATCTGTTGAAATGTATGTTACAGTAGCTGGATTTTCTTTTGTTACATTTGTTTGTGCGAACAAAGTATATTGATCTACACCATGCCATACATTATCAATATCATAGATAGCTGTAGTTTTAGCATCATCTGCAAAATTCTTCGGATAAATTTTTAATGTGTTATCTACTAGAACATTAGTAAATGGTTCTACTGACGTAGGGAATGTAGGAAGAACTTTTGTAAACGAAACGGTTACAGTTTCAACAACGGTATTGTTTGCGCTAGCATTAATCATATTGATAACGGCTACGTAAGTCTTACCATCTTCCAATTTGTTCATAACGACATCCTTAATAGCTATCTTGGTGTACTTCGCCAATTCCGTACGATTAGTTTCATCAGCGGCAGCTGCAAATGTCTTTTCTGCATTACCTTTATACAATACGAAATTGTCTTCCAAGGTAAGGTTACCCAACTTAGAATTAATGTCAGTTTTCTTAGAATCCGCACTATCGTAGATTTTAACTAATTTTGCTTCAGTTGCAGCAGTCCATCCAGTTGCTGTAATAGCACCTTTGTCAGAAGTCCAAACTCCATTCTCATCCAAGTGTGTATCAGGTTTAAACATAACACTAGCAGTAGCACTAGTAGTTTGTTCTGCAACATACACATAGAATGCACGGCCATCAGGATCTACCAAAGTACCGTCATAGTTCACAGCATATACACGGAAACCGATATAGTCACCCTTAGCTGCGTCAGCTGGAATAGTAAGGCTTAATTTTGAAGCTTTATCAACCAAAGTATTCAATCCTTCAACTTTGTAACTTTCCCAAGCATTAATTTCAGAAGGGTTAGATTCTACAGCATGAGTTCTATCTAATGTTACATAGAATGCACGAGGCGTCACTTTTGTACCATCAACATCAGTTGATAGAATTTCTACGCTGAAAGCCTTACCAACTTCTACATTCAAAGAAGGTTGATCTTGACGATCATCATTGCCTTTAGTCTGCCCTGATTTAGCTGTTACGTTAGTTTTGTCTCCATTAATAGCAGTTGCAGCGTCACCACTCCAGATATAGTCTTCAATAGTTGAAGTGGAAGGAGTTGTAATTCCATCTGCTTCGCCTGCATGTGCGTAACGATTATGTATATCAGCTACCTCAGTTCCGTTTACTGCAAAATTCAACATTGCAGCAGATTTACCTTGAGCATAGTTCAATGTCACAGCGTAATCAGAAACAGCTGTATGAGCTACAGCAGCTTCAGTTTCTGTAGCATCTACTGTGATATCATTAACAGCCAATGCATAAAGAATATCTTTAGCGTCCTTTTCAGCAATTTTAGCGAACGCATCTTTATCATATTTAGGTAAGTTGAATTTAACTTTCCATAAGCCAGTTTCAGTAGTAGCACGTGATTTCGTCAACAGTTCTGAATAACGCTCAACACTGGTTGTTGTTACCTGATCTGTAATATCTTCACCCAAGCCATTAATCAATGAAATCATTTCCGGTGTCAGTTCTGCATTAGCAGGAACAACACGTACAATAACTTCAGCATCAGTCGGGACATCTTTACCTTTAGTAAAGGTAATTTCATCTTTAGGACCAAATTTATTATCTTGTTCAGTAACATTACTAAAATTCAATACAATAGGATTGAGATTGGCATCTTGACCTCCCTTATACCATAAATCAATTTCAGTAACCATGGTCAAGTAACCACCAGCTAAGCTCTTTACTACTGTCAGCTGATCTTCTACTTTCTTTTTCAGTCCATCAATGTCAGCGTCTTTAATAGAATCAGCAATAGTTTGCTTCAATTCTGCTTTCAAAGCTTCTACATCAATTGTTGCATCTTCTAAAGACTTGATTTTAGTCATTAAACTATCGATAGTCTTCTGGATGTCTGTAATATCAGAGCCAGTTGCTTCTGCTGCTTTCTTTGCTTCTTCGGCTTTAGCCAAAGCATCGGTTGCAGAAGTTTTAGCTGCATCCAAAGCTGCCTGCATAGCACTTACTTGAGTAGTAAGATCTGTAAGAGCTGCTTTTTTGTCGATTTGTTCTTGCAAATTTTTGATG
>NZ_BAKM01000086.1 GCF_000614185.1 Phocaeicola sartorii JCM 17136 = DSM 21941 | reverse complement strand
GACCCAGGAAGTGGGTATAAAATCCAATTTACAGATAATCTTAAAGTCTGATACAGAAGTACTTGACGAAGTGATGGTTGTAGCATACGGTACTGCGAAAAAATCATCTTTTACAGGTTCGGCGGCAGTTGTCGATAGTAAAAAAATAGAGAAAAGACAAGTGTCGAATATTACCAATGCATTGTCTGGTGCTGTAGCCGGAGTGCAGGTCATGTCTAGTAGTAATGGCGGACAACCGGGATCTACTGCAAAAATCCGGGTGCGCGGTACTGGTTCTATGGCCGCCGGAAATGCTCCGTTGTATGTAGTGGATGGGGTACCCTATGATGGAGATCTTTCTTCTATTAATACTTCCGATATTGAATCTACAACAGTCTTGAAAGATGCCGCATCCAATGCACTTTATGGTGCTCGTGGAGCCAATGGAGTTGTATTGATTACAACCAAAAAAGGATCGATGGGGAAGGCAGTGATAAACGTGGATGCAAAATGGGGATCCAATTCACGTGCTGTACCTAATTATGATGTCCTGACAAATCCGGCCACTTATTTGGAACAGGCTTATCTTTCTATGTATAATGGTCAGATATACAATGGAAAGACTCCTGCGGAAGCGAATGCTTTTGCCAATCAGTCACTGCCGACTAATAACAATGGTGGTGTAGGTTATCAAATTTATACAGTACCTCAAGGGGAGTCTATGATTGGAATGGACGGAAAACTGAATCCGAAAGCCACCTTGGGATATTCGGACGGTACATATTACTATCAGCCGGATAATTGGTATGATGAATTATTCAATAGTGGAAACTTACGTCAAGAATATAATCTTAATATATCTGGTGCTACTGACAAATTAAATTATTACATGTCCGCTGGTTATCTGGATGATAGCGGATTGATCGCCGGATCCGGATTTACCCGTTATTCAGCTCGTGTGAAGGCCGATTATCAAGCCAAAAGTTGGTTGAAGGTGGGAGCGAACATGTCATACACAAATTATGATATGCAATCTCCGGCCAGTCAGGACAGTTATGCAGGAACTTCTTCTGCCAATCTTTTCTATGTGGCTAATTACATCGCTCCAATCTATCCCATGTACGCTCGCAATGCCGACAAGTCAATTATGGTGGACAGCAACGGATTTACAGTATATGACTTTGGAGACAGAAGCGTGGGAGGAAATTATAAACGTACGTTTATGAGTGGTTCCAATCCTGCTGCCATGATGGAACTGGACAAACGTCAATACCTGGCAGATGTGTTCAGTGGACGTTGGTATGCCGCTGTTAATATCTGGGACGGATTGAAATTTACATATAATATAGGTGTTGATCTGGATAATACTCGCTACAGCTGCTTGTATAACGCCTACTATGGACAATATTCAAAAGTGGGTGGTATCGTTTATGCCGGCTCGACTCGTACCTCAGGTATCAACCAGCAGGAATTACTGTCTTACACTAAAGAATTTGGCAAGCATAACATTGACGTTCTGGTAGGACATGAAAATTATACTTATGAGTATAAATACTTAAACGGAAGCAAAGAAAAATTATTCAACCCGAATATTGTTGAAATAGACAATGCAATAAAAAATCCTTCTATTAGTTCTTTTACTGATAATTATTCTACAGAAGGATGGTTGGCACGTGCACAATACGATTATGACGGCAGATACATTTTTAGTGCCTCTTATCGTCGCGATGCTTCTTCCCGATTCGCTAAAGATAATCGCTGGGGTAACTTCGGATCTGTTGGTGGAGCATGGGTATTGACTAAAGAAGCATTTATGGAAAATCAGAAATGGGCTGATTTCATTAAATTTAAAGTCAGCTACGGTATTCAAGGTAATGATGATTTGCTTTTCAATGATGTATATGGCAGCAAGAACTATTATCCATACCAGGATCAATATAATGTGGTAGAGAATAATGGAGATTTTGCGGTAAATATGTCCTATAAAGGAAATCCGGATATTACATGGGAAACTTCATATTCTTTTAATGCCGGTTTTGATTTTAACTTGTTTAAGGGTTTGCTGAATGGTAGTATAGAATATTTCAGCCGTAAAACAACGGATATGTTGTATTACATGCCGGTTTCTCCTTCCAATGGCTATGCGGTATATCCGAAGAATGTGGGTTCTATTCGTAATAGCGGAATTGAAATAGACTTGAATTCAGACATCATCAAGACTAAAAACGTGCAATGGAATGTATTTTTGAATGCGACTTCGGTTAAAAACAAGATCTTAGAGCTTGCTCCGGAACTGAATGGAGAGCTGATATCCGGCTCTACTATCTATAAAGAGGGAAAATCCATGTATCAACGTTACTATCGCAAGTATGCAGGAGTAAATGATGAAGGTGTGGCATTGTATTATATGGATGTGAAAGATGAAAAAGGTAATGTTACAGGACGGGAAACCACTACCGAATGGAATAAAGCAACCCGATATGAGACAGGTGACTTGTTGCCGGATGTGTATGGTGGCTTCGGTACGACTGTTTCAGCATACGGTTTTGATTTTTCTATTTCTTGTGCTTATCAGTTGGGCGGTAAATTGTTTGATAGCGGTTACCAGTCATTGATGCACAACGGAAGTGCGGCTTCTGCCGGTCAGAACTGGCACAAAGATATCTTGAACTCATGGTCGGAGAGCAATAAAGGTAGCAATATACCCCGTTTGAATGGAAATGATACTTATGCTAACTCTGCTTCAGACAGATTCTTGATCAGTTCGAATTATCTGGATCTTACTAATATTACATTGGGTTATACATTCCCCAAGGCGTGGGTGACCAAATTACAGTTGTCTAATTTACGCATTTATTTTGCAGCCGACAATGTGGCTCTGCTGTCAAAACGTAAAGGACTTGACCCTCGTCAGTCATATACCAGCGCTAATGCTATGACTTATTCACCTGTACGAACATTGTCTGGTGGTATTAAATTAACATTTTAATTAAAAGTTAGAAATATGAAACTATATAAATATTTATATCTCCTTCCATCTTTTGCATTTATGGTAACATCCTGCGATCTGGATGAAATACCTGAAGGAGGCACGATCACCTCTGATCAAAAAGATGAAATACAGTCAAAAGACCCTTCGAAGCTGAAAGCGGATGTAATAGGATTGTCCTCAAACCTGATTAAATATAATTCTATCGGAGAATGGTATGGTGGTACGGCTCACTTCGATTTTGGTTTTGCGTCAGCCTGCATGATGTATGATACGAGCGGAATGGATATGCCTTCTGAAGATACGGGTTATAACTGGTACCGTTCTCAGCTGCGCATGACTGACAGAACGGAAACAGGTACCAATACTTATTACTTCTGGAATTTGTTCTACAGTGAAATAAAAATGGCGAATGACATTCTAAAAGTAGCAACAGCTGATGTGGAGGATAAGGCTTTGAAGCAATACCGTGGACAGGCCTTGGCTACTCGTGCCTGGAGTTATTTAAATTTGGTGCAAATTTATCAGTTTACTTATAAAGGACACGAGAATGCTCCGGCTGTGCCTATTGTAACAGAAGAAACGACTGGTGAACAGGCTGCCAGCAATCCGCGCGCTACGGTTGCTGCCGTATATGATCTGATCATGAAAGATCTGACAGACGCAATAGGGTTACTGACTGCTGACCGCGATTCAAAAGACCAGGTAAATATAAATGTGGCATACGGTTTGCGGGCACGCGCCAATTTGTTGATGCAAAATTGGCAGGATGCTGCTACGGATGCTGAAAAAGCAATGGAAGGTTATACCCCTTATAGCAGAAATGATGTATCCAAGCCTTCTTTTAATGACAGCAATGCGTCTTCATGGATTTGGGGAAATGTGGTTACAGAAACCAATGATATCGTTCAAAGTGGTATCTTGAATTTTCCTTCGCACATGTGTTCTTTTACCGGAAATGGTTACGCTCCGGGGTATGCGGGCCGTTATATCAACAGCAAGTTGTATAGTCAGATACCCGATACGGACGTCCGCAAAGGATGGTGGGCGCTAGGAGATCCTGTATATGATGAAAACAATAAGCTGTTGGGATATGACTTTACAGGAAAATGCCCTAATGTAGATTGGACCTGGAAGTATAATTATCAAGGTGTTGACTATAACATTGCTGACTGGCTGGGATGGCAGGCTCCTTATTTGAATGTTAAATTTGGTCCCTATCAAAATGTCTACAATAATGCTACCAATGCTTGTGACTTCCCGATGATGCGTGCGGAAGAAATGATTTTGATTAAGGCTGAGGCGCAGGCCATGGCGGGGAATGTGTCCGGAGCTAAATCGACATTGGAGAATTTTGTAAAGAACTATCGTGATCCTTCTTATGTTTGCTCTGCATCTTCGGCAGAGGCTTTACAAGATGAGATCTGGTTTCAACGTCGTGTCGAATTGTGGGGAGAAGGATTTTCTTTCTTTGATATGATGCGTTTGAAGAAACCTATGGACAGAACAGGGGCGAATTATGCATCAAATGTGGCATTTAATCTGCCTGCAGAATCGCAGATATTCTTGTGGCTGATTCCGGAAGATGAAATCAATAATAATAGTGGAATATCTAAAGACGACAACAATCCGGTTGTCAGTGTTCCGACAGCATAATGAGTTAAACATTAATCTGTAATAGAAAGAGTCCGGTATTTAACCGGGCTCTTTCCTTTTAACGGAGATTTTACTTTGATATTGTTATCGTATTCAATATAATGTTCGGGGGGGCTTTACAGCCGTTTCAGCCAGCGTTCAAAAAAACGGTCATAAACACTATATACACCTAACTCAGCAGTGACAAAATCTTTTTCCAGTAACCCTTTCAGTGCTCCTTGCACACTGCTTGCCGTCAGTTTGTAAGTATGGAGAAATCTGGAAGAGGTGACTTCTTTTATCTTGCCTTCCTTGCAGATGGCCATCAGCACCTCCTTTTGCTTTGGTGGAAGTTGATAGAGTAAAGAAGAATAGGTAAAATCCATTTGTGACAAAATCTCATCCAATGTCAATTGGATCTTTCCAACCGTACAGGTCTCTTTTTCCATGGTATCCGCATAGAGGAAATTCATGACAAACTGGATATACCAAGTGGTACCGTCAAACAGCCGGTATACTTCTTCAATAGTATCTTTATTGATTTTCTTTCCATTCTCTATAAAATGCCGTTCAATGAAAGCAGCATAGTTTTCGAATCCTATGGGCTTTAAATCCAAAATGGTAGTACTTTGATAGAAAGGGCGTGAAGGACTGGTGAATATTTCTCCCATCATGTGCCGCTGAGAACCTGAATAGATGAAACAGGCATTGGTGCAATGCTGTATATAAGTCCTTAGCGTGGCTTCTATATTTTTCTCGGGATATTTGGCTATCACCTGGAATTCATCTATGGCGATCAGGCAAATTCTGTCTGCCTTCTTCAAGTAACTGAAAATCTCGTCCAATGTTACTGAAGGACTCTTTATGTCTCCCATTTCCAGGTTCCAACTGGGATTGCCCGTCTCATCAAAGGTTATTCCGGTACGAAGGAAGATAAAGTGGATAAAAATGTTTCCCATATTTTCTTCCCTTGAGGTTTCAGTCCTTGCAATATACTCTTACCGAATTCAAAGACAAATTCTTGCAGATTCTTGGTAGCGTAAATATCTATCAGGAAAGTGTAATAGTTGTTTTTTACTTCCGGCTGGTGGAAACAATGGTCTATCAGCCCTGTCTTTCCCAAACGCCGGGGAGAAATGAGAGCTACATTGTTTCCGTTGGTGATCTGCTTTGTCAGAAAACGCGTTTCTTCTATCCGGTCACAGAAATACTTCTCCGAACGGTAACCGCTTGTTATAAAAGGATTCATTTTTACCATAGCCGCATACTTTTCCACAAAAGTAATTATAATCTTATTATAATGCAATTATTATAATATGTTTTGATTTTGTTAATAAGACAGGTGTTCAATCATTTCTGACAAGAAGGTAATTTGACTCAAAATACGTCTATAAGAGCGACATGCTTTCTGTTAGTATATAAGTGAGAATTTAGTAGAAATATAGTAGAATGGAGAGGAAAATAAAAAGGGAAGAAGCTATCTGGAAGCATTGTCTGTTCCTTTTTGACAAGTGAAGGTTCGTTTGTAAAGTATTAATTATTAAATTGTTAGATTTTAATTTT
>NZ_BAKM01000087.1 GCF_000614185.1 Phocaeicola sartorii JCM 17136 = DSM 21941 | reverse complement strand
TCTTTATGTACTCCCAATCATTACAATGATTGGGTGTACGTATAAAGGCAATAAAGCATTGAACAGTTTTACTTTCAAAACAGCTGACAATGCTTCCGTATTACCTTTATCACAAGAGAGTGGATTAAAAATAAAAGTAGAAGAACCTTTGCCTGGAATAAAAGCCTCAGAATTGGTCGAATCTTATAAATATATTCCACTGGAAACTCGAAATGAATCTCTAATAGGATACATCCGGAAAGTTTGGTTCTACAGTGATAGAATTTACGTCCGAGACGTAGAGACAAATATGATTTATATATTTAATCAGTCCGGAAAATACTTGAATAAAATAGGTCAGAGAGGTAATGGACCTGGAGAATTTTCCGACTTGTTGTACGGAATGACCATCGACCCTTTTGCCAATCGTCTATTGGTTTATGACCAAGGAAAAAGAAAAATGAATTATTTTACATTAGACGGAGCCTATTTATTCGATAGAGATGTCCCTATGATTCTTGATAGTAATTTCTCCGTCATGTCGCCAAACAGGATTTTGGTTTCAAATCACAAAAACATTGAAAATGATCATCTCGGGAAGTGGGATTCATATAGAATCATTCAGTTGGATTCTCTTTTACAAATAGCTGGAGGAGGATATGAATACGATGATAACGTACATGCTCGTTATTTATCTCCGGTATTTCCTCCTTCTGGTGAAAATATTTTATACAATCCAATGTTTTCCAATGACTTTTACTCCGTTTCTTCTGCCGGACTCAATCTGAAATATAGTCTTGACTATAGCCGCTTTGAAAATGTGATTGATACCGGCTATGTTAATAAGTTGAACAATGCGGGAGATATATTTGATTATATGGAGTCTACAACTTACGTATTACCGGAATGTATAGAAACATCAAGTTTTTTTTGGTTCAAGACCCACTCACAAAATAATTCAAATGAATTTTATACCTACTATGATAAGGGTTCCAAACTGAATGTATCTTTTCGTAAGGTCATTCAAGATGTAGATTTTATTTACGATTACACAAAGGCCTACTGCGATGATTATATAGTCGGCATAGTTGACGTGCCTACTTTACGGGCATTGTATGATGCCTGTAAGAAAAATCTAGTAAAAGGGAAAAAAGAGAATATGGAAATGATAGAAAAGATGAAAGATGATGACAACAGTGTATTGGTGCTTTTCAAACTTAAACCATTAAAACGATATGAATAAGAAACATAGCCAAGGAATTTATCTGGTGGTAGTGGCGGTCTCGGCCATATCCCTCACTTTTCTAATCATGTTTCCTTTCATACAAGGAAGCATAAAAGAAAATGAGAATAGATATCGAGTAGAACAATTGCCTGATTCCGCCAGCTATATGATGAAAAATTTTAAAAGAGGTTTGGAAGTGGAAGGGTTAGAACTGAATGATGTATCCCTGTACACTCAAGATAAAAACACGTCTTTGCACAAATTAGTAAAAGAGCCAACACTCGTATTTCGCTTTTTTGAAACGAATTGCGAACCGTGCATTCTCGCAGAAATGACTGCCGTGAAAGAATGCACAGACAGTATACAACATAAAGTATTGCTAATAGGCTCGTATGCAACCTATAAGGGAATGAGAGCTTTTTTAGCTGCCAATAAAAAGGATTCATTATTAGCCTACCGGATGAATCCTTTGGATACTTTAAAATGGGAGCCGGACAAATATGAAAGTCCCTATTATTTCATCCTTTATCCGGGCGGAAAAACCTCGCATTTCTTCATGGCGGTACCCGACTACATAAAATATACAAGAAAATATTTAGAAGGAATAACCAACCTGCTGAAATAGAACAGTAAAAGAAAGGAGGAAGTTCTGAGAAAGAAAAAATACATATTTATTTGGGCAACCGTTTTATCGTTCTCTGGCATCATAAAACTTCTGCTTGGCGAGTGGGCAACCGTTCCTACTTCAAGCATGGTTCCCACTATATTACCCGGTGACCTAATATGGTATGAAAAATATAGCTATGGCGCAGTGATGCCTACAAGGATTTCAGAATTGCCTGTGCTCAACCTTCTCTGCCTGATTCCGGCTGTATGGGAAAAAGACAAGATCAGAAATTGGGGATACCACCGTACCCCCGGTTTTAACAAACCGGCACGAATGGACATCATTGTATTCCGCAATCCGCTGGACAGGAACCAACTGCTAACCAAACGCATCATCGGACTTCCGGGAGATACGCTGACAATACGTCGCGATAAAATTTATATCAACGGAAAGGTTATAAAGGATATTGCCCGTAAAAAATGACTTGGGTAAATGCAGAGATAGGATTTCCAACGGACAAAAAGGGAAAATGGACAACGCTGAATTACGGTCCGCTTCCTATCCCCAAAAATGAAGCTGATGAAAGGAAGAATTGCTATTTCGTCATGGGAGACGAACGAGGAAACTCACTCGATAGCCGTTATATAGGATTCATTCCTTATCAAAGCATAGAAGGCCGCATTTCTCATGTACTCTATTCACCGAAGGCCTCGGATTACGGAGTGGAATCTTTGGGAGTGAAGCGGATACAGTAGATCGGTTTACAAGAAATTATAACATGAAAAACAAGAACAAAGTGAAAACAAGTAAAAACATGAGAGTATGCTGCCTCTTAGCATTATGCAGCGTATGTTTCTGCGGATGTTCATTCGCACAGAAAACAGTTGTCAGCAAGAGTGTCGTTTGCGTATCAGACTATGATGCCAATATCAGCTCTACAGAACTGGACAAAGTATGGAACTCCGGGTATAAATACATTTTCTCTATGCCCGACAGTGCAAGGCTGGTAACCTATCAAACACTACAGAAACTGCTTGCCACTCCGGCGTACACCCCCAGCAACACCCTTGTCCTGTGCTCTGACCAAACGTATGAACTAACCAAAGATGCCTGCAATGGCAATGCCACCGTTTCAAAAGCACTAGGCAGCTCATTGTCGCCCAAAGGCATGAAAATAAAAGAATATAAGGTTGAGAAGCCTTCGTCCAAGGAGTACGACTACAAATTTTCATTGACAACAGAACATTAACCCCTCAAAGACCCATTGGCGCGATGACACTTCCCCACGAACCGGGATTCCGCCAATGGGTATATGCCAAGCACTTGCCACTTCCCCCCCCTGCCATGAAAACACTGATGAATTAAACCCATCAGAAAAAGAACGCCCCAACCAGTTTCCACAACTCCGCCACACAATATTTATGCAACAAATAGCTGCATACTTTCTAAAAATCACTACCTTTGCACATTACATTCAGAAAATCATAAGAAAACACTATATACATGGAAAATAAATTCAAAAGAACCACCGTCACATCCGCTTTGCCTTATGCAAACGGTCCGGTGCACATCGGCCACTTGGCAGGCGTATATGTCCCTGCTGATATTTACGTGCGTTATCTCCGTCTGAAGAAAGAAGACGTTCTCTTCATCGGAGGCTCTGACGAACACGGAGTGCCTATCACCATCCGCGCCAAAAAAGAAGGAATCACTCCGCAAGATGTGGTAGACCGCTATCATACCCTGATTAAAGATTCATTCAAGGAATTTGGAATTTCATTCGATGTGTATTCCCGTACTACATCAAAGACTCACCACGAACTGGCTTCCGAATTCTTCAAAACCCTGTATGACAAAGGTGAATTCATTGAAAAAACCTCCATGCAGTATTATGACGAGGAAGCCCGTCAGTTCCTGGCCGACCGCTACATCACCGGAGAATGCCCGCACTGCCATGCAGAAGGAGCCTACGGTGACCAGTGCGAAAAATGCGGAACGTCTCTCTCGCCCACTGACCTGATCAACCCGAAGAGCGCCATCAGCGGCAGCCAGCCCGTGATGCGCGAAACCAAGCACTGGTATCTGCCATTGGACAAACACGAAGGATGGCTGCGCGAATGGATCCTTGAGAACCATAAGGAATGGCGTCCGAATGTGTACGGACAGTGTAAAAGCTGGCTGGATATGGGCTTGCAGCCTCGTGCGGTAAGCCGCGACCTGGATTGGGGGATTCCTGTTCCGGTAGAGGGTGCCGAGGGAAAAGTACTTTACGTATGGTTCGACGCCCCCATCGGCTATATCTCGAATACAAAGGAATTGCTTCCCGACAGTTGGGAAACTTGGTGGAAAGACCCCGAAACCCGTCTGGTTCACTTCATCGGAAAAGACAACATCGTATTCCACTGCATCGTGTTCCCTGCCATGCTGAAAGCGGAAGGAAGCTATATCCTGCCGGACAACGTGCCCAGCAACGAATTCCTGAATCTGGAAGGTGACAAGATTTCCACTTCACGCAACTGGGCGGTATGGCTGCATGAATATTTGCAGGACTTCCCCGGTAAACAGGATGTGTTGCGTTATGTGTTGACCGCCAATGCCCCCGAGACAAAAGACAATGACTTCACCTGGAAAGACTTTCAAGCACGCAATAACAATGAGCTGGTAGCCGTTTACGGTAACTTTGTAAACCGTGCGCTGATGCTGACTCAGAAATATTTCGACGGGAAAGTGCCCGCTTGCGGTGAATTGACCGATTACGACAAAGAAACATTAAAAGAATTTGCAGATGTAAAGGCGGAAGTGGAAAAACTGCTGGATGTGTTCAAATTCCGCGACGCACAGAAAGAGGCGATGAATCTGGCACGTATCGGCAACAAGTATCTGGCTGACACCGAACCTTGGAAACTGGCCAAGACGGATATGGACCGCGTGGGCACAATCCTGAACATCGCCCTGCAACTGGTTGCCAATCTGGCAATTGCTTTCGAACCTTTCCTGCCCTTCAGCAGCGAGAAACTCCGCCAAATGCTGAATATGGAAACATTTGAATGGGACCAGCTGGGACGTACCGACCTGCTGGCAGAAGGACATCAGCTGAATAAGGCCGAACTGTTGTTCGAGAAGATTGAGGACGAGACCATTCAGGCACAAGTGGACAAGTTGCTGGCAACAAAGAAAGCCAACGAGGCTGCCAACTATAAAGCCAACCCGATAAAACCGGTTATTGCCTTTGAAGAATTTGAAAAGTTGGATATCCGTGTAGGTACCGTATTGGAATGTGAGGTAGTTCCCAAAATGAAGAAACTGCTGAAATTCAAGATTGCCGACGGACTGGAGAACCGTACTATCGTCAGCGGCATTGCACAACATTACAAGCCCGAAGAACTGGTAGGCAAACAAGTGTTATTCATCGCCAACCTGGCTCCACGCCAATTCAAGAACGGACTGGTGAGCGAAGGTATGATTCTGAGTGCCGAGAACTTTGACGGTTCACTGGCGGTTACTTCTTTGCTCAGAGAGGTGAAACCGGGCAGTGAAGTGAAATAATATACACCTCAATACAGAAAAGGCTGAAAGCAACTGAAACGTCCGCTTTCAGCCTGACTGTTTTATAACAGACAAAAGAAAATCCCGTCAACAAAGACTAAAGGCGGTATGGAGAATAAAGGAATGGCAGAACAAAAAAAAAATCTTTCTTCTTTTATCCAAGAGATAAAAGAGATTATACTCTCCTCACGTGCCAATGCCGTAAGAAGTGTTGATTTTTGTCGCGTACAGATGTACTGGCAAATGGGTAAACGCATATTTGAAGAGGAACAACAAGGTAAGGAAAGGCAGATTATGGAAGCTACCTCATCAAAAATTTGGCTAAAGAAATTCAACCGGAGTTCGGGAGTGGATTTTCATATCGTCAATTAGCCTTTTGTAGACAATTCTACAAAACATATCCAATTATGAACGCAGTGCGTTCACAATTAAACTGGACCCAATATAGGCTTCTTATCCAAATAGATAACGAAGACAAGAGAAGTTATTATGAGCATGAAGCGGTAAACAATTGCTGGACAGCCCGTGAACTGGAACGTCAAGTCAATTCCAGCCTCTACGAACGCCTGCTTCTAAGCAATGATAAAGAATCTGTGCTGGCAGTAGCCCGTAAAGAGCGCATTCCCCAATCTCCGAAAGAGGTGATTAAAGACCCGATGGTACTGGAATTTCTCGGCCTTAAATCCCAATCGTCCTATTATGAGAAAGATTTAGAGTCCTCTATCATCACCAATCTGCAAGAATTCCTGTTGGAACTC
>NZ_BAKM01000088.1 GCF_000614185.1 Phocaeicola sartorii JCM 17136 = DSM 21941 | reverse complement strand
CATAGACAATTTGCAGGAACAAATCAACAAACTGGCGACTAAGGAGGACATGACTTCTCAGATCGCTACTTTGCAGGCTGCTTTGAATACCGCCGCAAAAGATGCAAGCGATGCTCTGACTAAAGCTGCTGCTGCTGAAACTGCTGCAAAAGCTGCTGGTGATGATGCCGCTGCTGCAAAGGCCGCTGCTGACAAGGCTGTTGCAGATGCAAAGGCTGAAGCGATCAAGGCTGTACAAGCAGAAATTGCAACATTGAAAAAAGAAGTAGAAGAATCCACTGACGCTGCATTGAAAGAGATGGCAGGGAAGGTTGATGCTGCCACTAAGAAAGTAGAAGACATTGTTGGCAAGATTGCCGATATGGTTACTAGTGTGGAACTGGTGGCTTCGTATTCTGCCAATCCTACAGGCGCTGAACTGACTTTCTCTACTGCTATTGAAAAAGAAAATGTATTTAGTGAAGGGATAACAAATGCCATTACTTTTACTAAAGGTAATCAAATTCAAACAGGAGATAAGTTTGTAGTACGTGTGTCTCCGACTAATGCAGTCTTGACTCCAGAAATGATTTCTTTGACTAATAGCCAAGGACAGAATCTGAATGAATTCTTATCTGTTCAGAAAGTTGAGAAATATAACGGGTTATTAAGCCGTGCGGCAGGAAATAATGGATTATGGGAAGTTACAGTTGCTTTAAAGAATTATGATGAAAAAGCTTTTTCTACTGTAACAGAAACCAAAGTTGGTAATGATACTAAAGCTATTCTCTTTGCTGTACAGGTAAATAACACCTTGTCTACTGCTGAAACAAGAGAAGTTATTTCATCTTATGACTTAACTCTGGATTGGCAGCCGTATACTCCACAAAATGGACTGAACTTCTTTGTTAATGAAAAGAATGTAAATAAAATACACAATCGTTATTCAGCTTCTGAAAATAATACTCCTGTAGAGTATAAAGAGTTGGAATGGAAAAATGGTGTATCTACTACTGTTATTGGTTTAGACAAATCAAATACAAATGTTAAGCAAGGCGACAATCGTCAAAGAGAATCTGTTTATCCAGCTGTTCAAGGTAAGGCATTGACTATTTCATTGTCAACAAAAAATAACGAAGTAGAAGCTCCTAAAAATATTCGTGCTATTTATGTTACATTAGATAGCCAAAATGCTGTAGAGTCAGCTCCATCTGAAATCAATGCTTGGAACTCTTATGAATATACAGGATTAAATACCGTTGTGGAAGGTACTTCTACAGAAATTACTATTAACGGAGATAATATCATTGATGATATCATTGGTTTCCGTGTGTATGCTGTAAACTATGATGGTACATTGGTTGATCCTGATGGTAAAGCTTTCTATGTGAAATTAGGTAAAGAAGCGGCTACATGGGAAACTGTTAATACGGTAGTAACTCCATCTGCAGATGATGCAACTCTTGTAGATATAACTAAATCAGAAGCAGAAGCTGTTACATTAAGTAAATTATCCGCACCTTATCAAGCTACATGGGCTACTGATAAGATTGATAATAACCAACCTGTATTCCATGCATATTTTGTAGACTCAGAAGGACATGAAATTTATAATACATACAATCTGTTAAATCCTGCTTTGGAGAGAGTAGATTTCAGTAAAGTTGTTAAAGTTTATACTAGACCAACTGGAGTAGACTGGAAAAAATACGAAGACGGTAAGGAATATAATGGAACATTGACTATTAAGAATGAGGATGGATTTGTATTAGCAACATTAAATGTTACTATGACTAAAGAAATTCCAACCACTTTACCACAAGGCTTCTCCATTAAAGACAAACAAGTAATTGACGGCATCTATAATTGTTATATGATTGCTGATAATTGGGCTGCAAGTCAAGCTTCTAAGGGTACAATGCCTATTGAAAACTTGATTAACTTCGGTTTGGGCCAGGCTGACCAATACAATGTAACATTTGCTTCTTCTGTAAAAGATGGAGATAAAGATAAAGATGTAACAGTAAACGGTGCTCAAAGCATTGAAGTTGTAAAATCTTATATTGATAATAAGACAGAGCATGCAACTAAGGTTGTTTACAATTATGGTAAGATTTCTTCAAAGAAAAATAGTGCTGGTGAATATGAAAATGTTATAGTAGAAGCTGCAACATTTAATACAGTTTACTGCTGCTTCTATAAACCGGAAGTACATACTTGGGCATGGGCTACTCGCGAAAATTTAGGATTAGCTGCTAATGCTAAATTGCCTTATTCAACAAATTTGACTTATGGCAATAATGCAGCCGCTCCTACCACTGCACATATCTGGGGTACTAATGCTATAGATAAATTGTTTAGTACAGCACTTAAAGATGCTTATGGATCAAGTCTGAGCATTGAAAGTGCTAAGTTGACTTCTGATGCAACTGGTAAAGAAGACTACTTCAAAGTTGATTTCACTAAGGCAAATGTCTTTGAAGCTATAAAAACAGATATCGGTTCTAATCCGAAACAAGATGTTCCTTCTACATTGACTATTAATTGTAAGGATTCCTATGGACATGATGTAACTATTACATTGAAGATGGTTGTTAAACCTCGTAAATAGTTTTGGATTTGTATTTATTAGAAGATTTTTACATTCTGTAAAATCTGTATAGAAAAAAGAGCGATCAGCAATGACCGCTCTTTTTTATTATTCCATACTATAAATATTACTTAACAGAAGTAAAGTTCATAGTAAATGCAGGCAAGTCTAATACTATTTTGTAACCATAGATATCTGTTACTTTCAAGCGAATGATTGTTTCTACAGGTTCTCCTTGAGATGCGGTAGAAGTTGATGTCAGCAAGATGTGTGCAGGTACATCCACAACTTTCTTACCATCCTTATCTTTGTAAGTCGGTTTTACAAGTTTCGCTGTATAGAACTCATTTACTTCACCATTGCCGGTGATAACTTCGATGTCTTTAACATCTTTAATGTCACCATATTCATTGAATGCGTCAAACTTGGTTTCCAAAGTAGATTCTGTATAAATTTGTACAGCTTTTCCATACCAGTCTTTGCCTTTCAAATTAGACACATCGATCTTTTGTGTAACACCTGTAGCACCCGGATAGGTCAATACCGGTTTAGTTCCCCAAGCGAATGTACAATCGTGAACATAGTTACCAAATACTACATCAAAGTTAGTACCTTCCACAATCCAACTATATTTCAAGTCTTTTACCCATTCACTGATTTCACCATAGTTGTAAGTAACAATCATCGGGAACTTAGTTTCAAAGGTTTCCGATTCTGGATCCAAGATAGACTTCGGAGCTTTTAATGCAGGTTTATTGTCACTGAAGTCATCCTCACCATTATCTCCTCTGCCTACATAGGTAACTGTTGCTTCTTCATCATCAGCCAATATTTGTGCAAATGTAGTTTCCTTGGATATACCATGCCATACATTATCCAGATCATAAACTACGTCATCATCACCGTCCAATTTCGGATAGATCTTCAACAAAGTACCATCTTGAAGGATTCCTGTATATGGCTTGATGGAAGCAGGGAATGAAGGCATAACTTTAGTCAAACTGATTGTTAATGTTTTCAGCAATTGACCTCTGTCGTTGTAGAATCCGAATGCTTGAGTATATTTCTTGCCATTATCATACCAAGTTGCATTTGCGGCACTATTAGATACAGCACTTACATATTTAATATTCTTAGCTTTGCTTCTAAAGTCAGAAGCCGAAGATATTACGATTTCGTCTTTATTTTCATCATAATATTGCAATCCCTTAATTGCAGGTTTAGCTTTTTCTTCACCCAATATGATCGTATCAGCTGGAGCTTCAAGGGGTTGATTGGCTTTTGCTACATTCTCAACCCAATCACCAAATACATCTTCTGCAACAGGTGCCAAAGTAATTTCATTCTCAAGAGCGCTTTTCCAAGTCCAAGTACAGTTGTAAGAAGCAAGTTCTTCAGCAGCTTCGCCTACCACGACTTCAAATGCTTTTCCATCAGGGTCAACCAAAGAACCATCGTGGTTTACAGCATATACACGGAAGCAAATATAGTCTGTCAAAGCATCTGCATCAGTGATAGTCAAATCAATAGAACCGGTTTCGGTAACTGTATCCAATCCCTTGATTGTTTCTGCATACTTCTTCCATGCTACTTTTTCGCTACTGTCTGAATCACCGGCACGATCATAATCAATCGTTACATAGAAGCCTCTGATATTCTCGCTTGCTTTAAATTCACTCTGTTCAAACTTTCCAAGAGCTACAGTGAATGGTTTGTTCAAAGTCACAGCATAAGCCTTCTCAGTTGTTCCATCACGGTCGTCGCTAGCATCTGCTGTTACATTAATTGTTTTATCACCATCAGTTTTGAAGATAGGTTCTGCTTGTGCACCCTTACTTCATTTATAATCAGTTTTTACGTCATAACGGTTAGCAATATTCTCAACGTTTTTCTTATCGACTGCAAATATCAGTTCGTCAGCGGGCTTTTTATTATCAGTAACGAAGGTAAGACTGTATTCAGAAACTACATTTCTAGAATAAGCACCCTTTTCCGCATCCAAGGTAGTGTTCAAGCTAACTGCATAAAGAATGTAATTAGGCTTTTCAGGATAGTTTCCATTGTCATCTTTTGCCTGAGTAGCAGCTTTGAATGCTTCCGCATCGTATTCTTTGTTCATTTCAACAGAAACTTCCCAAAGACCGTTAGCAGAAATACCACGAGTCAGCAATCCTGTATAAGGTTTCACGTCGCTGACAGAAACCATTCCTTCCATATCAGCACCCTGTGAATTAATCAGCTTGATGTTTTCAGCTGAAATTACAGCGTCTGTAGGAGACACACGAATCAGGAAGTTTTGTGTGAAAGTAGAACGAGCGCCTTTTTCAAAAGAAATAGCACCTGTCAGCTTGTCACCGAAAGTCCATGTTCTTACAGCTTCGGCAGAAAGAAGTTCCAATTTCCAATTGAAAGCTCCCTCAGTGGTAGAATGACCTGCTATCAATGAAACATGAGTCACACCTTTATAAATAGCGGCAGATAACACTTCCAACTTGTTGTTGATAGTAGTAATTTCTTCAGCGTTCTTCTGTACATCTTTTTGCAATTGAGCAATTGCATCTTGTGTTTCTTTTACATCGAAAGCATTCAATTTATCTAACACTTCCTGATGCTTTTTCAACTCTGTTTGAATCTTTTCGATCTCAGCTTTACTAGCATCTACGGCAGCATCATTGGATTGGATGTATTCTGCCAAGGCTGTTTGTTGAGCTTCGATAGCCACTTTATTCTTACCTATTTCAACAGCATTAGCTTTAACCTCAGCATCCAAGGTATTCAAAGTTCCGGCCAAGGTGGCATCAGCATCCGCCAAAGCTTTTAAAGTTTCCTCAGTAGTTGACTGGAAAGCCTGAAGGGCTGCTATCTTACCATTAGCCTCAGCGATAGCGGCAACAGTCTTTTCGACTTCTGCTTTGATTTTAGTCATTTCTTCTTCATTGGCATCCTGCAATTTTGCGATGGAAGCTTCCAATTCAGCCTTCACGGTAGCCAACTCAGCAGAAGCTGCAGCAATAGCGGCTTTCTGAGCCTCTAAAGCGGCTTTTTCAGCAGCATCTTTTGTTTCCGCTATTTTACCTTCCAATGCAGTCTGAGCAGATTGCAAGTTGGAGATAGATGTCTCTACAGCAGTAACTTTAGCTGTCCAATCGGTCTTTTGACCGTTGATGGCATCCCAAAGTTCAGTGACATCATCATCGTAATCTTTACAAGATACAAATGTTCCTGTCGAGGTCACCATCAAGGCACCGAACAGGATTGCACTTAAAAATTTTTTA
>NZ_BAKM01000089.1 GCF_000614185.1 Phocaeicola sartorii JCM 17136 = DSM 21941 | reverse complement strand
ACAGGGTGGAAGAAGAAAGTAATTATACACATATATTACTGCATGTTTTATTTTAAGCTTGGCATGTGAAGATGTTAATATGAGTCACCCGGTATTGTTTTATCGTAAACGGATAAAACTACCCTTCAATTCTTTTGATTCCAAGTAATAATTCGTACTTTTGTATACACTCAAAAGTATGAAAGATGGAAAAGACAACCCGCCGTAAACGCATTCCATACGGAATGATGAACTTTATAGATGTCCGTGAAGATAATTGCTACTACGTAGATAAAACGCGCTTCATTCCTATGATTGAAGATGCCAACAAATACTTTTTCTATATCCGTCCCCGGCGATTTGGAAAGAGTCTGACGGTATCCATGCTTCATCATTATTATAACATACTGGATGCCGATAACTTCGAGAAATGGTATGGAGACCTTTACGTCGGACAACACCCCACTCCCGAACGCAATTCTTATCTTATTATCTATCTGAACTTCGCAGTGGTAAATGCCGAATTACACTCGTACCGCCAGTCGCTGGACGCACATTGCAATACCGAATTCAACTTCTTTTGTGATATCTATGCCCAATACCTCCCCCAAGGGATAAAGGAAGGCTTAACGCCAAACGGGGTGCTGTGGAACAATTGGATTACTTGTACAAAGAATGTTATAAAGCCGGACAAAGCATTTATCTTTTTATTGATGAATACGACCATTTTACTAATAAGATTTTATCCGAACCCTCCTGCCTGGACGATTATAGAAGCGAGACACACGGTACCGGTTACCTGCGCAGTTTTTTCGATACCGTAAAGGCCGGAACGTACTCTGCTATCAAGCGTTGTTTTGTGACGGGAGTGAGTCCGGTAACCATGGATGACCTGACCAGCGGATTCAACATCGGCACCAATTACACGCTGAATCCACAATTCAATGAAATGACAGGATTCACAGAAAAGGATGTACGGGATATGCTGGAATACTACTCCACAACGTGCCCATTCAATCATTCGGTAGACGAGTTGATAGAACTGATGAAACCATGGTATGACAACTATTGTTTTGCAGAAGAATGTTACGGTCGCTCCTCCATGTACAACTCTAACATGGTACTCTATTTTATAGATAATTATGTACATAGTGGCGGCAATTTGCCAAGGTATATGATTGAAGAGAACATCCGCGTAGACTATAACAAACTGCGTATGCTCATCCGCAAGGATAAGGAATTTGCCCACGACGCTTCCGTCATCCAGACTTTATTACAGCAAGGATATGTCACCGGAGAACTGAAAACCGGATTCCCGGCAGAAAGCATATCCGATCCCAATAATTTTGTGAGTCTGCTTTTCTACTTCGGAATGCTGACCATCAGCGGAATGCATAAAGGAGAGACCAAATTCACCATCCCCAACCAGGTGGTACGTGAACAGCTCTTTGCCTACATTCTGGATACTTATCATGAAAACGACTTGACTTTCGACAGTTATGAAAAGAGGAAGCTTGCCTCAGGGCTGGCTTATGATGGCAAATGGAAACCTTACTTTGAATACATTGCCGGATGCCTGCACCGTTATGCCTCACAGCGGGACAAGCAGAAAGGTGAATATTTTGTTCATGGTTTCACTCTTGCCATGACCGCACAAAATCCTTTCTACCGTCCCGTATCCGAAAAAGACAGTCAGGAAGGATACGTCGACCTGTTTCTGCATCCGTTATTGGATATTTACAAAGACATGCGCCACTCCTACATCATTGAACTGAAATATGCCAAAGGAAAAGACAGTAACGAACGGATAGAACAGTTGAGGCGGCAAGCTGTTGAACAAGCTGAACGCTACGCTTCGAGCGAGTCTGTGCAGAAAGCGATAGGTTCTACCATGCTACATAAAATCATTGTTGTATACCGAGGCATGGAAATGGTTGTTTGCGAAGAATTGTAACCGATAAGAGGCAGAGTGAACGATTATATATCTCACATCAGTTCGTTGCTTCGTCTAGGTGAAGAGGCGATTTCACTTTAGTGAACAGCCATTTTCACTAGGGTGGAATAGTTGCTTCACTTAGGTGGAATATCAAAGGGAACGGAGTGAAGATACGATAGGAACAGATTCTTATTACATACGCAACAGGTTCAATAGCCGAAACAAACAGTATCCTGTCCTGTCAGGTATGAACTATGATGCCCACGAGTAGCCGGGAGGCAGTGAGGGGCTGACTCTACATCCTGTCCGCTGGAATTCCCGAATGCGAGCATTCCCAAAAACGGATTTGTTTCCCCACCGACATACCAATTGAGGGGGATTTGAGAGACTTTTACACAGGAAATGATTAGTAATGTGCATGTTACTGTGACAGAGCGTTTTTGTGCTTTATGTATATCCTTATGCTAAAACCGAAATTTGAGTAAGAATAATCTATCAGAGGCTTTGTTTCTTCTTATTACGAATGACAGACGTATCACCTTTATCAGTTGGAATGAATCCCTGTCCCATTCCTACTCAGAAAAGCTGCCAATGTATTCCTGCTGACTTTCAATTTCCTCGCCATCTCCGCCTTACTGGTTCCCGCCTCCAGCATAGCCTTTATTTTTTCTTCTTTTCCCGTAAGCTTATATTTCGAGTTATGTCCTCCCATGGGACGCCCCAACTTTTGTCCAGAGGCGATTCTGCGTGCAAGTCCTTCACGGGTACGTTGGGAAATCAAGTCACGTTCTATTTGTGCGGAGAGGGAAAAAGCGAATGCCAATATTTGGGATTGTATATTATTTCCCAGCTCATATTTCTCTTTCACCGTAAGCAGGATGACATTTTTCAACATACATGCATTCAGTATACTCATCACTTCCATCAATCTCCTTCCCAAACGAGAGATCTCCGACACAATCAATGTATCCCCTTTCTTTATTCTTTTCAATAGTACGCCAAGCTTTCTGTCTTTGGCTGACCGTGTTCCTGAGACCGTTTCTTCCACCCACACATCAATCTGGAAATCCCTCTGTCTGGCAAAACGATTTATCTCGAATCGCTGGTTCTCTACAGTCTGTTTGTCAGTTGAAACCCGAATATACGCATATATCATAGCTGCATCATTAAGTTTTTTATTGAATAAGGAACGCCAATCTAACTTATATTATCAGAGAAGGAAAGTTTCACCGGATCTTATTGAGATTTTCTAAGAAGAATTAAGTATCTCCAACGATTCAAACTCAAAGACAGACAAATTTGCTTAATCTTTGTCTTTACAAGATAAAACAATTGTCCAATAGAATAAAACAATCGTCTACAACAATAATGCAACATTTTGATAATCAACAGCATTATATTAAAAAACAGATTGTTCATAGTTGAGACGATTTTCGTAATATAATAGATTTTTTTTCCATTCATTTAATGGTTTGTTCACTTACTTTGCATCTGTTGACATAGTTGATACTGAAATAAAAAACACAGATATAGTATGAAGAACAAATTGCAAATAGTATGGAGCAGCATTGCTATAATAAGTGTATGCGCATGTAGCACACCTTATACACAGCCCGACGCCCCCATCAAAGAAGTCCCTTTCACCCAAGTCCATCTGGATGACAACTTCTGGTCACCACGGATTGAAACCAACCGCACCGTTTCTATTCCGTCCGCTTTCAAAGAGTGTGAAAAGAATGGCCGGTTTGATAATTTCGCCATTGCCGGCGGACTGATGAAAGGCGAGCACCGCGGTGATTTCTCTTTCGATGATACCGACCCCTATAAAATAATAGAAGGAGCTTCCTACTCGCTGGCCGTAAAATATGACGGGAAACTGGATCATTATCTGGACAGCGTAATCCATATCATAGCTGCCGCACAGGAACCGGATGGTTATCTTACTACCTGTGTAACCAATCAATGTACCGTTTATCCGGTTGGTGGGGCACGCACCGTTGGGAAAAAATCAACAGCCACGAACTTTATAACAGCGGTCATTTGTACGAAGCCGCCGTCGCTCATTATCGCGCCACCGGAAAGCGTACATTATTGGATGTAGCGATCAAAAATGCCGATTTGGTATGTCAAGTCTTCGGACCCGGCGAAGGGCAGATCCATCGTCCCAGCGGTCATCCTATCGCCGAGATGGCTCTTGTCAAACTGTATAAGGTGACAGGTGATGAGAAATACTTGCAGACAGCCAAATATTTTGTAGAGGAAACCGGCAGAGGCTCTGACGGACATAAACTGAGCGAATATAGCCAGGATCACCAACCCATTCTGCAACAAGACGAGATAGTAGGTCATGCCGTCCGTGCCGGGTACCTCTACTCCGGAGTGGCAGATGTAGCCGCTTTGACTCATGATACCGCCTATTTCAACGCTTTAACCCGTATTTGGGAAAATATGGCCGGCAAAAAACTCTTTATCACAGGTGGAATCGGTTCCCGCCCACAAGGTGAAGGATTCGGTCCCAACTATGAACTGAACAATCACACGGCCTATTGTGAGACCTGTGCCTCTATAGCTAACGTGTATTGGAATCATCGTATGTTTCTCGCTACGGGAGATGCCAAATATGCAGATGTGCTGGAACGTGCGTTGTATAACGGGGTCATTTCGGGCGTATCACTCAGTGGTGACAAGTTCTTCTATGACAACCCGTTGGAGTCTATGGGGCAGCATGAGCGCCAGCACTGGTTCGGATGTGCCTGCTGTCCGGGTAACATAACCCGTTTCATGGCTTCAGTACCTTATTATATGTACGCCACTCAAGGCAATGATGTGTATGTCAATCTCTATATCCAAAGCAAGGCGGATATTGAAACGGAAAGCAATAAAATAAATATGGAACAAACTACAGGCTATCCGTGGGACGGAAAGATAAGCATTGCCGTCACTCCCGAAAAAGAACAGGAATTTGCTTTGCGTGTGCGTATCCCCGGATGGGCGCAAGACGCTCCCGTGCCCACAGATCTCTATTCATTTACAAATAAAGCTCAGGCTTACAGTATTTCTGTGAACGGTTCTAAAGTCAATGCGAAGCAATATGACGGTTATGCCACCCTTGTACGCAACTGGAAAGCAGGTGATGTGGTTGAAATTGATCTTCCCATGGAAGTGCGCCGTGTGAAAGCAAATGAACAGGTAGAGGATGACCGTGGCAAACTGGCTATAGAACGGGGCCCAATCATGTTCTGTCTGGAGGGGAAAGACCAGGCCGATAGTACGGTATTCAACAAATTCATCCCCGACGGTACTCCGATGGAGGCTTCTTACGATGCCGGTTTGTTGAATGGCGTAATGGTGCTGAGCGGTACAGCTAAAGAAATTGACAGGAATGGTAAGGTGAAAGAGGTTCCCTTCAAAGCAATTCCTTATTCTACATGGAACAACCGCGGTGCCGACCAGATGGCCGTATGGATTCCCGAAGCGGCCGAGTATGCCCGTCCCACTCCGGAAGCTACTATTGCCAGCAAGGCACGTACTCTGATGATACAGGCTCCTATACAGAAAGATGCTCCCGAATCGGCTTCAGTGGAAACAGGAGCATGGGGAGTAAATGACCAATGGGAACCCAAACGCTCATCGGATATCTCGAAACCTTACCACTATTGGTGGCTGAAAAACGGTACTGTCGAAACACTGGCCTATGAATTCGACCAGCCTTATACCGTATCGAACGTACAAGTGTACTGGTTGGATTTTGACCATTATGACGGAGATTTCCGTGTGCCGGAAAGCTGGAAACTATATTATAAAGAAGGCGAAAGTTGGAAAGAGGTAGAGGCGTTGACCGAATATACTGTAAAAAAAGATTGCTATAATAGTTTGGATTTCAAACCTGT
>NZ_BAKM01000090.1 GCF_000614185.1 Phocaeicola sartorii JCM 17136 = DSM 21941 | reverse complement strand
TTGAAGTCAAAGGAGAATTTGAGGTAGTCATATACGTTGTTCTCCAGCTGGAGCCGTGCCGTAACTTTAGCCATGCGCGCTTGTTCCTGTAGTGCAGGGTCTTCTCTGTCTTCAAAGAATACAGGGAATAGGGTCCAGCCAATGACCTTCTTTCCTTCCTTTTCCTCCTTAGCAACAAAGGAGTATGGAGAGGATTCATCAAGTTCTTTTTTAGCTGCATCGATAACATATCTCTTGAAATCATTAACTCTTTCGTATTTTCCTTGCAAGCAAAACCTTTCGCGAAGTCCGTCAGACCCCTCTAACGACACGAACAAAGGTTGGGTTTGTCCGGACATCAGCTCATAGAATCGCATGGCATAGACGCTTTTAAACTTCATGGCTGTTATGAGTTCGTATTTCTTGAACCCTTTCGTAAAATCAAGTGCGGCTCTCCAGATAGGGTCATAGACATGGAAGGTAGCAATACCTGTGCCTTTTTCTATTTTAGGGTGTTCGATGATGGCTGTATAGAACCAAATCTTATCATCTTCATATTCAGCCCCTTTCTTAGATAGCGATGTGAATGCAGCTTTAGCCTTGGCATAGTTGTGGTCATCTTCGTCTCGAAGAATGGATGCTACAGGCATGGTGATGTTCACCCCACAGTCAGACGGCTCAATCTTGTGCATATGGTCTTTGATTTTAATACCTTCCAACCATCGTTGGGCAAATTCGATAAGACGATATATGATACGCTTTTCGTAAGGACTGAAATCGTATTTGGCACATGTCCATATATAGGACTGGAATACGGCTTTGTTTGGTAGGTTTTCGCTCATAGGTATTCTTTTAGATTGTTGCGTATGGGTCAAGTTCCTTAATCCGCTTACACAAATAATCGAAGCGTTTCTTAGTAAGCGGTGTGAGTGTATCGAGGTTCTCGCCATCAAAATCCTCTCCAAAGATAATGTCGTCCACCCCTATTCCATGATTGTAGTTCTCACGCACACAATCACGCAGAATCCAAAGGTTGCGCAGATTTACCCAGTCTGCCGTTTTATTCTTGATTCTGCTAAACAGCACAGCGGCTGTGTATAGGTAGTGTCCGCAATGGTTGTAGTCATGCAGCACCAGTTTCCCTTGATAGTATATGTCGAAGTCTTTATTTTCTTCATCTTCCTTTGTGTCGCAGTAGAAGAACGGAATATCTTTCAGACCGTCCCAATCAATGTAAGTAGTTGGTTTCATAAGTGTGCTTTTATGGTTTTCTGCAAAGATACAAATTAAGTACGAGTTTAACAAATAGAACTCGTACTGTTTATTCTTTATCTCGTACTTGATGGGGGTGATTTTTATTCTTTATCTCGTACTTTAGTATTCTTTATCTCGTACTTAGAGGGTGTTTTTCTCGCATAATGCGCGCGCGCGAGGATAGGACATAGATAGTCGATGTTAAGATAGAAACAAGCTCATAAGGTTGAGATTGCTTCCCAACTTTCGGAAAAAACGGACGAAAAACAATAGGGAAAACAAAGACAAAGCCCCCTCGTAAGGGGGTTGGGGGATTGTGCGTTTATTGAAGCTTTTTTTTGCGTGTTAAAGCATGTTAATTTGGTTACAATATCGGTAACAATGGTTACATTTGTATCACAATCAAAAAAGTTTAAGATATATGCAAGTAATTCCATTGAGCAAATTTCGGACGAATCAGACAGCGACCCTTCTTCGTGCTATTCAGGGAGAATCCGTCTTTCTGACTTCACGTATCGGTGATTTTAAACTGGTGCCAGTGTCCGTAGAAGAAAAAATAGCCACTCGAATAAGAGAGGGCTTGAATGAAGTGAAACGAATCGAAGCTGGTGAGCAGCCAGCCAAGAGCGCAAACGCATTCCTTGATGAGCTTTGAAGTAAAGACCACCCCGCATTTTGAGAGGGAAGCGAAAATCCTTGCAAAAAGGTATAAGTCTTTTAAGGCTGACATGAAGGATTTTATCGAGTCATTGGAAAAGAACCCCATGCAGGGGGATGAACTGAGCCCAGGTATCCGTAAAATAAGACTTGCCATTGTTTCTAAGGGGAAGGGTAAGTCTGGGGGAGCACGTGTTATCACATACACGATTTGTGCATCGGAGAGTGAAGGTCGTGTTTATCTTGTGGATGTCTATGATAAGTCAGACTTCTCTACCGTAAGTGTATCTATTCTTAAAAAAATCATATCTGAACAGGGTATCCTTTGACCAGTCAGCGTTAGTGAAGCGAACTGTGTTTTTTCTCTTTTCAGTCTGCAAAGGTAACTCCACACTCCGAAGCCGTCAAGGGCTTCGCAAGTTCGGATCTGAAAAAATCCTGAGCAGCTTCGCTGTGCGGTTTTTCCGCTCGAACCCTTGACTGCTCTCCGTGTTCCGTTGTGGGAATGGCAGGGAAAAAAGAAAAAAGTGTGTGGCTATGCTGTGTGTTATCGCTGTGTGTATCCCCATGCGGCGTGTATATATAGCAAGAAGTGTCCTTGTCGGACATTCTTGCCTTTCTCGCTTTGCTCAAAAGGATTTTAAGACTACCTTTGCGACATGGAAGTAAATCGAACGGAAAAGATAACATTCCGCTGCACCGCACTTGAAAAGGCGGCACTTGCGGAACAGGCAGCCCGATGCGGCATCAGCACATCGGAATACTGCCGTACACTCGCACTGGGCGGACGACCCAAGGAGAGGTACACGGAAGAAGAAAGGGAACTGTTTCGGGAGATAGCCCGACTGAAAGGAACACTCCAGCGTCTGAACAACTACTTCGGTGGGCGCCAGTACAGGGAAGTGTTCGAGGAGAACCAGGCACTAATCAAAGAACTTAAAAAGATACTTTCACGATGATAGCAAAAGGAAAGAGCATATCTCATGGCACGGCAGCACTGGAGTACGACCTTGCCAAAGAGATAAACGGAGAGGCAGCAGCCACTGAGATACACCGCCATGAACTTTTTGGCTGCACAGGCGAAGAAATGGTGCAGGAAATGAAACCTTACTTCGTTGATTTTCCGAACGTAAAGAACAACTGCCTTCGGTTTGAGGTCAGTCCTTCAGTGGAAGAAAGTGCAGGCATGACCAATGCGGACTGGGCGAAGCTCGGCAACGACTTCATGCAGCGCATGGGCTTGATGAACCACCAGTATATCATTGTGAAGCACAGTGGAACGGAGAAGAACCGCAGGCAAGCCCACCTGCATATACTGGCAAACCGTGTGTCGTTATCGGGAGAACTCTACAAAGACAACTGGATAGGGAAGAGAGCAACGGAAGCCGCCAACAGTATAGCCAGAGAGCGGAACTTGGTACAGTCAAAGGACATAGGCAAAGCCAACAGGGAAGAGATAAAACAGGCTATGGACGGTGTCCTTGCAAGGATGCAGGGATTTGACCTTGCCGGATTCAGCCGTGAACTCGGAAAGCTGGGTTTCAAGGTAAGGGAAGCCCGGGCAAGTACCGGCAAACTCAACGGTTATTACGTGGAAGCCCGGAGCGGAACAGAATACAAGGCAAGCGAGATAGGGAAAGATTATACGCTTGCCCACATCGAGAAGACACAGAAAAAATTGAAGTATAACTCAATCAGCAGGAATTATGGAAACACCCTCAAACCCAAAAACGGAGGATTACACCTATAAGCAGGGACAGTACAGTCCCCGAAAGAAAAAGGACACCACACCCAAAGTAAATCCGCAGCTTGCGGTAGAACTTGTGTTTCAAGAATTGAAGCGTGTAGAAGCCTATACAAGACGCATAGAAGATGCAACAGCCAAAAAGGTGGAAATAGACATGGGGAGTCTTGAAAGTGCCGAAAATCGCCTAAAAAGCGTATTGGCGGACTTTGAACGGCAGGGAAACAGAATGAAAAACGGCAGCTATGTGGACAAGAAAGTTTCAATGTACTCAATCCTTTGTGCTGTTTTTTCCCTATTGTTCGCCTGTCTGATGTGTTATCTGTGGGTGGATGCAGCCAAGGACAGGGATAACTACAAGAGGTATTATGAGTATTTTCAAGAGATGGATAAACAAAAAGCGGAGAGTAGTATTCTCCGCTTTTTGTTTATAATGTTTTTAATCGTTTGGTTATATTGCATGAAAACCAGTTATTTTCCCGTCATCAACAATACCTGAACTATTTTTTGAACACCACCCTACCATTTCGTATTTGTGTTTATAGATACTGCCATATTTAATCATTCCTGTGGCTTTTATATTATCACATTTGTTCCCTGAAAAATTAAAAGAACCGTATTCGTCAGGGGTCCAAGTTGTTGCAGGGTTTGAAGATACTGATGTACTTTGTATCGTTACACTTGAAGGTTTTGGACCGTCATAAGATAAAATCATAGTGGTTTGCGATGAAGCGACAGCACTACTATGACTACCATATATAGGGAAGGTCATAGTAGATCTTGTGTTGCTTAAGGCTTTTGGTGCATTGTCTTCATTTTGTTGAGTTGGTTCAAAATTATCAAACTCAATACCATTACTCATGTACTCCAAGAAACTTTTAGTCTTTTCGTAATCCATTTCTAAAAGTTCTTTGTTACGCTGTTCTATACTAACAGTCGTGTCAAGTTCCCAACCATAAGAATCGAACAAATTCATCAATGTTTCGATTTTAGCTTTTTCTTTATCGGAATAACCGTTGTTGTTTATGTCCTCTTCATTGGTACATGACCCTAAGAATAACACAAAGGAAAAAGCAGTAGCTAATGATAATAAAAACTTTTTCATATAGTACACATTTAAAGTTTAGATATGGCAAACTTAAGAAATTATTTGTTACGTTGTTCTCTTTCAGTTAGATTTCTTTTAATTTTCTTTTGATAGCCCCGATAACATATCCTTTGGGGTTTTCTGCCAGTCGTGCGCCTTTTTTCAATTCTCCCAGGAACCCCATGAAATTGGGGATGCGGTTTTGCCCCTCGATAAGGGTTTTCTTGTTCTTGTTGACTTCATCAGA
>NZ_BAKM01000091.1 GCF_000614185.1 Phocaeicola sartorii JCM 17136 = DSM 21941 | reverse complement strand
AACGCCTATGGACAGGGCGTTTCAGCTGTAGATGAAAGGAGAAAAGGAACAACCGGCTTTTATCGCTGAGTCATTTAATATGAAGATAATCTCAGCATCCCTACATGCTAATGAACAGAGGATTGTCAATGTATTGAACTCTAATTTATTATCGATACGGCACTTCAAATCATAATATAGAGGACCATCTTAATGGAGGGTCTTCCGATTTGGCTGTAATCCAATTGATTAAACTTCATAAAAAGTGATTTTGGCCACGTTAAAGCCACTACTGCTATATATCGACTTTTCAACCCTCGGAAAAAAAATCGCCAAATCCGTGAATATGGACTTGGCGAACTTTTGATTTTAAGGTTTCAGCCGAGGGCGCTTGAAAAGTATGAACTATTTCAGTGCCCTTTATTACCAGACATCTTTTTATTATAGATTTATCAGTAATTATTCATTTTTATCAGTAATCTCACTATTGGCATTCAACTCTTTATCAGGAATTTGATAAATGAACAATTTGCTACCGGCAGGGACTTCCTTTGGAGCAATCGCACTATGATTAATCGCATGTGTTCTATCCAAACTTTCATGACGACGTTTCATGTCAAACAAACGACGACCTTCACCCCACATTTCAATACGCTTTTGAAGTTCAATTTCTTGTAAAAGCGCATCACTTGTTGCGGATGTTTCGTATTCCGGATTACGAGTTTTCATAATCGTAGTCAGCATTGTTTTTGCTTCACTTTCTTTTCCTGCCCTATATAATGCTTCTGCTGCGACAAAATACATTTCACCGGTACGCAAATAAATATAATCAGAGCAGAAAGTATCACCTGTAGGAGTAAAACCAGGTGCGGTAGAACCTACATCAATAAATTTGCGCTGCACATATTGTCTTACTTTATAATGAGTATTTGTTTCTCCAAAATCAACTCCAAACCATTTCTTACGAATGTCTTTGTCTGAAATCTTTTCATACAAATCACTGGAAATCATTTTGTAATTTCCTAAACTACCACCATAGCCCGGACCGTAAGGATCAACTTGACTCATGAATGAAGCGTAAAATGTATTCGTTTCACCATTAATATCAGCCCCCCATAACACTTCGCTCAAAGAAAGGTCATTAAAGCCGGAAAGTAATTCTTTTTCACTCATCAGTGACCCACCTTCAATAGCCAATTTTGCGTATTTGGCAACTTCATTCCATTGATCGGGATAATCATTGACAAATGAAAGGATGTTTGCATAAATGGCAGCTGCTGCATATTCATTCAATTCATCTTTCTTGGATATACCTTTTCCTTTCAAATAATTATATCCTTTGTCTATATCGCTCAGTATCTGTTCATAGACCTCACCTACAGGAATACGATTCAATTTGGTTTCAGATTCGGTATAAATAGGAATACCTAATTTATCTTTATTCCATTCATAAGGTTGTTGGTACATGTTTATTAACCAAAAATAGCAGTAAGCACGTATGGCGTAACTTTGTCCCAACATCTTCTCAACACTCTCATCACCGCTGCCCTCTTGTTCTTTCAGACCGCCGATTACTTCATTCGCACCACTGATTACAGCATACAGTTCTTGCCAGTAAGTGGTAGTACGACGATAACTTGAGGCACGGTTGTCAAGCAGATAATCATATACGAAGAAGTGTGAAGTCATATACGCCATATCACCCCCCATCAAGTCCGTAGCCAATTCAAACGCTTTTAATCCGAAGTCATCATGACTTTGCTGTGCTTCCGGAGCAAACATATTTTTGTAATATCCTGTAATGTATGCTTGAATAGCTGTAGGATCTTTGTCAAGCAAATCCTTAATTTGGTCTTCTGATGCATTTTCTGAAGGCTCCTTGTCCAAAAAGTCATCGCTACAAGACCCCATCATAAGTGCTGCAGCCAATATTGCTAAATATTTTGTATATTTCATAATTCTATTCTTTTAAAAGTTCAAATTAATGCCGAATGATAAAGTACGAATCGCAGAATAGTTGGCAGCCGAATATCCATAAGCATATTGGCGTGGATCCATACCTTTACGTTTAGAGAATAAAGCTACATTATCGGCAGATACGTAAATACGTGCACTGCTTGCTGATATTGCTTTCATCCATTCTTTCGGGAAAGTATATCCTAATGAAATATTACGGATATTGAAGAATGATGCATTCGTCAAGAAACGTGAAGACTGACTGTTGCTATTTTGCGCACCGTCCATTATAGGTACATTTGTATTTTTGTTTTCCGGAGTCCAGGCATCCAAGATATCCTTGTGCCAGTTGTTGCCCATATTGCTTCCCGCATGCATGAAAGAAGAATACATGCTGTCATATATCTTTCCACCTATTTGAAAGTTTGCAGCTATAGACAGATCGATTCCTTTGTATACAAAATCAGTTGAGATACCTCCTTGGAAGTCGGGCAAAGTAGAACCCAGTTCATATTTACTTGCCTGAGTATAATCTTCTGTCACAGTTTTTCCGATCACTTTGCCATTAGCATCTTTCTCATCCATATACCATTGTGCCGCACCTGTCTCCGGATTAACACCTGCATATTCATAGGTATAAAGATCATAGATGGAGCCTCCTTCCATCAAGCGGAATAAAGAAGCGGTACCATGAATGATTCCGTTCTCTCTTTTGTCTTCCGGAAGATTCAATATCTTATTGCTATAGTGTGTACCGTTAAAAGAAAGATTCCATGTAAAATCTTTTGTTTGAATCGGAGTGGCAGAAATAGTAAATTCAATACCCTTATTCTGCATATCCAACAAGTTCATCGGAACGTAAGAAATACCAGAAGAAATAGGATAAGGCATATTGTACAACATGTCCGAACTCTTCTTCAAGAAGTATTCAGTTTCTAGTTTCAAACGGTTATTAAAAAAGCCAGCTTCCAAACCAATATTCAAGTTTTTGCTTTTTTCCCAAGTCAGGTCTTTATTTCCACGATAAGTTTCGACTACAGAGAAATCTCCGTTATTATTGGTTACAGAATATTGTTTCAAATATGGCTGATAGACTACATAACCATTTATATCAAGAATTCCATCATTACCTTGTGTTCCATAACTTGCTTTCAGTTTAAGATTGGATAACCATTCCACATCTTTCAAAAACTCTTCCTGGGTCAATCTCCAAGACCCTCCGACAGACCAAAAAGTACCACGGCGATGGTCAGGATGGAATTTGGAGGATTCATCCGAACGAATACTTGCAGACAGATAATATTTGTTATCAAAATCATAGTTTACACGTCCGAAGAAACTTTCCATGCTATGTTCTTGCGTGTATGATTCCATATCACTCATAGTTATAGCATTGTTGAACTCAGGATTCCCAATAGTATAAAAATTATATTTATGAGTATACTGATACTTCAGTGTATATGAATAAGATTCGTGACCCGCCATTATGTCAATATTATGATGGCCGAACGATTTGTTATAGGTTAAAAGTTGATTTGCTGTAAATGATTCAATACGTTGATTGTATTTGTAAGTACGACCATTCACTTTAGCAGCATCTCCATACAATTGATTCATGTGGTCTGTACGGATCTGGTTCATCAAATCATAACCAATATTAGCGGTCGCCTTTAAACCATCAATAATATTAATATTGATAGTACCACGACCATTAAAGTTGTCATTCAATGTCTGATGTACATCCAATCCAGAGTTGGCTGCAATATTCTGATTGCTGAAACCACCCATACGTGTACTGTATGTACCATCACCAAAATCATAAACAGTGTTGCCATCTTCGTCATATATGCGACTTCCGTTTTCGTCATACGCATATACAGGATAGATGGGAGCGATCTGCTGAGTAAACATAAAAGCATTAGAATAATTAGTCAGACTGGCATTTTGCGACTGGCCTGCATTTTTTTCTGCTCTTGCATAAGCCAAATTACCATTGACGTCAATAAATTTGTTTACAGTATGATTAATGTTGGCACGTGCTGAAATACGTTCGAAGTCAGTATGCCTTAAAATTCCTTCATCCTTCAAATATCCCAATGATAAAAAATGAGTTGTCTTGGCATTACCACCTTGCAAACTCAAATTATATTCCTGGCGCATACCATTATGCAATGCGGCATCAGCCCAATCGTCATTATGACGGAGAGCAGCAGAACTAACTACACCATCAGCTGAAACCATAGCATTATTAGCTACACCGATAAAAGGATTGTAACCAATGCTGCCGATCAATCCTTCAGAAGCTTCCGCGCCTGTAGATTGATTTTTCAACGTATTCCAAGCTGTCAGTACGTATTCTTTTTGATCTTTCATGATATCATATTCAGGGACACCACGAGTATTTACTCCCCAGCGTGCATCAAGAGTAACTTTGGACTTGTCTACCATACCTTTTTTGGTAGTAATCATCACAACACCGTTTGCAGCACGTGAACCATAAAGGGCTGCAGACGCAGCATCTTTTAATATAGACATGCTTTCAATATCGGCAGGATTCAATGCATTAACAGACTCTTCATCATAAGGCATACCATCAACGACATACAAAGGAGCCGACGAGGCACTAAAAGATCCAATACCACGGATTCTTATTTTTGCATTTTCTCCAGGCTGTCCGCTGGTATTGATTACTTGTACACCAGCTGCTGCACCTTCCAAAGCTTTAGAAACTGAAGAAACTTGCATTTTTGCTATTTTTTCTCCACTAACGGCAGCTGCTGAACCTGTAAAAGATGATTTTTTCGCAGTACCGTATGCCACAACCACTACATCGTCAAGCATCTCTGCATCAGATTTCAAAACGATATGAACAGTCTGTTTAATACCCACTTCCTGAGTA
>NZ_BAKM01000092.1 GCF_000614185.1 Phocaeicola sartorii JCM 17136 = DSM 21941 | reverse complement strand
TGATAGGGCGGCAGGGAAGTTACAAGACCTCGTTCATGCAGCATATCCTGCCGCCCGTATTGTCCGAATATTACACCACGAAGAGCAATTCGAGCCGCATGACCAAGGATGACCTGTTCACCATGACCGAGAACCTGGTGATCAACCTGGAGGAGATCGACACCATGCCTCCCTCGGAGCTGAACCAGCTGAAGGCGATGGTGACGCAACGCTACGTGGACGAGCGACGGGCATACGGGCGCAACAAGGTGCACCTGCCTCATGTGGCCTCGTTCGTAGCCACCGGAAACAACCTCCAGTTCCTCACCGACGACACGGGGAACCGCCGCTGGCTGCCCTTCGAGGTGGAGAGTATAGACAGTCCGTGGGAAACGGAGATTCCTTATGAAGGTATCTACAGCCAGACGTATGCGCTCTATCATGATGTAACTTCCGTTACTGGTTTACCGATGAGGAAATCCAACAGTTGCGGGGGCATGTACAGCAGTTTGAAGTACCCCGTCCGGAGTACGAGTTGATCCTGACCTACTACCGCAAACCGGTGGGGCTGGAACGGGGTATATACATCACCATCAGCCAGATTATCAGCCGATTCGGAAACACCTCGCTGCGGCTCACCGCCACCAAAGCGGGACGTGCCATGCGCGAGCTGGGGTTCCGGCAGGTAAGAGCATCCGCCGCCAACTATTGGGTGGTGGTGGAGCGCACCGCCGAAGAGGTGCAGCACCTGTTGCCCGACGAAGCGGAACAGACGGCTCCTCCCGGCGAAAAGCCTTCCGCGGAGAGTTACGAACTGCCCTTCTGACTCCCTTAGTGGAGGGTTTGGATAGTTGTTTGGCAACTTTCTATTATTATGAGAGTTAAATGTATCTCCCTTTAAAGGAAAGAAGAATCAATATATTATTTATATAAGTTATAAAAAAAAACTTCCAAACCCTCCACCCACATTGATATTCAAGTATTTACATAAAGACAATTCAAGAGCCATGACCAAACAAGAACTCGCCCTGCAATACTTTCCCGATGCCACTTCCGAAACCGCCGTGCGCCACCTGACGCGCTGGATAGCCCGTTGCTACCCCCTTGCCCAAGCCCTCGCCGGGACCGGTTATCAAAGCCGGAACCGTACCTTCACCTGGAAGCAGGTGACTCTGATCCGCCAGTATCTGGGCGAACCTGCCACCGCATCCTGATTACAAACGCATCCTGATTACACCCGTCTCAAGAAGTTTTTTACGTAGACGGACATAAACGGACATAGACGGACACAGCGGTTTTGCCAAGTGATACCTTTGCAAGCGTCAAGGAGATGCGGCGGACAAGCACGGCCTGTTCAGCGAACCGGCTTAGCTTGTACTGCGAACGAGGCTAGCACGTTCAGCGCACAAGCACGGCATGTACCGCACAGAACCCCTACCGGGCCTGTTCTGCCGCATTCTTCCGAGACCTGCCGGTCCGGTGGATATTCCGGATAATCCGCCACAGCCGGGAGTGATTGTATAACCATTAAAAACAAAACCATTATGTCGATCAATTACAGTACCGCCATGTATTCCAATCCACTCGACGAGGACGCACCCAAGAAGGCTTACGCCAAGTCCCAGTACACCAACATCCTGACGCTGGACAAGTTTGCCGAGCACATCGCCAGCCACGGTTCCAAGTACAACCGCGCCGACATCTATGCCGTGCTGATGCAAACCGTAGACTGTATGCGTGAGATGCTGCTGGAGGGAAAACGCATCGAAATGGGTGACCTGGGCGTATTCAGCGTCAGCATCCAGAGTCAGGGGGCGGAAAGTCTGGAAGCCTTCAACCCCGCCATCCACATTGAGCAGCTCAACGTGAACTGGACACCCGGCGACCGTTTCCGCAACCTCCTGGAGAGTGCCGTGTTCAACCTCGTGCCCTCGCGCCGTGCAGCCAAGATCCTGTTGAAGAGCATCAAGGCGGGCGAAACCACCGTGGACCTGACGGGAGGAGGTGAAGCCGACAAACCCACCGAAGGACAGGTGTGACCCCATCGGGACGGGCCATATGTCCGTCCCGATTTACTCTAAATTCTTATTACAAACTAAAATTTTAAAATTATGAGCGAAAATCATAAAATCACGTGGCAGAAGGTACTCCAGGCCATCATTCAGGCGGCGATTGCCGCCCTCACCGCACTGGGCGTCACCAGCTGCACAACGATTTCCTTTTAGCCTATGGTAGAAGAATCCTTTCCCTTGCTCACCGCTGATGAAGAGGTGATGAGCGAACGTGGGCTTCTGAAGGACATCGAGGACGGACCGTATATGCAGGAGGTAAAGTATATCATCATCCACTGTTCGGCCACCCGCGAGAACCGGGATTTCACGGTAGAAGACCTGTTGCGCTGTCACAGGCAACGCAAGTTCCGCACCATCGGGTATCATTTCTATATCCGCCGCTCGGGCATCGTGACCCAGCACCGGAAGCTGAAGGAAGTGGGCGCGCACTGCCGCCCTTGGAACCGTTGCTCCATCGGTATTTGTTATGAGGGCGGTCTGGATGCGGAAGGGCATCCTGCTGATACACGGACGCAAGAACAAGGTGAACAGCTGCTGCTGTTACTGATGAAACTCAAGAAACTGTTTCCGGACGCAAAAATCTGCGGACACCGGGATATGCCGGGAGGCATTCCGAAGGCGTGCCCGTGCTTTGATGTGGAAAGTGAATACAGATTTCTGGAAAAGTAAATTTATTTTTATCGAAAGGCTAAGGCGGACAAGTAGCGTTCCGTCTTAGCCTTTTGTTCTAATTTCTTTCTTGTTTTTCATTCCTCCACCACCCACTTTTCGATGTTGTGGGTTTCCGCACTGAAGTTCACCCCTACCTTGACCACAGGCAGTCCGCTAAGGGCGAAACGTCCGGGATAGTTCTTCAGATTGATCTGGGACATGGCGGCATCGGCATCTTTGCCTAGTTTCAATTCAATGACATACAACGTGTCGGCAGTGCGCATCACCACGTCCACACGTCCCTTCGGGGTACGGACTTCCACATCCACGTACATCCCGAACAGGGAGAAGATAATGTAGAACAACTGCTGGTAATGCCCCTCGTAATTCGTGTTATCGCAATAAGGAATGGTGGAGAGGAATTCCTGAAGCAAACGAAGGGCGGCATCCATATCGCCATGCGCTATGGCTCCGTACATTCTGCCTATAGTGGTCTTACCCCTCAACGTGTCCCGGTTCAGATAGTTTGGCAACAGGCTTTGCATCAGCCCCACTCTTATTTCACGGTTCGGGATATCCAGCGTATAAAGCTCCGTCAGTTTGTCATAGTCCTTTATCGTGATATAGCCGCTCTGATAGAGCAGAGGCACGATGCTCTCCATTTTCTCCGTAGGCGCATCAAAATCAGAAGCCATGGCCTGCATGCTGTGCCCCACCTCGGAGGGAAGGACGTGGAACTTGCGCAGCATCTCTATCAGATAGGTGGGCGTGCCGCTGCCAAACCAATAGTTGTCTATCTTCCTTCTTTCCAAGGCATTCAGCAGGCTGAACGGATTATAAATATCAGGCGAAGGCCAGGTGAAATGATAACCATCATATTTCTCTTTCAATTTCAGTCTGGTTTCCTCACACGTCATCTCCAGTGCACCTGCCAGACATTCAATGTGTCCCGACATCCGTTCCAGCATCTCCTCCTCCGTAATGCCGCAAATGGCAGCGTAAGGCTCGTCCATACTGACATTCGAGATATTGTTCAGTTCGCTGAAGATGCTGAGCTGGGAAAACTTGGTGATGCCGGTCAGGAACACAAAGCGCAGATAAGGGTCACACGCCTTCAGCGGACTGTAAAAGTTGCGCATCACGTTACGAAGTACGGGGAGGTTCTCCTCCTCGTGCATCACATCCAGCAAGGGCGCGTCATACTCGTCGATGAGGACTACCACCTGGCGGCCGGTCTGTTCGCAGGCACGCATGATGAGTGTCTTCATCCTGTCATTAAGAGTGACCGCCCTTTCCGGCTTCCCGTATATTTTCTCATGTTCAAAGAGCTGCACATCCAGCATGCTTTCCAATGTTTCCTTGTCCACATGCTTGGCCAGACTCATGTCAAAGTGCAGCACCGGATATTCCGTCCATTCGGTTTCCAGCTTTTCGATGGCAAGCCCTTTGAAGAGTTCCTTCTTCCCGGCAAAATAACTATGCAGCGTGGAAACCAGCAACGACTTACCGAACCGACGGGGACGGCTCAGGAAATAATAATTGGAAGCACCGTGTGCCATACGGTAAATATATTCCGTCTTATCTATATAAAGGTAGTTCCCCTCTATGACTTTCTCAAAAGTCTGTACCCCTATCGGGCATCTCTTCAACTGCTGCTGTTCCATGATTCATCGTTTTTTTGATTGTACT
>NZ_BAKM01000093.1 GCF_000614185.1 Phocaeicola sartorii JCM 17136 = DSM 21941 | reverse complement strand
GGTTATTTTAGGAGAATATTGGCGTAAAAGCTCCCCGAAATGTCATTTTTCAAAGTAGATTTCACTATAAAAAGAAAGTACCATGTTGGGGAGAACATGGTACTTCTACATACTGGAATACTGGAGATTATTTCATATCATCCTCATTCATCCGCTTAACAAGGCTTTCTATCAGATGATGAAGATATGCCGTCCGGTCTTTTCTCTCTTTCATGGCTATATATGAAGCGTAATAATCTCCTAAATCAATGTGGAATATCGTGCTAAGGAAATTCATCATTTCTTTTATCTCCACGTTGCCATTGTTTATGTCGCCCGAAGATACAAGAGAATATCCTAATTCAATAAGATATGCCTTTTTGCCTGTAAAGCGGAAAATATACTTATCCAGTTGTTGCAGCTTGTGTTCTAACTGATTCGTATTCCCAAGTTTTACCAACCGTTGATTTAAATATATGCGCAACATTTCGTTACATAATATCTTCGCAATCTTATAATCGTATTCCGTTGAAAACAACGGGTCACGGTCATATTGGAAACTGTCAAGCAATAACTGAATATCCGTTTTCTTGCGAACGAAATACAAGTTATCCATATAAGTGGATTTTGACCGATAGTATTGGTAAAAATCCAAATTGTCACGGAAGAAACGGGTTAATTCCTCTAATTCTTGGTTCAAATATTCTTTGATAATCTCATTGTTACCAATGGGACATTTCATTTCGATACTGTAAACCTTACTGAAATACAGATATTTGTCGAGGATATTAGGCTTGATTTCCTTGAAAAAGAGAATTTCGTCTTCATTTGTTGGAAATACATAGTCTGATACAAGCTTTCTTAATTGGCTGTATAGCGGAGTAATGAACTTTACCATGCGCAAAGCATCATCTGCTGTAATATCATTGTCATAATTGAGCAATTTTATTTCAGCATTTATCCGGGACAACATTTCTTCCGCTATTGTTCTCATAGCTACCTATTTTTCATTGCCACTATTTTTTCTAAATCGCCATTCATCAGATAAGGCAAAAACTCCTGTATCTTATCTACCGACCAATTCCACCATTTCAAAGCCAGCATCTGTTCTATCATATCAGAATTGAACCGCTTTCGTATCTCTTTGGCAGGAACACCACCCACAATGGTATAGGGCGGCACATCTTTCGTCACAACCGCCCTTGTTCCAATAATAGCCCCGTCACCGATATGGACACCAGCCATAATTACGGCTTCATATCCTATCCACACGTCATTGCCTATCACGATGTCGCCTTTGTTGTCCCAAGCAGAAGCCACATTTACCTTATCCAATTCCCAATCTTCATAGAACAGCGGAAATGTGTATGTCGATAGTGATTTTAGGGTATGATTGGCACAGTTGAACAGAAATTTTGCTCCACAAGCAATAGAACAGAACTTTCCAATTATCAGCCGTTCGTGGTTAATCGGATAGTGATACAACACATTGTTTTGCTCAAACAGACACGGGTCTGAAACAAAATCATTGTAAATGGTATAGTCGCCTATTTTGATAGACGGGTCTTTTACGACAGCGTTCAAATAAACGGTTTGCGTGTCACCCTTACGGGGATATATCTTGCTCATCATAACTTTCAGTTCTTAGTATTGTTTATATTTAAGATAAATGACGGATTGTGTACCAAGCAGTATCACATATAAGTATTCCACAGCCCAATATGTCGCTAACGGGACATCACAAGAATCTAATCCCCATAAGCAGAACAGATAAGCAATCGTAGTTGTCACCTGAAAAATGAATACCGTCCGTGTCGCTCCCGTTCCTGTGGTGGCATTCAGATAGACGTAACCGGGTAGTGCAAAGAAGTAATTTAACAGCATGACAAGAAAAGGCGCCCATGCAAGCTGTACGATACCGGGATTTTCCGTATAAGCCCCTATAATGGGCTGGTGAAAGAACAACGCAAAAGCAATCAATGGAATGCCTGTTGCGTATCCTAAACGGATAATCTTATGGCAAAGCGGAAAAACTTTTTTCTTTTCACCTGCTCCAATCAGATTACTCACTAAAGAACCGGTGACACCTGCCAACGCATTGACGATAACAGAAAACAGTGCGGAAACACTTCTTACAATGTTTGATACTGCCAATTCCGTTTCTCCCAAACGTTCGATAGCCACGAAGAACAGAAACCAAATGGCTACACTTGTAAAGAACTGGAGCATACTCCATACCGAGATAGAAAATACCTCTTTCAATATCGTTATATCAATACGCCAGTATAAGCCATACACTTTTTTATTAATGTGTCTAAACATATATGCAGCCAATACAGCCAGCGAACACATTTCGGCAGATGAAGAAGCGATAGCCGCTCCCGATATACCCATATCGAAGCCGAATATCAGGAGCCAGTTCAGCGGAATATTCACCAGTACGGCAGTGAAAGCCGCCATGTTCAGGGATTTTGTCTGTGTGATACCGACCAAAAACGAGCGTAAGGCAAGGAACGGGAAAGAGAACAACAATCCCCAAATACGCCAATCCAAATAGCGGATAACCGCATTATAAACATCATCCGAAGTTATCAGATGTTTCAACAGAACGGGAGAAAATATCTTGGACAGCAGACAGAGGAGTACAGCCAGCATCAACAAAAAAAGCAATCCCTGAAAGAACGTTTTTCCCGTTTCTGCATACCGCTGTTCTCCGTTACGACGGGCAATTACCACTTGCAACCCCAAACTGAACCCGAAGCCGAGCATATAAATTGCCAAGAACCATATTCCGGCAAGGGCAGATGCGCCCAGTTCCACATCACCCACATGCCCTAAAAACAAAGCATCGGTAATATTTATCAGTTGTTCGATAAGGATGCTCATCATTACAGGAAAAACGATGAGCCAGATTTTCTTATAGGTATAATTCATTTGTTCAAACCAATATGATACAATATATCCTGCCACTTTAAGCAGCACGACAATCTTATAGATTTATAATAAGGGATAATGACAAGACAATCACAGGCAAACTTAAAACATAAGCCTGTCTATTGCTGAATAGCAATAATTGGAAGTGCTATTCGTTGGGCGTAGCTATATGCACAACTGCCATTTCATATTGTTGAACAACTATTTATTTTTCTGTTAGTTCTGCAAAGATAGCGTTTTTCCCTGAACTTATACTATCGGATTATCAATTAAATTCTTGATAACACTTCATCTTTCTAAAAAACTAAAGATGTAGTGCAAGGTGCAAGTATATATCTATATATAGCTTGCACCTTGCACTAACCGCAGAATATTTATTTTCAATGATTTGCACATATCAAAAGAAAGCCGTATCTTTGAACCGTAGTTTTAGGCAGACAACGAACAGCCAAAAGGTGACAGAAAAGCGTTATTCTTGTAACCTAAGTTGTACCCCCTAAGGCATTGACATACTGATAATAAATTGAATTTCAAGGATATTGGAGAGTGGGTTCATAACCCTGTCTCTCCGCTGAACTTACTGGACAGAAATGGTCAGTAAATGGATAAAAAGCTACAAATCAATGATTTGTAGCTTTTTTATTGCCCGAAAGTCCAGCTTCCAAGACTTCAAAAGTACGGTAAAAGACAAAGTTTCGTTACTAAATCGTTACCTATTCCCCGCCGGACAAAAACGGTAACGATTTGTCCTTAAATGGCCTGATAATGACTTGATTAGTCCATAGTCAAGCACCAGTTCAAGGATGGCGGCTTCAAAAGCTTTTGTGTCATTGTATTGCTTGTAGAAGTCCGTGATGAATTTCTGCCTGTCAAAAGAGAAAGTATGGCTGACTATAAAGTCGCTGTATATCCGATTGAGTTCACCGTATTGGGGAATCATAATCTGTATTTCTCCTGCCATATACACTTGGTTTATGGGGTCTTATCTTTATCAAGAAAGGAAGTCAGTTCTTCCTCCACTTCTTCTATGCTTGGCAGAGCCGATTTTAAGTTTTCAGGTATAGCCTTGCTCAGTTGGTAATCGCTGATGCCTATCGGCTGGTCATAGCCTGTCAATGCGTATTGTGCTACAACTTCGTCTTTTCCCTTGCACAGCAACAACCCGATAGTCTTGTTGTCATTCTCTCCCCTCAGTTTATCATCCACCACATTGATGTAGAAGTTCAGTTGCCCTGCATACTCCGGTTTGAATGGGGTAGCCTTTAATTCTACCACGATATATGCGTGCAGTGGAATGGAATATAGTATCAGGTCTGCATAGAAATCGCTGTTTCCGACTTGGAAATGTTTCTGTCGTGCAACGAAAGCAAAGCCATTGCCCA
>NZ_BAKM01000094.1 GCF_000614185.1 Phocaeicola sartorii JCM 17136 = DSM 21941 | reverse complement strand
AAAGTAACAACCAAGCATATTTAACATTATCTTCGCAAAAATGAGAAACACAATGAAAACGAAAAGACAGCTTTTTTATACTGATAGTTTGAAAATTGGTAAAATAGATCTTTATACATTAATGATATCCCTCAAACTGAAGATCTGAGTGAAATCTATTTGAGAATCAGAGAAGGACTTCGAAAAGGAACGTTATCAAAAAAAACATTTAAAACAACAAGAACCATGAAAACAACATTTACTCTAATCTTAGTAGCATGCGCGCTATTGGCAGGTTGTAAAAGTACCACAACACCCCTCACACAGGAGGAAGAAAAACTGGTTGGAAAATACTATTTTTCAGAAACAAAAGACCTAGAAAAGATGGTGGAAGGCATGTCTGCTACGTTTCTTATGGAAGGTTATACTGAATATAATTCGGACAGGACGTGCGAAAATGAGGGAACGGTAAAGATCGTTATGGTCTCTAAAAATATAAAAGAGGTTATAATCAATGTTCAATATCAGTTTTCTTCCGAGGGCAATTGGAAAATAGAAAACGGGGAATTGATGGAAGTGGCGAATCCGGAAAGTTTCCGATTCGAACTCAGTAAATCGGATGCCAAGTCGGAAGCTGCTAAAAAAGCGGTTAAAGTCCTTGAGAGAGCTTCCGGGATGATCGCTTCCTTGATTAAGGATTCAATGATGAAATCGGAAAACGCGAAGATAATAGAACTTACCGATACGAAACTGGTGATGGAACAAGACGGACAACAATACACTGCTACCAAAGTGAAATAAGAAATGAAAACATGTGCCGCTTCATAGGAACTTTTCATGTAATATAAGTTAGAACTTTAGTTATGAGAAACTTATTGTATGGCCTGCTCCTTCCCTTTTTATGGGGATGTACAAGCCAAGGTAATAAATCACAAAGTGGATTTGCACTAGAGACATCGGAAGATGTCTCTATGCTACCTATATCTGTAGAAAATGGAATAAACATCAGAGTCGGATCGCCTTTGCCCGAAATAAAAGCTTCGGAACTGATTGACGATTATAAATATATCCCATTGGAAACAAATAGCGAATCCTTTATGGGCCAATTACATAATGTAATATTCTATGAGGACAATCTATATGTACATGATATAGAAGGAAATATGATATGCATATTTGACAGAAACGGACGCTATCTGAATAAAGTAGGCATACAAGGAGACGGGCCGGGTCAGTTCAGTACATTACTACAGGATGTCATAATTGACCCCTTCGCCAAACGCATGATGATATACGACCAAGGATTAGGGAAGATACTTTATTTCTCATTGAAAGGTGATTATCTATTCTCCCGAAATATGCATCTGCGTATAAATGGTGATTTTCAAATGATATCCCCGAATCAGATTCTAACCTACCAAGCTAAATGCAGGCATAATGTTCATTTAGGTGAAATGGATTCTTACCGAATTATCATGTTAGATTCCCTTCTTAAAGTATCAGGCTACGGCCATCTATATGATGACAATACAAATTCCAACTATTCACCTCCAGTATTTCCACACAGCAATGAAGGGGTTTTATATAATCCGATCTTTACAACTGATTTTTATTCCATTACTCCCAAAAGTATAGATTTGAAGTATCACCTTGACTACACCAATTTTGGGAATCCCATAAACCCCGATAAAGTTGCAGAATTGGATGATAGAAAAAAGATTATAGACTATCTGTTTTCTACGACGCATACGATGATTAAGCCTGTAGAAACTGTAGACTTTTTCTTATTCAGAACTTATTCCCAAAGCAACGATAATAGATTCTATACCTATTATGACAAAAAAGCAAAACGCAACCTGTCGTTCCGAAAGATTATACCAGACATAGACTTTGCTTTCGACTATATCCTTTCTAATTGCGATGACTATATAGTAGGAGAAGTGAATATTTCCACATTAAGGACCCTAGCAGAATTATGTAAACAAGGTTCTGTAAAAGGGAAAAAAGAGAACTTGGAAATGATAGAAAAATTAAATGATGATGACAACAGCGTATTGGTGCTGTTCAAGCTTAAACCATTAAAACAACATGAATAAGAAACACTGCCAAGGAATTTATCTGGTGGCAGTAGCGGTCTCGGCCATATCCCTCACTTTTCTAACCATGTTTCCCTTCATACAAGGAAGCTCAAAAGAAACTTTTTAAAGAATTCATTTTATTTACTGACAGAACCGATTAGGGGTAGCTAATTTTTAATAAACTATTGATGATATGCGACATGTAGAAAAACTTATTCTATTTTACTTGGTAGTCATCCTCACCGGATGTCACTTCAAAAAAACAAACGATATTAGCGAAGGGCTAAAAGCCTCAAATTTGTGTGACACGGTTAGTTTCGCCATGGAAACAGAGAATGCGGTAACCATAACCGTACCACCACCTACTGATAATCTGAAGGCCTCCGACCTATTTGAAGACTTCAAATACATTCCTCTAGAGAGTTCTGAAAAATCTTTCATGGGACAATATCAAGGTCTCTGCCTCTATGAAAACCGAATTTTTGTCCATGACATCGAAACCAATATGATCTATATCTTTAACCTACAGGGAAAGTTCATCAATAAGGTCGGAAAAAGGGGAAACGGGCCGGGAGAATTTTTCCAACCGGAATCAATGACCGTTGACCCATTCAGAAAACAATTACTGGTTTATGATACATTTATCAAGGAAATGTTCTATTTCACCCTCGATGGAGATTTTTTGCGCTCAGAACAGATGGCAATTAGGAGTTATCAGAACTTCAAAGTAATAAGTCCCAATTTGATCGCTTTTGGAGTGGGCCGGACACTCGAGAACCCACAGCTAAAGGAAATAAACAAGTACAACATTATCTATACGGACTCTGCATTAAATGTGCGGGGAGGGGTTCATAAAGGGGAAGAAAATTATATTCCACACTTTTCACTCCCTTGTTTCAGCTCGAATAACGGACAAGTCTATTATACCCCCCCCTACGCTTCTGATATTTATGAATTTGTAGGAGACACATTGGTAAGTAGATTCCATCTGGACTATTCAAAATGGGATAATCAATTTAATCTGGAAAAATTAAAAGAGCTGGAAGCCAATGAAAAGGGAAGATATTATTATAATTCGGTACATGTAAAATCTCCTGTTCTATCCAGCAACCGCTTTCTTTTTTTTAAGACCATTACAGAAGAGACACGCGACAACTTCCATAGCTATTACGACAAAGTGACAGGTAAAATCTTGTCATTCGATATTTATAAAATAGAAGCGGAGAATGATTTAGTATTCACTACTGTACTAGCCAGTCATGGAGATTATTTTATTGGCTATGTATCAGCTGAGGCATTGATTTATTTAAAAGAAGAACGTGAAAAAAAAGGAATTGCAATGAAACCGGAAATTAGCAACATGATTAATAGTTTGTATACGGATGATAATGATGTGATTGTTTTGTTTAAATTTAAACCCATACAGTAAAGAATAAATGAATCAGTTAAAATCATTAGATTTTGAAGTATTGCTTCTTCTCAGAATTATCATTTTATGAGAACTTATAATTTAGCAAATGAAATTACTCAAAAAACGTTTCAGTTAAATCTGGATCAACAACTGAATCCAGAAAAGGAAGAATTGCTATTTCGTCATGGGAGACGAACGAGAAAACTCACTCGATAGCCGTTATATTAGGATTCATTCCTTATCAAAGCATAGAAGGCCGCATTTCTCATGTCTCTATTCACCGAAAGCCTCGGATTACGGAGTGGAATCTTTGGGAGTGAAGCGGATACAGTAGATCGGTTTACAAGAAATTATAACATGAAAAACAAGTTATGTGATGCAGAACGCTGCTTTATCGCCAGTGAAGTCATCTCAGGTCGCCTAAGTCGAGGTATGGCGATGAAAAATATGGTATCAGTGAAGTTTCACTTTGGCGCTGGATTCGTAAATTTGCAGTCGACAAAGGCAATTCAACCATGGAAACAGAAAGATCAAAAAAGGCAAGTGACACTAAAAATGGTTGACTTCAAGCCTAAAAGGAGGCTGAAAGGACAATGACAGAGTAATGACAGAAGTTCCTACATAGCCGGAGCTCCATCAACAAGGCGTTTCAGCGATAACTGAAAGGAGGAAGGAACAACCGGATTTTATTGCTGTGGCATACAAAATGAAGTTAATCTCAGCATCCCTACAGGTACACGAACGGATAATTATCAATGGAAATC
>NZ_BAKM01000095.1 GCF_000614185.1 Phocaeicola sartorii JCM 17136 = DSM 21941 | reverse complement strand
GAACTATAGTAAGGAAGGCATTCGTCCGGGAGAAAAAGCGGAGCTGACAGTGATTTATGAAGCCGAAAAGGCTGAACATTTCAGCAAGACGGTTACCATTTATTGCAATGCAGATAATTCCCCACTTCGTTTGAAGGTAACGGGGAATGCTGAATAAAGGATAAAGTATGAATCAATGGGAGTAAAAAGCGGATGGAAAGAAATTCATTTTCTTTGCCGAAAGTCGATTCTTTCCACCCGGTGGCTCTCTCCTAAAGGAGGTTAAGTCCGATGTAAAAGTAGTGTAAATAATCAGAATAAGCAAGCGGTAGTTTCGTTTTTTCTGCGGTGGAGTTCTTTCCGAGAATAAGATGAAAACACGAATCATTAATCATCTTTAAACCTAAAAACAAGATGAAAAAGAATATATTGAAAGCAACTATAGTTGCAGCATTTGCTTTGATAGCAGGAATGAATGTGTATAATGCTCAGAAATCGGATATAATGTCTGGTTTGGCTTTGGCTAATGTGGAAGCGTTGGCTGGCGGTGAAGGTAGTGGTGGTTATACAAAGATTTCAGGAAAGTGTTCTGACCCTGTAGCTTATAAGACATGGGTTAGTTGTAAAAGGGGTGGCATAGAAGATTGTTCTCCTTCTGATTGCTAAATATAAATTAGAAGTTATATGAAACCGGTAATTCTGATTGCAATTTTATTATTGTTGAATTCATGCGTGCATTATTCATCAGTCGGGGAACACACATTCTCTATAGACTATTGTAAGGATTCAACCTTTGACTGGGATTCAAAGATTCAGATAGAAGGAGTTATTCCTTTAGAAACAAAAGACAGTTGTTTGTTAAGTTATGCCCGTAAGTGTATTGTTACAGATACGAAAATAATATATTACGATGAAAAGCAAAAGTCAATATTCGTTTTGATGATTACGGGAATCTTTTTGTATGGAATAGATGCCTTGGGAGGTGGCGAGGGAGAGTACACAATGATAAAAGATGTAATAATGAGTTATGACAAGAAGGCTGTTTTGATATTGGATAATGTTTCCATTTTGGCTTTTGATGCCGAAACAGGACAATTTCAATATCGAATAGCCTTGGATGAGCATATAGCTTCTGATTTTTATCAATTTGCGAATGTAGATAAAGACCTGTTTTATTTTTGGTCTATGGACAAGGAAAATTGTCTGTACTCTTACGAAAACGGTAAAATTGATGCAGTGCAAAAAAGGACAGGTTTCCCTTATGTTTGCCAAAAATTCTTCTACGATTCAGCAGGGGTTTTGAATTTCCTGCCTGATTATGGAAGTTTTAATGTGATGGAAATAAAAAATCGCCAACTACAGACTAAATACATTGTTGATTTTGGAAGATGGACTTTACCCAAGGATTTGATTCCTGTAAATACAACGGAATTTAATGAATCAGACTCCAAACCTTTCTTTAAATGTATATCATCAGCATTTGAGACTGATAAAAATATATATTTGAGCACAGTCAGCCCTGATCTATCTTTGTATAATATATGCATTGACAAGTATACCAAGGAAGTTATTTCCGGCAATCAGGATAAAAATGCTCCGGTAGTAGTTGTGAATGCGGTAGGGGAGTATTTTTATGGAATACTATATCCCTTCTTTTTCTCCGGAGATGACCAGTTCTCCAAAGAAATAAGGAAATATGGTAAGAATGAAGAAAGTAATCCTTTGGTGATAAAATTCACATTCAAATAACATGGGGTGGAAATGGATGAGATTGACAAGCTGAACATTTCAGCAAGACGGTTACCATTTATTGCAATGCAGATAATTCCCCACTTCGTTTGAAGGTGACGGGGAAAGCTGAATAAAGGATGAAGTATGAACCAATGGGAGTAAAAAAAGCGGATGGAAAGAAACTCATTTTCTTTGCCGGAATATGTTCTTTCCACCCTGCGGCTCTCTCCTAACAGAAAAGGAGGTTAAGTCCGATGCAAAAGTAGTGTGAATAATCAGAATAAGCAAGTGGTATTTTTGTTTTTTCTGCGGTGGAGTTCTTTCCGAGAATAAGATGAAAACACAAGTAAATAATCATCTTTAAAACTAAAAACAAGATGGAAAAGAGTATTTTGAAAGCATCTATAGTTGCTGTATTTGCTCTAATAGCAGGATTTAATGTGTATAACGCTCAGAAATCGGATGTAATGTCTGATTTGGCTCTGGCTAATGTGGAAGCATTGGCAAGTGATGAATCTTCGACAACAAATAGATACCAAACTATGGGGTATTGTACACCATTGGATATGAATTATATGTGTACTTCAAGAAGAACTGCGGAAAGTTGTCGAAGACCGTGCAGATAAAGTGATGTTATGATATAAATTTGAAATAGCTCCAATTCATACACGTCATTGGATTGGAGCTTATTTAAACTTTTAAGCTTTATATAATGAAAAAGTTTGTGTTGATATCTTTTTTATTTCTTTTTGCTTCATGTAGTGTAAAACAAAAGAAAATATTTGACTATGTTTTTAATGCAACAGAAGCGATCACACTTGAGCAGAGTAAACTGACTTTGAGTAAGCATATAACGGTTCTTAGTTTTTCAGATTCTAGTATGGTCGATCGTAATTCATCTATAATTAGAGTTGATAATGGCTGGATTATATATTCAAAAAATTCAGAATCATCTATACTCAGCTTTACTAGTGAAGGACAATTTTCCGGTTATATCGGACATATAGGGAATGGTCCTGGTGAATATACTAGTGTTTATGATGTCGTTGTTAATCAGAAAAGTAAAGTTTTAGAAGTATTATCAGATGGAGGAATTTTTTGTTATACTTTTGAGGGAGAGTTTTTGTACAAGAAAGAGGTTTTTTATCCTGCGTTTTCTTTTACCATAGATGATAGGCAGAATTATTGGTTTTATGTAGGTAACAATACTACCTATGGCGATGCTAAAATGATTCGTACAGATGAAAAAATCGCCAATGTGGCATATTATCTTCATCAAAAGTCTAATATGCTTCCGATGGTAGAGAATAATTTTGGAAGAAATGGAGAATGGTTGACATTTCATGAGTCGCTAAATCATGATTTGTATACGATAGAAAATGGAGAACTGAATTTATCGTATGCTATGGATTTTCCTAATTATAAGTTGCCTGAGAAATTACATGAATTATCGGGCATGGAAGTTATAGCAGAATTACAGCGTTCTAACTATGCATCTATTATAAATTATTTGGAAAATTATGATTATATATTTTTAAATGTTTTATTGAACAATGAAGGTGAACGGATTCCAGAGGTTTATTATTGGATTATCAGTAAGAAATTGCAAGAGGAAGTTGTTATCAAAATTGATGCTGAAATATCTGCAGAATCCTATTTGTTTAATACTCAGTATTTATCTAATGATGATAAGTTATATTGTTTGGGGTATATATGGGAAAATAAGGATGTGGAATCTTATGAGGAAAATCTAAATCCTTCTGTTGTAGCACTTGAATTAAATGGGCTGTTTAGGTGACATGGAATGACTAATATAGTCTTTTTATTTTAAATGTGAAATCTTATTCTTTGCTTTTCGAGAATAAGATGAAAATGCAAGTAAATAATCATCTTTAAACCTAAAAACAAGATGAAAAAGAATATTTTGAAAGCAACTATAGTTGCTGCATTTGCTTTGATAGCAGGATTTAATGTGTATAACGCTCAGAAATCGGATGTAATGTCTGATTTGGCATTGGCTAATGTGGAAGCGTTGGCTCAGTCTGAAGG
>NZ_BAKM01000096.1 GCF_000614185.1 Phocaeicola sartorii JCM 17136 = DSM 21941 | reverse complement strand
CTTTCAGACTGAGCCAACGCTTCCACATTAGCCAGAGCCAATTCAGACATTACATCTGATTTCTGAGCGTTATACACATTCATTCCTGCTATCAAAGTAAACACAGCAACCAAAGTTGCTTTCAATATATTCTTTTTCATCTTGTTTCTAGTTTTAAAGATGATTAATGATTCGTGTTTTCATCTTATTCTCGGAAAGAACTCCACCGCAGAAAAAACGAAACTATCGCTTGCTTATTCTGATTATTTACACTACTTTTACATCGGACTTAGCCTCCTTTAGGAGAGAGCCGCCGGATGGAAAGAATCGACTTTCGGCAAAGAAAATGAATTTCTTTCCATCCGCTTTTTACTCCCATTGATTCATACTTTATCCTTTATTCAGCATTCCCCGTTACCTTCAAACGAAGTGGGGAATTATCTGCATTGCAATAAATGGTAACCGTCTTGCTGAATTCTTAATGTATCGATTTAACAATCTCCACCCTTCTTCAGGAATAATGGCAGAAGAAAAAGGCGAACAGTAAACCTACCAAACATTTATTTCTCATCAATTGCAAATACAAAAGTTTTAAATCTTAATTCATCCTCAGACTCAGACTCCACCTGAATATGAAACCCGTCTTCTCCCACAAAGCATTGATTAATCCAATACTTGTCCTCTTTCAACCGACATTTGCCTATCACTTCAAAGGACTTATCCAACACTATTATTTCAATCGGCTTTATTATAGGAGTCTTATGAATATCAATACTTGGATCAGGCAAACGTGCAATCCGATAATAAACACACCTGTACTTATCGTAAAAAACGGGACCGTAACTTAAATTGTCAATGTAATGACGGTTACATTCATCCTTATTTATCCATTTAGAGGAAGCACGCTCCTCAATGGGAGTGATAACATAGTCCCCTCCGACTCCTGCATAATATTCTCGAAATCCTTTTTCATTCATAGAATGTACCCGAAGATTAGAGTCCGCTGCAAAACTCAGTATGATTTCATTCTGAGGAGATATCGTAAAATAGGGATTCCGATAAATAAACCCTCCTCCCAATGTCCTTTGTGGTATACGGAGGGATAACTGTCTGAATAATCCAATTTACCTGTCTTTAAATCATAGTAAACCATTACAGGACGATTCTCATCATTTTCACCTTCCACTTCTCCCATCATGAAACCGGCCATCAGCATTTTATCTCCTACGACTGTTAGCGGAGAATTGGTTCTTGGAAATAAGACTGGAGCTATGAACAAAGAATCCGGAGAGGCATTAGAGTATGTATTGATCAGATGTTTTTCCAAGACTTTACCTTCATTGTTCGTCCGGAACAAAGTTCTAAGATTAAAATGATAGTGATAAATGGAATCGTCATTCACATAACAGAACGAGAACACTTCTCCTATTCCATCTCCCCCTTCCTTCTCATAATGGATTCTGCCGACATTCTTCTTCGACTTATAATCATAAAGGACAACAGAGTTGTCATACCTGTTTGTAAAAGCTAATATAGCTGAATCATTCCGCTGGAAATACTGTAAATATTCCATCGAAGCTACAGTTGAATCATCCAAGACAAATACACAATCGGCTAATTCCTTCAAAGAAACCTCCTGCACCTGCCGGGCTTTTTTAGTAGAACATGCACATAAAGAAAAAGACACACATACTAAAATGAATAAAAAAAAATTTCTTACCATATCAATTATTCTATTTTAAGGATTGTCGAACCATTCAAAAATAATCCGACAATCCATCTAAATTATTTAAATCGTACTACTGCATGCAGGTCTACCTACCCACAGAGATGAGCTTTTTACACACAAGATGAGAAAAACGATGGCTTAATAGCACAATTTATCAAATATTCTCCCTTTAAAACTTTTGTCCAATTTATTTTCGGTCAGAATATGCACACTCCTATCCCCTTTCCTTTTTGATATGTAACTATCTGTCAAGATGAAATTATAGATTTCAAAACCGGACATGTTTTTCAAAAAACGCAAGCGAATCGTTTCTTCTTTTTTATTCACAACATATATGATATAGAATTCATCACTTATTTCTTTTTTTGTAACCTTCCCTTCCACACTCAAAGGATCTAATTCTTTTTTGTAAAAGTCATCACAAGTCGTTTGAGATGATTGAAATGACATTAAGATAGCTAACAATAATAGTTTCATATAGATATTACTTGAATTTAACAAACAGTATATATGGGTTATCTTCCGACTCAACCTCCAATCCAAACTTTTGGCTGATCCGCTCCGCACTCTCCGGTATAATAAAAAAATCATTCCATGTTGTCAATACTTCTCCAAACAAATCCCGACAATCATCAGAGGCTGAATTTGAATATGTCGAAATCTGCATATTGGATCTGTTTATTAACGAACAATACTTTATTCCTTTATACATAAAATCAAGCCAAATCATAGACCTGGTTTCCATCACATTAAGGAAAGTTATAAAGTCACAATCCCGCAGTTTGTTGATAAAGCTCATCGGATCCTTTACGGCACCATATACAAAAGAATGATCAACCCATTTATCCGAGAAATCCATAACAAATTGAGGAACAGCTGCTTTCTCATTCAACAAAAAAACAGTATCGCAATAAATAGGGGTATAGAACAGTTCATTGTCAACACGATAAAATGAGTTTCTGGATGAAAGCAATATATCCGCATATTGAGTATAAGGAAAAAGTTTATTTACGATTCTTCCCTCTTCAGATAGAACCACGACACTATATTTCCATTCATCCTCGTTACGCCTCGTTTGCTGGTCAAAGACGTAATAGCCGTTTATTTTCGTGAATTTGGATACTCCTACGGGAAAGGGAAGATGCATTTCTTTTATAAAACGGCCACACATGTCATAACGGATTATTTTTTTCTGCATCGGGTCCAGAATCTCTACATAACCATCTTTGGGAGAAGTAAAGAAATCACTCAGTTGGACATATTCTCCAGGTCCCATACCTTTTTTATCTATAACAGCCGACAGGCTACCGTCCATCAAGTATAGATGAACCGTCTGGTTCATTTCATCCAGCACTGATATGACACTATCCACTTGAATCTTAGCAATCCGTCCTAGCAAGTTGGAGCTATGTGTTTCTAAAGGGATACAAAAAAAAAGTATCTACCAGTTCGTCAAATTTCATTTCATCCGCTTCATGAAAATCTATTTGATACTCTGGCAAATTATATGAGTTTGTCTTTGGTGCATGATATACGCAACCTGTAAAAACAAGCCCCATAAAAGCCATCGATAAAAGTTTATTCATAGATATATTAAAGTTTATATAAAAAATACAGATTCACTCCTAAATTATTATCCCACACACAAAGAATCCAATCCATCCATAAGACCCTCTATTATATAGATAGATGTAAAACAACCTACACTTCAAAATATCAAGTTCATACATCTATCTATAAAAAATAACAAGCGCTACACTAATTTCTCTTAGCTAATAGCTGCATTAAACCGGACATTGAAACACCCCTCCTCGAGAGCATGACCATGAACAATATCCTGTTAAAGTGATATGAAATACAGGTTCACCAATCCAACTATTCCATTCGCAACCAGCTAACG
>NZ_BAKM01000097.1 GCF_000614185.1 Phocaeicola sartorii JCM 17136 = DSM 21941 | reverse complement strand
TCCATCGGGCACACAAATTTTCCACCTTAAATTCATCTTAAGACGACCTTAAAGTTTTCTTAAGGTCCCAAAAACGCCCATTTCATCGAAAGCATAATCAGTATTCCCAATAACATGATTCATGTCATCAAACTACATTTTTTCTCTGATTTATAAGTTCTCTTTCCGCAACATCCGCAATGGAACAGAACGCTATTCAAAAGAGAATGTGTGGGAAATCTGAACAATTGAGAAATATATGCCAATAAAATATATTCGGATATACCATTCTATAAAGAGACGAAAGAATCCAAAAAACTCGGGCCATTTACTCCTGTAAAAGCTATCAAAGGAGAATCACCTGAAATAACAAAAAGGGAGAAAGCGGCAAAAGACTTGTTTTCAAAGGCAGTCTCAAAAGTCAGACAACCCATTGAATCATTATTCAACTGGTTGAATGAAAAAACAAATATTCAAAGAGCGATGAAAGTCAGATCTACATCTGGACTGCTGGTACATACGATGGGAAAAATTGCCATCGCATTAATTACTCTAATTTTTAACTAAGGAATTAAATACTGATTCGCATAATACCCTCATTATAAACTAAAATTCAAAGAAGGAGAATGCCCCAAAATAGAAAAGCAGAATGAAATGATACTTTATATTTATGACATCTCCCTCAATATATCAATCCTTAAGATATTCTTTTACCACAAAGTCACGATTTATCTTTATTTATTATATCAGCAAGTGAATATGTATATATAACTCTTTCATTTTTATTATCAACAGCATAAATTTTATTTGAAGATACAGTAATGTTCACAATGTCTTTATCAAGTAAATAATGAGCAATTGGAACTCCATCCCAATTCCAGACTTCCAATATTTTTCTTTTATTTTCTGTTGTCAATATATAAATATAATCAGCATCCATGCAAGGATAATATTGATAAAAAGCATATCTATTTTCTGAAACCGAATTCGGAGAACTTTCTAATAATGTCTCATTCAACAATTTGCCGTTGTTATTATATATCCGACAAAGCTTGGCATAAGCATAAAAAGCTGCAAATCGGTCTCCAACAGGATTAGCAATAGTCAACTTATTATAAACAAAACGATTTATTTCATCCTTATTCTTTTGCAAAAGATCTATTGGATAATCACTAAAATGCTGTATATTCCCACTTTGATCAAATAAACCATATTCGAAATCCTCATTATCAGATACAAAACAATAAGTATTATTCAACAAAAAAAGAAAACGATTCAAGCCTCTTTGATCTACTTCCAATTGCTTGATAACGTCCACTTTAAAATAGCCAGTTGAATCAACAGTTATTTCTTTTACCCTATTAGAGGCGATTTCAAATGTTTTGAAACCATTGCTTGTTGCTATAAAGGTTCTATCGAGCATCAAAAACTCATCAGGACCTTCACCTCTACATCCTGCGCTGAATAAATAATTACATTTAGGCAAACTCCAAAATGAAAACATGGTATCCTTTTTCTGCTCATAAGTAACTAGCATATCTTTTGCTATAAATAAACGAGTCACCGATAACAAAACAGGGGGAACGATTAGACTATCAGCCGTCAATTCGCTCAATGCAGGGAATTGTAATTTCCCCTCTTCTCTAGCATTACATCCATTGAATAATAGAAGAGAGGAAAGGATACACGAAATTACAGCATAGAACTTTCCCATATCAACATGAAGATCTATTTCGTCCATACTCCAACCAATATGCTTCACATTCTTGGCAAATCCAATCCCAATAGGCTAAGCTATTATCATCAGGAGCCTTCCTCCACGTATCATAACAAGTATGGTTTCCTCCACCGCCTTCCCCACTTGCAAGAGCTTCTATATTAGCCAATGCCAAAGGAGATATTACAGCTGATTTCTGAGAACAATACACATTATACCCTGCAACCAAAGCAAATACTGCAACCAAAGTCACCTTTAAAATATTCTTTTTCATCTTGTTTTACTGTTTTAATATAAACATTCATTCTTCTTTTCATCTTTTATCGGAAAGAACTCCACCGTAGAAAAAACAAAACTGCCGCTTGCTTATGCTGATTATTACATCAAACTTCTCCCTGTCAAAACAACCAATTATTTTTAGATTACATTTTCTTATTACAGATTTTTCTTTCTTATATGCTATTGCGCCTCCTCCTAAAGGCTCTGTTTCAAACAGCAGAAAATAATAATTTGGCTCAATCAACAAAAACTCACCACAGCCAGAAGTGGAATAAAAATCAAGCAATCCAAAACATCAAAATGAATATTCCACAATATGATATTCAGGTGCATTGCTGATGCCATATATCTTCCGATGTTGACTATCAACAGTCATAAAAAGCAAAGGATTATCCAATTTATAAGCTATATTGGGTACACCATTCCATGAAAACGAGAAGATCCAGCTACATAAACCAGTATGATCAGGGTCGTTTACATATCCACCATCATACATCACCATCAAGCAATCGCCAGCGTTGCAAGGAGAAAAGTAAGCATCACGAGTAGTTTCCTTATCCGGAGACGATGAAATGATCTCCCCGTCATGGTACTCTTTGAAATGAGCAAAAAATTGTTCAGGACCATGAATCCGTTTGTGCAAATTCCCATTAAAGTCGTAAAATTCAATCAAATCGGTCATGCAATAGCAAATGGCAAACTTATTCATGCCATTACTGGTAAAATTCATGTAATAGGCATCCAACTTCTCAGTATCAGTATATGAAATATTGTTGTTCGGATAACCAATTATTTCACCTGTTTTCTTGCCGTCACCACTATCAAAAGCATATAGTTGGTGTTCCACCTGATGAGAATACCCCCAGATACAATCACCCACCTGCTCCGCACTGATAAACACCGGTACCGAAAGCTTCAGGCGGCGCATCGGCTTAGGATTCTGACTCTCGACAAAAGCAGCCATATCATACTCAAAAATACGCGATGAGGATCTATCAAAGAGTTGAAAGGTATGGCTATCATTTGTCATCAACTTAGGTTGAAGCATATCATCCGGTCCTTGTCCAAATGAAAGAGCAGAAGCTATTTTTTTACGAGTGTTAAGATTAAATACATGAACCAGTTTTTCACTTCTTGGTTCTATCAGTACCAACAATGAATCATAAACCCGAATGCCATTCGGTCGCATTATCATACTATCAAACTCTAATATTCGTCCTTTAAGTTCTTCTATTTTTACAAATGTGTCAAAATCAAACAACTCAGCAGCATCATACCGTTCCACTTTGGAACAAGATACAGACAACAAGAACAAACAAATAACAAAAATATAATTCTTTTTCATTTGATTTATTAATTCCAAAGACAGCTCCAAAGATTTTCATCTTGAGAACTGCCATACTTTTCAATTATTTTTTTCTATGATCAGTACAAGTGATTCCTTCAATTCCATCACCCCAAGATATAATACAATCGTACCGACTATCAGATTTACAATAAGTTTCACAATCAGATATACTTCCTTCTCCGCTCGCCAAT
>NZ_BAKM01000098.1 GCF_000614185.1 Phocaeicola sartorii JCM 17136 = DSM 21941 | reverse complement strand
TTTCTTATGCCAACAAATTTATTATGCAAAGTGACTTAAACTAAATCACAGCTACAAAAGTAATTATAAAAAGATTTATCTCCATCACTTTGCATAATATTTTCATCAGAAAGACTTTAAAAAATCCATTAACTTTTCATTTCCTTGCCACATAGGTTTAGTATCCACCTCCTGAACAACTTTAATATAAGCTTTTTCTATAGCCTCCCGTTTCACTTTTGAGTCCGCTCTTGCATAAATTTCTGTAGTTTGCACATTCACGTGCCCCAAAATATCTCTAATATAAACTAAGTTAACCCCAGCTTGTAACAGATGCATTGCCTTACTATGCCTAAGACTATGACAGCTTATTTTCCCCTTCATTAACGTGGGATGAAGTAGCTTTGCCTTTTTGATGTATCTATCCAGTATATTCGCCACCCCTGCTCTTGTCAGCTTTTCGCCCCAACAGTTTGTAAATAGCGGATGTTGTAGACATTCTGATCTCAACAATCCATTCTCTTTCATATATATTTTCAGTATATCCAACTGTTCTTCAAGCATTGGTACAACTCTATTTTTATTCCCTTTTCCCGTGATTATTACAGTATATGGTTCATCTAATCGAACACATTGCGGAGTTAGGCTTATTACTTCTGACACTCTACACGCTGTATCATACATAAGTGACAATAACGCCAGATCCCTACGACCTTTAGGTTTGGTCGTATCTGGTTGTTGCAGAAGAATCTTCATCTCTTCTACCGTTAGATAGTTCATAATAGGCTTGACACTCTTTTTATTATTTATAGCCATTATTTCTTGATATTCGTATAGATGGTCTGAACTCTGATATTGGAGGTACTTAAAAAATGATTGTATGGCAGCAAGGCGAAGATTACGTGTTGATGTACAGCAACTTCTTTTTGTTTCCAACCAATCAAGGAAGGACAAGATATTCTCTTTTGTTATACTTTCCATTGTCAGTTTTTCAGCTTTTACACCTTTACTTTCCATGTATACCAGATATAAGGTAAATGTGTCCCTGTATGAATGGATCGTATTAGTACTTGCTCCTCTTTCATGGGGCAAATACCGGAGAAGGAAGTCTGTTAGATATTTTGAAAAATTTGTAGGTTTCATAAATGTCACATTTTAGGGAAAATATCAAAACCAATGATATCTATTTTTCTAATTAATTCGGGATACATCTCTGACGTAAGCCGAACATAGTTATTCGTCGCCCGCAAAGATTGATGTCCAAGGTAAGTTGATAGGATCGGCAAAGAACAATATAAATCCATACCTTCTTCAGCCATTTTAGCAAGAGAGTGAACGGCAAATGTATGTCTCAAGTCATGCAGACGTATGCGGTCTTTGGGAATGTTTGCTTGAATGAGTATTTTGCAAAATCGACGATATATGCTATCCCTGTCACAAGCCCTTCCTTTAAGTGTGATAAAAAAGGGAGTAGTATCTGATATCTTTACGGGTAATCTGTTTCTATGTACAACATAATCTTTAAGAACCTCTGCTAAAGAAGTGGAAAATGGGACAATCCTGTCTTTGCCGTTTTTTGTATCTCGTAAAATGAAGTATTCTTCCTCAAGATTAATATCTTCATTGAGCAGAGACAAGGCTTCACCTATGCGTATTCCTGTTCCGTATAACATGCGAAGCAGTGAAGGCATTATAAAAAAAGAGGATCTCATATCATTATTTCCACTTTGCATATTATCACATGTCGTAAAAATTCGTTCTATCTCTTTTGATGAAAAGATATGAGGGATAAAGGTATTTCTCAATGACGGGGTTCTTGGTATATATGAGCGGATTCCTTTTTTGTTAAGAAACGAAGAGAAAGCACCTAAAATATAGCACCTACGATAATGGTAACTATTGGATTCATTGTCACGTTCCTTGCACCATGCATCTGACAACTCCTTGGTAATACCTATTGCAGTCTCATTTCTTTCAATAGTAAATCTATCAAATAAAGTCAGGACAAACTCTCCCCCAATATACTTAAATCCCATACTGCGCTTCAAGCTCACAAACTCTCTTATCAATGAGGCGTAAATGCCTTTAAAATTTCTATTCATAAAAATAGCCTCCTTTCTGGGTATAAAAGTTTTCACATACAGGTGATACATCAAGGGAGCATTTTTTCAGTGATTGGATATCTATTCTTAGATAATAACTTGTTGATTCCGTGTTCTCATGCCCTAAAACTTCGCTTATAACAGGGAGCTTTACCTGCTCTTCTAAAAGAAGTGTCGCTAAGGAATGTCGAAGGGCATGTGCGCCATGATGCTTGTTCTTTATATTTACGTTGGCTTTAAGAAAATATTTCTTGGCTATCTGGGATATGACCGGTTGGTTTATGTGAGTATAGGGAGAACGTGCCAAGAGAAATATATATGATGACTGGGACTTTGGACGTCCATACCGTAGATATTCAATAATAGCATTGCCTATTTCCGGTAGAAGTGGCAGTTCTAATTCCTTATTTGTTTTATGCTGGATTAAACGTATGGCATTATCCTCCCACAATATATTTTCAAACTTTAAATTTGCTATATCAGAAGCCCTCAAACCAAGCATTGTGGCTAATAGAATAATTGAGTAATTACGTTTTCCTGTAGTCGTACTTCTATCCACAGAAGACACTATCTTTTTTATTTCTTCAGAAGTGTAAGCTGACGGTAGCTTAGGCTGTTTCTTATAATTATCTTTTGGAATAAATGCCGCTAAATCCATATCTATAATTTTGTGTTCATATAGATATCGGAAAAAGTTACGTAGAATATGGATGGATATACTTGCTACAGATTTATATTTAGTACCAATGGTATTAAGATATTTAATGATGTGGGTAATCTCAACTTGTTCTATGGAGGCTACTTTTGCAGATGTTAGAAAATCAAGGAAACGATGGAATATTTGTTTGTGATTGTAGATAGTGTGTCCGGACAAGCGTTCTTGACTTCGAGATAATATATATTGCATCATCAAACTGCCAATCTCTCCTTTCAATTCTACCGGAACTTTTCTTGGAATAACTTGGCCTGTAATGAGGTAATTTTTCAGGAGTAAGATAGCGGATAAAAATTTCTTGTCACCAGATTTTAATGAAGTTAAATCTTTAGAACCATAAAGAGAAGATAAAAAATCATCGCAGACTTTAGGGGTGAGGGAATGCAAATCATTGTTCTCCATGAACTGCCTTAATTGATTCCATTTCCATGCATAGCCTTCCAATGTACTATCTGTACGAGAAAAATCCTCTTTTAAGATTTTCAGCATAGAGGATGTGACTGCTTCAAAAGTTGTTGAGTGATCATTCATACGTCATTAATTTAAGTTGTGGCAATATCACCGCACTTAAATTAATGAAATTCTTATGTAAAGAAATAAATGATTATATTTTTATAATTACTTTTGTAGCTGCGATTTAGTTTAAGTCACTTTGCATAATAAATTTGTTGGCATAAGAAATA
>NZ_BAKM01000099.1 GCF_000614185.1 Phocaeicola sartorii JCM 17136 = DSM 21941 | reverse complement strand
CTCATCGTACAGCACCCGCAACACTTGGTGCAGGTTGTCAAAATCCACTGCTGCTAATAACATAGGCATACCGATTTATATGTTACCAGTAGCGTTCATCCGCCGAGCCGTAGAGAGCCAGCACCCGGTCGGTGTCGTTCTTCTTTTTTGCCCGCAGATAGGACACGGAAATGTTCTTTCGGGTGTAGTAGTTCACGAGGTTGCGGTAATTCAATAGGCTTCGGTAGGCATTATCAATAATAGCCAGCCGTTCGGCATCCGTCAGCGACATACCCGTGATGTTCACTACATTCTTCAAGTCCTGCAACACGTCCGAGCTTTCCGACATCAGTTTGGCATAGCCGAACGAGATTGCGGATAGTTCGTCAGGCGTGAAATTCGGGTCTGCCAGCATGTTTTGGAAGTTGCGCACGTAGATTTCGGATATTTCCGCCACCAGTTCGATAGATTTTCCTACCTTGACACCGCCCTTGACAACATCGTGTACCGCTTTGAGCGCATCGTAATATTTTTTACCCTGCTGGAAAATCTTCTGCGCTTCCATGAAGCCGTCCAGCGTGTTCTTGGCTGTGGTGGAAGTCTGCACTATCTGCTTGGTGGTGTTGATGATACCCTGTGCCAAGTTGCCGGGGTCTGACACCACCCACTGTGCGGATGCCTTGCCGATGAAGCAAAGGCATACCGCCATAAGGAGAATTGTTTTCTTCATCTTTTTTTGTTTTTAGGGTTTATAACTCGCTTGTATTCGCCGCCGGGTGAAAGGATTATCCGGTCACGTTCCTTGTCATACGTCAGCAGTATGGCAAAGCCAGTTCCGATAAACAGTTTTCCGTCCTGTTCCGACACTTGATAGGCAGTTTCCAGTACCTTGCCCCTGATATTCGCTTTCCGGGTGACGGTGTATTCGCCGCCCGTTTCCGAGAGCGTGAAAGCCGGGTGTCCCTTGACATGTACCCATTCACCCCGCATTTGCTCCAGCTGCTTTTCCGGGCTATCCTTGCAGGATGCCAATAGCAACACGCAGGAAAAGAGAAGCAAGATTTTACTTGTACGTTTCATATTTCTAAATTTTAAGTGGTTGATAATTGGGGATTTCTCTTGCTTTCTGCAAGCCGCTTGATAGCCAGTTCAAGGTTGCCGCCCAGCTTGTCGGCAAGGGCGAACAGTTCCATTTTCTCGCTTTCCTCTGTCGTGAAGGTGTAATATTCTTCCAATGAAACTTCCGTGGCATATACCGCCGACTGCGTGCCGCCCAGCGAGAAGAAAACTTCCTTGTATTTCCGTCCGGGGTGGTTCGCCATGTTGATAGACAATATCTGCGAACGCTCCTTGTCGGTCAGTCCCAAGAGGTTCTGTATGCTGTCGAACTTGTTGAGATATTTTCTTTGGTCTAACAGTATCTTGCAGTCCGAGTTATTGATGATACTCTCTTTCACGATAGGGGAAGAAATAATATCCTCAATCTCTTGCGTGACTACAATCGCTTCCCCGAAATATTTTCGGACGGTTTTGTAGAGGTAGCGGATATAGTCTGCCATGTTCGCCGATGCAATCGCTTTCCACGCTTCCTCGATTAGTATTAACTTCCTTATTCCCTTTAACTTGCGCATCTTGTTGATAAAGGCTTCCATGATGATGATAGTCGTTATCGGGAATAAAATCTTGTGGTCTTTGATATTGTCCAATTCAAAGACAATGAAGCGTTTATGCAGCAAATCCAGTTCCTTGTCGGAGTTTAGCAAATAGTCATACTCGCCACCCTTGTAATAAGGTTCAAGCACGTTCAGGAAGTTGTCGATGTCAAAATCCTTTTCCCTGACGTTCTTCTGTTCAAGCTGTCGGCGGTAATCATCCCGGACAAACTCGTAGAACGTGTTGAAACAGGGCGTTACAGACTTGTCACCCGTGATACGTTCGATATAGGCACTTACCGCATTGGACAACGCCACTTCTTCCGACCGCTTGGGGGCTTCATCGTCCCGCTTCCATAAAGTAAGGATAAGGGTTTTTATACTCTCTTTCTTCTCGATGTCAAATACCCCGTCCTCGACATAGAACGGGTTGAACGCTATCGGGTTCTCGTTGGTGTAGGTGAAATAAATCCCGTCCTCGCCGTGCGTACGGTTGTGGATAAGCTGGGACAGCCCCAAGTAGCTGTTACCCGTATCTACCAGCAACACGTGCGCCCCTTGTTCGTAATACTGGCGCACCATGTGGTTGGTAAAGAAAGACTTACCCGACCCGCTCGGCCCAAGTATGAACTTGTTTCTATTGGTCGTGATGCCTTTCTTCATGGGCAAATCCGATATGTCGATGTGCAGCGGGCGACCGCTCACCCTGTCCACCATTTTAATACCGAACGGGGAAAGCGAACTCTTGTAGTTCGTTTCTTCCACGAACAGGCAGAGAGCCTGCCCCAAGAACGTGTAGAAACTTTCCTCTGCGGGGAAGTCCGCCTCGTTTCCGGGTATGCCCGCCCAAAAGAGCGTGGGCGTATCGACCGTGTTGTGGCGTGGCTTGCACTCCATTAGCGCAAGCTGGCTTCCCACATCGTTGCGTATGCGTTTGAGTTCGTCCCTGTCATCGCTCCATGCCATGACATTGCAGTGGCAACGCACCGAGATAAGCCCCTTGCTGTGAGCTTCGTTCAGGTACTCGTCTATCCACTCCTTGTTCACTTGGTTGGCACGGGAGTAGCGGGAGAGCGATTGCATATTCCGGGCGGTCTGCTCGAAGTTCTTCAGGTTTTCGGCGTGGTCGTCTATGAAGATGAACTGATTATAGACGTGGTTACACGACAATAGCACGCCCACCGGGGCGGCAAAACTTAACCTGCAATCGCTTCTGTCGGTGGAAAGTTTCTCAAATCGGCAGTCCGTCCCGACCTTTCCGGGCAAATCTTCCACGTCCGAGAGCGTATGCAGGCACAGTATATCGTCCCCGACACGCATTTCTTCCGGGTACAGCCCGATGTCTTTCAGGCAGGTGGTATCTGTCTGCGAGAGCGAGAAGTATTTCTCGATGATGCCCGCCTTACCGTCCTGCCCGGTGATTTCCGATGCCGCCAGCCGGGTAAGGGTGACAAAACCGCTGTCGTTCATAATCCTTTCAAACTGCCCGACTGCTTCGATGAACTTTGCAGCCGTTTCCTTGTCGGCTATTTCCTGTGGGACAATCCTGCCCCGGCATAGGGTGGAGAAGTCGCTCTGTCGGCGGCTTCTCTCCCTTGTCGTTTTCGTTAGGAACAGGTAGCAGTAATGGTTCAGGAACGGGCGTTCATTGAAATGCCGTTCAAAGGAGCGGCTTAAAAAACTAAGCTCGTCCCTTTCCGTGTCGGGCTGGTAGTTCTCCTTGATGAAGAAGTCCTGCTTGTGTACTATGGAGTAGTCGGGCAGCACCTTGATTGCCTTGTACCAT
>NZ_BAKM01000100.1 GCF_000614185.1 Phocaeicola sartorii JCM 17136 = DSM 21941 | reverse complement strand
AAACGGTCTATGACATATTGTACAAGCAAAAAGTAATTTTAGTAGTAAAGAGCTGGAAGTATATATCATCCCGCCGACATGCAAGTGTCAGCGAATGAATAAAGAAAGTAAGCAAGGGCGCATGGCGGATGCCTTGGCTCTCGGAGGCGATGAAGGACGTGATAAGCTGCGACAAGCTTCGGGGAGGTGCAAATAACCTTTGATCCGAAGATTTCCGAATGGGACAACCCAATATCCTGAAGGGATATTATCCTACTTAGTAGGAGGCTAACGCAGGGAACTGAAACATCTTAGTACCTGCAGGAAAAGAAAATAAACAATGATTCCCCAAGTAGTGGCGAGCGAACGGGGAAGAGCCCAAACCATCCATGTTACGGCATGTGTGGGGTTGTAGGACTACGATATCGGACGAAAGCTGATGAAAAGAATGATCTGGAAAGTTCAACCATAGAGCATGAAAGTTGCGTATTTGAAGTCAGCCGAACCGTAGTAGTATCCTGAGTAGCGCGGAGCACGAGGAATTCTGCGTGAATCTGCCGGGACCATCCGGTAAGGCTAAATACTCCCGAGAGACCGATAGCGAACCAGTACCGTGAGGGAAAGGTGAAAAGCACTTCGAACAGAAGAGTGAAACAGTCCCTGAAACCGTGCGCCTACAAGCGGTCGGAGCAGCTTGAGCTGTGACGGCGTGCCTTTTGCATAATGAACCTACGAGTTGCCGTTGCCGGCAAGGTTAAGGGTGATGACACCCGAAGCCGAAGCGAAAGCGAGTCTGAATAGGGCGCCTGAGTCGGCAGTGGCAGACGCGAAACCAAGTGATCTACCCTTGACCAGGTTGAAGGCTGGGTAACACCAGCTGGAGGACCGAACCAATAAGCGTTGAAAAGCTTCTGGATGAGTTGAGGGTAGGGGTGAAAGGCTAATCAAACTTGGAGATAGCTCGTACTCCCCGAAATGCATTTAGGTGCAGCCTTGCGGGTTACTGATGTGAGGTAGAGCGACTGATAAGATGCGAGGGCTTCACCGCCTATCAAGTCTTGACAAACTCCGAATGCGCATCAGTCCTACCGCAGGAGTGAGGGCATGGGTGCTAAGGTCCGTGCCCGAGAGGAGAAGAATCCGGACCACCTGCTAAGGTCCCGAAATGACAGCTAAGTTAAACTAACGAAGTCGGACTGCCATGACAGCTAGGATGTTGGCTTGGAAGCAGCCATTCATTTAAAGAGTGCGTAACAGCTCACTAGTCGAGGAGTCCGGCGTGGATAATAATCGGGTATGAAGTTGTCTACCGAAGCAGTGGGATCATGTAAATGATCGGTAGGGGAGCATTCCACCCGGCGTCGAAGGCGTACCGTGAGGTATTCTGGAGCGTGTGGAAAAGCAAATGTAGGTATAAGTAACGATAAAGCAGGTGAGAAACCTGCTCGCCGCAAGACCAAGGTTTCCTGATCAACGCTAATCGGATCAGGGTCAGTCGGGTCCTAAGGCTCAGCCGAACGGCGAGGCCGATGGCAGAAACGGTTAATATTCCGTTACTACCTTTACGGGCGATGTGGAGACGCAGAAGTGACAGTGCCGCCATCTGACGGAATAGATGGTTGAAGGGTGTAGAAGCTGATCGTGGCAGGCAAATCCACCACGTGATTCGAACCTGAGAGTATGCCGCGTCCTCCGGGACAAGGCAATAGTGCACGTAAGCATACTGCCGAGAAAATCCGCTAAGCTATACCGTAAAGGTACCCGTACCGTAAACGGACACACGTGGTCGGGATGAATATTCTAAGGCGCTTGAGTGATTCACGGTTAAGGAACTAGGCAAACTGACCCTGTAACTTCGGGATAAAGGGTCCCTCCTCGCAAGAGAGGGCGCAGAGAATAGGTCCAGGCAACTGTTTAACAAAAACACAGGGCTGTGCGAAATCGAAAGATCCGGTATACAGCCTGACACCTGCCCGGTGCTGGAAGGTTAAGAGGAGACGTCATCGCAAGAGAAGCGTTGAATTGAAGCCCCAGTAAACGGCGGCCGTAACTATAACGGTCCTAAGGTAGCGAAATTCCTTGTCGGGTAAGTTCCGACCTGCACGAATGGTGTAATGATCTGGACGCTGTCTCAACCGTGAGCTCAGTGAAATTGTAGTATCGGTGAAGATGCCGATTACCCGCGATGGGACGAAAAGACCCCGTGAACCTTTACTATAGCTTATCATTGAATTTGGGCACGTGATGTGTAGGATAGGTCGGAGGCTTTGAAGCAGGTACGCCAGTATTTGTGGAGCCGCTGTTGAAATACGACCCTTCATTTGTTTGAGTTCTAACTCGTGATGCGAGGACACTGATTGGTGGGTAGTTTGACTGGGGTGGTCGCCTCCAAAAGTGTAACGGAGGCTTCTAAAGGTGCCCTCACGGCGATTGGTAACCGCCGGGAGAGTGTAATGGCATAAGGGCGCTTGACTGGGAGACTCACAAGTCGAGCAGGTAGGAAACTAGAGCATAGTGATCCGGTGTTTCCGTATGGAAGGGACATCGCTCAAAGGATAAAAGGTACTCCGGGGATAACAGGCTGATCCCTCCCAAGAGCTCATATCGACGGAGTGGTTTGGCACCTCGATGTCGGCTCGTCACATCCTGGGGCTGGAGAAGGTCCCAAGGGTTGGGCTGTTCGCCCATTAAAGTGGCACGCGAGCTGGGTTCAGAACGTCGTGAGACAGTTCGGTCTCTATCTATCGTGGGCGTATGAAATTTGCGTGGCTCTGACACTAGTACGAGAGGACCGTGTTGGACTGACCTCTGGTTTACCGGTTGTGCCGCCAGGTGCATCGCCGGGTATCCAAGTCGGGATCGGATAAGTGCTGAAAGCATCTAAGTACGAAGCCGGCCACAAGATTAGATTTCTCAGGGTCGTTGCAGACGACGACGTTGATAGGATGCAGGTGTAAAGATGGAGACATCAAAGCCGAGCATTACTAATTGCCCGTCCACTTTCTTTATGAAACGGATGGTGTATACCTTTAGCATTGTTGCTACGAATTGAAATTACGATAACAGCTTATCAATATGTCAACCTTATTCAGGTGGCTATAGCGTGAGGGTTCCACCTCTTCCCATTCCGAACAGAGAAGTTAAGCCTCACCACGCCGATGGTACTGCGTCACAGTGGGAGAGTAGGTAGCCGCCGTTTTACAGAACTCCTCCGGAACAATCAAGTTCCGGAGGAGTTTTTT
>NZ_BAKM01000101.1 GCF_000614185.1 Phocaeicola sartorii JCM 17136 = DSM 21941 | reverse complement strand
TATTTATCTCTTAGTATGACAAAAAGCAAAACGAACTCTATTTAGATGGATTCTACTAGAGTTCGTTACTGATATGAAATTATAGGGATAGAAAAAATAGATTACAACGTCAGCGTTGCATTTTTTTGTTCAAAGGAACATAAAGCTATCGACTGAAGAATAAGCGGCAAGCAATTCACATAATAAAAAGGAAGATTTATCAGTCGGAAATCTTTCCCTTTTGGGGTTGTAACCCTGTCAATTGAATAAGACCCGCTCCAAACTTTCAATAACTCTTTTCTCCATATTCTGTTTGCTTACAGCAACGAAAACACGAATTATCTTTCAATATACTGAATGATTTATGAATATATGATGTCTGTTTACTGAATATTATTGGAGATATCATTCGTTGGATAATAGTTGTTGGTCACTAAACAAGACGTATTGCCAAGTATTTGACATTTATATAATTAGCAATCATTCCAGACATTTTTCCTGTTGGCGTATATCAATCAAACAGTTGGGCCGCTTATGTTTTTGCTTATTTATTTTTTCATATTTTCACCTATTTGTTTTTCTTTTTGCAAATAATGAATTACTTTCGCAGCCGGATACAGGTTCTATTTCTTACCGACAACAAGCGGATACGCTTTAATCCTTGACCAATTCAACTTGTCCTCATTTTAATTTTAACGGACAAGCTGATTCCTTGCCCCTCACTATTATAAAATAAAAGAATGAAAAAATTACTGTATGCATCGTTACTGACGATCCTATGCCTCTCTGCCTGTCAAAACAGTGAAGAGGCAGAACAGCTACAAGAAAAAGAGTACACGGTATCTATTATGGCAAGGATTGGAAAGACAGCCTCCGGAGCACGCTACCTGCAAGACAATGAAAACACTGCCGCCAACTTTGGCAAGAACGACAAAATAGGTGTCTTTATGGACGATGACAGTGCTGTCCGCTGGGGGTTCGACGGAACTTCCTGGACAACAGAAAAGAGTGTTTTCTGGAAAGATAAAAACGGGGAACATACTTTTTGCGCGTATTATCCCTACTCCGCTTCCGAAACCGAAAGCAAGGAAAATATAAAAATGCCTTCCCTCGACACTCAGGACGGAACTTGGGAAAATATAGACCAATATGACTTTCTGGTAGCGTCCAGGAAACTTTCCTATAATACCGACCTTGGAAATGTTGCCTTTTCGGGCGAGTATGCGTTCAAGCACATTTTGTCACTATTGAAGATAAACATAAAAGGTGAAGGGGATATGGCACAAGCCGTTATTGATAAAATCAGACTGGAGGGGAATGAACTGATGACTCAAGGGTACTATTCCTTTGGAACGAACAGCGTCACCATCAGCGGAACTGCCAAGGAAACCTTCCAGATCACTCCGTCGCATACCATGAACAATCAGGATGCTTCCTTCTATTTTATCCTGAACGGAGGCGGGCGGGATGAAAACATAGCCCCGAAGACTGTGACAAGCCATCCTGTCAGTCTCGTCATTGAATATACCCGTAACAACAAACAATACATAGCACGGCGCGAAGACCTGTCCACGGGCTTATTGTCCGGATGTATCCACAAATACAATATCGTTGTGAAAGACGGAAATGTAATTATCACGGGAGGAAGTATTTCGGGCTGGACTCCGGGAAATGAGGAGGAGGATATAATTATAGACGGGGAAGAAATAAATCCACAAATAAATAATGTGCTATGAATTATAGATTAACTGAATTAAAGGTACTGCTGTTTTTATTACTGCTGTCTGCCGTTTCTTGCCAACGCCCGATGTACGATGAAGAAGACGAGGAGGATGGAGTATCGCAAACAAATCTTCCTCTGAAGATATCAGCCCGGTCCAGCGGAGAATCCCAGATTAATTATCCGGCTTATATCTATGCCTTTGCAGAAAATGGCAGCTGTTCTGCCAGCCTGAAAATGACAGACAACGGCCCGATCGAAATGAAGCTGCCTCCTGCCCGATACACCATTGTTGCAATAGCCGGTCTGGGAGAGGAATATACCGTTCCGGAAAATCCTTGCCTTGACGATGTGATTGTTATGAAAGAAAACAACAGCAGCTCACGTGCGCTGATGCTGGGAACCTCAACGGTTACCATAACCAATAAAAAGAACATTTCTGTTTCCGTCACCCTCTATTATGCTGTGTCTTTAGTTAATGTCAGTTTGGCGGACATACCGTCAAATGTCAAGAAAGTCAGTTTGCAGATTTCACCTCTATATTCTTCCCTGTCGTTCACAAGGGAATACTCCGGCAAAGACAAGAGCACGGAAATTGCTTGTGAGTTGGAATCGGATGGTACTTGGAGCGCCCCTCCCTTTTATATTTTTCCGGGGAGCGGCTCTCAGACGGTTTTCTCCATAACCCTGGAAGATGACAGCCAGACAAAGACGTTTGGATACACTTTCAATGGAAAGCCGGAAGCCAATGTGCCATTAAATATCGGGGGCAGCTATTCGGGCGATGTCACGGTGGGGGGCAGTTTGATATCAGGTGAATGGAAGGATCCGGTAGATGTTAAATTTGATTTTGGCGGTGCAGGGGAAGATAACAGCGGTGATGAGAATCCTCCTGCCAATCCGGATCTTTCCGGGCTGCCCGAGATTGGCAATATCTGGAATGGAGGAATTGTTGCCGGTATAGAGAATGCAAGTCCCACGGGAGCGGATGTTTTGTTGATGAGTCTGGATGAGTGGGTGGTCTGGCTTCCGATGTGCGGAATATCATAAAGGAGGAGGAAGCAAACGGATGGTATCTCCCGTCTGAGGAGGAGGCGAAGGTGTTGCATGATACGTTCTGTGGCGTATCACTGGATGAGCTGAATGAAACGATAGAGGGATTGCAAAACGGAGACCCGCTGTTGGATATCGAGAAACGATATGTATATGACTTTAACGGAGTTATCTATGCATTCGGATTTAAAACCTCATCCAAATTCTTACAGGCGGGAAGTACGGTAAAATACAAAATACGTTTGGTACGCAGCGTTCATTATAATGCCGGCTGACTCGGCAGCAGGCTGAAAAATAGAAAGAATGGCATTCACGCTTCCAAACTTTATTGTCCGGAAGTGTGAATGTATGTTTGCATATTCTCCAATGAGCAGACTGTGTATATGGCTTGAATGTTTAG
>NZ_BAKM01000102.1 GCF_000614185.1 Phocaeicola sartorii JCM 17136 = DSM 21941 | reverse complement strand
CGAGAAATCGGACGTATCTTCATTCTCCAAGAAGTCTTTCATTTCGATATTGAGCATTTCCGGTTCACGGGCGTACTTGGCGTTGAATGAAAAGAAACTGCCGTCCTCGCAGATAACGGAGAAGTTCGTTTCGCCCGGAAAGCCCTCTGTCGTGGCTTTTACCCGGATTACGTTCTCCGCACCGTCCGCCTTGCCCGCTATGATGTGGTTGCTTCCCAAATCCACGTAGCGGACGGCAGCGGGGAAGATGATATGTACCGTCTTGGCAAAGGTCACTTCCACGCCGTAGGGCGTAACCATTTGGCGGTACGGGAGTTTCCGGGTAATCCCCCGGTACAAGTCGTTGCCAGCCGCATACTTCACGGTGTCAGTGGTTTGTGCGTTTGCCGCACACACGCCCAGCAAGAGGGCGAACAATACAAAAATCTGTTTCATCGTTAATTGAAATTTTAGTGGTTGATAAAATGGTTATTGTTGTTTTGCGTAAAGCATCACCTTGTATCCGGCTTTCAGCTTTACTTTCACGGTTCGGAACTTCTTGGCGAGGTAGCCGGACGTTCCTTGCAGCAATCCCCTTGTCACGTCCATAGCCACCTGCTGCCCGGCACTCCGTGCAAATGAAATGCTTGTACCCAGCCCGCTTCCGATATTCGCCATAGCTTCGTTGAACGCTTCCTGCTCCATAGAGGACGGCACAGATAATCCCTTTTGCCCGTCCGTGTCGAACACGGCGAGTTCCACCGGGATGATGTTGCCAGCGTACTCAATCGAGGACACCAGTATGTCGAGCCTTTCACCCTGCACCTTTGCCGTCCCCGCCACAAGGGTATTTTTCGGCACAATTATGTCCCCGGCTTGCATGGGTTCGAGCAGCCGGAGTTTCACCGCCTGCCCGTCCGTCAGGGTTTGGTCTTGGTGGATGCAGGCGGCTACCGTGTTCCTGCCCATAGCGTAGCCCGTGCCTACCGCCGTGTTGAAGCCGTAGTTTCGTGGCTGGCTGTAAGCCCGGATGAATTCGGCATCGCTCATTGACTGCTGCAATCCTGATACGGTCGTTTCCCGGATTGCCTGCACGGGCTGGGCTTGCGGCTTTTGAGTGACAGTCCCGGCAACAGGCACTTGTGTCGTTTGTCCGTCCTGCCCGTTCATGTATTTTGCCGCCAGCTCGTAGGACTTTTCCAAGAGTGCCATTTGGTCGTCAGTGGTAGGCGTGGCGTTCTGCTGCTGTTGCAGTCGGTCGGTCAGTTCCTCCACCTGCCGCTTCAAGTCCTCTTTTTCCTCGTCCACCGCCGGGGTTTCGTAGAACGTGCTTAACTGGCGGTTGATGTCCCGGTAAGCGTTTGCCGAATAAGAAGCACCGCCGCCCCTTTGGGGCGGCACATCTTCTTCCGGCATCAGGTCGATTTCCGCTTGCGGTTCTTCCGTTTCATTGTCCCCCGTGAAACCGAAGTCCTGCAAGGATTGTATCTTGTCCTGCTGTTTGCGGTTCAGCATCGCTTGTTCGTAAGCCTTTTGCTTGTCGGCTATAATCCCATCCTCTGCGGGCAGGGGTATGTCGGCGTTGAAACCGCCCACGCTCTCCACATTCACGTCCTCTTTGCCGGAGGGGGCGAATATCAGGTACATACACCCGGCAAAGGCAAGGAACATCAGCGGGAAGACTATCATTTTCCTGCGCTGCTGCACCTGTTGGGGTGTCAGTTCCCGTTTGGGCTTCTTTTCCTTTTCAGGATTCCCGTCCGTCTGTGGTACGGTCGTGCCGTTCTCATTCTTCTGTACTTCTTCCATATTCAGGTCTGTTTAAGGGGTTGATACTGTTGGTTGTGTCATTGCCTTGCAATGGCAGTTGTTTGATATGTTCTATTTGCAGCCTTTGCCCGTCCCGTTTCCCGATATTGTAGATTGATGAAACGGTGATGTAGATAGACAAGCCGCCAAAGAAGAAGAACATCACGAGGATAACCGCCAGCCTTTTGCCCGGCGTAATCCGTCCGCACATTTGGCGTAGGTGGTCATCCGCCCAGTCCTGCACCTTTTCGATGTAATTTCGTTTTCTCTCCATAAGGCTACCTCTTAACGGTTTGCAAATCCTTGTTCTCGGTAATGGTGAACGCTTCGATGATGAAGCCGTGCGGGTTGTTATCGCTCCGGGTTGCGTTGAGCAATCGGCATGAGGTCACAAGGCTTCGCACCGTCAGGCTGCTTTCCCGGACAATCAACTGGCGGGCATACGTGTTCACCTTGTAGGGGTACTGGTCGAAGTCGCACCTTACGCTGTCAATCTCCACCGTCTGCGTGACGTTTCCGGAAATCACCCGGTTGTAGTAGCCCTTTTCCGCCAAGTCCTTGTAATAATTGAAGGCGGTCTTGTCGGCGAGGAACAGCGAGCGTTTGATGTTGCTTTCGATAGCTCCCTTGTCAGGCGAGAGCGTGAAGAACAACTCGTGGAAACGCCGCACGTGTGATTTGGCTTCAACGGGTCTGTTCTGTGCCATGTCCTGCGAGAGTGCCAGCATCAGGCTTTTCCCGTTGTCGAGGACGTATATCTTCTGCCGTTGCTTTTCGGCGAAGTTGTACGAGTTCCACACGGCAAAGCCCGTCACCAGTGCGCACAGGCAGATGAATACCAGTGCAAAGAGCCGGATTTGCCGGAAACTCGTTTCGATGTTCGTTAATGATTTAAATTCCATATACTAAATTTTGATGTTTGTTATTTGAGTAGTTTTCCGGCTACTTTCCCGGTTGCCGCACCCGTCACAGCCCCGGCGATTGCTCCAGCCTTGTAACATTGCGGCTATAAGCCGATGTACCGCCAGCAGATACCACCCAGCCAGCCACCGAGGGAATGGTGAAGTAGCCCACGATACCTATAATCATAAAGATTACATACACGGTGCTGCTCCCGTCAGGAATGAAATTCGGGTCTGAAAGTTCCTGAATGTCCTTTTGTAGCATCAGCGTTTGTATGCGTGCCAGCACGCTGCTGAACAAGTCCGACACGGGCAA
>NZ_BAKM01000103.1 GCF_000614185.1 Phocaeicola sartorii JCM 17136 = DSM 21941 | reverse complement strand
CTACCCGTGTCGGACTTGTTCAGCAGCGTGCTGGCACGCATACAAACCCTGATGCTCCAAAAGGACATCGAGCAGCTTTCAGACCCGAATTTCATTCCTGACGGGAGCAGCACCGTGTATGTAATCTTTATGATTATAGGTATCGTGGGCTACTTCACCATTCCTACGGTGGCAAGCTGGATAGTGTCGGCTGGCGGAATGTCTGCCTATAACCGTAACGTGGCACGGGCTGGGTCAGTCGCCGGGGCTGCGGCAGGGGCAATCGGTGGAAAGGTATCGGGGAAACTACTCAAATAAACAACATCAATTTATAAAATATGGAATTTAAGTCATTAACGAACATCGAAACGAGTTTCCGGCAAATCCGGCTCTTCGCACTGGTATTCATCTGCCTGTGCGCACTGGTGACGGGCTTCGCCGTGTGGAACTCGTACAGCTTCGCCGAAAAGCAGCGGCAGAAGATATACGTCCTCGACAACGGGAAAAGCCTGATGCTGGCACTCTCGCAGGACATGGCACAGAACAGACCCGTGGAAGCCAAGTCGCACGTGCGGCGTTTCCACGAACTTTTCTTCACACTCTCACCCGACAAGGGGGCTATCGAAAGCAACATCAAACGCTCGCTGTTCCTTGCCGACAAGACCGCTTTCAACTATTACAAGGACTTGGCGGAAAAAGGGTATTATAACCGGGTGATTTCCGGAAACGTCACGCAGACGGTGGAGATTGACAGCGTGAAGTGCGACTTCGACCAGTACCCCTACAAGGTGAACACGTATGCCCGCCAGTTGATTGTCCGGGAAAGCAGCCTGACGGTGCGAAGCCTTGTGACCTCGTGCCGGTTGCTCAACGCCACACGGAGCGACAACAACCCGCACGGCTTCATCATCGAAGCGTTCACCATTACCGAGAACAAGGATTTGCAAACCGTTAAGAGGTAGCCTTATGGAGAGAAAACGAAACTACATCGAAAAGGTGCGGGACTGGGCGGACGACTGCCTGCGCCGAATGTGCGGACGGATTACGCCGGGCAAAAGGCTGGCGGTTATCCTCGTGATGTTCTTCTTTTTCGGCGGCTTGTCTATCTATATCACCGTTTCATCAATCTACAACATCGGGAAACGGGACGGCAGGCGGCTGCAAATAGAACATATCAAACAACTGCCATTGCAAGGCAATGACACAATCAACAGTATCAACCCCTTAAACAGACCGGAATATGGAAGAAGTACAGAAGAATGAGAACGGCACGACCGTACCGCAGGCGGACGGGAAGCCGAAAAAGGAAGATAAACCAAACGGGAACTTACCCCGCAGCAGGTGCAGCAGCGCAGGAAAATGATAGTCTTCCCGCTGATGTTCCTTGCCTTTGCCGGGTGCATGTACCTGATATTCGCCCCCTCCGGCAAAGAGGACGTGAACGTGGAGAGCGTGGGCGGCTTCAACGCCGACATACCCCTGCCCGCAGAGGACGGGATTATAGCCGACAAGCAAAAGGCTTACGAGCAGGCGATGATAAGCCGCAAACAGCAGGACAAGATACAATCCTTGCAGGACTTCGGTTTCACGGGGGACGATGAAACGGAAGAACCGCAAGCGGAAATCGACCTGATGCCGGAAGAAGATGCGCAGCCACAAAGGGGCGGCGGTGCTTCTTCGGCATACGCTTACCGGGACATCAACCGCCAGTTAAGCACGTTCTACGAAACGCCCCCTGTGGACGAGGAAAAAGAGGACTTGAAGCGGCAGGTGGCGGAACTGACCGACCGACTGCAACAGCAGCAGAACGCCACACCCACCGCTGACGACCAAATGGCACTCTTGGAAAAGTCCTACGAGCTGGCGGCAAAGTACATGAACGGCGGGCAGGGACAAGTCGCACAAGTCTCGGTAACGGGCGGCATTGACCGCAAGCCGGATGCGGTGGCGGTGCAGGCTATCCGGGAAACGACCGTATCGGGATTGCAGCAGCCCATGAGCGATGCCGACTTCATCCGGGCTTACAGCCAGCCACGAAACTACGGCTTCAACACGGCGGTAGGCACGGGCTACGCTATGGGAAAGAACACGGTAGCCGCCTGCATCCACCAAGACCAAACGCTGGTGGACGGGCAGGCGGTGAAACTCCGGCTGCTCGAACCCATGCAGGCGGGCAGCATCGTCGTGCCGAAGAATACCCTCGTGGCGGGAACGGCAAAAGTGCAGGGCGAACGGCTCGACATACTGGTGTCCTCGATTGAGTACGCTGGCAACATCATCCCGGTGGAACTCGCCGTGTTCGACACGGACGGGCAAAAGGGGCTGTCCGTCCCGTCCTCTATGGAGCAGGAAGCGTTCAACGAAGCTATGGCGAATATCGGAAGCGGGCTGGGTACAAGCATTTCCTTTGCCCAAAGTGCCGGGCAGCAGGTGGCTATGGACGTGACAAGGGGATTGCTGCAAGGAACGTCCGGCTACCTCGCCAAGAAGTTCCGAACCGTGAAAGTGAAGCTGAAAGCCGGGTACAAGGTGATGCTTTACGCCAAACAACAATAACCATTTTATCAACCACTAAAATTTTAATTAACAATGAAACAGATTTTTGTAATGTTCGCCCTCTTGCTGGGCGTGTGTGCGGCAAACGCACAGGAAACCGACACCGTGAAGTATGCGGCTGGCAACGACTTGTACCGGGGAATTACCCGGAAACTCCCGTACCGACAAATGGTAACGCCCTACGGCGTGGAAGTGACCTTTGCCAAGACGGTGCATATCATCTTCCCCGCCGCCGTCCGCTATGTCGATTTGGGAAGCAACCACATCATAGCGGGCAAGGCTGACGGTGCGGAGAACGTAATCCGGGTGAAAGCCACGACAGAGGGCTTTCCGGGAGAAACGAACTTCTCCGTTATCTGCGAGGACGGGAGTTTCTTTTCATTCAACGCCAAGTACGCCCGTGAACCGGAAATGCTCAACATCGAAATGAAAGACTTCTTGGAGAATGAAGATACGTCCGATTTCTCA
>NZ_BAKM01000104.1 GCF_000614185.1 Phocaeicola sartorii JCM 17136 = DSM 21941 | reverse complement strand
CAGGAAACCGATATACTGGTGGTGGGCGGCGGCAAGCTGCTTACTTCATTGATTAAAGCCGGGTTGCTGGACAGCCTGACAATATACACCGTCCCGGTCATGACGGGCAAAGGCATCGGCTTTATTGGGGAAACATTCGGCTCTGAATGGAAACTGTCGGAAAGCAAAGTGCTGGATAACGGCGTGATTTGTTCGATATATAAATTTAGAAAAAACCTATATACTTCTGTGTAATACAAGTTCAATATAAAGTATTTATCTGCTTAAATAAAAATGTTTTGGAAGTTTATGGCTATCTTTGCAACCTAATTTATATGTCGTACATAATAAAATAGCATAAAGGAAATGAGGACAAATCATTATCACATAAAAATAACATTTTCTAAACGAAATTCACTTGTTTGCAGAATAGGTAATGTTCCATATAAAAATTCAGGGACATTTAGAGATTCTTTTATTTTCCAACCTAAAGAGATTAATATAGTTGCATCTCGTTCCTCTATCTATGATAAAGATGCTATACTTAACAATCCATCAAATAGTATTTACCAACAAATTGCTAAGGCTTTACTTTATTGTTACGCTATGAATTTGTCTAATTTGCAACTTTGCTCTATCAACATAGTAAGAAAAACAGCAAGAAAAGAAGAACAAGTAGTAACTTTGTTATATGACAAGAAGACACAGCCAATAGATGGTACTATCACAAGTCCTATAAGTTTTAATGATGGAGATTTATCTATTCTCTTACAAGAAGATGATAAAGCTGAAAAATTAAGAAACATCTTATCTCATTGGCTTAAAGGTATGTCCTCAACAGAGAGATATTATAAATTTGAAAGGTTGTGGAGGACATTCGAACAACTTTCTTTTTACAGCAATAGAACTGATGCAGACAATAAAGAATTTAATGCTTTGAGAAAAATGAGGAGTTTTTTGATTGCTAATCCACAATACTTCACCAATACAGAGCATCTACTATCTGCAATGACGTATGATGAGTTACGAAAGTTTCACTGGAGAGAGCTAATCCTAAACAATTATCCTAGAGGAGGGAAAATAGGTGTTTATGAGGGTTATAAGAACTACTTTGTTTTAGCAAATACTGACAATAGAATCATCAAATTATTAGACGAGACCTTGGTATTTCGCCAAAATGAATTAAATAGTTATGGTTTTATAGGAGATATTCAAAATCATATAACACATTACATGCAAGCGGAATATCTCCAAACTAATAATATGCAATTAGCTGCGTTATTATGTTGTAAATATGCTTATTTTTTACGCAATAAAATATTTCACGGAGAAGTAGTAGATAAAACATTTAGTTTTATTCCTAATAATAATGATGATGTTTTAATTGATAAATTGAATACTATATTAGAAATTATCACCACAGAATTAATAAGTTCTTATAATAATTTATAAAAATGCGCCCGGTGGGAACCGGGCGCAACCACTAAAATTTCAATTATTATAAGTTGCAAAACCTATCACAATGAAATTTCAGCGGCAAAGATAGGCTATTTCTTCGGTTTCGCTTTCTTTTCGGAGAATGAAAAACCGACATTGAACTGTTCGTTCAGCACAAGCGAAGCATCGAAAACCTTGCCGTTCTTGCCCTTGAAGCCCTTGATTAGCCCGGTCTTGCGTTTCGTCACCAGCTCGACAATCTGCTTGTCGGAAAGCTGCTTGTCGCACTTGTTGCGGAATATGGTTAGCGTGCAGTCCACGTTGGAACACTTCGCCACTTTCGGGTAGAACAGGATGCGCCCGTTATTGCATTTGGGGCAGGAACAAGTTTCGCCATTGGCGACAGACAACTGCACCAAAAGCAGTTCCGCCGTGATTTGGGCGGTGTACACCTCAATGCCCTTCCGGAACGTGTCGGCATCCATGCTGCCCGCTTCTATCTTGGCAAGGGCGGTTTCCCACATACCCGTCATTTCGACATCGGCAATCTTCTTGTTCCTGACAATCCTGTAAACGGCAAGCCCCTTGTCGGTGGGTACAAGGTTCTTCTTCTCACGCACGATGTACTGGCGGGCGAACAGCGTTTCGATAATCGCCGCACGGGTGGCGGGCGTGCCTATCCCGGCATCTTTCAGGCTGGCTTTCAGCTCGGCATCTTCCAGTTCCTTTCCGGCGTTCTCCATTGCGGCAAGCAGGCTGCTTTCCGTGAGCAGCGGTTTCGGCTTGGTCTGCTTTTCGAGCAGATCCACGCCGGAGAGTGGCAAACAATCTCCCTCTTGGAGTGGCGGCAGGTTGGCGGCTTCTTCATCCCCGCCCGTTTCCTGCTCGCCGAACACGGCACGCCACCCGGCTGATTTCATCACAGACCCTTTCACCGTGAAGTCGGTATCTCCCGCCGACAGCACGGCGATGGTAACGTCTTTCACGCACTTGCCCGAAAAGGCTTCCAGCATACGCCCGGCTACCAGCTCGTAAACCGCCCGCTCGTCTTTGGAGAGTTCGCCGGGCAGGTTCTCGGTAATGATTAAGGCATGGTGGTCGGTCACTTTGCTATCGTTCACGTTGCGGCGGTTCAGTGCCGCAACGTCCAGCCCGGCGGCATACCCGGCGAAGCGGGGGTATTGCTCCAGCAGGGCGACACGCTCCGGCATTTCATCGAAAACGTCCTCCGATATATAGCGGCTTCCGGTTCTCGGATAGGACATCACTTTCTTTTCATACAGGCTTTGCGCTATGGAAAGGGTCTTGTCAGCCGAAAAGTTCAGCTTCGTGTTCGCTTCCTTTTGCAGCGTGGTAAGGTCGTATAGAAGCGGCGGTTCTTGGCTGGCTTCTTTCCTCTCAACGGATTTCACGGAAAGCTGCCCTGCATCCTTAACCCGTTGCAGGGCGGCTATGGCTTCGGGCTGCTGTTCCCACTTGGCGGTCGATTGGACGTTGAAAAATATT
>NZ_BAKM01000105.1 GCF_000614185.1 Phocaeicola sartorii JCM 17136 = DSM 21941 | reverse complement strand
ATTGAACTGCTCATTGTATTGATAATCAATAAAATGATAAAACCACACAAAACTTAAAACACTTATTTGATAGCTTCCAACGCGGATATATAGCATGTTTTTCTACCTTTTATCTACCATAGACTAGTTCCTGTCTGCCGATTTTCATACAGCTGATTCAAAATATCCGGTTATTATTTGTTGAGTTGAAATCTTATTGCGTTCTTTGTGCTACATGTATAATAGAAGGACATAATAAATAGCAAACAACCGATAACCTCTTATATATAAAAAATGATGAAGAATTTTACAATGAAAGAATTATGGCTGCTTTTGTGCTGCCTTACGGCTGTATCTGCCATTCATGCGCAGAACTATTCAAAAAAAGTAAAGAATGCGAAAGGAATCGAAGTTACCTATCAGTCCAGCTATAAAGGAAAGGTGCGTCCGGGGTATTTGTTGATGACGGTTTCAACCGATCGGGTCTCTTTGGAAAATAAACGGGCTGAGAGCAAACAGCCAAATGACAACCAAGTACGTCCTGAAGACAAGACACCTGTTACCGGTAGCTATATAGACTATACCACTTGCCAGTCTTATCGCCGTGCCGAACTGCCCAATGGAAAAATCATCTCGGCCATGACTCCTTTTGAATTAGGCCGCGGTTTTACCGAAAAAGGCGAAGGGAAGCATTTGGGATTGAATTGCAAAATAGTACGCACTTCCATCAACTCCAATACCATCGAAGTATGGTACACCAATGAAATTCCTTTTCGCGGAACCCCCCAGCCCAATGTCGGCATTCCGGACGGACTGGTATTAAAGATAGTCCGCAATGGAGATATGGTGCAAGAAGCCATCCTCATCACTCCGTTAAAAAAGGAAGCGGATTTGTTGCCCGCCGATTGGGGAGAAGCGATGGATGCCGCTGATTACCAGTACACCATAAACCAAAGCGGAGTCATCACCATTCCTGTGTTTGACCAGCAAACCATTTGCTTCAATGGAGCCAAACTGCCAGACACATTGGAGGAAGGCATACAATACAGCGCAGGAGGCGGAACGATTATTCTTAAGAAAGTAAAACTGCCAGACTATGTGAAGAACCGCACTCTGTTTGCTGAAGTGGCACAATATTCAGACGGTGATGCGTACGACCGTACAGGATCAATCTTCATGATCCCTACGGATAAGGCCCAGTCTTTTCTTGATGCACTGCGTAATCTGAAAAGTGTCCCTGCTTTCCAATCAGAAGGTTCCGATTATCACGGGCTGATTTCCACAGAAAGTTATGACGTGCCTTTGGAACTGATGCGCTTTTTCACCGGATTTGGTGTGCGTAAGTTCAACCATAACAAGGTAAAAGGACAAAATTGGGTAGACTCTGTTATTTATAAAACAGAAATAACTCCGTTGATGGAAAAGTTGGAAGGGGAAGCGTGGATTGGTGCTTACATTGGGAACTGGGATGCAAAAGGTCACCGCTTGTCTTTGAAACTGAAATACTATCCTGATGAGGAACATCGGGTTTACAATGCGATTCCTCTGTTCAATACTGTCAACTACCTGGAACAAGCTGGCCAGCCTTATCCTATTTTCATGCGTAACGACTCTCTGACAGTGAGGTTCACACTGAAAGAGCCGGTCAAGAACGCCCGCTTGTATTATCTTACCACTGGCCATGGTGGCTGGGGTGGAGGCGATGAGTTTAACCAAAAAACGAACACCATTTATTTGGACGGTCAGAAAATCATTTCATTCATTCCTTGGCGCGATGATTGTGGTACTTATCGCAACTGGAATCCCTGTTCCGGTAATTTCTCGAATGGGTTGAGCTCATCCGACTTGAGTCGTTCCAACTGGTGTCCAGGTACAGTCACCAATCCGGAATATATCTATTTGGGGGACATGGAAGCTGGAGAACATATACTTTCCGTACAAATTCCACAAGGTGCCCCTGAAGGAGGAAGCAACAGTTATTGGTGTATTTCGGGTACACTGATCTTCTAACTTGCAACTTTTTATTCTCTGAGTCAGATTCTTCTACTATCCCCCCACTTTTTTAGAAATGGAGATATGGGTGGTGATAGTAGAAAGAATGTGAGAAAACGTCTATTGCTGCCATTTCTTTTTCGTTTCTCTCTTTTTTCCGGTTTTGAACATGAACATCCAAAACACTCAATGATCTTGCGACCATTGGAAATCAACTTTATCCCTTTATATTCTTTATTTATGGGCAAGAGATGTTTCTGCATATATAAATCCTACCCATGGAACTGAGCATTTTTTCTATCTGTAGATGGCAAAACTAACTTTATTTGCATCTACAGATTTTACTTTGACTCATAGAAACTTGTAACAAAATCCAGCTGGATAATTATCAATTATTACGGATGAGAACAGCTACTTCAAGAATAACGAACAGAAAAACGAGAATTATGGAAAAGAAACCTTGATTCAAGTTATAAATGCGGCCATACCTTAATAATATAAAAAGACAGAAGTATGTCTAATACCGCATAAAGATGCTACTCTTATTCTACCACTTTGCAAAAAAACTCTTGCCAATCATAGCTTAATTTTTTACAATATTATTAAAGAATGTAGTATCCAAGCAACTTGTACCGCTTTAATAAAAAGCCTCTATTCTTTCGTAACTGTTAAAAAGCAAGGGGTGAAACAAAATATTTTTTTGATGTATTCTTTTATATATTAAATTTATTATATATTTGCACCGTTAATCTAAATTAAATTGAAAAACAC
>NZ_BAKM01000106.1 GCF_000614185.1 Phocaeicola sartorii JCM 17136 = DSM 21941 | reverse complement strand
ATATATTATCATAAATATATCATAAATATTATCGTATAGGAGTTGAATCCCATGAAGAAATACAATTCTTTAAATCACCTTCTCCTATACATTCATTCAAGTATTGATAGGTTGTTTCTGTTTCCGTTTTAACTGTAGTTGTTTCACCTTTTATAATCCCAATGTTGACTCCAACGGTTTTGGTTGTTGTGGTGGTCGTAGTTAATGTTCTTTTTTCTCCTTGATACTTTTTCTCTTTGTATGTTTTTTCATTCGTTCCTGTATCATCTGTATCCCCATCTTTACCATCTGATGTATCGTTGCTACTTAAAGCTAATACTTGTTTCGACAACGAACCAGATAATAGACCATACTTGTTTATTGACCACTGAAAGTTACTTGCAGTACCTGTTGCGAGTAAGATAACTGCTCCCATAAAAACTAAATGTTTTGTTTTCATAATTGTAAATTTTTAGATTAATAATTATAGAACTTCTTTCGTTCTTCTAATATTTGTTTTATTTCATATTTTAGTGATTTTTCACTCTCCCATTTCTGACTACAATGTCGTGTATAACACCCTATTATTCCTAATAATATAATTAGAGTAGGAATACAAATGTATTTCCATTTGGCACAATATAGCCATACTGCATAGTGAAAATAATATGATAGCATAAATAACAGGCCAATGGAAGCTATGTATAAATATCTATCTGCCGTAATAGTGAAACGAGGTAACGGAATGATATGTAGAAAAAGCGATAATTGTATTAGAAAGAATAATATTCCAAATATAATTATTTTTTGATTTCTACACATGTAGATTATATATCCTAATGCGGGGACTATCAGTAAATAAAAATAAAAACGGACTGGTAAAGAATCCCCTACATTCATCGGATATGGATAAATATACTGTAGGTTCATCGGTAGAAGTGTTTTCTGAATATACTCGCAGATTGCATACCCGCAAAATATTATTCGTTGAAACAATGGATAATTGTTATTGTCTGTTACGACATCTATAAAAGTTTCCTGATAAGAAGCAAAAGTAACTGCTAGCATACATAATGTCATCGTGAAAAATGGAATCTTCTCTATAATTATCATTTTGGAATGCATATTTCTTCGCACAAACCAATCTATTAATAGCAAACATAATGGTAATGTAACCGCTTGCTCTTTGCAGAAGAAAGCACAAAGGAAAAAAAATAAGCTTCCAATATAAAGAATAGTCCTTTCATTTTTTATGTAACATAGATAACATAATAAAGATGCCATATAAAAAAAGGAACACAGCAAAACTTTTGATGCGCTCAGCCATGATACGACTTCTGCGTTAACTGGGTGTATTGCAACTGATATAGAAACTCCTAATGCAATTAACATATTGGCATGAGCAGGTTTTCTATGATATTCATTTAACAATTTATGGATAAAACAAAATATTAATATTGTATAACCTACATGCCATAATAGGCTGAATAAATGAAAGACAGAGGCATTAAAACCAAAGTAATGGAAAATAGCTGTATAGTACAATTGATTTAATGGAGAATACTGTCCATTATAAAATGTAGAAAAAATAGATATTATACTATTCATTGATAACCCATTTGTGGTATAGAAATTCAAGACTTGCCACTGGTCATCCCAACTTTTCATAAAGGGATAATCAGTTACCGGATAATAGATAGCTATACTTACAGCTATCAATATTATTACATAAATATAAATTTCTTTTTTCTTCATACGGTTATTCTTTCATGTATTTTTCCTTTATAATATACTCCGGTCGTTGCTTGCACTGCATGAACAACTTTCCCAAGTACTCTCCAATAATTCCCAGCATTAACAAGATTGTCGCACCAAGTGCAGAAATCAGTATTGCCAGAGATGCCCATCCCGAAACAGCTTGTTCGGTGAAACAAGCAATATAGGCAGCATAAAGTATTTCTGCTACGCTCAATAAGGCAAAAAATCCGGCCAAGCCAACTGCCCACCGCAAAGGGCGGACGCTGAAAGAGGTTATCCCGCATAGTGCAAAAGAAAACATTTTTTTTAAAGAATACTTTGTCTCACCGGCATAGCGTACATTAGCCTCATAAGGTATTTGGATTTGGCGGAATCCTACCCACGCTGTCATTCCGCGTAGAAAAAGAGACTCTTCGCGGCACTCACGCAATACGCGTATTACCTTGTCGTCAAGTAAACGGAAATCAGCTCCTCCTTTCACTATATGGACTTCCGACCAGACATTCATCAAGCGGTAGAACCATTGGGAAGTCAGCTTTTTGAATGGGCTGCATTTATGGTTTTCCATGCGGACGGTATTTATAATGTCATAGCCTTCCTGCCAAAGTTCCAACATTCGGGGAATAACTGTTGGTGGATGTTGCATGTCCGCGTCCATTGTTATAACAATTTGTCCCTTTGCTGCATCAATTCCAGCTTTTAATGCTTTCTGATGGCCAAAATTGCGAGAAAGACTTATCCAGTGCACGCGATTGTCTGCTTGAGTTATGATAGACAAGACTTCTAAAGTATTATCTGTACTCCCATCATCTACAAACAGCAGTTCATAGGGGTAGGAATAAGAAGCTAATACTTGTGATAATTCTTTATAGAGTGTCTCAATACAAGCCGCTTCATTCAAACACGGAATGATAATAGATATGTCTTTCAATTGTCGGTGCATCATTTATTTTTCTTAGATTCTTTTTGCGAAGATAATGTTAAATATGCTTGGTTGTTATTTT
>NZ_BAKM01000107.1 GCF_000614185.1 Phocaeicola sartorii JCM 17136 = DSM 21941 | reverse complement strand
CATTTATCTCTTAGTATGACAAAAAGCAAAACGAACTCTATTTAGATGGATTCTACTAGAGTTCGTTACTGATATGAAATTATAAGGATAGAAAAAATAGATTACAACGTCAGCGTTGCATTTTTTTGTTCAAAGGAACATAAAGCTATGGACTGAAAAATAAGCGGCAAGCAATTCACATAATAAAAAGGAAGATTTATCAGTCGGAAATCTTTCCCTTTGGGAGTTGTAACCCTGTCAATTGAATAAGGTCCGCTCCAAACTCTGACAGCTATATTCCCGGGTGACAGGTCCATAAAAAAATGCTGAATATAATGATCGTTGGATAGCACCTTTAATTCCTGTGCAACAACCTGCCCGGCTTCATTCTCTCTTTCCAAATTAAGATGAATATAATTCTCAAATTCTCTGCTAAATTCGTTTACCAACGTTGTCTTACCCACTTGCCTTACTCCACGCAATATTAATGGCTTATGGTTGGAATTACCGCCCAGTCTTGCAGTTTCCTATAAATATTTTGTTGAAACATATCATTATTCTATTCGTTTACAGATCCAAATATAGCATTTGAATCTAAAAACATAGGCATATAATAAAGATACTGTTATTGGTGCAATCTCTAATAAAAAGGCTGTTAGAGATCTGGTGTTATTTCTATTGGCAACATCATAGATTGATTAAAACGACAGATATTTGCCTTGAAAGCACCCTCTTCCGTTTACTTTCACATCCTGTTCCATATTATCTCTTTCCATTCTTCCACAGTACGCGTAAGGGAAGAAAAATTCACCCCGATACAGACTATTTTACGGTTATCGGTCAAATAAGATCGGGCATAGCCTTTCTCTGCTATTTGCTGTAAAGCCTCCTCTGCTGTTCCATCCATCTTGAATTCGAAAATGTAAACATATTCGTCCATTTCCAATATGCAGTCCACCCGTCCGAAGCTCTGGCGGTTCTCACAATGGATTGCACGGCAATAAACTCCTATCAAACGGAGAATCAGATAAAAAGTGTATTGGAAATGTTTCTCAGTCATATCCAATTCCTTCAAGGAAGCGTGAGAGTCATACGGGATGCTGGCAAGAAAAGCGGTCAGAGAATCACAAAAAGCGGAGGTGTTCCCTTGTTCAAGACAAGTGACAGCATCGATAATCCAACTGTTGACCTCTCCACCTCCGGGTTTCAAATAATGTGCTGCCAGTACGGACAAGAAACCTTTACGCACCTCATTATTGGGAAAATCGAGCAGATAGGTTCCCATACGTCTATTATATTCTTTAATAGTGAGATATCCGCTCTGATAAATCATGGGCAGAGGCTGTTCCACATCAGCCTTATAATCCACAAACAAAGAGGGAACATAATAACGTCCGGCAAGTTCGTTTATCTGCTCGCGGTTGTGTTGCAGCAGGCGAACCAAATAGGTGGGAGTACCTGTAGAGAACCAGTAATCACGAATTGCCATACTGTCAAAAGCATTAAGAATGCTGAACGGATTGTAAATGTCGGTCATCCCCTCTCCAAAATGATATCCGTCATATTGCCGTCTGAGAAGTTCCTTCATTTCTTCCACCGTATACTGATATTTAGCAGCCAACTGTATGGTGGGTTCTTCGAAATATGCTTCCAGCTCATTCTGGGTGATACCGCACAAGGCTTCGTACCGTTCATCCATACTGATGTCTTTAGGCTGGTTAAATCCACTGAAAACACTTACTTGGGAAAACTTTGTTACTCCGGTCAATAATACGAATCTCAAGTATTGATCAGCTCCCTTAAAGGTAGAATAAAAGGATTTCAATATTTCCCGGTTATGATTTTCCAACAGAACTTTCTTTCCGTAATCATCATAAAAACAAGCTTCCGTATCTAATACATCCAGAATAGGTTTGTCATATTCATCAATCAGCACCACCGCACGCCGCCCTGTCTGTTCATAAGCCCGGCGAAGTATTTCAATGAAACGGGTTCCTATGGTTGTATAATTGGGATTCTTGCCATAAATATCTTCCCAGTTTCCTAAATAGCCTTCAATGGTAGCCTCCAGAATTCCGGGTTGTGTATATAGTCCTCCATTAAAGTCTATACGGAAGATAGGATACTCATACCAGTCCTTTTCCAATCCGTCGATTTCCAGTCCGGCAAACAAATCTTTACGTCCCTGGAAATAACAGGCAAGGGTGCTTACCAGCAGGCTTTTGCCAAAACGACGTGGACGACTCAAGAAATAAGTCTTGCCTTGTGTTACCAGATTGTAAATCAAACCGGTCTTATCCACATATACATAGCCATCTTCACGGATTTGGTCAAAACTCTGTATTCCAATAGGGTATTTCATATTTTGTTGCGGTTCTAGAATGAATGATGAAACAAAGATATTAGTAAATGATAAACAAAGCAAATAAAGGATTTGTTTTTTCCGCTTATGACAAGTTTTTCCGTTTCTTATTAATGGATAATCGCCTATTTCTGTTCATATATATTGGCATTCTGTCCTTTAAAGGATACTTTGAAAAGTATTTAGAATTTATCCATTTTGTAATAAGATATATTTCTCCTACTGAATTTGTTATATTGTTGTCTATCAGTGTTATACATATTCTTTTGTTT
>NZ_BAKM01000108.1 GCF_000614185.1 Phocaeicola sartorii JCM 17136 = DSM 21941 | reverse complement strand
AACGCCTATGGGCAGGGAGTTTCAGCGGTAGATGAAAGGAGAAAAGGAACAATCGGGTTTTATCGCTGAGGCATTTAATATGAAGATAATCTCAGCATTCCCACCTGCGAATGAACAGATCACCATCCATGTTTTGAACCTGATTTATTATCGGCACGAAAGATTTATATCTTTCAGGCTATGTAACAATAATCCTCCCGGCATTTCTATACTCAAGATAAATTATTGCGTCATGCAGCCGGAAAATGAGATCCCGGATAGCCTTTTCCTTCAGTCTATCAAATTCGATTATTTTTTTCGGTACTTTTTCAGATAAATTATATCACAATTCTTGCTGCTCCAAATAAACAAAGGTATATTTGCAAAAATAACCATGGTTATTATAATCGTTATTATTTTTATAAGCGACTAAATATTAATAATATATGGATTTCTTTGGCAGAGAGAAAGAATTAGAGATACTCAGAAGGGAGGAAGAATTGTCCGCATCATCGGCACGGTTCACCATAGTCATGGGCAGACGCCGAATCGGCAAGACCAGTCTGATAAGACGGAATTTTCAAGGTAGGCAATGCCTTTATATATTGGCGAAAAATGAGGCGGAAGCCACCTTCTGCAGTTCTATACAAAGACAGATACAGAGGGAACTTGGTATATCTGTCTATGGATCGGTACGTTCTATGCGTGATATTTTTGATATTCTGTTTTCGTATGCCACTCAGAACCAGTTGAACCTGGTAATAGATGAAGTACAGGAGTTCTTTTATGTACGCAAGAGTATTTTTGCTGACATGCAAGAATTATGGGATAAATACAAGCCGGATATGAAAATAAACTTCATTACTTGCGGCTCCATTTATTCACTGATGAAAGAACTGTTTGAGGATAAAAATCAGCCATGTATGGACGGATGACCAAGCGTCTGGACTTGCAGCCGTTCAGCATAGCAACACAGAAACAAATTCTAAGGCATTATTATCCGGCTTATACTCCGGCAGATCTACTTTGTCTTTATATGCTGACCGGTGGGGTGGCAAAATATATAGAAACATTAATGGACGAAGGGGCTTTCAAGAAAGAACGGATGCTCACTTGCTTTACCAATGAATACATGCCTTTTCTTACAGAAGGGAATGACTTGATTAATATGGAATTTAGAAAAGAGGGGGCCGTTTACTATTCTATCTTGAGCCTGATAGCTGACGGAAAAAACACATCCGGTGAGATTGATTCAGTTTTAGGTATCACCACAAGTGCCTATCTGCGTAACCTTGAAATCAATTATACCCTTTTGAAGAAGATGCGTCCCATCTTTGCATCTGAACGGAGCAAGGGAGTCAAGTACAAGCTGAATGACAATTTTCTACAGTTCTGGTTTCGCTTTATCTATCCTAACCTTGATTTGGTGGAGAATCACCGGTCGGATTTATTATTGGATATTGTAAAGAAAGGGTATGATGTTTATTCTGGTCTGGTATTGGAGCGATATTTCCAACAAAAGCTATGGGAAGAGGAGCGTTTCACGATAATAGGAAACTGGTGGGACTCAAAAGGAGAAAATGAAATTGATATCGTAGCTGTAAACCGTATTGACCGTACAGCCCGGATAGCAGAGGTAAAGATTAACCGGAATAAAATATCTATGCCGGTCTTGAAAGAAAAATCCCAAAAACTTATAGGCGAGTTAAAAAGATATCAGATAGAATATACAAGCTATTCATTGGAGGATATGTAAGGCATGGAATAAAGGTATTCACACTTCTGGCGTATTTTATATTTTATGATACGACTTTCAGCACCCAATTGCCATAAGGATACGACATTCATATATCCGGCTTCAATATCGTCTTTCATTACATTGGTTTTTCTATACAGTTCTTCTTTTATATGTTGAAGCATCAAAGTGGTTTTGCCTACTCCTCTAGGACCGGTAATACCTATCATACGGCTGTTCCAATTTATCTTGGAATACAGATAACGATAGAAACTCGTATTTGTTTCTTTTAATAATTTTTCGAAATGCTCTTGTGACTTTTTCATGCTATATTGAATTTAACATGCAAATATGGCCTGCACTCTGGCGGTGCATCTATTTGTCTATTTTACGCTATCAAAGTGCATTTTAAGCTAATTGAAGACCTTCCATGTCCTCAATAAATGTAATTATTCGTACAAACTGTCCTCCGTTGATAACATATAAAAATCTATTTAGATCTTCTATAGATAACCAATAGACGGAATGGCTTTTTATTTGGTGGTTACATCGCTGATTTATAACGATATAAGTCTTCTTTTGTTT
>NZ_BAKM01000109.1 GCF_000614185.1 Phocaeicola sartorii JCM 17136 = DSM 21941 | reverse complement strand
GGAACGTTTGATAATGTAAATTTACCATCCATGTCAGTAACTGTACCTACAGTAGTACCTTTTACCAAAATAGAGGCGCCAACTACGGGTAATCCGTCTTCCTCCGAGATAACAGTACCTGTCACCTTCGTGATCTGAGCGGTTACCAGACCTATACCTACAAAAAGGCAGGTCAATAACAGCATTAATTTTCTTTTCATAAAATTCTCTCTTAAAGTTTAACTTTGCATTAATATAAATTCATTCACTCTAACAAATTACAAAGGTATGAATAAAATTGTAATCTCAAACAAATTATTGTAAAAAACATACTAAACCGCTATATTTTTATGCTTTTGGGCATTTAAAACTCACAAAAAACGAAAATAAACCTCATATTTATTCTTTTTTCTAAGTCGTGAAGAGAAATGACTTTCAAATTATAACTTATTATATAAACATACATTAACCTACAAATGTTAATCAATCGTCTAATTAATATAAAGATGGAAACAAAATAGCAGGATAACGCTTTTCTACTTTTCTTTATTGCGTCTTATTATAGTATTGTAGTATTTCAATTAAAGAATTAAATTATGAGGAAAATCAGTTATCGTTTCGTTTACAATCGAAAAAAAAGTTTAAATGACAGAGGGACAGCTTTAGTTCAAGTTGAGGCTTACTTGAATAAAAAGAAAGTGTATTTCTCCACGCATGTTTATTTACGGCCGGAACAATGGGATGTAAAAAGAAAGGTGGTCAAGGATCATCCCAATCAAGATGCACTGAACGGCATGCTCAATGAGTTTATTATTGAATTGGAGAAAAAAGAATTAAGTTTGTGGAGACAGGGAAAGACTATAACCTTGAGCCTCATCAAGGAAGAGTTCAAATCGAATACAGACGCTTCTTTTTTAGGGTTTGCACGCAAAGAAATTATTTCTTCCCAGTTAAAAGACAGTACCAAGCGCAATCATTTGACAACAATAACCCTTTTACAATCGTTCAAGCCGACAATTGAGTTTGAAGACTTGACCTATAATTTCGTTACAGATTTTGAAAAATTCCTTTATGAATCCGGATATCAAACAAACACAATAGCCAAACACATGAAACATTTGAAATCTTTTGTTAATGCCGCAATTAATAAAGGATATATTGATCCTAACAATTATGCCTTCAGAAGATATAAAATCAAAATGAAAGAAGGAAAACATGTTTTTTATTGCCGGAAGAAATGAAAAAATTAGAGGAAGTCTCTCTGACAGGAAGAAACAGGGGGTTGGAACATACACTTGATGCTTTTTTATTTTGCTGTTATACAGGATTACGTTATTCTGACTTTGTGAGTCTGAAAGAAAAGAATGTCGTGAAAATGGGCGGAAAATTGTGGCTGATTTTTGACTCTGTCAAAACCGGTGCGGAAGTAAAATTGCCTTTAAGCCTGTTGTTTGAAGGTAAGGCACTAACCCTGTTGCAGAAATACCGAGGGAAATGGAGTTCGTTTTTTTCAATAAAGAATAATTCAAGCGTAAATAAAGAACTGATACGAATAGCAAATTGGCCAGAATAAACAAACACTTTTCATTCCATTCTGCCCGCCACACCAATGCGACTTTATTGATATACAAAGGCGCCAATATAACAACTGTGCAAAAGCTGTTAGGACATAAAAATCTTGCTACGACACAGATATATGGAGAGGTGATGGGAAGTACAATCGTACGGGATTTGAAAAAATGCCAAAAGAAATAGCGCATCATCTCCTTGATAAAGTTTATTGCCTTGTAAGCACAGCGTTTCTTCGCCGTGGTTGCCGGGCAATAAACTGAAGGAAATAAAACACAACAAAAATCCCCTCCTTGCACAACCAGGTAGAAAATCAGTACCAAGGGCCACTGCATTTTTTTGAATTGTTAAAGAATCCAAAACAGCCAACCGACAACTGGATTTCACATCCCGTCATTATAAATTCCGGTAACAAAGAAGAAAAATCCATGAATGCGATATCTATTAAAGAAAGGTTACGACAGGTGAAAATTTAATCAAGATGAAGGGCCGGGATGGTAGAATAATGGTATAAATAATTTCCAAAATCATTATAATACGGTTTTAAGCAGTGGGGGAATCAATTAGGTGCAAATTTTATCATATTGATAATGAACGAAATAGACAATACATT
>NZ_BAKM01000110.1 GCF_000614185.1 Phocaeicola sartorii JCM 17136 = DSM 21941 | reverse complement strand
CGAGAATAAGATAAAAAACACAAGTGATTAATCATCTTTAAAACTAAAAATAAGATGAAAAAGAACATTTTGAAAGCAACTATAGTTGCAGCATTTGCTTTGATAGCAGGAATGAATATGCGTCATATTGCTGGAATGTAGTGGAAAAGGAAGATGGGAGTTTTGTGGATGTGGGATTCGGAAAAGACGGCACGAATGGTAACGATTCAGCGAATACATTGCCACGGCATGATATCTCGTTTGATTAGACGAGAGCCAAGGTAGCAGCCAAGGGAATATCCCACTAAAAAAGTAAGATATCTTCGTGGGCAAAGTAAGATATGTTCCCAGGCAAAGTAACACCGTTTACTTGGCCTACGAAGTCCACATACTTTTCTTTACAACAAAACAGACCTCACAGCCATCTCATACACCGGTGACGATCATTCCAATTAATTACGAGGGATTTCGTAAAATACAAGAGGAATTGGCCTCTTGCGATTAAGCTGACCGGGAAAGTTGCCAAAGAGGGGGAAATCCAATAAATGATAAAATCAGATGGAACAGGTTAGGCAGAGTAAGATAATGCTATGGTGAATTTTACGTCAAGGTACAACTAGGTAATATCCTTTGCTATTTCATGCAGTTGTAGGTGTTTCATCCGATGAAGGAATAATCAGATAGTATCCTTTGCTGTGTTCTGTTTCTATTTGGTATCCTGGGAAATCTTGGAGTGACCGACGTAAGGTATTGATATGTCCATTCATTCTGTTATTCATTGTATTATGATTCAATTTATCGTTTTTCGGCCAAAGTCTCAGAATAATTTCTTCTTTGGATGCGAAATGGTTGGGGCTGTCAATTAGCAGCTGCATAATCTTGAATCCCGAATCTGTAGTGACACATTCCTTATCGTCTATATATATTTTTTGTTCGCTTTTATCTGTTCTTATACCCTTTTGGATTGGTGGAGTGTCTTCCGTCACTATATTTGCTGTTCTCTTTTCGGCTTTTGCCTTTTTCTTCTTTTCTTTATAGGACGACAATAAGAGTGCCGTGGCTGCAAGGCAAAGAACTACATAGATTCCTATTTTTTTACTGGCGTGTTTCAATATCGTGATCAAACTGCAATTCGCCCAAGCCTGTACACTGGTTGTGTTTTTGGCATCCAACATGACAGACCTCGTAGTAATGGAGTTCGGAAAAGTGTATAGGTCTCCGCCAATCTGTTGTGGCTTCTTTTTCTGTTGGTAGATGATACCTGTTTGGCAAGGTATCCCTCTTTTGTTCAGTTCTTTATTGAATAAGGTGTTAAAGTCATTGGGGTTGATAGGGTGTATTTCGGCTAATATATACTGTATTGTCCATTGATCAGCCAAATATTCTTCTACACTGTCTCTAAATACGATGGTTTCCAGTCCGTTATCGCCAATTATTTTTGCGTGTTTCACTTTTCTGCCCAGTGGCTTTTCTTTAGATTTCATTTTTTCGTTTTTCCGTCTATGAAAATCTATGGTGATGGTTTCTTTCAAAGCGTCTTGCATCTGTGCTTGGATGACTTCTTCGCCAGACTCCAATATGGCATCTCCAATAAAAAAGATGCTTATGGCTATTGCTAAAATAGTGGCTGCTATAGTGCTTTTCCTTGCGTTTGTCATTTTTGTCTAAAATTTGTTTTTTCAAAAGTATAAAAAATATCGAATAATAGGCTTCTGATAATGATAAATGTGAGAAATTCATTAGAGTTCATTAGTAAGGGTACCCTTATTCATTAGAATTTCATTAGCTAATGAAATTCTAATGAATAATATTCTTCCTTTTCAGTTTTTGTTCCTTAATTTTGCGTCAATAAAATTAATTAGGAAATGAAAAAAACAGGAGTATTATTAATGGTCGCACTGGTTGCGACAGTGAGTATGTGGAGTGCTTTTCAGCACAAAAAAGTATCAGATGAATTACTGCTTAGTAATATAGAAGCTTTGGCTGGTAACGAATCTGCCTATGGAAACTGCTTTGGAGATGGTAATGTGCTCTGCTCCAATGGGATTAGAGTTGCTTATACATACAGTAATTTCCATTTGGAATAATCGTGCATGAGATACCTTTATCTATTGGCGGCAC
>NZ_BAKM01000111.1 GCF_000614185.1 Phocaeicola sartorii JCM 17136 = DSM 21941 | reverse complement strand
TAAGCGTCTCCGCGATTCTATATTGCTGTCCGTTTTTAGCTCTCATATCTTTGCGAGGTATAAAAATGCAGCATTATGGATTTAGAAAATAGATTTAGAAGAACTTGGAAACGTTTCCAAGAAGTCTTAAAAGTAGACTACACTTGTTCTTTAGCGGATGTTTGCCGCGAGCAGCATACCACTTTTGGAGGTATGAGTTCCTGGATGTCCCGACGGGGCTATAGCGTTAAACAAGCTAAGGCAGATGTGGTTCGTGATTATTATGGCGGCGTTGAGCCGTCCCCACTGACCACTACCTCTCCTGCGTTCACTCAAATAGCCCCCGCCATGTCGTCGGAAGAAGAGTTCAGTCTTTCCGGGATCACAATCACGTTTAACAGTGGAACGACCATTTCAGTCAAACGGGCCACTCCCGGGGGTATTATTAAAATGTTACGCGATTACGAAAGAAAGGAGGGGGATCCATGTATTCTCTAACATCAGCCAACCGATACTATCTGTACCAGGGCTTTGTTCGTATGAACCTTGGCATTGACGGTCTATTCAAAATCATACGCTCTCAAATGAAGGAGTTGTCCCCCATTTCCGGAGATATATTTTTATTCTTTGGCAAAAACCGGCAAAGTGTAAAAATACTGCGTTGGGATGGTGACGGCTTTCTTTTGTACTACAAGCGTCTGGAAGGTGGAAGTTTTGAGTTGCCGACATTTAACCCCCATACAGGCAATTATGAGATCTCTTATCAGGTTTTGTCTTTTATCTTAAATGGAGTGTCATTGAAGTCTGTACGGTTGCGAAAACGTTTCAGAATCTAATGTAATATACTGTATATTAGCTATTTGATTTTAAATTACCACCCGAATGTTTTGGTCAGTTCATTGATTTTTCGTATCTTTATGCCATGAAAAAGGATGAGATCATAGAGTTATTGAAGGAGCAAATCAAGGAATTACGGGATGACAACAACAGACTCCTGGACCAGATAGATAATTTGATAAAGGAGGTCTCTTCCCTTAAAGAGGCACTCCTTCAAAAAGGCGAATCTCTTAGCAAACAACAGCGCCTTGCCAAGGGGCTCGCCAAACTTGTATCCAACACATCCGAACAGCAACACGCTCCCCAACCTGCCATGTCCGAAGAAGAGCGGCAGAAGAGAGAAGCTGAAAAAGCGGATAAGCGTAAAGCCGGAAAGAACAATGGTGCCAGACGTGACATGCATTATGAGATGGAGGAAGAAGAACATGTCGTTTATCCTGATGATCCCGATTTTGACATCAATAAAGCCCGGTTGTTTACTACCACTCCCAGAATATGCGTCCGCTATGAATGTGTACCCATGCGCTTCATCAAGCACGTCTACAAGATACACACCTATGCGCAAGACGGTCGTCTCTTTGAGGGAAAGACCCCGGTCTCGGCTTTCTTGAATTCCAGCTATGACGGCTCATTCATTGCCGGGCTGATGGAATTGCGTTATATACAATCGCTGCCAGTTGAAAGAATCATCAACTACTTCGAAAGTCATGGCTTTATGCTGAAGAAACCTACGGCTCATAAGTTGATAGAAAAAGCCTCAGGCCTCTTTGAAAATCTTTATAAGTGTATCCGGCAGACGGCTTTGAGTGATCCTTATAAGGCAGCCGACGAAACCTATTACAAAATACTCGTCCCGGAAAAGAACAGCAAGGGAAAAGGAGTCCGCAAGGGATACCTCTGGGTGGTTGTGGGCATAAACACCAGGATGATATACCTGCTCTATGATGACGGCTCCCGATCTGAAAGAGTTATTCTTAACGAATTGGGCGGTTGCAAAGGTATCATACAAAGCGACGGCTACTCACCTTACCGGAAGCTCGAAAGCGATGCTTATCCCCATATCACACGCATCCCGTGCCTGCAACATATAAAACGGAAATTTATAGATTGCGGTGAGAATGA
>NZ_BAKM01000112.1 GCF_000614185.1 Phocaeicola sartorii JCM 17136 = DSM 21941 | reverse complement strand
TTCATCGTACAGCACCCGCAACACTTGGTGCAGGTTGTCAAAATCCACTGCTGCTAATAACATAGGCATACCGATTTATATGTTACCAGTAGCGTTCATCCGCCGAGCCGTAGAGAGCCAGCACCCGGTCGGTGTCGTTCTTCTTCTTCGCCCGCAGGTAGGACACGGATATGTTCTTGCGGGTGTAGTAGTTCACGAGGTTGCGGTAATTCAATAGACTTCGGTAGGCATTATCAATAATAGCCAACCGTTCGGCATCCGTCAGCGACATACCCGTGATGTTCACTACATTCTTCAAGTCTTGCAACACGTCTGAGCTTTCCGACATCAGTTTGGCATAGCCGAACGAGATTGCCGACAGTTCGTCAGGCGTGAAATTCGGGTCTGCCAGCATACTTTGGAAGTTGCGCACGTAGATTTCGGATATTTCCGCCACCAGTTCAATGGACTTCTTCACCTTGACACCGCCCTTAACCACGTCATGCACCGCTTTGAGCGCATCGTAATATTTTTTACCCTGCTGGAAAATCTTCTGCGCTTCCATGAAGCCGTCCAGCGTGTTCTTGGCTGTGGTGGAGGTCTGCACTATCTGCTTGGTGGTGTTGATGATACCCTGTGCCAAGTTACCGGGGTCTGACACCACCCACTGGGCGGATGCCTTGCCGACGAAGCAAAGGCATACCGCCATAAGGAGAATTGTTTTCTTCATGTTCCTAATTTTTAAGTTGTTGATGATTGGGGATTGCGTTTGCTTTCCGCAAGCCGCTTGATAGCCAGTTCAAGGTTGCCGCCCAGCTTTTCGGCGAGGGCGAACAGTTCCATTTTCTCGCTTTCCTCTGTCGTGAACGTGAAATATTCTTCCAACGAAACTTCTGTGGCGTACACCGCTGACTGCGTGCCGCCCAGCGAGAAGAAAACTTCCTTGTACTTCCGTCCGGGGTGGTTCGCCATGTTGATAGACAATATCTGCGAACGCTCCTTGTCGGTCAGTCCGAGCAGGTTTTGTATGCTGTCGAACTTGTTGAGATATTTTCGCTGGTCTAACAGGATTTTGCAGTCCGAGTTATTGATGATACTCTCTTTCACTATGGGCGAGGAAATAATATCTTCCACTTCCTGCGTTACCACAATCGCTTCCCCGAAATACTTTCGGACGGTTTTGTATAAATATTTTATGTAGTCCGCCATGTTAGCCGATGCAATCGCTTTCCACGCTTCCTCGATTAGTATTAACTTCCTTATTCCCTTTAACTTGCGCATCTTATTGATGAACGCTTCCATGATGATGATAGTCGTTATCGGGAATAAAATCTTGTGGTCTTTGATGTTGTCCAATTCAAAGACAATGAAGCGTTTATGCAGCAAATCCAGCTCCTTGTCGGAGTTCAGCAAATAGTCATACTCGCCACCCTTGTAATATGGTTCAAGCACGTTCAGGAAATTGTCGATGTCAAAATCCTTTTCCCTGACGTTCTTCTGTTCAAGTTGTCGGCGGTAATCATCCCGGACAAACTCGTAGAACGTGTTGAAGCAGGGCGTTACCGACCTGTCGCCCGTGATACGTTCGATATAGGCACTTACCGCATTGGACAACGCCACTTCTTCCGACCGCTTGGGAGCTTCATCGTCCCGCTTCCATAAAGTAAGGATAAGCGTCTTGATACTCTCTTTCTTCTCGATATCAAATACCCCGTCCTCGACATAGAACGGGTTGAACGCTATCGGGTTCTCGTTGGTGTAGGTGAAATAAATCCCGTCCTCGCCATGCGTGCGGTTGTGGATAAGCTGGGACAGCCCCAAGTAGCTGTTACCCGTATCTACTAATAGTACGTGCGCACCCTGCTCGTAATACTGGCGCACCATGTGGTTGGTGAAGAAAGACTTCCCGCTACCGCTCGGCCCAAGTATGAACTTGTTG
>NZ_BAKM01000113.1 GCF_000614185.1 Phocaeicola sartorii JCM 17136 = DSM 21941 | reverse complement strand
TGTATGGAAAAACAAGAACCGTCAATAATTGATATTGATAGATCTGGATCCTTGAGCAGATTACAACACTAGCAATAGTGGAAAGAATATTTTTACAATGAAGAGTTTGATCCTGGCTCAGGATGAACGCTAGCTACAGGCTTAACACATGCAAGTCGAGGGGCAGCATGGTCTTAGCTTGCTAAGACTGATGGCGACCGGCGCACGGGTGAGTAACACGTATCCAACCTGCCTTATACTCCCGGACAGCCTTCTGAAAGGAAGATTAATACGGGATGGTATCACGGGCCAGCATTTTCTCGTGATTAAAGAACTTCGGTATAAGATGGGGATGCGTTCCATTAGATAGTAGGCGGGGTAACGGCCCACCTAGTCTACGATGGATAGGGGTTCTGAGAGGAAGGTCCCCCACATTGGAACTGAGACACGGTCCAAACTCCTACGGGAGGCAGCAGTGAGGAATATTGGTCAATGGGCGCGAGCCTGAACCAGCCAAGTAGCGTGAAGGATGACTGCCTACGGGTTGTAAACTTCTTTTATAAAGGAATAAAGTGAGGCACGTGTGCCTTTTTGTATGTACTTTATGAATAAGGATCGGCTAACTCCGTGCCAGCAGCCGCGGTAATACGGAGGATCCGAGCGTTATCCGGATTTATTGGGTTTAAAGGGAGCGTAGATGGGTTGTTAAGTCAGTTGTGAAAGTTTGCGGCTCAACCGTAAAATTGCAATTGATACTGGCAGCCTTGAGTACAGTTGAGGTAGGCGGAATTCGTGGTGTAGCGGTGAAATGCTTAGATATCACGAAGAACTCCGATTGCGAAGGCAGCTACTAAACTGCCACTGACATTGATGCTCGAAAGTGTGGGTATCAAACAGGATTAGATACCCTGGTAGTCCACACGGTAAACGATGAATACTCGCTGTTTGCGATATACTGCAAGCGGCCAAGCGAAAGCGTTAAGTATTCCACCTGGGGAGTACGCCGGCAACGGTGAAACTCAAAGGAATTGACGGGGGCCCGCACAAGCGGAGGAACATGTGGTTTAATTCGATGATACGCGAGGAACCTTACCCGGGCTTGAATTGCACTCGAATATAGCGGAAACGTTATAGCTAGCAATAGCGAGTGTGAAGGTGCTGCATGGTTGTCGTCAGCTCGTGCCGTGAGGTGTCGGCTTAAGTGCCATAACGAGCGCAACCCTTGTCTATAGTTACTAACAGGTCATGCTGAGGACTCTATGGAGACTGCCATCGTAAGATGTGAGGAAGGTGGGGATGACGTCAAATCAGCACGGCCCTTACGTCCGGGGCCACACACGTGTTACAATGGGGGGTACAGAGGGCCGCTACCACGCAAGTGGATGCCAATCCCGAAAGCCTCTCTCAGTTCGGACTGGAGTCTGCAACCCGACTCCACGAAGCTGGATTCGCTAGTAATCGCGCATCAGCCATGGCGCGGTGAATACGTTCCCGGGCCTTGTACACACCGCCCGTCAAGCCATGGGAGCCGGGGGTACCTGAAGTGCGTAACCGCAAGGAGCGCCCTAGGGTAAAACTGGTGACTGGGGCTAAGTCGTAACAAGGTAGCCGTACCGGAAGGTGCGGCTGGAACACCTCCTTTCTGGAGAGGATGACTGATCGAAAGGTTCTTGTCCTTGTGCTGCTGGTTGTTTATTTAACATATAACTGTAGAAATACAGAGAAGAGAAAGAAGAAGCCGGGTCTAATACAGACTAGGTTGAACTTAGTCCTATAGCTCAGTTGGTTAGAGCGCTACACTGATAATGTAGAGGTCGGCAGTTCAACTCTGCCTGGGACTACGAATCTCAAGATTCGGGGGATTAGCTCAGCTGGCTAGAGCATCTGCCTTGCACGCAGAGGGTCAACGGTTCGAATCCGTTATTCTCCA
>NZ_BAKM01000114.1 GCF_000614185.1 Phocaeicola sartorii JCM 17136 = DSM 21941 | reverse complement strand
CATGGAGCATTGCGGAATTTATCGGGAGGGGCTGGTTGTCGTCCTTTGACTATGTGTCCATCCGTGCGAACAGCAGGGAACAGCGGCTGGTTGACTCGTTGAAGAAGCGGGGTGCGGACGGGGATTACCAGGTGAAGGAAATGAATGCGGTGCTGAACCGGGAGACCGGTATCCGACAATTGTATGAGAGCGTCCGTCGATATGCCGCCGGGAAGAAAGGGATAGTCTATGCCGTGAGCATCGCACACGCCCGACAGATTGCGGCTTATTACAGCCTGCATGGCGTGGAGTCTGTTGCTATCGACAGCAGGACCCCCGCTCTGGAACGTAAGGAACTGGTAGAGGATTTCAGACGGGGCAGGATCAGCGTACTGGTCAATGTGGATATTTTTTCCGAAGGTTTCGACTGTCCCGATGTGGAGTTCGTGCAACTGGCACGTCCCACGCTTTCGCTGGCGAAATACCTGCAACAGGTGGGACGGGGGCTTCGGAAGTCGGATGATAAGGACTCGTGTGTGCTGATAGATAATGTGGGCTTGCACCGGATATTCGGTCTGCCTGTCCGTGACCGTGACTGGGAGGCGATGTTCGAGGGGCGGATGGCTGGAAATGCCCAGCCCCGGATACGGACGGAGAACAGCGGGCTGTCCGTGTCCGTTCCGCTGCCGGAGGATGGCAGGCGGAATGAAGAACTGGAGGTCGTGATGACACACGCCCGTCTGCTGGATGCTGTCCGGAACGGGGACTTGGTTTGTCTGGGAGAGGACGGTCCGGCCGGTGGGGAGCAACGGACGGCCTTGAAAGCCTGTCGTGACCGGCAGAGTGGTTTGTGGGGCTTGAGGTGCGGGAACAAAATCACCGTGCTCCCTCAATACCGGGAAGTGTTTGATCTTTGTGCGGACCGGGCTGCCGTCCGTTTTGAGGACGGCCGGGCAGGAGTGGTGGATGATTCCGGAACTCCCCTGATGGTGACAGACCGCTGCCGGAGGTTGAGGTTCCTGAAAGGGGAACTTCTTGCTGTCACCCGGGAGGACGGGAGCGACTGCTACACCGACTTGAGGACAAACAGGACTTACCGGGAGAGTCCGGTGGTCTTTTCATACGGCGGCATAGAGCTGCTGCGGGTGGGGGAGAGTTTCCATAGCCGCACGCGGAAGGCGTATGTCTCCATGTATGGCTTGCACAAGGACAGTCTCTGTTTTCATGGTTTCTACCTGAAGATACCGGATTACCGTGTTCCGAAGTCCTGCCGGCTGGTCGATCCTGTGTGGACTACCCTGTTTGATGTTTTCGCCTGTGTGCTGGCCGGTGATGACGAGGAGGTGTACTGGTGCTGCGGCCGTCTGGCGGACCGGAGCATCGTGGTGATGGACGGTGATGGGAACTATTATCATGTGGAGAAAGGCCGGGGGAAGCGGTATATAGCCTGCAATGCTCCTAAGGCAGGCGAGGCGGACTTTGCCTCTGTGATGGAAGATCTGATGGAGGAGGCCGGACGGCGTGCGGAGAGTGTACAGCGGGAACGGCAGCAGGACGAGGAGGAGAAAAGGCGGAAGAGACTGGATGAGATAAAAGATGTGCTTCCTTTCCGGATGGGGCTGAAGTGGGGGTTGAAATGGGGCGACCGCATCGTAGTGCCTCCCTGCTACCGGAATATCTGTGTTCCCGTGGGCGGTTATTGTGCTTTTGAAGGGAATGCCTGCCAGTGGGGAGTGATGGCGCTGGATGGAAAAGTGGTGGTGGAGGCCAGGTATCAGAAGGTGGAGATAGAAAAGGATGGAACGGT
>NZ_BAKM01000115.1 GCF_000614185.1 Phocaeicola sartorii JCM 17136 = DSM 21941 | reverse complement strand
AAGGTGTGTCGTAATACACGATGCGCCTTCTTTTTTTCATTGACTATAAAAATCGACTCATTTTTTTTAACTGCGATCTTTTGAGGATTTCTTTGGTTTATGTGTTCGCAACATCTAAATAGAACAACTGTAAGCTCATAAAACGGTCTAATCAGCCAATCCATACCTTCTTTAGTCATTTTTGCACACATCTTTTTTATATTGAAGGCAATGGCAAAGAAGGCAAAGTCCATGAAGACCTTATCCTTTCCAAAATGGCGGAAACGTTTGTAATTCATATTGTTTTTCATTTGTCCGAACACGGCTTCCGGTTCTATGCATCTCTGTCCTCTGTGTTTCAGTCCTTCCTCTGAGCAGAGCAGCTCTTTGGCTTTTTGCTTGTATTCTCTGAGTCTGTGATTCAACTCTATCGTTCTGTTCCCCTTTGCTTTAAAACATCGGCATCTTAGCGGACAGCCCTCACATCTGATGGCTCTGTACCTGGCATTTTCGCTGACATATCCGGATGCTGTTTTCACATGTCTAGTCCCTATCCTTTGCATCTTCTGTCCCATGGGGCAGATACAAAAGTCATGTTCTTCATTGTAGTAGAAGTTTTCCGCCTTGAACGGGTCCGGTTTGAACCTCGGCCGCTGTTCCATGTGGAAGTAGTTGTACTTGACGTAGGCTTCCATACCGTTTTCTGACATGAAACGGTAATTCTCCTCAGAACCGTAGCCGGAATCGGCAACCACCGTATGGGCCAGCCTGTCATATCTGCTTGAGAAGGATTGCAGGAAAGGTATCAGGGTCAGTGTATCCGTAGGGTTCGGGAAGAGTGCAAAGTCAGTAATGAACTGGTTCCCGGTGCCGATCTGGAGGTTGTAACCGGGCTTTGTCTGGCCGTTACGCATGGCATCCTCCTTCATTCTCATAAAAGTAGCGTCATTGTCCGTTTTGGAATAGGAGTTCCTGTCCTGCAGCGTGTCCAGACGGTTGTCGTATTCCTGCAGCTTGTCCCTGTGCTCTTCCAGCTCCTTCAGCTGTTTGCGTTTCTTTTTCAACGCAGTCTTTTCCTCTTTCGTGGAGGGTTCAGGAACCTGTTCGAGTGCTTGACGCAATTCTCCCGCCATTTCAGTCAGCATGGCCGGAGTGAAATCAATCTCCTCATTGCTTTCCGATGAGTTCTCCTGGGCGATGTCATCGTCTATCTGTTCCAACAGGACATGTATCTTCTTCATCAGACGTTCACGGTTCCGCCCAACCGTTTTCCGCCAGACGAAAGTATACTTGTTGGCTTTGGACTCAATCTTTGTCCCGTCAATGTATTCCACATTCAAGCTGATGAAGCCTTTGGAAGAGAGAAGGAGTACGGTTTGGGTAAACACCTCGTTGATTTCCTTCTTCACCCGGTTACGGAAACGGTTGATGGTGATGAAATCAGGTCTCTCATATCCGGCAAGCCAGATATAATGGATGTCACGGTGAAGGAGCTTTTCGATTTTCCGGCAGGAGTAGATGTTGTTCATATAGGCATACAGAATGACCTTGAGCATCATCCTGGGATGGTAAGGGCTGCGGCCGCATTCCTTATACAACTTTCTGAAACTTTCAAGGTTCAGGCTCTCAACCAGAGCGTTAACCATGCGCACCGGTTCGTTTTCTGCAATATCCTCGTCTATTCTTGGAGGAAAAAGCACTGTTTGGTTGGAATTGTAAGGACGAAAATGTATCTTTGTCATAGTATAAAATGTTATGCCTAAAGATACAAAATCTTTA
>NZ_BAKM01000116.1 GCF_000614185.1 Phocaeicola sartorii JCM 17136 = DSM 21941 | reverse complement strand
ATAAGTTTCACCGCCCAATCGACCGCCAAGTGGGAACAGCAGCCCGAAGCTATAGCCGCCCTGCAACGTGTAAAGGATGCCGGGCAACTTGCTGTGAAATCCGTTGAGAGGAAAGAAACCGCCCAAGAACCGCCGCTTCTGTACGACCTTACCACGCTGCAAAAGGAAGCGAACACGAAGCTGAACTTTTCGGCTGACAAGACGCTTTCCATAGCGCAAAGCCTGTATGAAAAGAAAGTGATGTCCTACCCGAGAACCGGAAGCCGCTATATCCCGGAAGACGTTTTCGATGAAATGCCGGAGCGTGTCGCCCTGCTGGAGCAATACCCCCGCTTTGCCGGGTATGCCGCCGGGCTGGACGGCACACCCCTGAACCGCCGCAGCGTGAATGACGGCAAAGTGACCGACCACCACGCCTTAATCATTACCGAGAACCTGCCCGGCGAACTCTCCAAAGACGAGCGGGCGGTTTACGAGCTGGTAGCCGGGCGTATGCTGGAAGCCTTTTCGGGCAAGTGCGTGAAAGACGTTACCACCGCCATATTGTCGGCTGGAGATACCGACTTCACGGTGAAAGGGTCTGTAATGAAAGTAACTGGGTGGCGTGCCGTGTTCGGCGAGCAAGAAACGGGCGGGGATGAAGAAGCCGCCAGCCTGCCGCCGCTCCAAGAGGGAGAATATTTGCCACTCTCCGGCGTGGATCTGCTCGAAAAGCAGACCAAGCCGAAACCGCTGCACACAGAAAGCAGCCTGCTTGCCGCAATGGAGAACGCAGGCAGGGAGCTGGAGGATGTCGAACTGAAAGCCAGCCTGAAAGATGCCGGGATAGGCACGCCCGCCACCCGTGCGGCTATTATCGAAACGCTGTTCGCTCGCCAGTACATCGTGCGTGAGAAGAAGAACCTTGTGCCTACCGACAAGGGGCTTGCCGTTTACAAGATTGTCAAGGACAAGAAGATTGCCGATGTCGAAATGACGGGTATGTGGGAAACCGCCCTTTCCAAGATAGAAGCGGGCAGCATGGATGCCGACACATTCCGAAAGGGTATCGAGGTGTACGCCTCCCAAATCACGGCGGAACTGCTTTCGGTGCAGTTATCTATCGCCAATGGCGAAACTTGTTCCTGCCCCAAATGCAATAACGGGCGCATCCTGTTCTACCCGAAAGTGGCAAAGTGTTCCAACGTGGATTGCACGCTAACCATATTCCGCAACAAGTGCGACAAACAACTGACCGACAAACAGATTGTCGAACTGGTGACAAAACGCAAGACCGGGCTAATCAAGGGCTTCAAGGGCAAGAACGGCAAGACTTTCGATGCTTCGCTTGTGCTGGACGAACAGTTCAATGTCAGTTTTTCATTCCCCGAAAAGAAAGCAAAACCGAAGAAATAGCCTATCTTTGCCACTGAAATTTCATTGTGATAGGTTTTACAACTTATAATAATTGAAATTTTAGTGGTTGCGCCCGGCGGGAACCGGGCGCATTTTTTATATGCTGCCGCCAAACAGGTAGGTCGAACAGACCACCCCGTTATCCAGCACCCTGCTTTCCGAGAGTTTCCAATGTGAGCCGGATGTTTCCCCGATAAAGCCGATGCCTTTGCCCGCCATGACCGGGACGGTGTATATCGTCAGGCTGTCCAGCAGTCCGGCTTTAATCAATGAAGTAAGCAGCTTGCCGCCGCCCACCACCAGTATGTCGGTTTTCTC
>NZ_BAKM01000117.1 GCF_000614185.1 Phocaeicola sartorii JCM 17136 = DSM 21941 | reverse complement strand
CTGGGTAATCTCCAGCGGCTTGTGGTCGAAAGCGTCATTCAAGTTGAAAATCCGCCCCCCTCTCAACACTTTGTTCACCAGCACACAGTCACCGGGGACAATGGCAGGCGTCATGGAATCCGTAGGAACGGAGAACGAAGAGAACAGGAACACCTGCGACAGCAGCCATACAGCCGACACACACAGAAAAGCCACCGACAGGTACAAAAGCCTGTCAATCGCCACCGACAAGTATTTCTTGGCTTTCTCCTTCATCATCCGTTCTTTTCGCCAACCGTTCCGTTGGCACATCCCTTAATATCCGGTCCTTTCATGACCCCGGATTTATCCACATAAAAAGTATCTGTGAGGAAATGCAATGTTTTCCCATCCGGACTTTCCGCCAATACAAAAGTATTGTCTCCCACCACATTCTTTATGAAACACCTGTCTCCTCTGCGGGTTCCAACTCCCAATACACGATGTTGGTTGATTGAAGAAGCACACAGATATACCAACCCTTCATCGGAGGAATACAGTTTCCGTTGCAAATCCAGCATGATATTTACCGGAGGGACATAGTATGAATCAGTGACATCCTTAAACAAAGGGTTCTTCACATAAGTGCGATACCCGTCATCCTGCATATCCATTGACACCGGCTCAGGCGCAAACAAGCGGCGGTACACCTTGGGAGGAATCAGTTTCCTTTTCTCCGAGAACATTTTCCGATGCTCTTCACAACTCATCTCATTTGCTGCAAAACCATGCCATCCCCCTTTATTGTCCATCACAGAACACCAGGAATGCCCATCTTCTGATTTTGCCCATGTGGTACAATCGATGGCAACAGGGATACCGACTGAACGTAGAAGAAAAATAAAATACAAAGCGAGTCCTTCACAATTGCTTTGCCTGTATCTGTCCACCATTTCAATGCTCGGGTAAACAGGGAGCATACCGACAAAATGAAAACTGCCCTTTAATGAATCGTTCAGCGCCATGCAGGCATCTACCGGAGTGCCCACTTGGAAAGAGTGCACCATGGGAAGATACTTCCGCAGCATTTTTCTCCGCCAAGAGCATAACGGTTCGTTAGAGGCACGATACGGAAGTATGTACCGGCAAAAAGCATCAAAATCAAGCTTTCCGGCCCAAGGAGTGTTCCACACCTCAAAAGCGCACTCGATATTGTCAATCAGGAAGTCGGAAGTCATTACCTCCACGTCTCTTTCCTTTGTCCGCCGTATATAATATCCACAATCAAATAAAGAGTCAAAAACATGCTTTATTTGAGCTTCATTGTGCCCCGGATAAGTAATATCAGGCATGTAGCTTATGCCATCCGGAGTAAATAAAGTATCACAAAAACCTATGTGATAGGGCATTTTCCGTATCAGAAAGGTTGCAGCCGCCAGCTTTAAGGAATCGGATTCATAATGTTGCAATACTTTCTCCAACTCCGCCCTATTCTTTCCCGCCTGACGCAAGGCCCATTCCAAAGAGTCCACATGGGTTGTACAAGCCGGAAGGAGTAACAGAACAACCCCAAACAAATAAATAATATGTCTTTTCATTTTTCCCTCTTTATTTTTTTATATCACACTTCCCACTTTGGACCGGAACAGCCATAAGGCAAAGCCAAAACCCAAAAAAGCGAATATC
>NZ_BAKM01000118.1 GCF_000614185.1 Phocaeicola sartorii JCM 17136 = DSM 21941 | reverse complement strand
GTTTTCTATTCTCTCAGGAGAAAAAGGTCTCCCACCTGTGAAAAAGTGTTGCAAATATATGTGTGAATACTAAAAAAGCCAATGTAGGATTGTACAAAAGCATGGAAAATTATGTCTTTTCAACTGAAAAATAGTACAAATGTCTGTGAACAATCTCAAAATGGATAGTCTCAAGAGCATTTTTGTTATACAAGAGTGCTTTTATTTCTGATTGTTACTTTAATATTGTATTGTAAAACGTATAAACTAAAATTTGAATATGGCTAATCTTTCAATAGTAATTGTACCTACTAAAAAATTATCGAACGGTAGGCATAGAATTAGAATTGCAGTGGCTCATCGTTCACAAACGAGATATATTTCAACCCAATTTATTTTAGATTCTGCAAGTCAAATGAAAAATGGACGAGTAGTTAAACACGAGAATGCAGCCAATATAAATGCTTGTTTACGTAAACTGATTAATGAATACGAAGAGATTCTTTCGTCTATTCATTATCAGTCGACTCTTTCATGTACTGAATTGATACATATCATAACTCGAGAACAGCAAAAGAAAGGAATAACTTTTAATACAGTAGTGAAAGAATATCTTTCGATGATGAAAGCGGATGATCGTAAAAAATCTCATAAACTATATAATATAGCTTGTGCAAAGTTCCTTAAACATATGAAAGGTGATTTTCCTTTGGTACAACTCAGTCCGACACATATACAAAGTTTCGCTGATGTAATGAAGGCTGAAGGATTAAAAGAAACTTCGATCAGAATTTATCTCACTTTAATAAAAGTAATATTGAACTATGCCAGAAAAATGAATTATGTAACTTATTTAGTTCATCCTTTTGTCTTATTTAAAATGCCAGTTAGTAATATCAGAGAGTTGGATCTGTCCGTTGACGAATTAAAAAGAATACGTGATGTAAAATTATTCAAATGTGTGCATATCATGACCCGGGATATATTTATGTTAACTTATTATTTAGGTGGCATTAATTTAAGAGATCTGATGGAATATGATTTCACTAAAGGAAATTGTATGAGATACATAAGACATAAAACCCGTAATAGCAAAAAGAATGAAAATGAAATAGCTTTCACTATCCAACCAGAGGCACAAACAATTATCAATAGATACATTTCGGGAAATGGAAAATTAGTTTTTGGTAAATACGAATCTTATGAAAAAGTATATAGTTTGGTCTTTAGACATATAGGAAAGGTAGCTGATCTAGCAGGCATAGACAGGAAAGTTTCATATTATTCTGCTAGAAAAACATTTGCACAACATGGTTATGATATAGGCATTGAAATAGAAAAAATAGAATATTGTATTGGCCATAGCATGAAAAACAATCGTCCTATATTTAATTATATACGGATAATGCAGGAACACGCCGATAAAGTTTTTAGAGAAATCTTTGATCAATTGCTTAGATAACGTATATGAATTATAATACTATTTGTTTATGAATAATGTACAAGAAAAAGCACGTACTAGAGCGTGATAAAGTACTTTAAACTAACCTGTCAAACTACAATAAGGGTCTTTTACATTCTTTATTATTGTATCATCTACATTAAAAAAACGATGAAATGGGCTTTTTCCGCTACTTTTAACTTCGTATGTCAAG
>NZ_BAKM01000119.1 GCF_000614185.1 Phocaeicola sartorii JCM 17136 = DSM 21941 | reverse complement strand
TTTGTCTTACACTGGTATAGGTTGACACTTAAAAAGAGGCATAAAAAAAGAAATATTATGTCTAAATTTCATCGTAAGAATTATTCTGAGAGTTTCAAATTAGAAGTTCTCAGAGATTATTATGCAAGTGGTTTGTCAAAGAATTCTACTGCGAAAAAATGGGGGCTAACGAGTAATACTTATATTAGCCGTTGGCAGAAGTGCTATCCAATTGATTCGGAATTACTATCTTTGTCTTCCGAACCAATATCACAAGGTCAAATGAAGAATGATTCTAAATCAAGAGAACAAATTCTGGAGGAAGAGAATTTGCGTCTTAAGAAGGCTTTGGAAACGGAGAAATTGCGTTCCCGCGCCTTTCAGAAATTGATTGAGCTGACAGAAAAAGAAGAGGGTATTTCCATCTTAAAAAAAGATGGTGCCAGGCAGTGACAGGGCTTCGCAAAGAGTTTCCCCGCATTAGCGTGAAAACTCTTTGCGGACTGTTTGGCATGACTCCCCAGGCCTATTACAAAAAAAAGAAGACGCTTGTTTCACGCAGACAGATACAAGACACCATGCTTTCCTTTGTCCAATATTACCGTTCCAAGGCCCCCGGAATCGGTGGTCTGAAGCTCTATAACGAACTCCGTTCTGTTTATGGCAGTGGGTTGATTGGCGGTCGGGATACCTTTCTCAACCTGCTTCGTTCCCGTCATCTCATGCTGCCTCCCAAAAAGCCGCGGCATACGACGGATTCCAACCATCTGTACAAGAAATATCCGAATCTGACCAAAGGCATAACGGCACAATACCCGAACCATATTTGGGTGAGCGATATCACTTATATCTGGATTGAAGGAGGGGTATGTTACCTACATCTCATTACGGACACATATTCGCATGCCGTCCTGGGATGGGTGCTCGCCCCCGGACTCCAGGCCGATTATACGATACAGGCACTTGAACAGGCAATATCGGAAAGCGGCGGCGGCAACCTCTGCGGTACAATCCACCACTCTGACCGTGGTTCCCAGTACGCCTGTGATGCGTATGTCAATGTCCTAACCGGACATCACATACGCATAAGCATGACTGAAAGCTACAAACCGACCGACAATGCGGTAGCCGAACGGATGAACGGGATATTGAAATGTGAATGGATATATGGCATGTCCCTGTTCAAGGATGAGGATGACGCAAGACAGCAGATTGCCCAGATGATAGACTTCTATAACAACGGACGACCGCATATGAGTATCGGAATGAAGAAACCGATGGATGTATACTATGGAGAGGTGCCGGGAAAGTGCATGTGGAAAAAAGAAGGGAAAAAGAGGGCAGATGACAAATAAATGGTATATTTGTAACACCGAGAACTGGAGACATGACGGTTTATGCCATTGTCCCACAAAAGTCAATAGGGTATCGAACCCTATTGACTTTTACCGAGAACTGAAAACAATTAGGATTGTCCATTGTTTTCGTGTATAACAACTTCGTTAGTTGGAAAAAGCGAAAATAGACAACCTGTTTAGTAAGGAGTAACTAAAAATAACAACGTATTTAGTAACCAGCCTCGAAAAGTAACAACCATTTTCAGTATAAG
>NZ_BAKM01000120.1 GCF_000614185.1 Phocaeicola sartorii JCM 17136 = DSM 21941 | reverse complement strand
TTCATCGGGCACACAAATTTTCCACCTTAAATTCATCTTAAGATGCTAAAATTCGGCAATAACATCAATCCAAACTAAAAGTTATAATAGTATATTCTAAATTTTCTGATTGCGATATTGCATAGAAATCACCATTATCAGCAAAACACATATCTATAACAGGAAAATCATGTTTATATTTGCAAATAAAGTTTCCTTTCAAATCAAATTTTAAAATATAGTTACATTTTTTGCTACTTTGCTCCTCCTTCAATGTTCTTCCACTATACAATATATAAAAATAATTACCTGCAGTATAAGCTCCATAACTATATACAATGTTGTCGCCTTCAATATTTATGTTATTTTTTAAAGATTCTATTTTCCGTTCTATTTTTCCGTCCCCAAAAGAAAAAATGCTTTTGTTGGAATAACTGGTTTCCTTCCATAGAATAAAAAAAGACATCTCCTGTAAAATAAGAGGCAAAAACCAACACATGACTATTCTGGTTATAAGCAAAATACCCCTGACCCAATTTATACTTCTCATATATATCCTTTAATTCTTGCATATAAGAAGGATATATATCTATTGAAGCCAAGTTTTTCCCACTAGTATCAAAAAGATGGAAAGTTCCATCCTCATAAAATCCCGATGCTAGAAATCCGTTACAAACAGCTATTGCCCGGTCTGCATCTTGCAGGTTTACGCTCTTTTGAGGATGGAACGTTCCTTGCATCAAATCATAAAATGAATATGTATTCATCTGCGAATTTTGTCTTTGCAGAATATAAAGTTCACGTTCCTCCTCTGATACTTCCACTGTTATTGGTGATAATAATTCATCAGGTCCTTGTCCGACATTAAGTACACGAGAGAACATAGAATCGCCTTTTAAATCATAGATATCTAATAAGGTTTCATTCATATTATCAGATATAAGCAAAAAACTATCCATATAAGCAATTTCGGATGGTCTACCTAAAAAAATATTGGTAACCTTCTTTTTTATAGAAATAGGATATTCAGGCACCGTTTCTATTGTTTTTTTTCCTGTACAGGCCGAGAGAATAAGTAAACAACAAATAAAATATAGTATCTTTCTCATTATTATTTTTATAAGGATGAATCAATAGTAAGATCTTAGTACATTTACTTTCTGTTTTTAAAAAGAGAAAGATAAACTTTCTCTTTTCATTTTTCATTCTTTTTATTTATAATATAATTTTGTACCAGTTCCCTGTGTATCTATAAAATATCCACAATAGACACCACTACAAGTATTACAACAATCAAATCCGCCACTTCCTTCACCACTAGCCAATGCTTCCACATTAGCCAAAGCCAATTCAGACATTACATCCGATTTCTGAGCATTATACACATTCATTCCTGCTATCAAAGCAAACGATGCAACTATAGTAGCTTTCAAAATTTTCTTTTTCATCTTATTTTTAGTTTTAAAGATGATTAATCACTTGTGTTTTTTATCTTATTCTCGCAAAGAACTCCACCACAGAAAAACAAAACAACAACAGCAAAGAACACAAATACCGTTTCCACTGGTTTGTTATTTTTGCATAAAGGTAGAGAACA
>NZ_BAKM01000121.1 GCF_000614185.1 Phocaeicola sartorii JCM 17136 = DSM 21941 | reverse complement strand
CCCCCGCTGGCGGTATGGGCTTTGAGTTGCCAAAACTTGACGGGTACGAAATTCTTGTTCTCCAAATAGCGGCTGCATATCATCACGAGCGTGGGTGTCTGCACCCTGCCCAGCGAGAACACCCCCTGCCCGGCGGCTACGCTCAACGCTTGAGTGGCGTTTATCCCTATCAGCCAGTCCGCTTCGCTGCGGGACTTGGCAGAGAGGTAGAGGTTATCGTAACGCTCTCCCGGCTGCAAGTTATCCAGCCCCTCACGGATTGCCTTGTCGGTAAGGCTGCTTATCCACAGGCGCACAAATGGTTTTCGGCAGTTCAGGTAATGGAAGATGTAGCGGAAGATTAACTCACCCTCACGTCCGGCATCGGTGGCGACAATAATCCGGTCGCACTGGTCGAACACTTCCTTTATCACTTTCAACTGTTTCAGCACGCCGGGGTCTGCCTTGTAACCTTTCTCCGCTTTCACCTGACGGGGGATTAATTGGAAATCGGGCGGCAGTATGGGCAGGTTCTCCCTGCGAAAGTTCGCCACGCCATAGGCTTCCGGCATGGCAAGCTGGATTAAGTGGCCGAACGCCCATGTCACCATATACCCGTTGCCGGAAAGATAACCGTCATTACGCTGGGTCGTACCGATGATGCGGGCGATGTCCTTTGCCACGCTGGGCTTTTCTGTTATCAATGCAATCATGTTGTTTCTTTTTTATGGTCTGTTACTGACTTGATTTTCCGTAAAATTTTACGGTCATAATAAATATGGTAGCCGCCCACGTAATACTGGCGGTTGTGCCTGTCTATTTCTTTCGAGTCGGTTTTTAAAGAAAGGACTATGAAGAAAATCAGGATGACAAGCGGAATAGCTATAATATAGATTAGCTGCATACCTTTATAATTTCATTCCTTTGGACTTCTTGGGCTTGTCCGCTTTCAGGCTCTTGTCCTGCGCTTTGCCCTGCTTCTCTTTCTGCTTGGCGGTGGGCTTGTCCTGACCCTGTTTCAGCGGCTCTTTGCCCCGCTTGGTGGCTTCGTTGGTCTTGCCCTCCGAATTGACCGCTACCTGTGTCCGGCTCTCGGCGGCGGGGGTAACGTCTTTCGGCTGTACCTTGTCGGGGGATTTGCCCTGTGCGCCGGGCTGCACATGACCGTTGAACTCAACGCCCTTGCCGTCCTTTAACCCGGCTACCTGCTGCTCTCCGGGCTGTTGTCCCTGCTGCAAGAACTGGACGGCAGACCTCGGCAGGAACTCCAAGCCACGCTCCACCGCACTGACCTGCAAATAGGCACTGCGCTTCGTGCCGTCCCTGAATTGCAGGTTTTCCATTTTCACCGCTTGCCCGGCTTCAAAGGCGGCTTTCTGCTCCGGGCTGAC
>NZ_BAKM01000122.1 GCF_000614185.1 Phocaeicola sartorii JCM 17136 = DSM 21941 | reverse complement strand
GGCTCCGAACAGGATTGCACTTAAAAACTTTTTGTTCATAATAGAAAAACTTTAAATTTATAAATTTAAAAAACTAAAATTGGTTATACATATTGAGTTTATTATTAACAGCTGGTCTAATTGGCTGCCGGCATTTGCCGCCGCCTCCTTTCTCTTGACTGGTACAACAGAGGCGACACACCCACCATACGGCTGAAAGCAGAATAGAAAGCGCTCTTCGAGGCGAAGCCACAGCGACGAGGCAGGTCACTCAACGCACAACGGTCCGAGGAGAGCAGCTCCTTGGCGTATTCCACACGGTAACCGTTCAAAAGCTCCTTCAAGTTGCACCCAAAGTATTTGTTCACCACATTGCTCAGATAAGTCTGGTTCGTCTCAAGCAGGTCGCTCAGTCCTTTCAGGGAGAGCGAGGGGTCCAGGAACACCTGACGGAGCTCAAGCTGGTACAATATACCTTTATATATATGGCAGTCCACTTTACGGATCTCAAATTCCTTTCCGGCAAACTCCTCCAGCCAGTGCCGCTCCGCGGCCTTGAGAAGCAAGGTCTTCTGCCGCTCGGAAAAGGCGGTCGTTCGTTTACGTCTTAGAAATAGGTATTCCATCTGCTCTATGTTGTTTTCATTCATGTTGCCGTTCCAAAGCCGCATTTTACCATTTATAAAAGAGACTTAAAACGGAGATTTTTGTAGATCTCTTACTAAGAGATCTATCAGATGGAAGTAATACACATTATATCAACGGATTACACAACAAATCGGCAGGAATAAAAGGGGATATAAGCGGGGAGGAAATTGATTTTTTTATATAAATCCTTATTTTTTTCTCGAAAAATGTATTAGTTCTCAAAACTTTGCTTATTTTTGCACAGAAAATGTATATCTCTTAGTAAGAGATAGGTGAGTCAGGCAACTCCAGCCAACCGGTAAGTCGCTAAGAATCAACCGGATATTATCCTTCAAATTTATATTCCCCTTTTTTAAAGAAAGCATTCCTGTTTCTTATGCCGGTGATAGAGGAGTGGAGGAAAAGAAGTACCCGTAAAGTTGTGGGGAATATAGCGGACCGGCATCTCATCCTGCATCAAAAAAACGCACACTTCCACACGTACATACGCATGGGCCTTTACATACGTATGTGTAGCTCTATACGGGCGTATGCGCAGGCCTACACGGACGTATGTGGTTTCCTGCGTGACCTGACGCATGAAATCCCACACGTCCGGCCAAAGAACAGGATGTTTTTTTTAAACATCAAGGGCTTTAAAATAAAGATAACGGCCTTTTAAAAAAAGAACAAGAGCTTTTTAGAAAAGACCACGGGCTTTCTTAAAAACGTCTTGATCTTTTTTACCAC
>NZ_BAKM01000123.1 GCF_000614185.1 Phocaeicola sartorii JCM 17136 = DSM 21941 | reverse complement strand
TGCCTATAGTACCCGTAACGGCCAGAAGCTCCCCTTTCAGGAATTTCAGTCTCCGGTCATGCCCACCGCTCATTTCCGGTTCTGAGAACATTATTTCCGGTTCTCCGGAGGCGTTCACCACGGCCGTTCGCCCGTCTTTCAAGCGGACTGCCACACGGTCTCCCTGAATGTCAAAGACTTGCAGATAACAGGGTGTCACCGTTATTTTGTTTCCATGTTTCAGCCCCCACAAACCGCTCTGCCGGTCGAAGCAGGATTTCAAGGCGGCCTGTGATTCCTTTCCGTTTTCCGCTTCCTCTCCGGATACAGCAGCCTCCCCGTTCCGGATGGCTTCCAGCAACCGGCCGTGGGTCATCACCACCTCCCAGACTTCCTCCCGTTGCCCACGGCTGTCGTCAGTGACAAGGCAGCAGGCAGAGACAGTCCGCCCGACGCCCGTGCCCGGGACAGCGCATTGCCAATCATCCGTCCCTCGAACATCGCTGTCCAGTCGTGCCTGCGGGTAGGCAGGCCGAAGATGCGGTGCAGCCCCACATTATCTATCAGTATGCAGGACTCCTTGGCTATAGACTTCCGCAGTCCGCGCCCCACCTGTTGCAGGTACTTTGCCAGGGAAAGCGTGGGGCGCGCCAGCTGCACGAACTCCACATCGGGACAGTCGAAACCTTCGGAGAAAATATCCACATTGACCAGTACTTTCATTCTTCCCTGCCTGAAATCATCCACCAGCTTCTTGCGTTCCGAAGCCGGAGTCCGGCTGTCGATGGCCACGGCATCCAGTCCGTGTGCGTTATAACAAGCCGCTATCCGACGGGCATGGGCGATGCTGATGGCATATACGATTCCTTTCTTTCCGTGGGCATATCGTTCCACGCTCTCATACAGCCCTTTGATAGTCGTCTCCCGGTTCAGCACCGCGTTCATTTCCTTTACCTGATAATCCCCGTCCGCACCCCGTTTCTTCAGCGAGTCTATGAGCCGCTGCTCCCTGCTGTCCGCACGGATGGACACATAATCGAAAGGCGACAGCCATCCCTTCCCGATGAACGTTTCGACCGTCCACGAGGTGATCAGGCTGTCGAACAAGTCCGTGAAGCCCCTGCCGTTCAACCGGCAAGGCGTAGCGGTCATGCCCAGTTTTCTTGCCTCCGGATACCTTTTCCAAAGCGCCCGGTATGTTTCCGCCAAGGCGTGATGCGCCTCGTCGATGACGATCAGGCCCGGGGATTCGTCCATGGTTTCTCCGTTACGGGACAGCCACTGGATAGACAGCACCTTCACCCTTCC
>NZ_BAKM01000124.1 GCF_000614185.1 Phocaeicola sartorii JCM 17136 = DSM 21941 | reverse complement strand
ATACTGATTTTTAATATTTGTTATTGCTCCAGTCCGATTGTCAAGGGTAACAAATGTTCATAATCCCTACGTCCTTTAACAATTTCACTGAAAAATCTCTTGAAATAATCAAGCACAGACACACCTTGCATCCTGCAAGTGGAGATGATGGTATGATATACCGCTGAAACGCCGGCCATCTTGTCACTTCCGAAGAATAACGAGTTCTTACGCTCACCGGCCAATGGACGAATAAAACGTTCGGCACAAATCCTATTGTCGGCACTCATAGTACGGCAAAATACTTTCAGCACCATTATAGGTTACCTGCATAAATTGGTATCCGGGTCTGAAACGTCTCTCAAACATACTGTAAGACCGTCGGTCATAGCTGAACAAACGAATCAGACGTAAATCTTTAGACATCACGATAAAGACATCACCATCCTCCGGCTCACGGTTCAACTGTTGATGGATAATGGATAAGACCTTATCATATTTACAGCGCATATCATGAAAATCACGAACAAAGAAAAAACGGTTTAGTCCTGTAATATACTTGGTTGGACATACAAAATTTCTCAATAGAAACACCAGCAGGAATCCCTTCCAATTTATAGCGCAAAAATAGACACTCAAAATCATTGTAACTATACATAAACTTGGATTTTGATTTAACGAAAGCAAAGGTGTGGCTTTTTATCGGTTATCCTATACGTCATTTTTGGACGCTAACACTACTATACATAATGATAAAATTCTGCAGCGAAGATAGAACTTTCAATCAATAGCCAATTTTTGACTGCTTACCCGCTAACGAGTTATATTAATTCATTAATAACCGTATAATACCACGAGAATATCAACAATATTATAGTATATTCTTGTACTATATGCAGGTTATTTGAGATGTAATTTAAAGAATATACCTCCGCTAAAATATTTACCGTCATTCAGTTCAGCAATAAGATTGATATGGTCTTTCCATATTGAATAAGTTCCACCCACATTCACAGTATAAGTTGCTGTATGCAGGTCTTCCGCATGTCCGGGACACATTTCCGCCATCAGATTAAATCCATTCAGAGCTTTCTGCCAGAAACCTTCGCCCTTCATGCCAAAGTGAAAGTTTACCCCTGCAGCAGGACGGCTATAATGCACATCACTCATAGCTTTACCAATGACCCACGCTACATGAACCCCCATTGTACCTATTCCACTAAATTCAACATGTTTCGTTGCCGCCAGATAATAACGTGTCAAGTAATTGTGGTTTCCGCTACCGCCGCC
>NZ_BAKM01000125.1 GCF_000614185.1 Phocaeicola sartorii JCM 17136 = DSM 21941 | reverse complement strand
ATCTGGAAATGGCGGTTGTCGTTATCGAATAACATATCGTTGTGGGATAGTTGACTATAGCAATCCTTGGAGACCAGTGATGACCACTTATGAAGATCATTATTTTTAGTATGAAAAATATCAGTTACGAAGGTAATTCGTAACTGATAAATCAAAAAGGAATAAGAAAGAATGAGAAATTATATATATTATCTGTTATTGCTTGTATTAAGCCTATCTTGTACGTCCAATAAAAGAAAGATAGATAAAAATACACAATTAGGCAAATTGGCATATACTAATGTAAATGGAACAAATCTGAAAAACGACTCTACAATATGGGGGATGAAAGTTGATTTGGTAACAGACAACCGTTTGATCATTCAAGAGTTATCTAATGAATTATTGTACGGGGTTTACCGTGTAGAAGGTGAAAAGCTAATAAAAGAAGGCGGCTTTTTAACTAAAGGAGTAGGACCTTTTGAAATGATTCATCCTGATTTGTGGGGAAATGAAGGCGATTCAGTATTTTATATTTCAAACTACTCAGGAATGGTAAAAGAAATATATACAGTGAAAAAAACTGATATTTATAATAAAGAGAAATGGAAGATTACTAAGTTCCCTGATCCGCAAGAATGTCTGTTTTATCCCTCTATTGCAATATTGGATGACAGTATTTGTATTGTGTCGGGTTCAAAACTGAATAGCATTAATATCTTGTCTCGTGTTAATTTACAAACAGGAAGTATCTCTGATCTTGATTTTCCTTTTCCCGGATTTAATCTTCCTTCAGGTTTTAAAATTGTGGAACACATGATTTATTGTGATGCGCAACTTTTAAAACACCCCAGACAAAACAAGTTGTTATACGTCTGCCGATTGGGAAAATATGCGAAAATTCTGGAAATGGAAAATGGACAGATAGGCAAGCAAATTCCTTTATATTCTATTCTCCCTCAATATGAATCAGTAAATAATGAGCGAAAAATAAAAGATGATTGTTTAGGTGGCATCATTGCAAAAGTTACCGCTGATAAAATCTATTGCCTCGTCTTGCCATATACAAGGAAAGAAGAAAATGAAAATCCTTTTTATAAAGGTATGCCAAATTATTTTGCTGATGAAATGGTAATTTTTGATTGGGACGGTAATCTGATCAATGCTTACAGGCTGGACCAACCTATCTGTAATTTTGGCGTAGATGGAACAAAAAACATTTTATATGGTACCACATTAGATGGAGAAGAATTTGTCGTAAGAGATTTGTTTTGAAATGAGTAATCGA
>NZ_BAKM01000126.1 GCF_000614185.1 Phocaeicola sartorii JCM 17136 = DSM 21941 | reverse complement strand
CTGGTTTCCGTCCCTCCTGTAACCGTCCGCCGGGCAGTGCCGGACAAACTCGAAGAAACACCCGAAAAGCCCGTCAAGCCTTACCAGTTTCGGGAACAGAAGTTCACCCCCGCCGAGTTGGAATACTGGCGGCAATATGGCATCACGCCCGAACTGCTGGAACATTACAAGGTCTGTTCGCTCCGGGAGTACAACAGCGAAACGGCAGAGGGGAAACCGTACACCTACACTTCATCTGTGGCAGAACCCATGTACGGCTACAAGGGCAAGCAGCACATCAAACTGTACCGTCCGTTCTCCACACCCCGCTTCCTCTACGGCGGCAGCTTCGGCGAAAACTACTGTTTCGGACTGGAACAACTGCCCGCCAAAGGCGATACGCTCTTTATCACGGGTGGCGAGAAAGACGTACTTTCACTGGCGGCGCATGGTTTTCACGCTATCTGCTTCAACAGCGAAACGGTGACGATACCACCCACGCTGGTTTATAGGCTGACATTCCGCTTCAAACACATCGTCCTGCTCTTTGACATGGACAAGACGGGCAGGGAAAGCTCACGCAAGCAGGAAAAACTATTGGAAGAATTTGGCGTGAAACGCCTGCTGCTCCCGCTTCCGGGAACGAAAGAGGAAAAGGACATATCCGACTACTTCAAAGCCGGGAACACCCGTGAAGATTTCCTGAAACTGTTTATCGAATTTTTAGACAACCTGTATAGCGACACATTGATTATGCTTAAATCATGCGAGATAGATTTCAACAACCCGCCCGCCAAAGCGCAAGAGATTATTTCGGCGGGTGACGTTCCGTTAGGAACACAAGGCAACCTGTTCGGCATCACCGGGGGCGAGGGAACGGGAAAGAGCAATTATGTAGCCGCAATCGTGGCGGGCTGCATTTGCCCGGCTGGTGCGGAAGTAGATACGCTGGGCATACAGATAACCGCCAACGGCAGGCACAAGGCGGTCTTGCTTTACGATACCGAGCAATCGGAAGTGCAACTGTTCAAGAATGTAAGCAACCTGCTGGCACGTGCCAAACAGCCGGACAAACCCGATGAACTGAAAGCGTTTTGTCTTACCGGTATGTCACGCAAAGAACGCTTGAACGCCATTGTGCAGAGCATGGATAAGTTCTACTACCAGTACGGCGGCATCCAGTTGGTCGTCATTGACGGCATAGCCGACCTTGTAAAAAGTGCCAAT
>NZ_BAKM01000127.1 GCF_000614185.1 Phocaeicola sartorii JCM 17136 = DSM 21941 | reverse complement strand
GTTGGCACTTTTCACAAGGTCTGCGATGCCGTCAATGACGACCAACTGGATGCCGCCATACTGGTAATAGAACTTATCCATGCTCTGCACAATGGCGTTCAGGCGTTCTTTGCGTGACATACCCGTCAGACAGAATGCTTTCAGTTCATCGGGTTTGTCCGGCTGTTTGGCACGTGCCAGCAGGTTGCTTACATTCTTGAACAGTTGCACTTCCGACTGTTCGGTATCATAGAGCAAAACCGCTTTGTGCCTGCCGTTGGCGGTTATCTGTATGCCCAGCGTATCTACATCCGCACCAACCGGACAGATACACCCTGCTACGATTGCGGCTACATAATTGCTCTTTCCCGTTCCCTCGCCCCCGGTGATGCCGAACAGGTTGCCTTGTGTTCCTAACGGAACGTCACCCGCCGAAATAATCTCTTGCGCTTTGGCTGGCGGGTTGTTGAAATCTATCTCGCATGATTTTAGCATAATTAGTGTGTCGCTATACAGGTTGTCTAAAAATTCTATAAACAGTTTCAGGAAATCTTCACGGGTGTTCCCGGCTTTGAAGTAGTCGGATATGTCCTTTTCCTCTTTCGTTCCCGAAAGTGGTAGCAGCAGACGTTTCACGCCAAATTCTTCCAATAGCTTTTCCTGCTTGCGTGAACTTTCCTTGCCCGTTTTATCCATATCGAAAAGTAGGATGATGTGTTTGAAACGGAATGTTAGCCGATAAACCAGCGTAGGCGGGATAGTCACCGTTTCGCTATTGAAGCAGATAGCATTAAAACCGTGTGCCGTCAGCGAAAGCACATCTTTTTCGCCGCCCGTGATAAAGAGTGTGTCACCTTTGGCGGGCAGTTGCTCCAGCCCGAAACAATAGTTTTCGCCGAAGCTGCCACCATAGAGGAAGCGGGGTGTGGAGAGCGGGCGGTACAACTTGATATATTGTTTGCCTTTGTAGCCGTACATGGGTTCTGCCACCGATGAAGTGTAGGTGTACGGTTTACCCTCTGCCGTTTCGCTGTTGTATTCCCGGAGCGAACAGACCTTGTAACGTTCCAGCAGTTCGGGCGTGATGCCATATTGCCGCCAGTATTCCAACTCGGCAAGCGGGAATTTCTGTTCCCGGAACTGGTAGGGCTTGACAGACTTTTCGGGTGTTTCTTCTGTTTTGTCCGGCACTGCCCGGCGGACGGTTGCCGGGGGAAGGGAAACCGG
>NZ_BAKM01000128.1 GCF_000614185.1 Phocaeicola sartorii JCM 17136 = DSM 21941 | reverse complement strand
GTGGTACAAGGCAATCAAGGTGCTGCCCGACTACTCCATAGTACACAAGCAGGACTTCTTCATCAAGGAGAACTACCAGCCCGACACGGAAAGGGATGAACTTAGTTTTCTGTCCCGGAGTTTTGAACGGCATTTCAATGAACGCCCGTTCCTGAACCATTACTGTTACCTGTTCCTGACAAAGACGACAAGGGAGAGAAGCCGCCGACAGAGCGACTTCTCCACCCTCTGCCGGGGCAGGATTGTTCCGCAGGAGATAGCCGACTGGGAAGCGGCGGCAAAGTTCATCGAAGCGGTCGGGCAGTTTGAAAGGATTATGAACGACTGCGGTTTTGTCACGCTTACCCGGCTGGCGGCATCGGAAATCACCGGGCAGGACGGAAAGGCGGGCATCATCGAGAAATACTTCTCGCTCTCGCAGACAGATACCACCTGCCTGAAAGACATCGGGCTGTACCCGGAAGAAATGCGTGTCGGGGACGATATTCTGTGCCTGCACACGCTTTCGGACGTGGAAGATTTGCCCGGAAAGGTCGGGACGGACTGCCGATTTGAGAAGCTGTCCACTGACCGGAGCGACTGCCGACTGTCATTCGCCGCCCCGGTGGGCGTGCTGTTGTCGTGTAACCACGTCTATAACCAGTTCATCTTTATAGACGACCACGCCGAAAACCTGAAGAACTTCGAGCAGACCGCCCGGAATATGCAATCGCTCTCCCGCTACTCCCGTGCCAACCAAGTGAACAAGGAGTGGATAGACGAGTACCTGAACGAAGCCCACAGCAAGGGGCTTATCTCGGTGCGCTGCCACTGCAACGTCATGGCATGGAGTGACGACAGGGACGAACTCAAACGCATACGCAACGATGTGGGAAGCCAGCTTGCACTCATGGAGTGCAAGCCACGCCACAACACCACCGACACGCCCACGCTCTTTTGGGCGGGCATACCCGGCAACGAAGCCGACTTCCCCGCAGAGGAAAGTTTCTACACGTTCTTGGGGCAGGCTCTCTGCCTGTTCGTGGAAGAAACGAACTACAAGAGTTCGCTTTCCCCGTTCGGCATCAAAATGGTGGACAGGGTAAGCGGGCGACCGCTGCACATCGACATATCGGATTTGCCCATGAAGAAAGGCATCACCA
>NZ_BAKM01000129.1 GCF_000614185.1 Phocaeicola sartorii JCM 17136 = DSM 21941 | reverse complement strand
CTTCCACATTAGCCAATGCCAACCCAGACATTACATCCGATTTCTGAGCGTTATACACATTCATTCCTGCTATCAAAGCAAACGATGCAACTATAGTAGCTTTCAAAATTTTCTTTTTCATCTTATTTTTAGTTTTAAAGATGATTAATCACTTGTGTTTTTTATTTTATTCTCGCAAAGAACTCCACCACAGAAAAACAAAACAACAACAGCAAAGAACACAAATACCGTTTCCACTGGTTTGTTATTTTTGCATAAAGGTAGAGAACATTCATCGGACACACAAATTTTTTCACCTTAAATTCATCTTAAGACGACCTTAAAGTTTTCTTAAGGTCCCAAAAACGCCCATTTCATCGAAAGCATAATCAGTATTCCCAATAGAACGAACCGGTCAAGGTATAGAAGGAATGGTTGGAATAAGTCAAACCATATACCTGACGGATGCTATTTTATTTTTTTTAATACCCTGTCCCAGCAAATCTCGTCCGTCACCCGGTTCTTCGATGTCCAGATGCACGTAGCCTTGCCCACAATATATTCCTCCGGCAAAAGCCCCCAATAACGAGAATCCTGCGAGTTGTAACAATTGTCACCCCCCATAAAATAATAGTCGTGCGTAAATACATAATGGTTTATCTCACTACCGTCCAGGTAAAAACATCCGTTATGTGCGGTCAGTTTCTTGCGCTGCTCCCACTCTATAAGGTTACGGTAAACCGCATAATGGTGTCTGTCCAACCTTACGGTATCTCCCCGGGCTGGCAAATAAAGCGGACCAAATTCCTGCACCGTCCAGCCCGTCACACTGTCCAGAGGATAAGCCTTGAAAGAACCGCCCTTTATCATCTCCTCTCTGTTTCTTTCACTATGCATATAACGGGCCAGGCTGTTCTGAGAATCTATATTTCCCAGTTCTCCCCTGTATCCACGGACACGGTAATGCGCATTGCGGATTTCCACCGTATCGCCCGGCAGGGCGATGCAACGCTTCACATAATAGCGCATCACATCAAACCCGATGCTGTCCCAACGCTCCGGATAAGGAAAATTAAAAACCAGCACCTCGTTACGGCGGAATTTTCCTGTCCCCCTCAG
>NZ_BAKM01000130.1 GCF_000614185.1 Phocaeicola sartorii JCM 17136 = DSM 21941 | reverse complement strand
TCAGAATGCTTTTTTACACGTACTCACGTGCGAGACTACACATACGTATACGTAGCCTTATACATACATACGTGTAGCTTTATACATGCGTATGTGCAGGCACTTGCCCCCAGTCACTGATTCCTTGTCTTTTTCGAAAAGCCTTAATTCTTTCCTGAAAAGACAAGAACGTTTTAAAAAAGAACAAGACGTCTCACTTGAAAGGACTATATCTTTCGGTCTATGCAATAGTAATGTGTGAGGCTGCACATTCAATCTCCATCAAGAAAAATGGCTGAAGGGAGTTGTTGTAAAACTCTTTTCAACTGCCGGTCCAAGTCCTTTCGGCCGCCCTTTCAACCTTCCCCTCTGAAAGGGAAAGATGGTGCATGATCCGGCAGAACTTGTATCAGGATTCTGAATACTCCGGTAGGAAAAGCTGCATCTTTTCGGGGCTGGACGAGCTTAGCATGTATGTTGCACAAGCCTAGCATGTTTGCTGCACAAGGCAGACTTGTACGTAAGCGTCTCCGCGATTCTATATAGTTTGCTAAAATAAAAAGGCTAATGCTCCCTTTTTATCCATTAGCCTTTTTCCATCTGTCAGGAAGCAGTTCCCTGTATTTTTCAAGTGTTGTGTTTGGTTGCCATTCAGCTGTTCTGTTTATCACATCCGTGAGATACTCAAACAGATTCACTTTATGCATCCTACAGGTGAGTGCTATCGTGTAGAGTGTGGCGCCCCGTTCGGCTCCCTTATGGCTGCCGAAGAACAATGAGTTTTTTCTTGATAAGGATATGTACCGGTTCATCCGTTCAACTATATTGTTGTCCAGGTAAGTGTCACCATAATTAAAGATGTCCACCACGGCATTCCACTCATTGCGAAGATAGGTGACAGCTTCTTGTAGTTCGCTCTTAGGCAACAAATCCCTCTGCTCTTCTATATCATCAAGCACATCTTTTATTTCTCCGAGTATGTTCGGCGCATACTTTTTCCGATGGACAAGATTCTGTTCTACCGTCCATCCGTCAACCCCGATTTTATGCTTATGTTCATTTTGATAAAGTGTGTTTATCAGCTCCACGATTCTTTTTGCATCCGGG
>NZ_BAKM01000131.1 GCF_000614185.1 Phocaeicola sartorii JCM 17136 = DSM 21941 | reverse complement strand
TGGTGAACCGCTCGGGGGAGATGCCGTCTATGTCCACCATGATAAATCCCGTGAATCCCTTGACATGGGCGTAGGTTCTCCCTCCCTCCAGCAGGACGGAGGGGATGAATGCCGGCTGTGCGTTCTTGAGGTTGCTCTTGGTGAACTTCCATTGCTCCAGCTGCTGCGCGTCGCCTGTCGCCTCGATGGCGGGCAGCGTGGCCAGATGGGTGCGGTAATGACGGGTGGCGGCGGTATGGGTGCTGTCGGTTATCTCCTTGAAAAGAACCTGCCAGGTGGTGGGTTCGGGCCGGGTGTCGCGCAGGGAGTAGAAGCGTGCGACAGGCTGTATAAAATTGTTTTTCTCCATTATCGGGTGCTTGTTTCATTTATTCGGGGCGCAAGGTACGGGTCTTTGAAATTGGGGGTGGTTCAGTTTTCACGTGGGAACTGAACCACCTGAAAAATAAACTCAGAAAATAAACATTGTTTAACAGTAAAGTATGAATCACGAATCATTATTTCAACTTGCAGGCCTTCTGATAGAAGACATGCGGATTATTTGCGGATTGAGTATCAATCAGGTTACATCATCTATCAAGATGAATAAGCAGACCTATGCCCATATTAAAAAGGGGACTCGCATCGTTTAGAACTTTATCTCCGTCTCTTCCTCTTTTTGGTGCATAAGATGGACGACGAGGACCTCTGCCTTTGGGGCGCTAAAGCGGTGCAGAGACTGATGGACTGGAAAAAGAAAGAGACCCCCGAGGTATGAACCTTCCCATAGCCGGCAGTGGCCGGTATCTGTATCATGTATAGCACAAACGAACATAGCATAACCGAACATCTTCGCGACTACCAGCAGGAGATGAAGCTCCGCCTCTTTGAGGAGTGGGAGTTTCATCGGAATGTGAATGTGATGATACAGATGCCTACCGGTACGGGCAAGACACATCTGCTAACCGCCATTGTGAGGGAATTCCTGCACGCTTCCCACGCTCCGGTATGGATCATTGCGCACCGCCGGGAGCTGGTGGGGCAGATAGAGGAGACAGTGGCCCGCTATGGAATGGGAAATGACGGCGGCAGGACTCAAAAAGCC
>NZ_BAKM01000132.1 GCF_000614185.1 Phocaeicola sartorii JCM 17136 = DSM 21941 | reverse complement strand
TTTCAGTTCATAGACCCTTTGCAGCGGTTCTTCGGTCAGGAACTCCACGCCGCAGTTCGGCGTTACGTTGGTGTCGTAGTGTGACACCACAAAAGACCGCTTGCTTTTGTGCGGCCACCCGCCCCAGTGTTCAAAGATGTAGTTGTAGGTGTTCGCTCCCATAAGCAGGCAATCTGCATCCAAATAGTATTTGCCGATGATAGCTTTTACTTCATTGGGTAACCAGTCCAGTTCTTTGTCTAAAGTTGCGGTATGTCCGTCAAGAGATACGGCGATATGCGCTTTAATTTGTTTCATCCTATCGGGTATTAAACAGTTTACTAATCTATATTCAACTGTCCGCCAGCATCCCAAAAAGAAGCGTGAACTTACACTGCTCCAAAGTAGAGGTACTGGCATACCCTAAATGACGAAACAGGCAAGCCCACGCTATGACGAAGCATAGCATAGACATTGCGCTGAAAATCTCGTCATTTTTTGAAAAGTGCCAGTTTTCTACTTTGAGATATTCGGCGAACGAATATGTTATATATAAAGACGATATTACAGCCGAAACTGTTCAACCGCCGTTATTCTCTTATGTTACTTTTGCAAAAGTAGCGAAAATCGCTGGAATAACCTTGCAAATAATAGAAATCCTGCCTTATTATCATAACAAGACAGGATTCAAGATGAAAATATATGATATTGATTATCACTCAATCCATGCGTTCACGGATTAACTTGTGTATGTCACTTGCACGGTAGAAATATTTTCCGTCTAACGTCAAGTAAGGCAGTATTCCTTTCTTCCGGTAACGTTGCAAGGTTTTGGTACTCACTTTCAGCATAAAGCACAAATCCTGATTGTCAAGGAGTTTTTCGCCGTTCAGGTAATTGTGACCGCTTAACAGACGGTCTATCTTTTTGTCCTGCATATCGAGCCTATCCATGATACGCTCCATCCAAGCCACGAAGTTTTCTTTATCTATATACATAAGGCTACCGGATTAAATAAGACCTATCATAAAATAGCTTTGGTTCACCGGGTCTTTAATGATAATCTCCCGTTCACGCATAAAGCGGATATAACTCTTTGCGGT
>NZ_BAKM01000133.1 GCF_000614185.1 Phocaeicola sartorii JCM 17136 = DSM 21941 | reverse complement strand
CCGATGGGGAACTGATTGACAGCGTCCGTAGAAAACTGAATATTGATATCCATGTGATGTGCAGCGAACTGGATATGAGTGCGTCTACCTATACCAAAATTGAAAAAGGGGCTGTGTAAGACTCGACTCTTATTTCCGCATTCTGGACTATTTCCGCCAGGCCATGACAAAAGAAGAATTCCGCAAGCTGTGGATGGAACTGGGTGAAGTGGAGATTATGGGGGGAGAGGAATGAAAGACCGGGATTTGTTAGGAAATGTGGCTGGAAAATTGTTTCTTTGCATCAACCAAGGACAATTCCTTAAAAAAATAAAACTATGACCTATTTGGATCCTAAGGCCGATCTGACCTTCAAGAAAGTATTCGGAGAGCATCCCGACATCGTGATGAGTTTTCTCAATGCCCTGCTCCCCCTGGAGGAAGGTGAAGAGATAACCGAAATAGAATATTTGCCTACGGAACTGATTCCTGAGCATCCTTTGCGCAAATACAGCATTGTAGACGTGCGCTGCAAGGACAGTCGGGGGCGTCATTTTATCGTCGAGATGCAGATGGTGTGGTCACCCGAATTTAAACAGCGCGTACTCTTCAACGCCTCCAAGGCGTATGTGAGGCAGCTGGACAAGGGGCATAAATACGAGTTGCTGCAACCCGTCTATTCCCTGAATCTGGTAAACGATATATTCGAGACCGGGCTGGAAGGATACTACCACTATTATAGATTGGTGCATGTAGAACATTCTGAAAAAGTGATAGACGGTCTCCACCTTATATTTGTGGAATTGCCCAAATTCACCCCCCACACCTACACCGAAAAGAAAATGCAGGCACTCTGGCTCCGCTATCTGACCGAGATAGACGAGAAAACGCGTAAAGTTCCTGCCGAACTAATGGAATATCCGGAAATTAAAAGGGCTGTAACAGCCTTGGAAGAATCAGCTTTTACGCCTGCACAGTTGCAGGGATACGAGAAATTCTGGGATGCCATCAGCGTGGAGAGGACTCTCTACAGCAGCGGCGAAAGAAAAGGTTGGGAGAAAGGCTGGGAGAAGCTGGGAGAAAGGACGCGAG
>NZ_BAKM01000134.1 GCF_000614185.1 Phocaeicola sartorii JCM 17136 = DSM 21941 | reverse complement strand
CATGCCACCACGCGGTACACATTCCCCTTGGCGGTATGCACCCGTTCGCCCAGCTGGGGCAGGATACGGCTCAGACTGTAGGCGGTCATGCCCCTCATGACCGAAGGATGGGCGGCTTTCATGCGCTCGAACAACTGGGTGGCGGAAAGGGTCAGCACTTCCTGCGGATGGTCCTCTTCGGTGGCAAAACGGAAGCAGAGGCGGAATACTTCCTCTTCGGGTATGTGTTTGTAGAACAGTGCGTTGTGCTGCTGCATGGCTTGTTCCTCTTCCTTGTTGAACCAGCTTCGCTCACCGGACAGAAGCTCCGCCTTGAGCTGGGCGTACAGCTGCTTGTGCTCTACGGGCGTGGCGCAGTCTATGGCGTGTTCCAGGCTGACACAGAGGAAGCGTCGTGAGCCGGTACGGTCCACCAGCAGGTCCTCCCGGTTGCTGGTGCCGATGAACGAGGCGATGCGGGGAAGTGCCGATGCACTGCGTTTGTAGGCCTTGCGGATGTTCAGTGCGGAGGCCTGCATCAGGTTCTTCAGCAAGGGCATTTTGGATGCGCCTAGTTTGTCAAACTCATCCAGGTTGATCAGGCCGTAGGCGGCCAGTCTGGCTTCGGCGGATGCCGGGGAGCTGAGGTCGTAACTTTCCGTGTAGTAGGCTTTCAGCGTATCGGGCATCAGCAGGCGGCAGAACGTACTTTTCCCCAGTCCCTGACGGCTGCTCACCAGCAGGGGGGCCACACTGTTGGCGCGGTTATTATCCGGATTAAGCTGCATCCATTGGGCGGAGAGCCCCAGCATCCAGCGGTGGAAACCGTTCACCCATACCGGGTCTTCGGACACCCGGCGGGCGAGTGCGGATACCCGGTCCGTTCCGTCCCATTCGGGGAGGTGCTCAAAGTAGGCGGTGAAGGGATGGTATTCGCTGATGCGGCGCGAGCGCACAAAGCGTTGGATGTCCCTGTCCCAGCAGTCTATGCCTGTTTCGATGGCTTCCATACTGAGCGAGTTCATCCATCGCTCGTCCACCTTGGTGTAGCGCAGGTGGGTGTCGGGAATG
>NZ_BAKM01000135.1 GCF_000614185.1 Phocaeicola sartorii JCM 17136 = DSM 21941 | reverse complement strand
GACAATCAGTTTATCACCCGTGTGCACTCCGACAAAGGAATTTTGACCATGGTAGAGATAATCAAGACCAATACCCAAATCAAAATATAGAATATTGATGCTGTACACCTTCTTTACTGTGTTGTATTTATCTCCCAGGCTGATATGCTCGGTGATGGTTTTGGCCACACCGTAAAGAATGCGTTCTAAATACCAGGACTCACGGGTGTTCTGAATCTCTATGATGACTATCTCATCCTTGCTGTTGCGCGCCTTGATATCCACACGGTTAAACTTGTCGTCAGCATGGATCTGGTTGCCTTCACTCTCCAGTATTTCCACGATGGTGATTTTCTCATCTAGAAGTACTGTAAGAAAACCTTCCAGCACACCAAAGTTTGCCTTGTTACGCAAAAGTCGTTTGGCGGCCCAATCAAAACGGATTATCTTATTATTGTCACCCATATAGCTCCTTTTTTCTACAAATGTAAGCAAAATATCTGTAATAACAATAATGGAAAATGAGTTTGTTAACAAAACAATTTTATTAAATGGCAATTGCAATTCATGAGGCAAATATTCATGATAGCAGGGGGGCTCAACTGGTTGTTGATACAACAGCTTCTTAATTAGATATTGGTATAAAATTATCAAACAGGAACAGCTGTCACTCCCATAAAAATCCCATAGAAATTTCACTTTTCTATGGGATTTTTATGGGGTAACTATAAATTCTCTATTTCATTCTTTGTAAGTCCTGTCATTTCTTCAATCATTTCAATCGAAAGACCGGTCAACTTCATTTTACGGGCTACTTCCTTACGTCCTTCTTCACGTCCTTCTTCGCGCCCTTCCTTACGTCCTTCTTCACGCCCTTCTTCACGCCCTTCCAAATGTGCAGTGCTGATCACATCGTTCTGTATCATGATGGCATTAATATGTTCATCATAGG
>NZ_BAKM01000136.1 GCF_000614185.1 Phocaeicola sartorii JCM 17136 = DSM 21941 | reverse complement strand
GAGTGAGGATCACCTGGTTCACCACGGTCTCGTCCAGAGCCGCGGCAACCATGGACACCATCCACCGTTTCAGGATGTCGGCAAAGCGGACGGGAGCCTCGGAGAGGCCGTCCCGTCCCCGGCTTTTGTCCTGCTGCAACGGACTGTGCGGACTTTCCCTGACATGCACCATGGCGGCCAGCCGGCCGATGTAGTCGGTCTCTCCGTCCCAGGGCGGCAGACTGTCCAGATACTCTTTCAACGGATGATATTCCTTGACGAAATCACTTCCGAGCAGCGTGTGAAGCTCGTTCAGGTTGACCGCCATTCCATGGTGCTGCATGGCGCACCACAGGGAGTTCTCTATGTGGTCGGTGAGCCGCTGCCAGTGGCGGCAGCTGGAAGCTTCGGGACGCTCGGATTTCGCATTCGTATCGGAATCGGCATTCACATCGGTATCTACAATCAGTTGTGTCTCAATCTGATGGGTGAGCATGTTCATCCGGATCTTCATGTAGCCGTTGATAAACTCCTCCATCTCCTCCACGGTGGCCTTCTTATGAGAGGAGTCATTCTCTTTCTCCTTTTTCCGGACGGAACGGGGCAGGGGGACGGTGTTGAACTCCGTCGTGAGCGAGTAACAACTCTTTATAATGGGCAGCAGCTGCCGCTCGGATAATCGGGAAAAGTCCGGAGCGCCCATGCCTCGGCGTCCGCCTGCGGAACACCGTAGCGGTTGGCATGATAGAAACAGCGGCTTACATAGTCGTTGTAGCTGCCCGGTGCGTATGCTATTCCTTCCTCCTCCAGCAGTGCACGGATAATCTTGTAGGCACGTTCCGCGGTCACGGTCACGGCAGTGCCGCGCTTCGGCTTCTCGCGGGGCTTCATTCCGCCGGTGCGGAAAGAGGCTGCTTCGGGGCGGAGCAGGGCTT
>NZ_BAKM01000137.1 GCF_000614185.1 Phocaeicola sartorii JCM 17136 = DSM 21941 | reverse complement strand
CCCCAATCTATATCTCCACCTCCATTTGAAGAATGACTTCCCGGATCATTCGTACCAATCACCACCTGAGGAGTCCAGGCCTTCCCCCACCCCTCCTTCCATGCCCTCAACCGGAAATGAAACGATCTGTCCTGATTGGTAAACCTGCCCCATGTTTGCTGAGGCCAATAAGAAGAACCATGTATCCCCTTTACCAACGTGCAGGTATATGCTACTTCCAGCCAAGGAAACAAAGTACAATTAATATAATAGTTATAGGTATAGGGATGATATTCACTTCTCACCCAATATCGGGAAAGCGTATTCACATCCAGCATATTTCCTCCCAGCATAACGGTTTTATCTTTCTGCATAACGGCAGTAGGTGCATGAAGTAGTCCTGTAGTACCATAAAAAGCCTGCCCTTTGATAACATTCATTCCTCCAAAGAGTCCCCCCAGAAATATTAGAGTCCTTAATTTCACGATTCTATGAATTTTAATTTATATTTGCAGCATGAAAACAGATGTATTAAAAATACTCGGAAAAATTATTCCTACTGCTATCTTCGTCCTGTTGTTGCCATTCTCCATTATTTACATGGCAATAAGCAAAGCCTGCTCTTTCATCCGAAAATTCTTTCCCCGATAAAGCGTGTCGGAAACAAGAATGCAGCTTGCAGATATCTTGTACGTGTATGTTTCTCCTTATACATTCTATAAACAAAACGCAAATTCATCTTATCAACCAGTCTGGATAATAGCGCATCCTATTCATTGCCGTTTGGTGAATAAACCCACCGCACGTAAAGCCGATGCCTTGGTAACCCATCTTTTTTACCTTAAGCAGAAACTTCTCCTGCATCAAGGCCCCCATACCTACGATCAGAAAATCCGGATTTAATTCGACTATATGAGAAGCTTCC
>NZ_BAKM01000138.1 GCF_000614185.1 Phocaeicola sartorii JCM 17136 = DSM 21941 | reverse complement strand
ACGCCCTGCTCCGCCCCGAAGCCACCCCTTTCAAAGTCAGCGAAATGAAACCCCGTGAAAAGCCGAAGCACGGCAGTACGGTAACGGCGGAACGCGCCTACAAGGTTATCCGGACGCAGCTGGACGAAGAAGGAATCACTTACACTCCGGGCAGCTATAATGACTATGTCAGCCGCTGCTTCTATCACATGAACCGCTACGGAGTTCCGCAAGCGGATACCGAAACATGGGCCCTGCGGATTTTTCCCGATTATCCGCGCGAGCAATTGCTCCCCATTGTAAAGAGTTGTTATGCGCTTACGACGGAGTTCAACACCGTCCCCCTGCCCCGTTCCGTCCCAAGAAAGGAGAAAGCCGATGATCCGCATCACAGGAAGGCCACCGTGGAGGAAATGGAAACATTCATCAACGAATATATGGAAATCCGGATGAATGCGCTCACCCATCAGATTGAAACACATTTGATTCCGGATGCCGCCGCCGGCCCTTCCACAGTTTCCGCCGGACACTGGCAACGGCTCACCGACCACATCGAAAACTCCCTGTGGTGCGCCATGCAGCACAGTGGCATGTCGGTCAACCTGAACGAGCTGCACACGCTGCTCGGAAGTGATTTCGTAAAAGAATATCATCCGTTAAAGAATTATCTGGACGGCTTGCCCCCGTGGGACGGGAAGACCGATTACATCAGTCGGCTGGCCGCAATGGTGCATGTAAAGGAAAGTCCACGCGACCTCTCCGATGCTTCTGTCCGTTTTGCCGACATCCTGAAACGGTGGCTGGTGTCCATGATTGCCGCCGCTCTGGACGAGACCGTGGTGAACCAGGTGATCCTCACCC
>NZ_BAKM01000139.1 GCF_000614185.1 Phocaeicola sartorii JCM 17136 = DSM 21941 | reverse complement strand
GCTTGCTATTCAAAAAAAAGAGGTACATTTGCTTCATCATCAAACCATAAGCATTATGACCATCATAGCCAACCCTATTTACGATGCCGTTTTCAAATTCCTGATGGAAGACAAGAAAGTCGCCAAGATACTGCTCTCCGCATTGCTGAAAAAGGAGATCATAGACCTGGAGATGCGCCGCCACGAGTATACATCCATGGAGCAGACACGCATCTCGCTCTTCCGCATCGACTTCTCTGCAAAGATTCGCGAGAGCGACGGTTCGGAACACCTTGTCCTTATCGAACTGCAAAAGACCTGGCTGATTACGGAGACCTTGCGCTTCCGCCAATACCTGGGTACGCAGTACCTCAACAAGGAGAACATGGTCGAAGAGAAGAACGAGCACGGACAAAGACGTACGTACGGGCTGCCCATCATTTCCATCTACATCCTGGGACATCCCTGGGCGACCTCACCGAGCCGGTGGTTTATGTGCGCCGCAGCTATCTGGACTATGATGACCATCCGCTCCCTGCTCCTGACCCTTTCATCGAGAGTCTGACGCATGACAGCATCATCGTACAGATCCCGTTCCTCACCGGACGTACCCGCAACCGCCTGGAACGTCTGCTGAGCGTGTTCGACCAGGAATACCGGCAGCCCGACAGCGAGCATTATCTGGAAATAAACGATGAGCACATGGACGAGGAAGTGAAGTATGTGGTGCACCGCCTGCTGAAGGCCGCTGCCGCACCCGCCGTTCGCCGTGCCATGGAGATAGAGGACGAGATTCTTTCGGAAATAGAGGACAGGGATACGACAATAATGCTCAAGAATAAGGTGATAGAGGAAAAAG
>NZ_BAKM01000140.1 GCF_000614185.1 Phocaeicola sartorii JCM 17136 = DSM 21941 | reverse complement strand
GTTTTCCTGACCGGCATCACCAAGTTTTCCCAGCTCAGCATCTTCAGCGAGCTGAACAATATCTCGAATGTCAGTATGGACGAGCCATACGCTGCCATTTGTGGCATTACGGAGGAGGAGATGCTGGAACGGATGTCGGGACACATTGAATGTCTGGCAGGTGCGCTGGAGATGAGTAAAGAGGAAACCCTACTGAAACTGAAAGAGAAATATGACGGCTATCATTTCACTTGGCCTTCGCCGGATATTTATAATCCGTTCAGCCTGCTGAATGCCTTAGAAAGAAGGAGGATAGCCAATTACTGGTTTGGCAGCGGCACGCCCACCTATCTGATAGAGATGCTGCGCAAGTTCAAGGTGTCTCCGTCTGCTATCGGAATGAAGAAGGCGCTTTCAACCAGTTTTGATGCCCCTACTGAGCGTATGACAACTATCGTGCCTCTGCTTTATCAGAGCGGTTATATTACAATTAAAAACTATGATAAGTTGACTCAACTATATACACTGGATATCCCGAACGGTGAAATTAGGTGGTTGATGCAAAGCCTTTTGCCTAACTATTTGGCTGGCGATTCGGATACGGGGCTGGCTACTATTGGGGAGATGTATGGTGCGATAGCTGGAGATGATATGGACGGAGCCTTGCGTCTGCTTCAGGAATTCCTTTCCACCGTCCCATATTGTGATAATACGAATTATGAGGGGCATTATCAGCAACTATTCTACATCATCTTTTCTTTGTTCGGGATGTATGTGGATGTGGAAGTCCGTACCCCGAAAGGACGTGTGGACGTGGTGATGCGTACTACCCAC
>NZ_BAKM01000141.1 GCF_000614185.1 Phocaeicola sartorii JCM 17136 = DSM 21941 | reverse complement strand
AGGTAATCAGGGTATCAAACAAATCCGTGAATCCCTTGCGGTTCAGCCGGCAGGGAGTAGCTGTCATGCCCAGTTTCCTCGCTTCCGGATATCTCTTCCAAAGCTCCCGGTAGGTTTCCGCCAGGGCATGATGCGCCTCGTCAATGACGATCAGATCCGGCTGTCCGTCCATAATCTTCCGGTTTCGTGACAACCACTGGATGGACATCACCCTCACCCTTCCGTCCTCCCTCCCCATTCCATAACGGGAAACCGTCTCCTCTATCTGCCCCACCAGTTCCCGGCGGTGCGCCACAATCCATACCCGGATACCGGAACCACACAAGAACTCCCTCACTATGGCAGCCAGCAGATGCGTCTTTCCCGTACCGGTGGGCATCTGTACCATCACACTCTGGTGAAGCTCCCACTCTTCAAAGAGGCGGAGCTTCATCTCCTGCTGGTAGTCACGAAGACTGTCGTTCTTGCAATACATTATACGGATGCCGGCCGCTACCAGCAACAAAAACAAGGAAGGCCGCATACGTTATCGCATACAGCCTATAGTAAATATTCTATCTTTATAAATTTATTTTATCAGCGGTTATGAACTGTTCCTCCACCGAATTCAGACAGAACCTATTATTATCTATCCCTCTATGATCCAATCACTCAAAGTGTGACTTTCCGAGTCAAAGTTTATTCCCACCTTCACCACAGGAAGTCCGCAAAGAGCAAAGCGTTCGGGATAGTTCTTCAGATTTATTTGGGCTAAAGCGGAATCAGCACTTTTATCCAACTTCAATTCAATGACATACAAAGC
>NZ_BAKM01000142.1 GCF_000614185.1 Phocaeicola sartorii JCM 17136 = DSM 21941 | reverse complement strand
CCTTCTAATCGTCCTTCTATCTTTCCCTCCAGCTTAGCAGAATCAAGAACATCATTCTGGATCATCAAAGCACTAAGATGTTCATCATAGGCATGGCGTTCCTGAGGCGTCATTGAATAATATTTCAATTTTTCACGTGCCTCACCCAATCCGGGAGCAGTCGTGTCAGGACGGATAATACCCGTCTTCAAATATTCTATCCATTCCTCTAAAGGAGTCACCGCCACCTTGTTGAACTCATTCACACGGATCAGAAAATACTCCGGATAAATTTCGGAAGGCATACGGGGCACAATGGCATCCTTTTCCCGAGTGCTCACTTGAAGAAAGTCTCCGGTATGCACTCCTTTAAATATATTCTGCCCATGATAAAGATAATCGGTTCCATGACCAATATCGAAATAAAGAATGCTGATGGAATATATCTTTTTAACTTTATAATAAGTCTCGCCCAATGAGATATGTTCTGTTATGGCTTTGGCCACTCCATACAGGATACGCTCCAGATAGTACAGCTCACGCGTATTTTGGATCTCGATGATAACAATCTCATTTTTACTATTGAGAGCTTTGATATCAACCCGGTTGAACTTATCATCCTCCGTTTGCTGGTTACCCTCGCTTTCCAGAATCTCCACTATATGAATCTCATCACCTATCAGCACCGTAAGGAATCCTTCGAGCACACCAAAATTGGCTTTATGACGCAGCAGACGCTTGACAGCCCAATCAAAACGGATATATTTATCTTGCAATTCCATAAGAATATAATTTATTCATTTTCAAT
>NZ_BAKM01000143.1 GCF_000614185.1 Phocaeicola sartorii JCM 17136 = DSM 21941 | reverse complement strand
AGTGCCGGAAGCCTGCCCCAAGCCCAAATCCCGGTCGATGATTTCCAGTATCTCCACGAAGTCAGCCGCCCGATTACAGTCCAGCCCCTTTAACTGCCCCACAAAGAAAAAACAATCGCCGCTATAATTGTCGTTACCGAAGTCTTTCATCTTGTACATACCGCTATGGCGGTCGAAGTAGATATTACAGGATGCTTTCTTATCCTGATAAAAAGGATTAAGAAAGTGCCTGCCAATACGCCAGTCACCGGGTAAGTAATGTTTGAAAACAAGCAGACCGTTATTTGTTCTGCTTAGAATTTCTTCTTTCCTTAACATATTTCTGATGATTGGTTATCAGTTCATTTATACACTCCTTGTCACGCTTAATCAAGCGTTCTTCCAACATTCGCTTTACTTCCTTAATCTTGTAGAAGTAATGCCCCTTGATGTCGGAGTAAGAAATCATTCCTGCCGCCCTTAGGCGTTGTAAAGTACGGTCACTGATTTTCAGGAACGTGCAGACTTCGTAACTATCCACCCAAATTTCATCTTCATCGGTCTTGTTTTCGTCCAAGTGATTGAAGATGTAGTCTGCTATGGCGGTAATCTTGTTGTCAAGTTCCTTATAGGCTTTTGACTCAAATGTTATAATCTCCATATTGTAACTTATTGATTTGCCGCAAAGTTCGGGAGAAGAAATAACCTAAAAGTCATGGTTGTATCTATCATGGTATTACTTTTTTTCA
>NZ_BAKM01000144.1 GCF_000614185.1 Phocaeicola sartorii JCM 17136 = DSM 21941 | reverse complement strand
GGGATACTATAAGCACGGATTTCTATATGGACCTGAAGACAGGCCGCACGTACCGGGAGAAGCCGGTGGTGTTTTCCTATGGCAGTGTGGAACTGCTGAGGGTGGGGGAGACTTTCCACAGCCGCACCCGTAAACCGTATGCGTCCATGCGCGGCCTGCACAAGGACAGCCTCTGCTTTTATGGTTTTTATCTGAAGATACCGGATTATCGCGTCCCGAAGTCCTGCCGGCTGGTGGATTCCGAATGGTCCACCGTATTTGATATATTCGCCTGTCTGCTGGCAGGGGATGACGAGGAGGTGTATTGGTGCTGCGGCCACCTGGCCGACCGGAGCATCATAGTGATGGACGGGGCAGGAAAGTATTACCATGTGGGGAAAGAAACAGAGAAAGGAACGCGGAAACGCTACATAGCCTCCAATCTTCCCACCCCCGGCGAGGAGGATTTTGACACGGTGATAAAGAAGTTGAAAGCGGAAGCCGGACGGCGGGCGGAGGAAACGGACCGGCAGAAGAGAAGGAACGAGGAACGAAAAAGACAGCGAAGACTGGAGGAGATAAAGGATGTCCTTCCTTACCGTATGGGGATGAAATGGGGCTTGAAGCTGGGGGAACGTGTCATCGTTCCTCCCCAGTACAGAAAGATCCTGCCTCCGGTGGGCATTTATTGTGCCTTTGAAGAAAACGCCTGCCAGTGGGG
>NZ_BAKM01000145.1 GCF_000614185.1 Phocaeicola sartorii JCM 17136 = DSM 21941 | reverse complement strand
GGAAGATACTTCTTATTCCCATATAATGGAAAGTTTGAAAAATATCCTCCATATCCTCCACCAAGTGTGTCAGAAGGGAAGTTCGGCACTCTCCTCGGAAGCTTTCCGCCGGGGGGATCCGCCTGTTCCTCTCCGGATGGCAACAGCTGCTGTTCCGCCTCGGCCGGCAGCAAGTGCTGCACCTCCTCGGTGGTGCGCTCCACCACCACCCAATAGTTGGCGTTGGAGGCCTTTATCTGCCGGAAGCCCAGCTCGCGCATGGCACGGCCCACCTTCTGGAGGCTCAGCCGCAGCGAGGTGTTTCCGAAACGTCCGATGATCTGGCTGCTGGTGGTATAGACTCCCCGTTCCAGCCCCACGGGCTTGCGGTAGAAGGTCAGGATCAGCTCATACTCCGGACGGGGCACCTCAAACTGCTGCACATGGCCGCGCAACTGCTGTATCTCCTCATCGCTAAACCAGTAACGGAATTTTACGTCTTGATAGAGCGCGTACGTCTGGCTGTAGATGCCTCGTAGGGGATGTCCGCCTCCCACGGGCTGTCTATGCCCTCCACCTCGAAGGGCAGCCAGCGGCGGTTTCCCGTGTCGTCGGTCAGGAACTGGAGGTTGTTTCCGGTGGCTACGAACGAGGCCACATGGGGCAGGTGCACCTTGTTGCGCCCGTATGCCCGGCGCTCGTCCACGTAGCGTTGCGTCACCAT
>NZ_BAKM01000146.1 GCF_000614185.1 Phocaeicola sartorii JCM 17136 = DSM 21941 | reverse complement strand
CCGGGTAATCTCCAGCGGCTTGTGATCAAAAGCGTCATTCAAGTTGAAAATCCGCCCCCCTCTCAACACTTTGTTCACCAGCACACAGTCACCGGGGACAATGGCAGGCGTCATGGAATCCGTAGGAACGGAGAACGAAGAGAACAGGAACACCTGCGACAGCAGCCATACAGCCGAAACACACAGAAAAGCCACCGACAGGTACAAAAGCCAGTCAATCGCCACCGACAAGTATTTCTTGGCCTTCTCCTTCATCATCCGTTCTTTTTACCAACCGTTCTGGTGGCACATCCCTTAATATCCGGTCCTTTCATGACACCGGATTTATCCACATAAAAAGTATCTGTGAGGAAATGCAATGTTTTCCCATCCGGAGTAAATAAAGTATCACAAAAACCTATGTGATAGGGCATATTCCGTATCAGAAAGGTTGCAGTCGCCAGCTTTAAGGAGTCGGATTCATAATGTTGCAAAGTTTTCTCCAACTCCGCCCTGTTCTTTCCCGCCTGACGCAAGGCCCATTCCAAAGAGTCCACATGGGTTGTACAAGCCGGAAGGAGTAACAGAACAACCCCAAACAAATAAATAATGTGTCTTTTCATTTTTCCCTCTTTCTTTTTTTATATCGCACTTCCCACTTTGTACCGGAACAGCCATAAAGCAAAGCCCCCCCAAAAAAGCGAATATT
>NZ_BAKM01000147.1 GCF_000614185.1 Phocaeicola sartorii JCM 17136 = DSM 21941 | reverse complement strand
TTGCTCTTTTCTCTTCCTGCAAGGAATCTGAGAAAGAAAAAATCGCTCGTTTGGTTGAGGAATGGGAGGGGAAAGAAATTTTCTTTCCTTCCCGTTCCGTCTTTACCATTCAAGGGAAGGATACGGTGTCTTTTTCTTTATCGGATGCGGATTATAAGGTGGTGACTTATATTGATTCGGTGGGCTGTACCAGTTGCAAATTACAACTGCCTCGCTGGAAACAGTTTATGCAGGAAGTGGATTCAACGCTGAACCGTCCGGTTTCCTTTGCCTTTTATTTCCATCCGAAAGACATGAAAGAACTTCGTTATATCACCCGTCGCGATGCATTCACTTATCCGGTTTGTTTCGATGAAAAGGACGATTTTAACCGATTGAACCACTTTCCGGATGAAATGACTTTCCAGACATTTTTATTAGATAAAGACAACAGGGTGGTGGCTATAGGCAATCCTGTTCATAATCCGAAGGTGAAGGAACTTTATCTGAACGTATTGACAGGTGGTGAAGCTGTAAAAGCTGAAACACCGATGACGAAAGTCATCCAGGATGTGGAAAGTGTGGACTTCGGTTCATTCCCTCAGTCGGAGAAGCAGGAACGCAAGTTCACGCTGACCAATACGGGGCAGCGTATGCTGGTGATATACGATGTCATCACTTCCTGTGGGTGTACCAAGGT
>NZ_BAKM01000148.1 GCF_000614185.1 Phocaeicola sartorii JCM 17136 = DSM 21941 | reverse complement strand
TAATTATTGGAACCGCTTGTATTACCGGACACCAGTTCCCCACCGCCATGATCGGCATGAGAGGTGGGATCGTCCAGACCAAGGACGATTTGCGGTGTCCACTCCTTCCACCACCCTTCTTTCCAAAGGCGCAGACGCGCACTGAAAATCCGGTCCTGATTCGTGAATTTCCCCCAAGACTGTTCCGGGAAATAAGTAGAGCCGTGATCCGCATGTATCAATGTACAGATATACGACACCTCCAGCCAGGGAAACATCGTTATATTTATGTAATAATTGAAGGTGTACCCCACCTCACGGCTACGAAAATGGGTGGATAACGGATGAGTATTCAAATAGTTTCCACCAAACAGGAACGTTTTATCACGCTGCATATCAGCCGTGGGAGCATGAAGCAGTCCGGTAGTCCCCATCAATGCCTGGGCATCGGCCCATAAGGAAACGCTACACCCCAAAGCAAGCAATAAGATTCTTTTCATCAAGCTACTCTTTACATATATTCCACATAAACAACAGATTGCCGACAATGTAACGTCTCCACATCCGGCGGGGTTCTTTCAACAACCGGTAGCACCATTCCAGAGAATGCTCTGCCACCAGGCGGAGCACGCTTTACCGTTCCGGCATAGAAATCAAAAACAGCGCCTATCGTTCCGCAATGGCA
>NZ_BAKM01000149.1 GCF_000614185.1 Phocaeicola sartorii JCM 17136 = DSM 21941 | reverse complement strand
ATGATGCCCTTGTGCAGCAACATGACGGGGGTAGCGAAAGGTATTGCCGGATTGGGAGCTTTGTTCTACGTGGCGGCAAAAGTGTGGCAGTCGCTCGCACGTGCCGAACCCATAGACGTGTACCCGCTCCTGCGCCCCTTTGCGCTGGGGCTGTGCATCATGTTCTTTCCCACGTTCGTGCTGGGGACAATCAACACGGTGCTGTCGCCAGTGGTGAAAGGGTGTAACCAGCTTATGGAAACGCAGACTTTCGACATGAACGAGTACCGGGCGCAGAAAGACCGACTGGAATATGAAGCCCTGATGCGAAGCCCCGAAACGGCTTACCTCGCATCGGACGAGGAATTTGACAGACAACTGGAAGAACTGGGCTGGTCGCCCTCCGACATGGTGACTATGACGGGTATGTACATGGACAGGGCGGCTTACAATATCAAGAAGTCCGTACGGGACTGGTTCAGGGAATTGCTGGAAATGCTCTTTCAGGCGGCGGGGCTGATTATAGACACGCTGCGCACGTTCTTCCTGATTGTGCTTTCGATACTGGGTCCGCTGGCGTTTGCGATTTCCGTCTATGACGGTTTCCAAAGCACGCTGACCCAGTGGATTTCACGCTATATCTCCATTTACCTGTGG
>NZ_BAKM01000150.1 GCF_000614185.1 Phocaeicola sartorii JCM 17136 = DSM 21941 | reverse complement strand
TTGCCTATTTAAAGGATGGTGTAATCACGCCTGGAACTTCCGCTCCCGGACTGGAAGAAGCACGCCAAAAACTACAATATTACAGTATGAGTGAGGAAGAACGGCATGCTTATGATGAACATATAAATGCCATCATGATACAGAATGATGTGATCAGCACTGCACATTTGGAAGGGCGTGAAGAAGGACGTGAGGAAGGTGAAATGAAAAAGGCAAAGGAGATAGCTCGTAAAATGAAGCAGACCGGTCTTTCGATTGAAATGATTGAAGATATGACCGGTCTTACAAAAAATGAAATAGAAGACTTATAGTCCCCCCATAATTTCCTTGCGGAAAAACCTCTGCAAAAGCAGACATTCATTGTTATTACAGATATTTTGCTTACATTTGTAGAAAAAAGGAGCTATATGGGTGAGGATAATAAGATAATCCGTTTTGACTGGGCCGCCCAACGGCTTTTGCGTAACAAGGCAAACTTTGGTGTGCTGGAAGGTTTTCTGACAGTACTTCTGGATGAGAAAATCACCATCGTTGAAATACTGGAGAGTGAAGGCAACCAGATCCATGCTGACGACAAGTTTAACCGTGTGGATATCAAGCGCGCAACAGCCAAG
>NZ_BAKM01000151.1 GCF_000614185.1 Phocaeicola sartorii JCM 17136 = DSM 21941 | reverse complement strand
AGTAGTCAGCCTGAAGCGTTAAGCTACAATGAATGAGCATACGGACAAGGAGTTTCAACCGGTTCCGTCCGGCTGAAACTTTAGTTCCATCCGGTTGAAACTACAGTTCCGTCCGGCTGTAACTTCAGTTCCGTCAAGATGTAACCAGAGTTCCGCCGGATTGCAACTGTGGCTTTGTCTGTATGCAACCGTAGTTCTGTCTGTCCGTACCCGTCTCCTTTTCCCTGTGTTTGGTCCTCCTCCGCCTCCTGTATCTTCCCCCTCCAACGGTCGTTCCGGGGTAAAAAACAGGTGAAAGTGGTGGCAGCAGCCCTTTTTACCGCGTAAAAAAAGATGGTGCCACCACCCTTGAGACGCCCTGTCCATCGTGGTTTCAGAGGGGTGGGTGGTAGCAGTGGCAGCAGTTTTGCAAAACTCTGTTGTAGGTGTTTTGTGAATCGTCCGGGTGTGCACGGAATTCTCCGGATATGTATGTGAAATGCCCTTTCCTCTCCGGCCCGGACGTTCTTGTCCTTTCGGAAAAGGATGAGGCCGTTCTCCAAAAAGATAACGGTCTTTAATAAAAAGATGATGGTCTTTTCTAAAAAGATGCCGGTCTTTTT
>NZ_BAKM01000152.1 GCF_000614185.1 Phocaeicola sartorii JCM 17136 = DSM 21941 | reverse complement strand
CGGAATATATTGATAGATAAGGATGGAAAGTTTATAAAGGGTGGTGTATGTAAAGATCGATTCTTTGGATTGTTGAAGGCGAAATCTTATTATCAAAACAATAGACATTCTTCCTTTCGATTGGATTTTGATACGGGTGTGGGAGCAATGCTCAATAGGTCAGTAATGTTGAAGTTAGGCGGGTATAATTCAGATTTTGATCCTGCTATAGACTTTGTTATGTTTATGAACTATTTTTGTAACGCACCCATTTATCGAATTAATTCGATTGTTCGTTTAACTCGAATAGCAGTAAATACATCCTTAGTAGTATGTGCAAAATTTGCCCCATGTAATTTTTATATGCGAAAAGCTATTGTTGATAAATATTGGGGAGGTAATAAGATTTTATATCATATAGCAAAATTAAGATCGGAAACAATTGAGGATGAGTTGTGGGGACTCTCTCCCCTAAGGAATATCAATATATTAGAGAAGGCAATGATGAAAATGGATAGTATTATATATTATTTCCACTCAGTATACTTCTTTTACTAGAATATGAAAAATATAGTTTGTAATGAAAATTATATA
>NZ_BAKM01000153.1 GCF_000614185.1 Phocaeicola sartorii JCM 17136 = DSM 21941 | reverse complement strand
GTCAGCATGGATCTGGTTGCCTTCACTCTCCAGTATTTCAACGATGGTGATTTTCTCATCCAGAAGTACTGTCAGGAAACCTTCCAGCACACCAAAGTTTGCCTTGTTACGCAAAAGCCGTTTGGCAGCCCAGTCAAAACGGATTATCTTATTATCCTCACCCATATAGCTCCTTTTTTCTACAAATGTAAGCAAAATATCTGTAATAGCAATGAATGTCTGCTTTTGCAGAGTTTTTTTCCGCAAGGAAATTATGGGGGAACTATAAGTTTTCTATTTCATTTTTTGTAAGACCGGTCATATCTTCAATCATTTCAATCGAAAGACCGGCCTGCTTCATTTTACGGGCTATCTCCTTTGCCTTTTTCATTTCACCTTCCTCACAGCCTTCCAAATGTGCGGTGCTGATCACATCATTCTGTATCATGATGGCATTTATATGCTCATCATAAGCATGCCGTTCTTCCTCGCTCATACTGTAATATTGTAGTTTTTGGCGTGCTTCTTCCAGTCCGGGAGCGGAAGTTCCAGGCGTGATTACACCATCCTTCAAATAGGCAA
>NZ_BAKM01000154.1 GCF_000614185.1 Phocaeicola sartorii JCM 17136 = DSM 21941 | reverse complement strand
GGGATACAGACTTTTGAGGAAATCATCAACAAGAATTACCTCTATATAGACAAGACGGAGTATATTTACCGGATGGCGAACGGTGCCTCCAAATATTGTTTCTTGAGCCGCCCCCGGCGGTTCGGCAAGTCGTTGCTTACCTCTACGCTGCACAGCTATTTTGCCGGGAAGAAAGACCTTTTTAAAGGGCTTGCCATCGAAAAGCAGGAAACCGAGTGGACGGAATATCCGGTGCTGCACTTTGATATGAGTCTGGCCAAACATCTGGACAAGGAGAAACTGAATGAATATTTGGCCTGGCGGTTGCAGGAATATAATGAGAAATATGGCCTGACGAAAAACAATGATGCGGAGGTTAACGTCCAGTTGGCAGACCTGATAAAGCGTGTCTATGAGCAGACCGGCCGCCAGGTCGTAGTCCTTATTGACGAATATGACGCACCTTTGCTGGATGTGGTGCACGAGGATGAGAACCTTCCCGTCCTGCGCAATGTGATGCGTAATTTCTACAGCCCGCTGAAGGCGTGCGATCCTTATCTGCGTTTT
>NZ_BAKM01000155.1 GCF_000614185.1 Phocaeicola sartorii JCM 17136 = DSM 21941 | reverse complement strand
AAAGCGCAGATAAGGGTCGCACGATTTCAGCGGGCTGTAGAAATTGCGCATCACGTTACGAAGTACAGGGAGATTCTCTTCCTCGTGCATCACATCCAGCAAGGGCGCGTCATATTCGTCAATGAGGACTACCACCTGTCGGCCCGTCTGTTCGCAGGCACGCATAATGAGTGAAGTCATGCGGTCGTTCAGTTTCACAGCCTCCTCAGACTTGCCATAAATCTGTTCATATCCGCTAAGCTGGAAGTTCAGCATGCTTTCCAATGTTTCCTTGTCCACATGCTTGGCCCGGCTCATATCAAAGTGCAGCACCGGATATTCCATCCATTCGTTTTCCAGCTTCTCAATGGCAAGCCCTTTGAAGAGTTCCTTCTTTCCGGCAAAATAGCTATGCAGCGTGGAAACCAGCAACGACTTACCGAATCGGCGGGGACGGCTCAGGAAATAATAATTGGAAGCACCGTATGCCATACGGTAAATATATTCCGTCTTATCTATATAAAGGTAGTTCCCCTCTATGACTTTCTCAAAAGTCTGTACCCC
>NZ_BAKM01000156.1 GCF_000614185.1 Phocaeicola sartorii JCM 17136 = DSM 21941 | reverse complement strand
CTGGAGGTTTCGTCAGTTGATGCGTACGGTTTGCCTTGTTCATCTTGAAAGAGTCAACTGATATTATAACTTAAGTATTAACTCTGTCAACCATCCATACAAGTAAGACTAAGAAGTAGTTAATCTAAAGCGTTAAACTACAGTATGAATGCGCATACGGACTAGGAGTTTCAACCGGTTCCTTCAGGTTGGAACTTTAGTTCCGCCCGGTTGAAACTACAGTTCCATCAGGTTAAAACTACAGTTTCATCAGGATTGTAACTTTGGTTCCGTCGGGCTGGAACTGAAGTTCCGCCGGATGGTAACTCTGGTATTGACGGGCTGCAACCGTGGTATTGTCGGGTTGTAGCCGTGGCCTTGTCAGGCCGCATCCGGTGTCTTGTCCTTCAGTGGGCTTCGCATTGCCGGTCCGGTTTCCGGTTTCTGCGTGTTCGTATCCGTCTCCTTTTTCCGGCGTGTGGTCCTCTTCCGCCTGTTTCTTCCCCCTTTTCCGGACGTTTTGGGATAAAAAAGGGATAAAAGTGGTGGCAGCAGCCCTTTTT
>NZ_BAKM01000157.1 GCF_000614185.1 Phocaeicola sartorii JCM 17136 = DSM 21941 | reverse complement strand
TGAAGTGACCCCCAAAACCTGAACGGGAACTATCTTCTTCTGGGTATCCTTGTACCATTTGGAAAATAGATTATAAGGAACTTGGTTGGACATACAAAATTTCTCAATAGAAATACCCGCAGGGATACCTTCCAATTTATAGCGCAAAAATAGACGCTCAAAATCATTGTAACTATACATAAACTTGGCTTTTGATTTAACGAAAGCAAAGGTCTGACGTTTTTATCGGTTATCCTATACGTCATTTTTGGACGCTAACAGTAAATATTCTATCTTTATAAATTTATTTTATCAGCGGTTATGAACTGTTCCTCCACCGAATTCAGACAGAACCTATTATTGTCTATCCCTCTATGATCCAATCACTCAAAGTGTGACTTTCCGAGTCAAAGTTTATTCCCACCTTCACCACAGGAAGTCCACAAAGAGCAAAGCGTTCGGGATAGTTCTTCAGATTTATTTGGGCTAAAGCTGAATCAGCACTTTTATCCAACTTCAATTCAATGACATACAAAGT
>NZ_BAKM01000158.1 GCF_000614185.1 Phocaeicola sartorii JCM 17136 = DSM 21941 | reverse complement strand
CTGGTAGAGATGCAGAAAGGGGAACAAGCTTTTTTCAAGGACCGAAGCATCTATTACGCCACTTTTCCTATAAGGGAACAAGCAATAAAAGGGAGTGAATGGAATTATCAGCTGAAAGCCGTATATACAGTGGCCATTCTGAATTTTGTTTTCGACGATAAGGACGACGATTACTTCCATCACGAAGTGAAGCTGGTAGATATGCGTACAAAGAAAGTATTCTATGACAAATTGACCTTCATCTACCTGGAGATGCCCAAGTTCAACAAAACGGAATATGAGCTGGAGACGATGTTTGACAAATGGATGTTTGTCCTACGCAATCTATCCCGGTTGATGGAACGGCCTGTAGCCCTTCAGGAAAGAGTATTCGAACGCCTGTTCAAAGCGGCCGAAATAGCCAACTTTGATAGAAGGGAGCTGATAGAATACGAAGACAGCTTGAAAAACTACCGCGATTGGTATAGCGTGGTCTCCACTGCTGAACAGAAAGGGAGAAAGGAAGGG
>NZ_BAKM01000159.1 GCF_000614185.1 Phocaeicola sartorii JCM 17136 = DSM 21941 | reverse complement strand
AGGGAAAACAGCTACACATTATAATATTCGCACACGGGCGTGCAGACGCGTATATGGGAAGGGAAAGGGAAAAAAGGAACGGGAAAAGAATGGAGAAGGAACACTGGAACGGGGAGTGAAGTGCGTGTGGTGTGGATAGTGCGGATTACGGCAGCGGTGAAAAACAACAGGACATTTTAAAAAAAGCTCGTAATCTTTTAATAAAAGCTCGCCACCTTTTGATAAAAGCTCGCCATCTTTTTGGAGAGCTCCCTGTCTTTCCGGAAAAGGGCGGGAGCTTTCGGGCGTGACCGGAAAGGGCATATCATATACGCAGCCGGAAACGGAAGCACACAACGCGGACATCCTGAAAAAAACTTTCTTATTGCAACTCCGCCCAGATACTTGCCCTCCTTTTTTCTTTCCTGGAGTGTTGAAAAACTGCTGCCACTGCTACCACCCTACCCCATGGAACCGCCATGGGCAGGGCGTTTGGATGGGTGGGGCAGCACATTTTTTTATGCAGG
>NZ_BAKM01000160.1 GCF_000614185.1 Phocaeicola sartorii JCM 17136 = DSM 21941 | reverse complement strand
CTATGTCTGAATATCCGGTAAACAGGGGTATCGGGAAGCCGGTGGAGTTCAAGGGGCTGAAAAGCCAGTACCTCTTTATCTTTTGCGGCGGCTTGCTCGCCGTCTTCGTGGTGTTCATCGTCCTGTTCATGGCAGGCGTGAACCAGTGGCTATGTATCGGTTTCATCGTGTCGGCTTCGCTGCTGCTCGTGTGGCAGACGTTCCGGCTCAACGCACGGTACGGCACGCACGGGCTGATGAAAGCAGCCGCACGCAAAAGACACCCACGCTTCATTATCAGCCGAAAGGCGATACCCCGGCTGTTCAACTACAAAAGAAGAAAGGAAGAAAGAACATGAGGAATACATTAAAGGCTACCACGCTGGAAAGGAAATTTCCACTTTTGGCGGTGGAGAACGGCTGCATCATTTCAAAGGATGCGGACATAACGGTGGCTTTCAGGGTGGAACTGCCCGAACTGTTCACCGTCACCAGTGCCGAGTACGAAGCCATACATTCGGC